>NZ_OX366334.1:0-703795 GCF_947250645.1 Wolbachia endosymbiont (group B) of Eucosma cana
TGGAAAGCAACAAACCAGCGATAGTAAGAATTATTAAGCAGAATAAGCCAAATGAAAAAGTACCTATTTGGTTAATGCGCCAGGCTGGTAGATCTCTTCCTGAGTATCGCAAAGCCGTAGAAAAAACGAGTAATTTCATGGAGATATGCTATAGCATAGATTTAGTGGTAGAGCTGACGCTACAGCCAATAAAAAGATTTGATATGGACGCAGCCATAATTTTTTCAGACATTTTAATAATAGCTGACGTTTTAGGTTGTGATGTGAATTTTGTTCGCGGTGTGGGTCCAATAATAAAACCTGTGAAAAGCTCTGAGGAGTTAAAAAATTCACAAGAATTTGAAACTAAAACCTTTCCAATCTTAAATGCCATCAGGAAAGTAAGAAGCCAATTATCAGAGGAAAAGTCCCTTATAGGCTTTGCTGGAGGGCCGTGGACGGTAGCTTCCTACATCATAGAGGGTGGTAGTAGTAAAACTTTTTCTAAAGTATTACATTTCTGTTCCCTAGAACTAGAAGAAGTAATTAAAAAAATAACAGAAGCGACAATTATTTATCTAATCAAACAGATAGAGTTTGGAGCAGATGTTATTCAGTTATTTGACAGCAATGCTGGTATATTGCAGGGAGAACTGTTTGAAAGGTATGTAATCAAGCCAACAAAGAAAATTGTTTCAGCAATAAAGAATAAGTTTCCTGATTTTCCTATAATAGGTTTTCCGCGCTCTGCTGAAAATCTTTATACAGATTACTGCGAGCAAACAGGTATATCTGCAGTAAGTATAGATTATAATGTTCCAATAGAATGGGCGAAAGAAAATCTAAAAATTCCTCTGCAAGGGAACCTTAATCCTAGTCTTTTGGCCTACAATAAGTCAGAAGCAATTGAAGAAGCAAAGCGTATAATAGATTGTTTTAGAGGGTTACCTTTTATATTTAATCTCGGACATGGAGTGCTTCCTGATACTCCGGTTGAAAATATTGCTGCATTAGTGGACCTGGTAAGAAACTACTAAAACTCTTGTATGAAAAGCCTTTATGAGGGTGGAATGAAAACCTTACTTGACAAACCTTCCCACTTTCCCTATCATATCAGTAAGAGTATTTATCCTTGTTTTTGGGCTCAATAACAAAATTCAGTAAAAAAACTCAAATATTTATTGGCAAATTACATAAAATTATAGCGGCTGCATGTCTTTTTTATTTTTTCTACATTCAGCCAAATCGCGCTTATTTTAAGCGTTAGCACATTATTACAATGCCAATTTACATTATTATAGGGTCAAAACTCTCTATACGGGGGTTTATTTGCCTTTTTAAATTTATTAAGTTTTTTAATATTTATATTTAAGAATATAAATATACCAACCTTTATGTAAAATAATAAAACTTCTAGCTTTTTTGTTGTGTAGAGTTTATCATTTTTATTTAACTTTAGTGAGATTATGTCAGACCTTGCAAAGAGGATGTCTCTGATAAAACCGTCGCCTACAATTGCTGTGACTGATAAGGCAAACAGATTAAAAAGCGAAGGAAAGAAAATTTACGTTTTAGCTGCGGGAGAGCCGGATTTTGACACTCCAGATCACATAAAGAAAGCAGCTATTCAAGCGATAAATGAAGGTAAAACTAAATATACTGCTGTTGATGGAACGCGTGAGCTTAAAGAGGCGATAATCAATAAGTTAAAAAGGGATAACAATCTAGAATATACACTTAGTCAAATCTGTGTTGGTGCTGGTGCTAAGCAGGTGTTATTCAACTTATTTATGGCAACAATTAACTCTGGCGATGAAGCTATAATTCCAGCTCCTTATTGGGTTTCATATGTTGATATGGTAAGCCTTTTTGGCGGTCTGCCAATTGTTTTAGAGTGCAAACAAAACTTTAAGCTGACACCGGAGTTACTGGAAAGCAATATAACTGAGAAAACTAAGTGGTTAATTCTTAACTCACCAAATAATCCGGCAGGAACTGTCTATACATATGATGAATTGAAAAGCATAGCGCAAGTATTGCTTAAACATTCACATGTGAATGTTGTTACAGATGATATTTATGAGCACATAGTATACGACGAAAAGTTTTTTACCATTGCTCAGGTTGAGCCAAAACTTTATGATAGAGTTTTTGTGGTCAATGGAGTATCAAAAGCCTATGCAATGACGGGCTGGAGAATAGGCTATATTGCAGGTAGGAGTGATATAGTAAAAGCTATTTCTACACTGCAGTCTCAAAGTACCTCTAACCCAAATTCAATAGCACAAGCAGCAGCAGTTGAAGCGTTAAACGGTGATCATAGTTTTTTGAAAGAAAGAACAAAAATCTTTAAGGATCGTAGAGATTTTGTAGTAAAAAAGCTAAATTCTGCTTCAGGCTTGTCAGCATCTATTCCACAAGGTGCATTCTATTTGTTTGTCTCATGTGAAGGTTTGTTGAATAAGAGCACGAAAAGTGGTAAAGTAATAAATAGTGATCTTGATTTCGCCGAATATTTATTAGAAGATCATTTAGTTGCTGTTGTTCCAGGAATTGCATTTGGTCTGAAAAATTTTATCAGAATTTCTTATGCAACCTCTCAGGAACAATTAGAAATTGGATGTGATAGTATTACTAAAGCATGCGAAATGCTAAGGTAACTTTTTAATATTCCTATGTATAATATTTCAGTAAGATAGAGTTGATTTATGGCTTGGGTGTATTTGCTATTAGCTGGTTTCGTTGAAATAATATGGACCACAGCACTGAAATATAGCAATGGCTTTACTCGTTTTATACCTGTAGTAATTATTTTAGTTAGCGGTTCTGTGAGTCTTTACTGGCTATCGTTAGCAATGAAGTCTATTCCTCTTGGAACATCTTATGCAGTTTGGACTGGTATAGGCTCTATAGGTGCAGCGATAATAGGAATAATGTTTTTTAATGACCCAGTAAATTTTGGGCGTTTATTTTCCCTTGCTTTGGTAGTGCTGGGTATCATAGGATTAAAAGTATTTTCCAATTAGGAAAAGTTAAGTGCGTCTATTTTTTACCATCTCAGGACTTTCTACTAAAGTTGCTTTGGATTTTTCAGTTCTCGAAGAGGGCATTCCTATTGATTTAGCAAGTACCTTTCTAATGTTCAATATTTCATTTTTCTCATTTTTTTGAGTTAAGTTAATGTCGTTTATTTTATTAACTAAATCTTTTCCTGCCTTTAAAATTTTTAAATCGCTTTCGTTGATGTGATGTTCATCGTTAAATTCTGCAACGATCTCTTTCTTCTTTGGATGAGTGTTTAAGAATTCCATCAGCTGATATTTGGCGAAGGCTTGAACAAATTTCTTATTAAATCTTGAATCGTTATGTAATTCTTCTAGGCTTTTATCATATTGTTTTGCTTCGTTTATAGTAAGCTTTATTATTTCTTCTACGCTGCTTAAGAGTTCCCTATACAACTTGTCGTATCTATTGCCTGTGTGTGCGGTAAATGTTTGTTCAATGTATTTTGTTGTGTAGTTTTGTAGTGTGTTGTCTGCTGTGTTTATGTTCATTCACTCACCTTGCTTTTATGTTATATTTTACACACGAAAAGGTTAATATTTAGTTAACTGCAGCGTTTCTGATACTGAATTTCATTGAAAATTATATTATTTAAGATATAGTCACTGTCATGAAATAAAAGCGTAAATAAAATGAACTTTATAAAAAAAATAAAACTTATGGTAAAGGCGAATAAAGGTAAAATTATAAAAATCCTTATCATCTGTGGTATAATTTTTTTCATATACCTTATCCATGAACCAGTTATAGATATGCTAAAAGGTCTCTTTTAAGAAAGATACTCGGATTAGAGTAGCTATTTACAAAAGTGTTGCTCCTTGCTGATAAAATACCTATAATTCTGTTTTTTAGGTAATATTAGGATTGCAGAGAAACTTTTTCATATGGTTGCTAGCATCACTATTTTATGCATACCAGTATATATTACGTGTAATTCCAAATATAATCGCGCCTGAATTAATAACGAAATTTAACATAAGTATTACAGATGTTGGTCAATTTGGTGGGCTATATTATATAGGCTATACGCTTGCTCACATACCTGTTGGTCTTGCCCTTGATAGATTTGGGCCAAAGTTTGTTTTGCCTGCATGTATTGTCTTAACGTTTGCTGGGACATTACCACTAATATGCTTTGATGAGTGGTATTACTCAATACTTGGTAGAATGATTGTTGGAGTTGGGTCATCTGCTTCGGCAATTGGGCTCTTTAAAGTTGCAAGTATGTATTTCTCACAAGAAAAATCAGCAAGGATGGCTAGTTTATCTATAATAATAGGGTTACTGGGAGCTATTTATGGTGGATTACCTCTAGACTTTTTGCTCAATAAATTTGGTTGGAATTATGTTATATACACTTTCTCAGCATTTGGTTGTTTACTTGCTCTGCTATTGCTTTTAATAACGCCAAACAGTAACATAGAGGAGAGTAGAAATGACAACATACTTCAAGATTTAAAAACTGTACTTTTCAATAAACATATCATTCTAATCAGCTTTTTTGGGGGCTTGATGGTTGGGCCACTAGAAGGTTTTGCTGATGGTTGGGCAAAAGCGTTCTTATGTGAAGCATATCAAATGACCGGAGATTTGGCATCTTCACTTTCCTCTCTCATGTTCATAGGCATGGGGGCTGGATCATTCTTTCTCGCTTATTTACTGGAGAAGTATCCAGACAAACATTACGAGGTGATTATTGCGTGTTCTTTTGCAATGATCGCTAGCTTTCTTTTGCTTTTTACACAAGTTGGCGGTTTATATATTGCATTACCTACACTTCTTGTTATCGGCTTTGCATCTGGGTATCAGGTAATTACTATTTACAAAGCAATAAGTTATGTAAACAATAACTTGGTAGGCTTGGCCACAGCTGTATCAAACATGATAGTTATGGTTTTTGGCTATTTTTTTCATACTGGAATTGCAAAAATAATAGACTTATGTTGGAATGGAACGGTAATACAAGGAAATCCTTTGTATGGTACTGATTTGCTGGTAAAAGCAATATCAATTATTCCTGTATGTCTGCTTTTGGCTGTTTTTGGATTTATGTGGTTAAGGAAAAGGTCTTATGACAATTGCTTCAGAAAGGATTTGTAACTCTGAAAATAATTTAAAGTCTTGTGATAATGAAGTTTATCTCTCTATAGAGAAGGAACTGCAGCGTCAAAGATCGCAGTTGCAATTGATTGCATCGGAGAATTTTGCAAGTAAAGCAGTGATGGAAGCACAGGGTTCTTTTCTGACTAATAAATATGCAGAAGGTTATCCTGGTAAAAGATATTACTGTGGCTGTGAGTATGTAGATGAAGTTGAAAATCTGGCTATAGAAAGGCTTTGTAAGCTGTTTGGTGTTAAATTTGCAAACGTTCAACCTCACTCTGGTTCTCAGGCAAATCAAGCAGTGTTTGCTTCACTGCTTGCTCCGGGTGATACAATACTTGGATTGTCACTGAACTGCGGTGGACATTTAACTCATGGTGCAGCACCAAACCTTTCTGGTAAGTGGTTTAAGTCGATTCAGTATACAGTTAATAGAGACACTTACCTGCTTGATATGGATGAGGTGGAAAGGCTAGCGCTGGAGCATAAACCGAAGCTAATCATTGCTGGTGCTTCTGCTTATCCAAGAAAAATAGATTTCGAGCGCTTTCGTGAAATTGCGAATAAAGTTGGTGCATATCTGCTTGCAGATATTGCTCACTATTCAGGGCTTATTGCTGCAGGTTGTTACCCATCACCTGCCAAATATGCGCATGTTATAACTTCAACAACTCACAAGACTCTACGAGGTCCTCGTGGCGGAGTGGTAATGACAAATGATGAAGCGTTACATAAAAAAATTCAGTCTGCAGTTTTTCCAGGGTTGCAAGGTGGACCGCTTATGCATGTGATAGCTGCAAAAGCTGTTGCATTTAAGGAAGCATTAACGCCAGAGTTTAAAACTTATAGTAAAAAAGTTGTAGAAAATGCAAAAGTGTTAGCTCAAGCGCTGCAAGAACATGGACTTGACATTATAACTGGCGGCACTGACTCTCATATAGTGCTAGTTGATTTAAGATCACGGAAATTGACTGGAAAGGACGTTGTGAATAGCCTTGAAAGAGCTGGCATTACCTGCAATAAAAACTCCGTGCCGTTTGACACAGAAAAACCAACCATTACTTCAGGGCTCCGTTTTGGTACCGCTGCTGAGACAACACGCGGACTTGAGAAAGAAGATTTTAGAGAAGTAGCTAATCTAATAAATGAAGTAATTCAGGGATTAATTGATGGAAATAGCCCTGATATTGAAAGAGCAGTAAAAAATAAAGTTGAAAGTATTTGTAGTAATTTTCCTATTTATTAATTTATTTGGCATTTAAGATCTCTTCATTTGTATACTTTGCTTTGGGTTAAACTATTATATAGTAACTTTATAGCTCTTTAATTTTATGATAAATGTACCTAGCATAGAGAGTTGTGATTTTCACAATAAAAATGTTCTACTCAGGGTCGACTTCAATGTTCCTATAAAAAATGAAAGAATTTGTGATACCACTCGTATTTTGAGAGCTCTACCTACCATTCAATATTTAGCAAATGCAGGTGCAAAAGTTATTATTATCTCACATTTTGGGCGTCCAAAAGCAAAAGACAGTAACCTATCGCTAAAAAACGTAGTTGAAACTTTATCGCGGCTGCTAAGCAAAGAAGTGAAATTTATTGATGATTGTATTGGTGAGAGAGTACAAAGAGCAATAAATGCGATGGATGGAGGAGATATAATATTACTAGAGAATCTGAGGTTTTATAAAGAAGAAGAGCAGAATGATTCAAATTTTGCTAAACAATTAGCATCTCTAGCAGATATATATATAAATGATGCGTTTTCTTGCTCTCACAGAGCTCACGCTTCTATTTCACGCATTACGGAATTTTTACCTTCTTATGCAGGATTTTGCTTGCAAGATGAGCTAAAGTATCTTGAGCAAGCTATATCGTTTGACGCTAAACCTATTACTGCGATAGTTGGTGGAGCTAAAATATCAACTAAAATAAAAATGCTTATAAAGCTAGCAGAAAAGGTTGATTACCTTATTCTGGGCGGCGCAATTGCTAATAATTTTTTGTTATTTAATAAAGTTAATATAGGCAAGTCTTTTTTTCAAAATGGCGTTGATGATCTTCTGCACGATATTGTTGAGACGGCAAATAAAAACAATTGCAAAATAGTTGTGCCAGAAGACGTTTTGGTTGCAGTAAATTCTGATTATAGCACTGGCGTTTTAAGAAAAATTGAATCCATTTTGGACGGTGATATAATTTTAGATATCGGACCTCAAACTTTAAGCACAATAAGCGGTATAATAGCAAGCAGTAAAACTCTGCTGTGGAACGGACCTATTGGTGTTTTTGAACATTCAGCTTTTGCAAATGGTACAGTAGAGGTGATGAGAGTAGTAAGTGATTTGACACACGAAGGAAAATTAACCAGTGTAATAGGGGGAGGAGATAGCCTATCTGCAGTAAATGCTGCAGGTCTTGCCGATAAAGATTTTACATATATTTCAACTGGTGGGGGAGCGTTTTTAAGTTGGCTAAGTGGTGATGAGATGCCAGGACTGCGATCAACATTAGATTAAAACTTTTTTAAGTTGTTGCTTATACCTATAATGCACCCCATAAACTAGACCAAAAAAAAATGGTTGATCCGAGTAGGAAGGTAAAGGGGTAAAAGTATGGCAACAAAAAAATATGAACCAGAGTTAAAAGCAAAGATAGCTTTGGAAGCAATAAAAAATCAAAAAAGCACAGCTGAGATATGTAGTGAATATAAAATACCATCAACAAATCTATATGATTGGCGTGATAGAGTATTGGCAAGGTTAAAAGACCTATTTGTTGAAGAAAGTGAAAGTGCGAGAAAACAAAGAATCTTAGCGCAAGAAATAGAAAGTTTACATAAAGTAATAGGAGAATTGACAGTGGAAAATAGCTATTTGAAAAAAAAATTACTGAAATAAGCAAAAAAGATAGAGTAAGGTTTATAGAAAAAGATTCTGATCTGTCAATTAGGAAACAGGCTGATTTATTGGGGATTTGCAGATCTAGCCTATATTATAGGCCTATAATTAATAACGAAAGTGAAGTAGCAAATTTGATTCAAGAAGTATATTTGGCTTCTGATTGCCGTTATGGATATCGTAAAATTACTGCTGAAATCATAGCGAGTGGAGTAGTAGTCAATCACAAAAAAATCTTAAGAATTATGAAAAAAATGAAGATTAGTGGGCTGTATTGTAGAAAAAGATGTAATACAAGTATTAAAGAAAAAAAGCATAAAATATATCCTTATTTACTCAAAGATTTGATTATTTGTAGAGTTAATCAGGTATGGGCTACTGATATAACATATATTATGGTAGAAGGTAAGTTTATCTATTTTGTGGCAATAATGGACTTGTATAGTCGCTATATTATTGCTCATTCATTATCACCATATCTCGATGCTGGATTTTGCCTTTATACTCTCAAAGAAGCTCTAAAACAAGGTAAACCTGAGATTTTTAATAGTGATCAGGGGGTGCAGTTTACTAGCTACAACTTTATTATGGAATTAGAGCGTGCTAATATTAAAATCAGTATGGACCATAAAGGACGTTGCTTCGACAATATATTTGTTGAGCGCTTATGGAGAACTTTAAAGCAAGAAGCTATATATTATTATAGACCAAATAGTATCAGAGATTTAAATCTTATAATAAATGATTTTGTTGCTTGGTATAACTATAGAAGGCGACATCAGACTCTACATTATAAAGTTCCTGCTGATCTTTATTATCATAAACAGTAAATGAATATATTGATAAATACTTTAAATGTGTGTCGACGTATTTATCAACATATTCATTTTAAAAATCGGATCACTTTGAAAAAAATGGTCTAGACAAATGGGTGCATTATAGATGTTGCAATCCTACATCCTCTCTGCACTGTTTGAAATTTATATTTAGTGTTCTGGTCTTTGCATAGTTCTACCTCTGGAAATAGCACTCTATACCAACTAGACTGCATCACGCACCTGGTGTCAAGCGAATGCTTTTCGCTAAGCCGCTGAGAATAGCTTGCAACTATTATTCTTGCGGTTGGCTGATTACCAAGTATCCATGCGGGCCATGCAACACTCACGCACATAGACTTCATCGAGCGCGGAGGCATATTGAATATTATTCGCTTCACTTCACCAGTGCTTGCTGCTTCAAGCCTGTCTGCTATAATTTTTATATACTGATAATTGTTATACTCACATCCCGGCATCACCGTTTGAAAGCATAGTTCGATAAATTTTAAAAAGTTCATGTTAGTCTCCTATAGTGTTAGTGGAATTTACTTTATGGTGGTGTCAGCCTCTTTGGTGTCATATCAGCGTCCTTTTTCTTGTCATCCAAGTAGCCCTTTCCTTGTCATTCCAGTGCTTGACACTGGTTCACCTTATGATGGTGTTATTCAAGTAGCCTCTATCCAAGTGCCCCTTTGGTGTCATCCGAGTAGCTGACACTGGTTTCTTACCAACAAAACCTAGCATAACTTTTGTGCTCAAAAGATTTCTGGATTCCAGCATCAAGTGCTGGCCTGAAGCTTTAGTTACAAGTATTAAGAAATTCACCAAATGAAGAAAAAAGGCAAAAGAATCCCCGTGTAACGAGTTTTGACCCTATAATAATGTAAATTGGCATTGTAATAATGTGCTAACGCTTATTTAAAGCGCATTTTGGCTGAATGTAGCAAAAATAAAAAAGACATGCAGCCGCTATAATTTTATGTAATCTGCCAATATATACCTGAGTTTTTTACTGAATTTTGTTGTTAAATCTGCAGAGATTAAAAACAAGGATAAATACTCTTATTGATATGATAAGGGAGTTGGGGAAATTTGTAAAGTAATCTTTTTCGTTTGTATTCCCTTATGCTTGAGATAACTCCATGTAGGTTCATGGATCTCCTTACTCTTTATTTCCATGAATTCCCTTTGAAGTTGAATATTGAAAATTAACTGGAGAATTGTGAATTACTTTGTATATGTCATAACAAGCCATGGCGCTCTCAGCAAAACCATTTAGTATCAATTTTAGTTTGCCTGGATAAGTAGCTATATCTCCGATTGCATATATTCTATCTCTACTAGTTCTAAGCGTAGCTGAATTAACAACTATGCGGCTATGTTCTAACTGTATACCCCAATTGTTTATTGGACCAAGATTCATTGACAGTCCAAAAAATGGCAGCAAAAAATTAGCGGATATTTCTTTTTCTTCCTTAGAGGCAATGTTTTTTACTATCACTGCTCTCAACTGCCCATTACCTCCTGCTAGTTCGTGTAATTGATATGGCACTACCAGTTCTATCTTTCCATCATTTTCAAGTGATTCTAATTTATTTCTAGTTTCAGGAGTGCAGCGAAATTCCTTTCTCCTATGTATCACATAAATTTTCTTCGCAACCTTAGAAAGTTCTACAGTCCAATCAGCCGCAGAATCACCCCCCCCTGCAATGACTATAGTTTTATCCTGAAAATCAGAAATCTTATTTACGCTATAAAACACAGATTTATTTTCATATTCTAATATACCACTTAAGGGTGGACGATTAGGCTCAAACATTCCGTTACCTGCAGCAATGATAACGGCTTTGCATTTTACCTCTGTACCTATGTTCGTTATGATAGTAAAGTTTTCACCTTCGTTATTTGAAATCTTTTCCACTTTTTGACTTAAATGGTAAACAGGCTCAAACGGTGAAGCTTGCTCCATTAACTGCTCAATTAATTTTTGGGCAGTAATTACAGGATAACCAGGTATATCATATATTGGCTTTTCTGGGTAAAGAGCTGTACATTGTCCCCCTGCTTGATCCAAAACATCTATTATATTACATCTCATATCAAGCATTCCCGCTTGAAAAGCAGTGAATATTCCAATAGGCCCTGCACCTATTATTACTATATCGGTTTCCATATTCAGATGGTGATCTATTTATAGATATTAGCTTTCTTTGCTAACAAGGTCAATTTACAAAGGGATGTATTTTTAAAAGATGTGGCTAGATTAGACAAGATTTCCAGCGTTACGAACCATCTAAATAAGCTCTAAAAATTAACTAACATTTTAAATCTGAGAAGTAAGTGCGGACGGAATGGGATTCGAACCCATGGTACGTTTCCGTACGTCAGTTTTCAAGACTGGTGCCTTAAACCGCTCGGCCATCCGTCCACCTCTTTTTTACCACAATATTTAATTTCAAGCAATCTATAAAAATCTTACTTGCCTACACAAAAGCTACTAAACACACTATCCAATATTTCCTCAACATTAATAATTCCAATTACTGCACCAAGTTCAAATGCAGCAAGCCTCAAGTCTTCAGATATCAACTCAATTGGATTATCGATATTAAAACGTTGTAAATGTTCCAGTGCTTTCTGCATGCGATTCCTATGCCTTTGCCGAGTAATCATAGGAGTGTCTCTATCATGCCCAAATTTTTCCTTTGCCTTCTCTTTTATGAGAGAGATCAATTTGTTTGTACCTATTCCCTTTAAAATAGAAATGGGTAAAAGATCTATGCCATTAATTTTTATATTGTGATTATTGATAACATCGTCAGCTTTGCTCAATACATAAATAGTATCGCTATTTACAACGTTGCAATTGATATTATGACGCTGTTCAAAAGGAAATAGTTCTATTCTTAAATCAGCTTCAAAAGACCTTTTTTTCGCTCGACTTATACCTTCTGATTCTATTGGATCTGAACTCTCACGAATTCCAGCAGTATCAGAGAGAATGATTGGGTATCCACCAATGTCAATATGAGCTTCAAGTATATCTCTTGTTGTGCCTGCATATTCAGAAACAATAGCAATATCACGCTTGGCTAAGAAATTAAACAGAGTTGATTTACCGACATTTGGTTCACCAGTTATTACAATATGTAAACCCTCACGCAACCTTTCGCCCCGTCTATTATCATTTAAATGCTCTTGTATCAACTGCACGAGAGATTGCACTTCATTATTAATTTTTTCCAATTCACTTTTTTCTGCCCAAATGTCCTCTGGAAAGTCTATATATGCTTCGATTTTAGATTGTATCGTTATTAATCTTTGCCTCCAATTGCTGTATAGTCTCTCCAATTCTCCTGACATCTGCTTAATCGCTTGTTTAGCTTGCATTTTCGTTTCAGCATCAATTAAGTCTGCAATTCCTTCTATTTGCGTTAAGTCAAATTTACCATTTAGAAAAGCCCTAAGTGAGAATTCTCCAGGCCTGGCCATAACGAAAATTTTTGATAATTTCTCCAAGATGATTTTTATGACGGCCTTGCTTCCATGCACTTGTAACTCTATAACATCCTCGCCAGTGAAACTGTTTGGAGCAGGGAAATAGATGATTATTCCATTATCTATCAATTCACTGGAATCATCATATAGATCAACTAAAGTAGCAAATCTTGGTTTAATTTCTTTCTTAATATGAAAATGATTTAAAGCTTTAAGCGCGTAGTTGCCTGAAATTCTGACTACTGCAACTCCTGACTTACCAAATACGGTCGATAAAGCGAAAATAGTTTCATTTGTGTTTGTCATTATTGATATAAACTACTTAGCAATATTACACTTAAGAAACCAAAATACCTAAAAAGTCACCCAGGTGAAAATATTTATTTTGAAAACTGATAATATGATTTATAATGACTGACACAAGTTTTAAATATTTTATGCTCAAGAAATTAGCTTGGTACTGGTCTTCTGTAGAGTTAATTAAAGGGTTTGTTATTACATTAAAATATATGTTTAAGCCAAAGGTTACTTTGAGGTATCCTATGGAGAAGGGCCCTTTAAGTCCAAGGTTTCGTGGTGAGCATGCGTTGCGTAGGTATCCAAGTGGTGAAGAACGATGCATAGCTTGTAAGTTATGCGAAGTTATCTGCCCTGCTCAATCAATAGTTATTGAAGCAGAGGAAAGAGAAGACGGTAGTCGCCGCACCACACGCTATGATATTGACATGACAAAATGCATATATTGCGGACTTTGCCAAGAAGCATGTCCAGTTGACGCAATTGTGGAGGGTCCTAACTTTGAATTTGCTACTGAAACAAGAGAGGAGCTAATGTACAATAAAGAAAAGCTATTGCGTAATGGTGAAGTTTGGGAAGAAGCAATTGCACTCAGGTTAAAAAAGAACAGGCCGTATTATTAACTAGGTATGTCAACAATTAAAATTTCTTACAGCAAGTATGTAATAGATCTCTTGTACAACTGTTATTTAACTGAAAGATCAGTAGCTCACCTTTTGGTGTCATTTCAGCGCGTGACGCTGGAATCTAGAAAAGAAAGAAACATGGATCCCAGTGTCAAGCACTGGGATGACAAAAGGTCTAATGAATGATAAAAGTTACCTTTTTATCCGAACAAAAAGTAAAAGAATACAGTGGTAGAGTCACTGGCTTTGATATATTACAACCGGATGCTTTGAGAGAAGCAATTGCCTTTAAGGTAAATGGTGAGTTGTATGATCTCTCACGTGAAATTGAATCTGATACAGAGATAGAGGTAATACAACTGAGTGACGAAGCGGGTTTAGATATAATAAGGCATGATGCTGCTCATATAATGGCGCAGGCAGTAAAAGAGCTCTTTCCTAATACTCAGATTACTATCGGGCCAACAATTCAAGATGGTTTCTACTATGATTTTGCTACAGATCGTGCCTTTACCACGGACGATCTTACTGCAATAGAAAAAAAAATGAAGGAAATTATAAAAAGTAACCACAGATTCGTCCGAGAAGTTTGGACTCGTAAGCAGGCAATTGATTTCTTTAGTAATATAGGTGAAAGATACAAGGTTGATATTGTCTCATCAATACCAGAAAACGAAAACCTAACTGTTTATAAACAAGGCAACTTTGTAGACCTATGTCGTGGTCCGCACTCACCATCAACTGGCAGAGTTAAAGCGTTTAAACTTATGAAAGTAGCAGGTGCATACTGGCGTGGCGATTCTAAGGGCCCAATGTTGCAAAGAATATATGGCACCGCGTGGAGAAATAAGGATGAATTAAATACTTATCTTAAACGTCTGGAGGAAGCAGAAAAACGCGACCACCGCAAAATTGCTAAGGATATGGACTTATTTCACATTCAAGAGGAAGCTGTTGGGCAGATTTTTTGGCATGAACAGGGATATACTTTATATAATGTTCTTGAGTCTTACATCAGAAAAAAGTTAATGAACAATGGCTACTTTGAGGTAAAAACACCTATTTTAGTAAGCAAAGAGCTGTGGGAAAAATCGGGACATTGGGATAAGTTTCGTGAAAATATGTTCATTATTGATGAATCTGAAAGTACAAAGCTAGCAATAAAACCCATGAATTGCCCTTGTCATGTGCAGATTTTTAATTCTCACACCAGAAGCTATCGTGATTTACCGATACGTATGGCAGAGTTTGGCACATGCCATAGAAATGAAAGCTCAGGCTCATTGCATGGAATGATGCGAGTGCGTGGTTTTACGCAAGACGATGCACATATTTTTTGTATGGAAAAACAAGTGAATTCTGAAACTGTAAAGTTTTGTGACCTTTTAAAAGAAGTATATTCAGAACTTGGGTTCAATGAAATTTCTGTGAAATTTTCAGACCGTCCAGATACTAGATCAGGTAATGATGAAGTGTGGGATAGAGCTGAAAGAGCACTGCTTGAAGCAGTTAAAGAAGCAGGGCTTAGTTATGAACTTAATCCTGGTGAAGGTGCATTTTATGGTCCAAAGTTAGAGTTTGTTTTGAAAGATGCAATAGGTAGAAATTGGCAATGTGGAACGTTGCAAGTTGATTTTATTTTACCGGAGCGGCTTGGAGCTTTTTATATAGGAGCAGACGGACAAAAGCACCACCCTGTTATGCTACATAGAGCAATTCTTGGAACTTTTGAACGTTTTATTGGGATTTTGATAGAAAATTATGCAGGAAAATTTCCAATTTGGCTTGCTCCAACGCAACTTGCTATTCTGACCATTATAAATGAAGCTGATGGTTATGCTACTGAAATCAGCAATATTTTAAAAGAACAAGGTGTTAGAATTAAGACCGATTTGACCAATGAAAAAATTAGTTATAAGATACGCTTGCATAGTTCAAATAAGGTACCTATATTATGGGTTATAGGTAAAAATGAGATCATCAATAGAACTGTGTCAGTGAGAAATTTAGGGTCAGAAGAACAAGAGTCTTTTCCTTTGGAAAAGGCTACTGAATTGCTTTTAAAAAGTATTAATTTGAGTTAAGGGAGAAAAATTTGCAAGTTCAAAAGAATAATAAAAACAAAATTAATGAATCCATCACAGCTAAGGAAGTACGCTTAGTTGATCATAATGGTGAAATGGTTGGAATTGTTCCAATAGGACAAGCTTTGGAAGTTGCACAAAGTGTTAATTTAGACTTGGTAGAAATTGCACCTGATTCAACTCCTCCAGTATGTAAGATTCTGGACTATAGCAAACAAAAGTATGATATAAAAAAGAAGGCAAGTGAAGCAAAAAAGAAACAAAAAACATTAACTATAAAAGAAATTAAACTCGGTCCTAATATTGGTGATCACGACTACGAAACAAAATTGCGTCAAGCAAGGGATTTTCTTGTGCATGGACATAGAATTAAAGTCACAATGAAATTTAGAGGGAGAGAGCTTATGAACATTGAAATTGGACTGGAAAAATTAGAACGGCTAATTAGAGACGCTGAAGATATTGCAAAAGTAGAATTAGCACCTAAAAGGGAAGGAAATCAATATTCTTTAACTTTAGCTGCTAAGTAGTAAAATCATTTAAAAATATAAGTTAAGTTACTATCCTCTCTTCAATTATATGACGAAAATGTCTGATTAATCCTTGAACTGGCCAAGCTGCAGCATCGCCAAGTGCACAAATTGTATGCCCTTCTATTTGAGTTGTAAGGTCAAGTAGCTTATCTACTTCACCAGGTTTAATATTTCCTGCTACCATTCTTCTCATAATTCTCCACATCCATCCAGTGCCTTCACGGCATGGTGTACATTGTCCGCAGGACTCATGCATATAGAAATGTGATAATCTTTCTATTGCAGCTATTATGTCAGTTGATTTATCCATCACTATTACAGCAGCAGTACCAAGCCCTGATTTTGCAGCCCTTAATGAATCAAAATCCATTTCAATAGTATCACATATAGATTTTGGAATTAATGGGACTGAAGACCCACCAGGTATTACAGCAAGTAAATTATCCCAACCTCCTCTCACTCCACCTGCGTATTTTTCAATTAATTCACGCAGTGAAATTCCGAGCTCTTCTTCAACATTACATGGATTATTTACATGCCCTGAAATGCAAAAGACCTTAGTGCCAGTATTATTTGGTTTACCCAGAGATGCAAACCACTCTCCTCCGCGATTTAGAATATCTGGAACTATGGCTATAGTTTCAACGTTGTTTATTGTGGTTGGGCAGCCAAAAAGTCCAACACCCGCAGGGAATGGAGGTTTCATTCGAGGAAAGCCCTTTTTTCCTTCAATTGATTCAAGTTGAGCTGTTTCTTCTCCACATATGTAAGCTCCTGCACCCCTATGAATAAACACATCAAGATCATAACCTGATTTGCAGGCATTTTTTCCAATTAAGTTTTCTTTATAGGCTTCCTCAAGTGCCTTTTTTAGAACTAAATATTCATTATAAAATTCACCCCTGATATAAATATATGCAACTGATGCGCTGATCGCTCTGCCAGCTAGAAGAATTCCCTCAAGTAACTTATGTGGCTCATATCGTAATATATCTCTATCTTTACACGTACCAGGTTCTGACTCATCTGCATTGACTACTAAATACGCTTTTAAAGGATTTTTAGGCATAAAGCTCCACTTAAGGCCAGTAGAAAATCCTGCACCCCCTCGACCTCTCAAGCCAGATTTCTTTACTTCATCAATGATTTTTTCTGATCCTAAATCCAGTAATTCCTTTGTTTTTTGCCAACTACCACGTTTTTTTGCACCTTCAAGTAGTGGTGTTTCTCTACCATTTAAGTTTATGAATATTTTATCCTGTTCTTTTAGCATGCTTTTAAGATTCTAAGTGATCCCGACGCGATTCGAACGCGTGACCCACTGATTAAAAGTCAGTTGCTCTACCGGCTGAGCTACGGGATCATTTTATTTTTCAGCTACACTAAACAGTAATATAGTTTTTATCCGTTTTAATCAAACTAAAATTTTCATGCGTGATTAAATAAATTATATAATGTACTGCGTTAGTGATAATTTAGTTAAAAATTTTTGAAGACTTCTTATTAATTTTCAATTCACAGATTCATTTGGCAAAGCTGACGTACAACTCTAAAAAGATAGAGAATTTTACATAACTGCAGAATTTGTGAACTATTTAGCAATAGATAAATATTTCTTGCATTTCAGCCTGAGTGATTTATGCTTTAAGCAAGAATTGGGGGCATAGCTCAGCTGGTAGAGCATCTGTTTTGCACGCAGAAGGTCAGCGGTTCGATCCCGCTTGCCTCCACCAATATAGGTTCTAGCATATCATAAAGTCAGCCTATTTATTCTATCGGGGTTTTATACTAATTCTCTAGTGATATTTGTTATTATGACTCCAATACATGCTAATTTAATTATAAATTAATCAGTAAATGCTAGAATAGCTATAATTAAATTTATTAGATAATACTTATGAGTGAAAAAAAACATGTCTTTAAGATGGTACCTGGACAGCAATTTTCATGCGGATCTAGCAGGTATGAAACGTATTCTAACATTAAAGATCCTCAATCTATGAAAAAAGTCAAGCTTATACCGCTAAGCGAAGAAGACGATACGCTAGAATTATCTATAAAATTCTGTAGCGATTTTCTTGATAGATTCGGAATGTATTGCGTAGAAGAAAAACAAAACAGATATATTCGAAATGATCAACCTGGTTATTACAAGAACAGTAGTTCATTTGCATATGACAATGATAGATTGGTTAAACTATCAGTAAATTGGGGCATAAGAAATAAGACTGGTTATCATGATTTTATAGGAGAAGAATTGAATTACAAATACTTAACATGGGAGGAATCAGGTCTTGGCGACGATAAATATTATTTTTCAGATGAGGAGGGAAATGTAATCGATTCGCCTGACAATCAGATATTACAATACATGCCACACCATGATACGGAAAAGTTGTTAGAAGATATAACATCATCTAAGATACCAAAGAGTATAATGCACCCATTTGTCTAGACCATTTTTTTCAAAGTGATCCGATTTTTAAAATGAATATGTTGATAAATACGTCGACACACATTTAAAGTATTTATCAATATATTCATTTACTGTTTATGATAATAAAGATCAGCAGGAACTTTATAATGTAGAGTCTGATGTCGCCTTCTATAGTTATACCAAGCAACAAAATCATTTATTATAAGATTTAAATCTCTGATACTATTTGGTCTATAATAATATATAGCTTCTTGCTTTAAAGTTCTCCATAAGCGCTCAACAAATATATTGTCGAAGCAACGTCCTTTATGGTCCATACTGATTTTAATATTAGCACGCTCTAATTCCATAATAAAGTTGTAGCTAGTAAACTGCACCCCCTGATCACTATTAAAAATCTCAGGTTTACCTTGTTTTAGAGCTTCTTTGAGAGTATAAAGGCAAAATCCAGCATCGAGATATGGTGATAATGAATGAGCAATAATATAGCGACTATACAAGTCCATTATTGCCACAAAATAGATAAACTTACCTTCTACCATAATATATGTTATATCAGTAGCCCATACCTGATTAACTCTACAAATAATCAAATCTTTGAGTAAATAAGGATATATTTTATGCTTTTTTTCTTTAATACTTGTATTACATCTTTTTCTACAATACAGCCCACTAATCTTCATTTTTTTCATAATTCTTAAGATTTTTTTGTGATTGACTACTACTCCACTCGCTATGATTTCAGCAGTAATTTTACGATATCCATAACGGCAATCAGAAGCCAAATATACTTCTTGAATCAAATTTGCTACTTCACTTTCGTTATTAATTATAGGCCTATAATATAGGCTAGATCTGCAAATCCCCAATAAATCAGCCTGTTTCCTAATTGACAGATCAGAATCTTTTTCTATAAACCTTACTCTATCTTTTTTGCTTATTTCAGTAATTTTTTTTTCAAATAGCTATTTTCCACTGTCAATTCTCCTATTACTTTATGTAAACTTTCTATTTCTTGCGCTAAGATTCTTTGTTTTCTCGCACTTTCACTTTCTTCAACAAATAGGTCTTTTAACCTTGCCAATACTCTATCACGCCAATCATATAGATTTGTTGATGGTATTTTATATTCACTACATATCTCAGCTGTGCTTTTTTGATTTTTTATTGCTTCCAAAGCTATCTTTGCTTTTAACTCTGGTTCATATTTTTTTGTTGCCATACTTTTACCCCTTTACCTTCCTACTCGGATCAACCATTTTTTTTTGGTCTAGTTTATGGGGTGCATTATAGACCTTACAATAAAGACTGAGAGGAAAGTTACAAAGGAAGATTATCATGCTTCTTCCATATCCTTTCTACTTTCTTGTTTTTAAGCAGCTCTAGTGCTTTGTGAAAGTGATGCCTTGTTTTACTTGGCACTATAATGTCATCAATGTATCCATGTGATGCAGCAAAAAATGGATTAGCAAATTTCTCTTTATATTCTTTGATTAACGTTTGCTGGTCTTTTTCATGCCTAAATATAATTTCAACTGCACTTTCAGGGCCCATTACAGCTATTTCAGCGGTTGGCCAAGCATAATTTATATCACCTTTTAAGTGTTTTGAG
This sequence comes from Wolbachia endosymbiont (group B) of Eucosma cana, assembly GCF_947250645.1. Taxonomy (NCBI): domain Bacteria; kingdom Pseudomonadati; phylum Pseudomonadota; class Alphaproteobacteria; order Rickettsiales; family Anaplasmataceae; genus Wolbachia; species Wolbachia endosymbiont (group B) of Eucosma cana. The sequence continues at coordinate 19,954 of NZ_OX366334.1, forward strand.
TTCATAACAATATATGCACCACCATACGCTTTTCTAGTGATAAGACTAATTTTCGGCACGGTCGCTTCAGCGTAAGCGTAAAGCAGTTTCGCTCCGTGTTGTATTATATTATTGTATTCTTGATTTGTACCTGGCAGGAAACCTGGAACATCAATAAGTGTGATGATGGGAATGTTAAATGCGTCACAAAATCTTACAAACCTCGCAGCTTTTCTTGAAGAGTCAATATCTAAGCATCCTGCAAGGTGCATAGGTTGATTTGCAACAACACCAATAGTATTTCCTCCAATTCTGCCAAAGCCAATTATGATGTTACGAGCAAAATCGGGTTTTAGTTCAAAAAATTTCCTTTCATCACACACCTTTTCAATGAGTTCATATATATCATAAGGAGTGTTAGGATTGGTAGGAACTAGAGTGTTCAAAGATTCATCAACATCATCAATTAAGTTGCAGATTGGTACAGATTTCGTTGACTCTTGATTATTTACTGGTAAAAAGGTAAGGAATTCACGGATTCTCAGCAGCATTTCAACATCGTTATTGAACGCAAAATCTGCTACTCCTGTTTTGCTTGTATGAATTTTTGCTCCACCAAGATCTTCGTGGCTTACATCTTCATAGGTAACTTTTTTCACTACATCTGGTCCGGTTATAAACATGTATGAGCTATTTTTTACCATGAAAATAAAATCGGTTAGCGCTGGAGAGTAAACTGCACCGCCAGCACATGGGCCCATGATTAGAGAGATTTGTGGTATAACTCCGGATGCATTTACATTTCTTTGAAAAATTTCTCCGTAACCAGCAAGGGAATTTACTCCCTCCTGAATTCTGGCTCCACCAGAGTCATTTAGTCCGATAATTGGAATCCTGGCATTAATTGCCATATCCATAATTTTGCATATTTTTTTTGCATGCGATGCGCCAAGTGATCCACCAAAGACAGTGAAATCCTGAGAATAAACAAAAACTTTTCTGCCATAAATAGTACCATGGCCAATTACAACTCCATCACCTAAAAAATCAGCATTTTGCATGCCAAAATCAGTTGCGTGATGTTTTACAAACTTATCATATTCTTGAAATGAATTTTCATCGAGCAGTATACTCAGCCTTTCTCTAGCGGTTAGCTTTCCTTTTTCATGTTGCTTGTTAACTCTATCAGGACCTCCTCCTTTTTCGGCTTCTAATGTTTTGATCTTTAGAGTTTCTAGTATTTCAGAGTCTTGCATGTAGTAAAATAACTTTCAAATTGGTTGCAAACTTTATTGAGCTTACAAATCCTATTGATTATACACATACACCGTTACTGCATGCAACGGTGTATGTGTACGATAATTAATGCGCTAGCAATTTCTATTTAATATTTTGAGAATGCTGAGACTCACTAACATTCTGTGCACTTGCACTTGTTACACCTGTTGATGGATTGATTGTTATAACTTCTCTTTCAATTCCTTGTAAGTTTGAAGCCAATGAGACCAATTTTGCTAGAGTCATGTCATTATATTTATCCATCTTCTTATTCTCATAATAGCCAATTTTTATTTTTACAGCTTTGTTTTCCTCGAAGTCCTCAGGACTTATATTATCACTTAAATCAGTACAAAATACGTTACCATTTTCACTAATATCTAAAGCAATACTGCAATCTCTATCACCCACTTTCCAGTTAAATTTAATTATACAAGACTCATTTAGTATTTGATAAAGCCTTACACCATCATCACTTTGTGAAACACGCACCAACCTTTTATCTTCTGGAGATACCAATGTAAAAGCTCCAATTTTTGGATTACTATCCTTTAAGGATTTACCAGGAAATGAGTTATTAAATTTTAACTCACCTCTGCCTTCTTTTAACGATACCCATGCAGTAAATGATTTATCTTCTTTTCCTCTCAACCTCACATCTACAGAATCATTACCTGTATATTCAGCAATTCCTTTTCGAATTACACTCAGAAATTTCTTAGTTTCTTCATCATTGTCACTCAAAAAAAGCTCCTTATTTGCATGTGACCGGGATGGATCATTGAGATTCTCCAATGCTTTAGCTAAAGTTATATAGTTATATATACGTGTCCTGTTGTTATAAGGTGTCCCTAATTTATAAATTTGAGAAGTTAATTGAGCAACTTGATCGAAATTCATTATTAAAGTTTCATTTGCATTATGCATAACGCCTCCGATTCTACATAATAAACTTAAGATAAAATATCCTAATTTTAGGATAGGTATATAATCTATCAAGTCAATAGTTAAAATGAAAAATTTTGATTATAATCTATTATGTACAAAACATGCTCTTAAACTATGCTGAAAATAGTCATAATAGGCCTTCCAAATGCAGGCAAGTCAACTCTATTTAATAGGCTAGTAAGAAGAAAAGCAGCGGTAGTTAGTGACATTCCAGGAGTAACGAGAGATAGGCGTGAAGGAATTGGAAGAATTAGTGATTTAGAGTTTAAAGTTATAGATACAGGAGGATGGAATGACCAAACCAGTTTTTCACTACAAGTTATTGAACAAATAGAGCTTTCTTTATTAAGCGCAGATGTAATTTTTTTTCTTGTTGATGCAAGAGTGCAAAATGAGCAGAACAAAGAGTTTGCAAAGTGGCTGAAGAGAAAAACGAACAAACCTGTAATACTAATAGCAAACAAATGCGAAAGTCATAAATCGGAAAACGTTGATTATTTGCAGTTCTTCAACTTCATAGGTCCGGTGTACATCTCAGCCGAACATAATCTTGGTATGATTGATCTTTATGATGCATTAGCTAGTGTTATTGAAGGTCTTAGCGAAGGCACTGAGCTGCCTGAAAGTGAGTCCATTAGACTGAGGATTGCAATCATCGGTCGCCCAAACGTTGGAAAATCAACTTTTTTAAACAGTTTACTTGCAGAAAATAGACTAATAGTAAGCTCAGAACCCGGTACCACGCGTGACTCTGTGGATATTTCATACGACCATAATGGGAAATTAATCACTCTCATCGACACTGCGGGAATCCGCAGAAAGGCAAATGTTGTTGATAACTTAGAATCAAGATTTGTTGAAAAAAGTATAGAGTCAATAAAGCGCTCTCATGTAGTGATTTTAATGTTAGATTCCTTGCTTGGCATTGAGCAGCAGGATTTATCAATTGCTGAAGCTGCAATTAAAGGGGGGAAGGGAATTATCATTGTTTTAAATAAGTGGGATTTAATAGGTAAGGATGACAGAAGTAAGTTAATAAAATTTGTCAAACAACAGGAAGTGACTCGGTTATTTTTGGAAGTGCCAACTGTAACAATTTCTGCATTGAAAGGTATGCGCTGTGGTGATGTGATAGATAAGTGTCTTGAAGTGAGTGAATCCTTAAACAAGAAGATCAGCACTGCAAAACTGAATAATTGGCTAATAGATGCCGTGGAAAAACATTCTCACCCACTTATAAAAGGTAGAGCAATTAAAATGAAGTATATTGCTCAAATTGGCACCAAACCTCCAGCTTTTTCTTTGGTATGCAACGTCCCGGAAAGTGTTGATGAGAGTTATAAACGTTATTTGACTAATGGTCTTAGAAAAAACTTCTTTGTTGAAGGTGTACCAGTTAGATTGCTTTTGAAAAAGAATAAAAACCCCTATGTAAAGTAGATAATCTTGTTTTACTAATAATATACTTTTTTATCTTAGTAATATTATTAATAAGTAAATAATATTACTTAAATAAGTAGTTGATAAATTAATATTATATAGTAAAGTATTAACTTATTTAGTACTTTTGCTATGAATTATAAAGGACAAGATTTAAGGCCTGGATCTCCACATACTTTCACGGTTGATACACCTTTAGTATTTCAGTGGCTTCCAAAAAGATATGGATACCCGATTCCAGAAAAATATTTGGAAAGATTGAGCAATTGGGCAAAAAGGGAAGATACGCGTGTAGTGAAATTAGTAATAAATGGATCTGGTTTTACTCCTGAGCAACGCAAAGAGTTGGAGAATAAAATATCAAACAGAAAATTTAACCCAAACAAAAATATAGAACTTATAGATTTTAATGAGCTGGATTTAGGAGAGTATGAATTCAGCTTTCACTTACAACCAAATAAGAAAACAGAACTATCTAAATGTCCTTTATACAATGTATCTCAATATTTCAAAGATCTATACTCTATTCCAGAAAGTAAAAGATTATCTTTTGGTGTTGAGATAGACAGTATGCGTATATTTATGTTGTTAGCACTGAAGTCTCCTATGATCTATTTTGATTTTGATATCTTACCTAAAGAAGATAAGAAAGTTGGTGAGATTCAGGCTGTGCATGGCTTTTTGGTTGCTGAAAATGACAGAAAAGGTTATGACTATGATGGTATAGCAAGTATTGAAAATGCTATCATTGCTCTAAGCGATGCTGGTAGAGTAAAAATTATGGAAATTTACAATGAAGTAAAGAATAAGTTTCAAAAAGATTATCCTTTGTTTAAGTTATCAGAACATGAGATTTACAAAATTATGGAAGAGATAGTATATTTCACTCTTTCTAATGACGTTCTTCTTCTTATATCTAGCTATCAAGATTCTAACGAACGTTACAATAGACGTTTGGAAGAAGCAAGATTGCTTATGCAAGAAACATTTGGGTTTAAAACCAATGGAGGAGAAGTTGATATTCAATATGACAATAGCTGGACGAAAAACAAGGATGAATTGTATACCAAAGAAGAAATTGCAAAAATAGATAGTGATACTAGAGTTGCAACTGATATGAAAGGGCTGATTACTGAACCAATATACAACGGCGAGCATATGTATAGAGGTGTAAAAGTAGTAACATAGTACTTAGTGTTCTATCGTTACATGAAACGTTGTCAAACAAGAGTTGACTCTTCACAGATATTGTAGTAATTCATTAACTATGTCAGATGTAAATAACAGTTCTATAATTTTTCTCTTATCAAGCGCTGTCGCTTTAATTTTTGCATATGTGCTAGAGTATTTTTTCAATATGATACCGTGTAAGTTATGTATATACGAGCGAGTAGTTTACTATGTTACAGGGCTACTTGCAGTTGCGTATATGTTCAAAGACAACAAAATCCTAATCTATGCGATGTTTTGCAGCTATCTCATTGGTGCAATAATATCTTTTTATCATGTAGGTCTTGAACTCCACTTATTTCATGATGTTTTAGGCTGTACAGAGCAAGCAAGTGGTAACGTTAGCATAGAAGAGCTAAGAAATAATCTATTAAACCCTAACTACTCTCCGTCTTGTGACAGACCTCATTATATTTTTGGTGTTTCGTTAGCAACATGGAATCTTATTTATCTTATAGTAGCTCTATTCTTATCAGGTAAAATGTATTGTGAAGAAAGAAATAAGGTACAACAGTAACTGGTATAGACGCTGTACTTGTGCGTTACTTGGTGCTGTCCGTAATTTAAAAATTTAGCAAGTCATACCCACTGATTCTTGCACAGCTGTACGAACATTATGGTTCAGCATGCCAGTGCCCTCTTTCTTGTCATCCGAGTAGCTGAAACTGGAAGTGCGGCTATCACCCAAATAACCTTTCGTTGTTATTCAAGCAACCTATTTCTTGTCATCCTAGTGCCCAGATACTGGGATTAAGTTTGTCCATAATCTCACCAAAAACGTTGTGTTTTAGAATAATTTTGTGCTCAATATGCTTATTTGTAGTAAAGGTTTCTGGATTCCAGCATCAAGTGCTGGCCTGAAGCTTTAGCTATAGATATTAATAAATTTACTAAGTAAAAAAAGGCAAAAGAATCCCTATATAGCGAGTTTTAATAATGTAAATTGATAATGTGATAACAAGCGTGTTTTGGCTGAAGTAGAAAAAATTTAAAAAACATGCAGCCGCTATAATTTTTATGTAATCTGCCAATAAATATCTGAGTTTTGTTGTTAAACCCGCGGAGATTAAAAATAAGGATAAATACTCTTATTGATATAAGAAGAAAAGTGGGAAGGTTTGTCAAGCCGCTTCTATGCACCTGAGCATTGATTATACGGGTTCCATCTGTTATATATAATCTTTTTGAATACGAAGAAAGCTGATGAATGAGTATGATATTACAGTTATAGGCAGCGGTCCTGGTGGTTATATAGCAGCAATTAGAGCGGCGCAGTTTGGATTTAAAACTGCAATTGTTGAAAAGGAAGAAAATTTGGGTGGTATATGCTTAAATTGGGGGTGTATACCAACAAAATCGCTACTTAGAGCATCTGAAATTTATAGGTTAATAACAAGATCAGAAGAATTTGGCATAAAAGTAAAGGATGCAAGTTTTGATATACAATCAATAGTGAAATACTCAAGAAACGTTGTTGATAAATTGTCAAGCGGTGTTGCATATTTGATGAAAAAAAATAACATCAAAGTTCATCAAGGCTTTGGTAAACTTGCAGGTAATCGTACTGTAAAAATTCTTAATGACAAAAAGGAGGAGGAAATTTCTTCCAATCATATCATTTTAGCAACAGGTGTTAGAGCGCGAAATCTACCTGGAGTAGAGGCGGATGGAGATTTAATATGGAATGCGCAGCACGCTATGACTCCAAAGAAGTTACCAAAATCGCTACTAATCATAGGTTCTGGTGCGATAGGAATAGAATTTGCAAGTTTTTATAGTACTTTAGGGGTTGATGTAACAATTATAGAAGTAAAAGACACTATTTTGCCGCTGGAAGATAAAGACATTTCAAATTTAGTACAAGAGATATTTACAAAACAAGGAATAAAAATATATACGAGCAATAGTATAAAAACTTTCACTAAAAATAAAGACTCTGTTCAAGTGCAGCTAAGTGGTGGTGATAATAAAGAATTCGATAGAGTAATTGTTGCAGTTGGCGTTCAAGCAAACACTGAAAATATAGGTTTAGAAAATACAAAAATTAAGTTGAGTCCTTCTGGTTTCATTGAAACGAATGAGTGGTATGAAACAAGTGAATCAAGTGTGTATGCAATAGGTGATGTAGCTGGTCCCCCATGTTTAGCGCATAAAGCAAGTCATGAAGCTGTAATCTGTGTTGAGAAAATTGCTGGTAAAAATGCTCATAAGTTAAAAAAAGAGTGCATACCAAATTGCACTTACTCTCATCCGCAAGTAGCAAGCGTTGGCCTTACTGAGGAACAGGCAATAAAAAGTGGATACGATATAAAAGTAGGAAAATTTCACTCCAACTTTAATGGTAAATCTATTGCACTAAGTGAAACTGAAGGTTTAGTGAAAACAATTATAGACAAAAAAACAGGCGAACTTCTTGGAGCTCACATGATAGGAGCGGAAGTAACAGAGTTAATTAGCAATTTCGCTCTTGCAAAGCAACTAGAGGGAACAGACTGCGACATAAAATCTACGATTTTTCCTCATCCAACTATTTCGGAAATTATACACGAATCAGTACTTGCCGCAGATGGTGAATCGTTAAATAGTTAAGCTAACGATTCATTGTTTTAGAGCTACAATTATCCTGATTAGGCGATTCAATTCTAATAGATTGATTACCAATATCAGATTTTTCTAACTTTTCTTTTAACCCTTCAGCTGCTTCTTTCACTTCAAGCTTTTTTTCCTGATTAAGATCCTCTGGGCTTTTTCTTTTACTGTCTAAACCTTGTTGTCTATCAATATTTTTATTGAGTTGTTCTTGCTGAGGTAGATCAACAACTGAGTTAAAAAGAGCTTTTATTATGTTTTTTAATAAACCTCCGCTTCTGCTTTGCTCTTGAGGCTTATTTTTTACGTTAGATTCTTTTTTACTGTCACTATTTTTAGGCATTTTTAACTCAACTATCATAAAGCTTGATAAAATTTTACATGCAGATTATTAAAAAATGATTAATAATCTATTATCAAATTGCTATTTACAGATGGATATTATTCTAGCAACAGGCGGTACAGGTGGGCATGTTTTTCCAGCTATAACCTTAGCAAAAGCACTAAAGGTACAAGGGCCCAATTGTATATTATTCACTGATCAAAAAACCATCAATATAGAAAGTTATATTTTACCATTGTGCAAGCCAAGTGGCAACAAATTGAAGTTTCTCTTTTTGTTAATGTATAGTTGTGTATTAGCACTGTATCAAACAAGAAAATTAAAACCAAAGCTAATCATTGGTTTTGGTAGCTACGCTTCTTTTCCAACTCTTTTTGCAGCAAAGATTTTTTCTATACCTATAATTTTACATGAACAAAATATAGTTTTAGGGAGAGTAAATAGATTCTTTTTCAAGAGTGCAAAATTAATTGCAACTAGCTTTCCAGAGACTAAGTATGCAGAAGGTAGTAAATGCGTTTTTACAGGAAATTTTGTCGATATAGAAGCACAAGGCTATTCTAGAGCTGAAACAGTTTTAAACGTGTTAATAATAGCAGGCAGTCAGGGTGCAAATTTTTTTGATGATGTAGTGAGCAGCGTAATTTGTGATCTACCTGTTGAAGTAAAAGAGAGGATTAGAGTAACGCAGCAATGTACGAAGAAAAATATAAACAAGGTCAAGAGTCTATACAAAAGTGAAGGAATTGATTGTGAGTTAAGTGAGTTTTTCGATGATATGGAAAATAAACTGGCCAATGCTCATTTGGTAATTAGCAGAGCGGGGGCAACTTCAATAGCAGAGATTACTCTTGCTGAGCGTCCTGCTGTATATATTCCTTATCCTCACTCAAAAGATAACCATCAATTTTATAATGCAAAACATATTGAAGATTCGGGAGCAGCTGTAATGTTTGAGCAAAATAGTAACGCGAAAAAGAATCTAGGAGAGTTGCTAGTTGATTTATTGCAAAATTGTCAAAAATTGCGTGATATGGCTAATAATACTAAGAAAACAAGAATAAGGAATGGAGTTACTGAATTTATTAAGGCAATAGCTCAAGAACTTAGTTGACGAATTGCTTTTTCTTCAAATGCATTCCATAGTTCTTTTTCTAGTGATTTACTATACAACTTATTGATATAAACTACTCCCGTAGGCGAAGTTGTGTTAATTTCAAGAAGGAAGTTATCTATAATATCAATGCCAACGAATATTAGCCCTCTTTTCTTTAGCTCAGGACCAATTTTATTACATATTTCGTTGTCTCTATCATTCATTTGGGCAGACTCAAAACTTGCTCCGAGTCTCAAATTTGTTCTGATTTCTCCGCTAGATTTTGGAACTCGCTTCATTACTCCTATTGGCTTTCCATCCAGTAGCAGTATTCTTTTATCTGTATTTATCTTTTTACAAAATGCTTGTGCAATTACAGGACATTCATATTTTGCAATCATGAGATCGACTACCACTTGAATGCTATTTTGGTCTTGTATTCTTATTACGTCATTTCCTCCATAGCTATATAGTGGTTTCAAGATGATATCTTGATAGTCGTGACAAAAATTTCTAATCATCGATATATTTTCAGTGATCAAAGTTGGAGGAATTAGCTCTGGAAATAGTGAAGTAATTAATTTTTCAGGACAGTTTCTTATTTCTGTTGGATTATTTATTACTAACGCAGTAGTCTTTTCTAAGATATAGGTTGTTGTAATGTACCGCATATCAAATGGTGGATTCTGTCTGATAAATATGATATCCATTTCATTTAGGTTGATTACTACATCCTCTTTTGAAATGAAGCTACAATCATCAACGCTGACTTTCTGAGCAAGGGCAATTGGCTGATTTAACTTGAGTGCTAAATTATTAGGTACATAAACAAAAATTTCGTACCTTCTTCTTTGCGCTTCTTTTATTAATGAAAATGTAGTATCAGCTTCAAAATTTATACTTTCATCCATCTGAAAAGCTACTTTCATTTATCCTCCCTTCCTATTACAATATAATATAGTACCATAAAAGTGTTAATAATGGAGCAAAGTATGGAATTAACAATAGGAAATAATGCACCTGATTTTAGCTTGCCAACAGATTCTGGTGAGATTTTATCACTGAGTGAATTTTTTAATAAAAAAAATGTAGTTCTTTATTTTTATCCTAAAGACGATACTCCGGGCTGCACAATGGAGGCAAAAGGCTTTAGAGACAATATAGAAAATTTTTCTTCTCTTGACACAGTGATAATTGGTGTATCAAAAGATAGCGTTAAGTGCCACGCTAACTTCAAAGCAAAATATTCTCTGCCATTTTCTTTAGTTTCTGATGAAAATGCTGAAATGTTGGAAAAGTATGGTGTTTGGGTAGAGAAAAGTATGTTTGGCAAAAAGTATATGGGAGTAGAGCGTACTACTTTTTTAATAGATAAAAAAGGTAAAGTAGTGAAGATTTGGAAAAATGTAAAAGTGAGTGGACATGTTGATGAGGTTTTAGAGGAAGTAAGCAGAATATAAATTAAAGAATGGCTACCCATTGCTATATAAAAAAATTGAAATTACATAATTTCCGTAGTCATTCAAATTTCGAACTGGATTTAGACGATAGATCGGTTGTAATAACTGGTCAAAATGGTATTGGTAAAACTAATATACTTGAAGCAATCTCATTGCTTGCTAAAAGTAATGGCATGAAAAAAGTAAAAATTAGTGAGATGCAAAATAGACTCAGTAATGAAGATTGGGCAGTGCATTATGACTTTTTTAATGGAACATACTTTAACTCAATTGGTATAGGAAAGAATCTTAATAATAAACTAATACAAATTGATGGAAAAACACAATCAAGTTATTCATCTCTGTATAGAATATCCAATGTAATATGGCTCATTCCACAAATGGACTATATTCTTCTTAATTCTCCGAGCGACAGATTAAAATTTTTAGACCGTATCGTCTCACTGTTTGAAGAAAATTACACTTATTGCTATATGAAATACAGGAAAGCTAAACATGAGCGAAGTAAACTGCTTAGAGAGAATATTTTAGACGGAAATTGGCTCTCTAGCCTTGAAAATGTCATGGCTACCAATGCAGTTGATATTTTACGTATGCGTTTGTCTGTTTTAAAAATACTACAGGGCACAATTGATAACCATTCTTGTGAGTTTTTTCCAAAGGCAAGTTTGAAATTTAGCAGTCAGCTAACTTTGAACGATACTGCAGAATATTTTCAGAATCGTCTAAAGGAAAACAGAGAAAAAGACTCATTAACTGGTAGAGTAACCTTTTCTGTACATAATGATAATTTTCGGGTTTTTTGCCAAAAAGGGGACATGCCAATAAATCTTTGTTCTACTGGAGAGCAAAAGCTATTACTGCTTTCTATCATCTTATCCAGTGTAAAAGCAAGGTGTATTTACTACAATAAAGCACCTCTTCTTCTGCTTGACGATATAATGTCGCATCTGGATAAAGATTACAGAAAGGTGTTAATGGAGGAGGTGTTAAGCATTCAATGTCAAACTTGGATAACCGATGTAAATCAAGATAATTTCAATAACTATCTTTGCTCTTTCAAGTTTGTTGAATTATCAAGTAAATAAATTTCAAGCGTGCTGTCTCATACATCAAGCTCATATTCGGTATGTAAATCTCTAATTAAAGCCTCAGCGTGTTTTTTTTGAACAACTATACTGATCTTGATTTCGGATATTGTGACAGCAAGTATTTCTATCTTTTTTTCGCTTAAAACCTTGAGTGTGCGGTACATCACTTCAGTGTTAGACATAATACCAATACCAATTATTGAAATTTTAGCTATATTATTGTTTACGACATAATTTTCATTTTTGTTCAATAACTTTGTCATTAAATCAACATCAAATTTAGAAATCAAAAAGCTTGACCCATGTATCATGTCAACTTTAACGTTTGCTCCTGCTATATCTCTTAAAGTATCCAGAGTATTTGCAAAGTTAGTAAAAGTTACAAGAGCTTCGTGAGTGCTATAAGTTATTCCAGTAATTAAGTATCTTTCCAGTACATCTTTTTCGTGTAGTACTGTAGTGCCTTCTACTTCCTCAAAAGTGGATAACACTTGCACCTTAATATTATGCTCCATTGCAAGTTGTACTGAACGATTATGCAATATTTTAGCACCAGATGACGACATCTCCAATATTTCATTGTAAGAGATAGATTTAAGCTTGCGTGCCCTTGGAACAATTTTTGGGTCTGCTGTATATATTCCGTCAATATCAGTAAAAATTTCACAAGTCCTAATACCAAAGACTACAGCAAAGGCAATTGCTGAGATGTCAGATCCTCCTCTACCAAAAGTAGTGATTCTATCATCGTATATACCCTGAAAACCAGCAATGATTGCAGCAGTATAACCCTCAGCAAAAGATCTTTTTACATGGTCAATTTTTATCTTTTTTATTTTAGACTCAGAATAAAAATTATCCGTTAGAATTGGTAACTGCCAGGCGAGCCATGATTTAGCATTAACTCCAACAGACAGAAGAGTGATAGCTAATAACCCGCAAGAGATTTGTTCTCCTGCTGAAAGCAGGACATCATACTCTGATAACTCTTGTCTACAATTTAAATTTGAAATTTGCCTGGCTTGAAAAGCCATTTGGTCAGTGAATCCTGCAGCAGCAGATACAACAGCAATTACATTATAACCTTTTTCAATATCGTTTTTTATTAGATTTGCAACTCGATTTAAGTCAGTTAGCGAAGTACCACCAAATTTTTTTATTATTATTTTGTTCATAGTTACAATAAGGTCAATTTCACCTTTCTAGAGAGTATAGTTGCTTAATTAAATGTGTTTTTCTGGTCACTAATTAAAGTGATAGAGGATTATTCATCTTTATCACTACCAAGGTCTTTTAACATACTGTAGTTGCCTTTTCTGAATTTACCTTTTAAAGATGTAACTCCGCTTTCGCTAATACCACTTAAACTTAATGCTGCTCCACCTAGCTGCAATCCAATTTCAGACGTTTCGGGAATAACTTTACTAGCCCCTAGATCTTTATAAACCTCCACATTATTCAAATCTGGTAAACGTATTATAATATTTACATGCGGGAAGTTTGTTGCAACTAGAGAAACTATTTTCTTTATAGTGACTTCGTTCTTTATTGAAACCACAAGAGCTTGAGCTCTTTCTATTCCTACTGATTTTAAAATTTCATATCTTGTAGCATCTCCAAGATATATAGGGAAACTGTCATTTTTTCCTTCTTTCACTATTTTTGATTGAATATCTACAACAACATAACTTAAATGCTCTGCAGTAAGCATTTTCGTTACCATATATCCCACTCTACCAAACCCGGCAACTATTACGTGGTTATAAAGATCTTGTGTGTCTGTTTCGATTGCTTCATCGTCTAGTATTATTTTTTCAGTGCTAAATGAATTTGCTATCCAGTCTCCTATTCCCGATAAAAGAGGAGTAAAAGCCATAGTTACTGTAGTTACCATCATAAGCACTTGAGCGATTTCACTTGATAGTACATCTAATTCATCTGCTAAACGGAATAAAATAAATGCAAATTCACCGCCTTGTGCAAGCAGTAATCCAGCTTGTATTGCAGGTGCACTTCTAAATCCAAAAAATCTACACAATGTATATATAATGGACGTCTTTAAAACGATAAGGATAATTGATAATAAAGTAACGAGTGGTAACTTATTGAGTAAAAGGTCAATATCAATAGACATGCCAACAGTCATAAAGAATAAACCAAGAAATAAGTCTTTAAATGGCAATACTGCATGCTCTACCGAATTCCTGTGTTCTGTTTCTGCAACTAGTAACCCAGCAACAAATGCGCCTAATGCCATTGATAAATGAAATTGTTCAGTAATAAATGCTGATCCTAATATTATCAGAAGTGTTGTTGATATAAAGATCTCATTACTCTCCATTTTGGCAATAACCGAAAACAATGGCCTCAGTAATAACCTACCAGTTACAAATATCAACACCAATGCAATAGCTGCTTGCACTAATGAGCCTGCCAACGAGCTTATTAAGCTGTGTTCAGAATTGCCAGTAAGCAGAGGCACTAGTACTATTAGAGGTACCACTGCAAAGTCCTGCATTAGTAGCACTGCTATTGACAATCTACCAACTTGGCTTGCTTGAGAACCCTTTTCTTGCAGAACCTGCAACACTATTGCTGTTGAGGATAGTGCAAGTCCACCACCGATAACTGCTGCCATGTTTGTATTTACTCCAAAGGCAAGAGCAATGCACCATATTGCTATCATGGTAACTATAACTTGAAGGGAACCAAACCCAAACACATGCCTACGCATAGCGATAAGGCGTTCAAATGTCAATTCAAGACCTATAATGAACAATAGGAAAACTACGCCAAACTCTGCAAAGTTATCCATTACTTCAACTGAATTTATCAGATTAAACCCATGAGAACCAATCAACGCACCTGCAACAAAGTAACCAAGTACTGGGCTAATATTCATTTTCCAAAACGCTATGACTATAAACACAGCAGCAGAGAGTAAAATTATAATATCAAACAAATGCTGAGAGCCGCTGTGCATAATATTCAACCTGTAGAATTAGACCATTTTATTGAACAACCAATGCTTGATTTTTGGTCAACTGGAGGATTGCTAGTTTCTGCAATAAATTTCATGGCTTGAAATAAATCACTACTTCCTACTTCGTAATTTTGAACTTTCTCTTTTTTTGTGTTGTTAAAACGCCCGCGATAGCAGAGGGCTAGTTTGGAATTAAAGCCAAAAAAATCAGGGGTACAAACAGCACCATACTCTTTAGCTACTTCTTGGTTATTGTCAATCAAATATGGAAATGTAAACTTATTTTCCTTGGCAAAATTAATCATGTTTTCAAAGGAGTCTTCTGGGTACTCATTTACATCATTTGGCATGATTGCAACGGTGTTTACCTGATAATCTTTTTTTAACAAATTAACATCGCTTACTAGATTGCTAATAATTGATTGAACGTAAGGACAGTGATTGCATATAAACATTACAATGAGACCATTTTCCCCATAGCAGTCACTTAATGTATAATATTTGTTATCCACTCCCAGGAGATTGAAATTCTTTGCAGTAAAGTCTAAATTTATCTTAGGAGTGTCTAGCGTAACCATAGCTCATAGAGAATTGTATACCATAATTTATGATCTTATTGCTTAAATGTCAAATGGTTTCTATGTAAACTGTTTGCATTTAGCATTGTAATTATAAAATTTATGTTCATAACCTTTGAAGGAATAGATGGTTCTGGTAAAACAACACAGTCTGAGTTACTTGCAAATTATTTCAAGCAAATTCACGGTGAAAATAATGTCGTATTGACTAGAGAACCAGGTGGTACTGATTTTGCAGAAAAAATAAGAGGATTACTACTTAAGGATAATATTGATCCTATTTCTGAACTCTTGCTGCTTATCTCGATGAGGCACGAACATATGAAAAAATTAATATTGCCAGCTCTTTTAGAAGGGAAAATAGTGATTTGTGATCGGTTTATTGACTCAACTATTGCGTATCAAGGGTATGGACTAGGTGTTGACTTAAGTCTAATAAGAGACTTACACAAATTAGTGGAAATTAAATATCCAGATATCACATTTATTTTAGATATTGATGTTCAAGTTGGACTCAGCAGAGCAAAAGACAAAAATAAATATGAAGAGATGAACGTTGATTTTTATAATAAAGTTCGAGAAGGATTTCAAGAAATAGCTAAAAAAGAACCCAAAAGGTGCAGTGTTATTACTAAAATTGAAACAAAAAGTGATAATCACGTACAAAATGAAATTATTGATATTGCAAAAACTTAGCTACACGCATTGAACTTTTGCTAGTTTAAACAGTTACCATACCAGCCTGTAGCAAAAAATTGTCAATTTTAGGTGACATTATTTCATATGAAAGACTCTCTTTTTGATTATCTAAAAAACTTTGTATTTCATTTTTAGGTTTTTCACTTATTGTTCTATATATTCTTGCGCGATTAATTAGCTCATTTCTAATATTCTTATTGCTTGCTTCAGTTATGGTAAAAAATTGATCAAAGTGATTTAACAGATCCTCGTCTTTTATCGAGGATGCAACGCTATCAATGTCTCTTACATATAAAGCAAGTTTGTGCGCTTTGCTACGATCCTCAAAACAAAGATTAATCAGTACGTTACAAAACTTACTTTTTGTAATATCTCTTGTTTCTGCTAGCAAAGATTCGATCTCGTCTTGGCAACGCACCCTCTTAACTGATTCAGCAGGTTCAACCATACCAAGAACATTCTCTACTACAGACTTTTTCTCACAACCAAAAAGAAACGTATAATATCCCATAGATAGGGTCAAAAGAAGGAATATAGCTGGAAGCAAGAAAGGAGCAAGTACATTTTGCGATCCAGGAAAGATAAACCAGATAGCAGTTGCTGCTGATACAGCTAAAAATAACCCTGACATAACGAGTTTTATTTTTCTTCTGTATCCGTTATCAATAACCGTATTTACGCCAATAAAAGCCACATCAACCATTGCTCATACCTCACTAAAAGTAATATTAGCTTAATAATAGCATTGTTGTGATAAGAAATCAATATTATGAATATTTTAATTAATTTATAAAATCATCCAACCAAATAGAAAAAAGGCAAAAGAAGTCCCGAATAGCGAGTTTTAATAATTTAAATTGATAATGTACTAACAAGCGTGATTTGGCTAAATGTAGAAAAAATAAAAAAGACATGCAGCCACTATAATTTAATGTAATTCACCAATAAATACCTTAAGTTTTTTACTGAATGTTGCGATTGAGCCTACAGGTCAAAAACAAGCTTTGAGTCAGAAATACCATTGCTATTATAATAAGAGAAATCGCGATGTTTGTACAATTGAAAGATGGTTGCGGGAGTAGGATTTGAACCTACGACCTTCAGGTTATGAGCCTGACGAGCTACCGAGCTGCTCCATCCCGCGTCGTTGCTTATTTATTATTATATGCGTAATAATAATAAATAAAAGAATAAAATCACACTATTACATATATTTATATATCTATTAACCTTTCTTAACATGATAGTAAATTATATACATAACAATCTGTGCAATGAAAAATATAACTTGATATTGTGGTTCCCTGTTTTTCAGTGTGCAGGAATTTTAACCTATTTCTCATTAAATTTTGAACCAAGCTGTGCTTTCACTATATCTATTTTTCTCTTGCTTTCACCTATACTAATTCTGATTGCAATATTATACAGGAAATACGCAATATTATGCATTTCTTTAATTGCAGTGCTCATAGGATTTACAACCAGCAAATTCAGAACAGATTCAGTTAATACTCACATTCTTGATAAGGAAAGGTATGTGAAAGATATTGTTGCTACAGTGAAGGATATTAATAACAGGGGCTCATACAAACAATTTCTGCTTTCTGTCTCTACTACCTCAAAATCCTCTCCTGTCATCCCAGTACTTGATACTGGGATCCAGAAAAAAAAGATATGGATTCCAGCGTTACGCGCTGGAATGACACCGTATAGAGCTCTAGATAACATCAGAATATCAGTTAAAACCAAAGCGGAAGAAGGCATTAAAATAGGGGATCAAGTAAAATTATCAGCAAAACTCTTTCCTCCAAAAATTGCGCCTTCGGAATATGCATATGATTTTGCAAGAATAGCATATTATCAGAAAATAAGTGCAACAGGCTTTGCAACAAGCAAAATAGTCCTGTACAAAAAGGCTGAAGCAAGAAAATTTCAAGAGTATATAGAATCTTTCCGTCAATATATCTATGAAAACCTACAGCAAAATACCAAAAAGCCACACGCGGACATAATCTCTGCATTATTAATTGGCAAAAAAGACGGGATAGATCAAAAAACTATGAATGCGATACGAGATTCAGGTATAGCACATTTATTCGCTATATCTGGTTTACATTTATCGTTTGTTGCTGGTCTATTTTTTATAGTATTCCGTAATTTATTTGCAATATCTGAAACTTTGACTCTTAAATATAACACTAAAAAAATATCTGCATTCTTTACTATCTTGCCAACTACCTTTTATTTGTTGATTACCGGTATGCAAATTTCTGCTCAGCGTGCCTACATCATGGTGATCTTGGTACTTGTTGCAATAATCATAGAAAGGAAATATCGAGGATTAATAGCAATTGCGTTTGCTGCTTCGGTGATACTCATAGTGGAGCCAGAAGCAATCTTAAAGCCAGGTTTTCAAATGTCATTTTCTGCTGTTTTGGCACTAGTTGCCAGCTATCAGATCAATGCTAATAAGTTATTCAAAATAAAAATAATAAAATATTTTATGTCGATAATGATCAGCTCAATAATAGCAAGTTTAGCAACTGTTCCGTACACAATATACAATTTTAACTATTTTTCAATCAGTGGCATTATCACAAATTTGATTGCTATACCAATAGTTACACTCATTATTATTCCACTTGGAATAATCTATGTTTTATTGATTCCTTTAGGTACTCAGTGGATTATAACGCCTCTCATGGAACGCCCAATTGACAGCGTTTTATATATAACAAACGCAATTGCCAGTCTTCAGTATTTGGTTATTCCTATTCGCACTTTTCCTGCCTCATTAATTATTATAATAACGCTTGGGCTATTATGGTTATGCTTGTGGGAAAGGAATTGGCGTTTCTTTGGAATTTTCTTTATTGTGCTAGGTATTTTCTCTAGCGCTATGTATACAACTCCTGACATTCTAGTCAGTGCTGATAATCTTGCTGTAAAAGAAGATGACAATTTACTATATTCCCTTACTAGAAAAAACAGAAATTTTGTTGTCAAAACGTGGGCAAAGCAAAACGGGCAGAATCAAATTGTGAATCATACTAAATTCAGTAATTCAAACAAAAGGCTAAAATGTAATGATTATGACTGTACATATAATAAAGGAAATAATAAGTCAGTGTTGCTAGCTCATAAAAGAGAAGATATTTTAGAAAATTGTAACAATGTCGATCTAGTAATTCAGTTAAGCAAGTTTAACTATCCAGCTTGCAATACTAAAATCATCAAATACTCTGACTTAGAGGCATATGGCACACACTCTGTTTGGCTAGCAAATAGTGGCATAAAGGTTAGCAAAGTCCGTTCTAATCGTCCTTGGCATAAGCCAAAAACTTGTTTTTAAAGTATCATTTATATATAATTACTTAATTAGGATGCAAGGAAATTTATGCCTTTAGATACAACAAATCCTTTCAATGTTAAAGTAGATCATAATTTTGCCAAAATAGATGATGCTATTGGTTTTTTTCCTAGGTTATGGCGTGCAACAAAGAAATATTCTGTAAGTAACACTCTACCCATAGCGATTGTAAATATTTGGCTTCAATTTTCTTTGGCTTATGTAGCTGCAATAATAATAACCCATAATGATCTAAGGTTTATTACAGATATTTTTAACCCAACATTCATGCCAATTTACACTTTGGTTTCTATTATTCTTTTAACAACTTTTGTAGCCTCTTCTGCTATGAGATATATGCATAAGCAGGAGATAAAAGAAGGAGAAAAGTTGATAGAGGAATTAATAAATAATAAAATTAGAGGTGGCAAAGACAACGAGATGAGTGAAATCGCTGAAAATGCTCTGAAAATAGAGATAAAACCAAATTTAAGTCTTATAGATTCCAAAAAAGCAAACTTTTCAATAGTTTTGCCAATTTCTGAAAATCAGAAAAAAATATTAGATAATCAAATACAAGAGAATAAAAATAAGGCCATTTTTCTTACCATACCATATGTAATTAGTGCTGTAATTATAGTTGGTGCGTTAATACAAAATAGATTGAGCTTTGCCAATATTCAGGCTTTGGAATGGGTTCCAGTTGTACTGGCTAGTATCATTGCTATCGTTGGAATATGTATAACATTCAGCAAGCTAAAAACCAATGAGATAAACAATAATCATAATATTGTTAAAAAATTTAATAATTTAGATATTCTCTTTCCATGCAGAAGAGGTGGTTTTGTATCGGTAATGGAAAAAAAGACAAAAGATGAGGAAGAAAATGATCCAATATCTCGATTAATAAAATTACTAGATAAGCACTTGACTAATTTTACAGATAAAATTGTTGACTCATTTGATAAGCGCTTAGATGAAGCTAAAGATCTACTTGATAGCAAACTTCTAAAACCTGCAAATGATGAAATTCAAGAAACACTTGTTCATCTACAAGGAATTAGAGGAGACATCAAAAAAGATTTAGATAAGTTGCGTAAGGAAATGATGGTCATTTTAAGCGAAGCTAAAGAGCTGGCAAAAAGAACAAATTCACTAAAAATTGAAAGCATTTTTTCTAGTTTAGAGAATACTATTAAAATCGCTGAAGATAAGGTTGAGCGATTTGAACCAAGCAGATTAGTTGGCTTTTTTCAATCTGGAGAAAGAACAATTAGCGATGATCGTGAGTTCATAGATACATTGGAAAAACAAAAAGAAGAAGCGGAAAAGATAAAGAACGAATTAGAAGAAGAACTAAAAAAAGTAAAAGATGAGCTAGCAGAATTAAAGAATAAACAGACTCAATCAAATGAACCTAATAGCAGTGAAGGCAGTATTACTGCTACTTCTCTTGAAAAACAGCGAGATGAAGAGAAAAAAGCAATAGAAAAACATAGATTATTAAAATCAAAAAAAAGGATGAAAGAGCTGGAGCAAGAAAATGCAAAATTGGAAAAAGAATTATCTGAACAAGAAAAAATGGATGAATGGAGAAAAAAAGTTAACGGTAAAGCAAGTGACTTTCTATATTATTTATTAGAGTCTATTAAGCTAGAAGAAAAAGATAAAAAAGAAGAAAAGAGGGAGTTAACGCTACGGGATTTTGATAATAAAATAATAATTTACTGGAAAGATGGCTCTCAAACAATTTGCCATATTAAAAAACAAGACGGCCTTCAAATTCAACCTAGTACAAAAGTTGATTTTGTGAATCCAGATGTTCATGCAGCATTCAAAGTAGCTTGCGCAGGGTAGTGACCATAGATATAACCTTAAATGTTAATAGTGACGAAAAAAAATTAAGGCTAGATACTTACATAGCTAAAAAGTGTAACATATCACGCAGTAAAGCACAAAGATTGATACAAGATGAGCGGGTAACATTACTTGGCACGCCGATAATTAATAATGACCACATAGTAAAACCAGGTGAAGAGTATATAGTACATCTCGTTCAACCTGACATATCCACATCAATTGAACCTAACTATAATATAAAGCTTGATATCATCTACGAAGATGGGGACATTATAGTTCTGAGTAAACAAAGTAGATTAACAGTACACCCAGGTGCTGGAACAAACAATGATACACTCCTGAATGCAGTGATCGCTCACCTTGGCAAAATTCCATATATAAATACAAGACCAGGAATTGTTCACAGGCTTGATAAAGATACTAGTGGACTCATGGTAATTGCAAAAAATGAACAATCCCACAGCTTCTTGTCTGAACTGCTATCAAATCGTAAAATAAAACGGGAATACTTAGCAGTAATTTGGGGAGCATTACCTAATCTGCAAGGAACAGTAAAAACCCATATTGCTCCAAAACGCAGTAATAAAGAAATGATGTGTGTCACAAAAACAGCAGGTAAATTAGCAATCACTCATTATTCAGTGAAGAAAATTATAGGGCAAGCAAGCCTGGTTAAATGTACTTTAGAGACAGGCAGAACACACCAAATTCGAGTACACATGAGCCACATAGGACATTCTGTAGTTGGTGATCAAGTTTACGGAAAAAATAGTAGTAAAAGTGAAAAACATGCTAAAAACTCTGACTTTATCCGTAATTTCAATAGACAGGCACTACATGCTCACACGCTAGGCTTATATCATCCAAAAAGTAAAGAATATATAGAATTTGTTTCTGATTTACCACAAGACATGCAAGTCTTAATCGGTGAATTTGAAAATATATCTTAACAACATTCATATCAATATTATCATCCATGTTATCAAGAAGTTAATTAATGAGAGAAAAACTGCTGCACTACCTAGATCTTTCACTTTTTTTGAAAGTATATGTTGTTCACTGGAAATACGCTCAATTATTGCTTCAAAAGCAGTGTTAATAATTTCTACAATTAACACCAAAAATAGGCTACTTATACCAATTCCCGTTACACGGGAAACAGATAGACAATAATGGAAGAAAAGCCATAATGAAATAAGTGAAATAGTTTAGGTATAAATGGCACTCAGATCAAAATTATTGGATGAAGAAGTAGTAAAATCAGCAAAAGAGATGCTGAAGAAAGTAAGGAATAATGCATATGTTTCAAAAAAACTAAACGCTGTAATTGCAGCAAAAAAGTACAGTATAACGTCTGTAGCAAAAATATATTGCATTTCAAGAAAGGCACTAACTTCGTGGATAAAACTCTTGAAATTTGGCAGAGAAGAAAAACTGTTTGCTCCTCGATCACGCCGAAGAAAAACTAAATTAAATCAGGCTCAACTACAGCAAATTGAAGCATGGATAGAAGAAAACCCTAATATTACCATTAAAGAAATGAGAATAAGAATACAGGAAAAGTTCGACTTAAATATTAGCAAATCTACAGTACACCGCCATATGCAAAAGATGAAATTTTCATATATTACACCAAGACCAGTACACAACGTACAAGATAAAAGTAAACAAGAGGAATTCAAAAAAAAATCTCAATGAAGTTATTGGAAAGTATCCTGAAAAAGAGCTATTTTTCTTTGATGAATCAAGGTTTGGCACACATTCGAAAGTTGGGCATGGATGGTTTAAAAAAGGTACTAGAACTCGGGTTAAAATAAAGTTAGGTAGGCATAATTTTTATCTCTACAGTGCAGTTAATCCTAAAAATGGAGAGAGTTTTAGCTTATTTGCACCAAATGTTAACACTGATTGCATGAATATATTTCTTGAGCAAATGTTGCAATATCTAGGGACAAGAGAAGCTGTTCTTGTTATGGACTGTGCTAGTTGGCATAAGTCAAAAAATTTAAAGGTACCTAAAAACATTGAGATTATATACCTACCTCCATATTCACCTGAACTTAATCCTGTTGAGAGGCTTTGGTTATATATAAAACAGAACATTTTGCGCAATAAAATATACAGTACTATTGCTTTGCTTGAGAGCACTTTATGCAAATTTCTTACCTCTCTTGCTACTTCTACAATTAAACAACTCTGCTCTGTTTCCTATTTGACTCCACAACAATGAGAATTGGTATTACTCTGTAATACTTGCTCAGCACTAATTTTATCCTCTGGAATATTAGTTTTGACCAGTTCAACAATTTCTGATTCCTTTTGGAAGATCATGTGATTTTGCCAATTTATTAGCTTTTCTTCTTCTGGCTAGAGACTGCTCTTCAGTTAATTTATGACATATCATTCTTACTCTAATCTTTGCTTCTTTTCCCAACAACACCTTCATTTCTAAAAATAGCTTGTCTCCTAAACATTCCAATAATTCCATTTTTTGATTTGTTTCTATAGCATATACATTGGTATCAACGACTTATAAAATAAGCTCCCGTTCCATTGATCTGTTTAAAAGAACTTGAACCAAGGTCAGATATTAGCAACTTCTCCCTATAACCTTCTTACTCCCTCCGTTATGTTAAGTTGATCCAATGTCTGATTTAGGTAATCAAAAACTAATTTTAACTTTATTCCACACTTAGTGTTACTCTCATAACCTTTGTCCATAACCTTTATATAGATTTTCCATGCTGTTAGGCAAAGCTACTATCCAATGCTTTTAAATTGCTGCAAGATTCTACAATCAATTTGCAGGGTATTTTAAATAAAGCCATTGTACATTCTTTTCATAAATTCTACTGCTTCTTTAGTAAACCTGAAATCTAAACCCTGTTTCGTTATTATCACAGATTCTTCATTTAATAATTGGCACATTGTATCTATGATTCAGTTTGTAACCCCTATATTACCCAAAATTATAGCTTTTATGAATCATCAATTACTCAATTTTCTTTTCCTTTTCTGTTTCAATTATTTGCCATTTCATTGAAAAATTTGTTGAGGTAATTTGATAAGCAAGTTATTTTATTCATCATTAGTTCTCTCACTAAAATATATCCGAGAGAATTTTATATCTTCTTATCCTATCTTCTTCATACCTTTATTTCCTTAACTTGACCCTTATGCTTTTTTGAATGTTCCCGAATTGTGGTGGTTGCCATCCTTCTCCACATATGTCGTCATTACCAAACGTTCAATTTTTAATTTATCTAAAAGAGGGTAAACTCCAGTATTTTAGACATAATAGGAGGTTACCCATTGAATAAGAATGTAACAGAATTATTCTGTTTTGTAGATGATTATTGTAAAATGATAGACAAAAATTTTGCAGGTAGATTATTATCCAATGGTAAAAAACCTACAATAGTGCCAGAAATAACGCATTCCGAAATTATAACAATAATTTTGTTATATCAGCAATCTAAACTTTAAATCATTTTACATACGTTACTTACAGTTGCTGCATAAGTCAGACTTTTCCAGACTACCTTCTTATGATAGATTTATTGCGCTAAAACCTCGAGTTTTATGGTATTTAGCAATAAAGATCACCTATTGAATTCTATGATATTATTTTTTGTGAGATTGTTATACACGTTATGGCAAGAAAGGCAGAGAGATTTGTTAAGTAGTTTTTGCATCTATATGGGCTACTTGGATAATGGTTACAATGTTTGTACAATTGTACAGCATGAGCTGAGTTCGCTTAGCACTTATCTACATTTCAGTTCCACCAACAGTTATTGCATCGACCTTAAGTGTTGGCTGACCAACTCCAACAGGCACATTTTGCCCGTCTTTTGAGCACGTACCAACACCAGGATCTAACTTTAGATCATTACCAATCATTGATACTTTTTTTAGCACTGTTGGCCCATCACCAATTAGTGTTGCTCCTTTCACTGGCTGTGTAATTTTACCATTTTCTATTAGGTAAGCTTCTGAAGATGAGAAAACAAATTTTCCTGATGTTATATCAACTTGTCCACCACCAAAATTTACTGCATATAGGCCTCTTTTTACACTGGATATTATTTCTTCTGGTGCATATTTTCCTGCCAACATATAGGTGTTTGTCATGCGTGGCATAGTAACTTCTTTGTAACTTTCTCTTCTACCATTACCAGTTGGATTTACACCCATAAGTTTAGCGTTCATATGATCTTGCATATATCCTTTTAGAATTCCATCTTCTATAAGCACATTATAGCCAGGTAAAGTACCCTCATCGTCTATGCTAATAGAACCACGCAAATTAGGTAGAGTTCCATTATCAACTACAGTAATGTTACTGGCTGCCACCTGTTTACCCATAGAATTTGAAAATGCCGAGATTCCTTTACGGTTAAAATCACCCTCAAGTCCATGACCTACAGCTTCATGCAATAATATCCCTGGCCAACCTGAACCTAAAACAACTGTCATCTCTCCAGCCGGAGCTGGAATTGCCTCAAGATTTACTAGCGCTTGCTCTAACGCTTGGTTTGCAACTTCTTTCCACTTCTTCTCAGAAACAAATTTACTATAAGAGTCTCTTCCACCATGCCCTGCAGAACCTCTCTCAGCTCGGCCATTTTTCTCTACGATGACTAGTACATTAAAACGTACCAAAGGCCTAATATCGCTTAACCTGTGATCATCTTTTATTATTTGTACAACTTGCCATTCTCCATTTAGAGTTATTTTTACCTGCTTCACGCAATTATTCTTCGACCTTACATACTCATTAACCTCATTAAGTAGTTTAATCTTTGAGCTCAGGTCCATTTCATTTATGGGATTAATCGTTGAATACAGGCTTTTTGCCTCCTCATTTAAGTTTACTGAATTCGTTTTGCTTAAAGATGCTGAACTTTTTACCATGGAAGCAGCTTTACTAATTTCTTTTTCGCTAATCTCAGAAGAGCAAACAAAAGACGTACTATCTTCACAAAAAGACCTTAGACCAAATCCTCTTCTGATATTTAAATCCATATGTTTTAATATATTATCATCAAAAACTAGGGATTCTGATTGGCAAAACTCTAAAAATAGCTCACCACCATCACTATTGCTCAAAGCGTTGTTGACTATTTTATATACATTATTAATATTAACATTGTTCTGAGCAAAAAATATTTGATCTAGATTTGGCATTACCTTTAAGTTAAAAACTATTTGAGTATATTATTTTATTTTAACATAGTAAATCACAAAAAGCCCGGGTGGCGGAATTGGTAGACGCGCTAGCTTCAGGTGCTAGTAACTTTTCAAGTTGTGGAAGTTCAAGTCTTCTCCCGGGCACTCTGTATTGATTTTCAAGTCAATTAATGTTATGATATAATATGTATTTACTGTTAAGTTTATGAGTTATGAGAAAGAGGGGCTTATTTACAGAAAAAAAATACGAACTTATTCAAAACGCTTAGTTACTGCACTATCTATTGCTTCTTTGAGTGGGTACATAGCAGCATTAGCCCTAAATATTTCTTCCTTAAGCTTGTATTTTACTATTGTCAGCACTATGCTAAGTGCACTTTCTCTTGCTTTAAATATATGGTCATTAACTGATCATTTTAGGCAGTGTGGCCTTAATAAGCAACTCGATACCTCTTGGCAAGAGAAATTAATGAAGATCTGCCTCGACATTGCATCTAACGTTTCATTTTTAATAGGAGGAATTACATCTATATTACCTCTTGAATTTCCTATTATCCCCTTTATTTCCGTTGCTTTTTTTATTCTAGGTTGTACCTTTATGGCAACCAATTTCATTCGAACTATGATTAGTCAGCCGCAAATAGATGAAACCAAAACCTCAAAGTTAGTGATCATTTGAACATTCAATCTGCAATAGCTGCCTAATTATTACATGTTAATAACTTAGCTTATTTAACTTGACAAATTACGCCATCTCCCTTACTATGATAGCAAGAGTATTTACCCTTGTTTTTAATCTCCGCGGATTTAACAGCAAAATTCAGTAAAAAACTCAAATATTTATTGGCAAATTACATAAAAATTATAGCGGCTGCATGTCTTTTTTATTTTTTCTACATTCAGCCAAATCGCGCTTGTTAGTACATTATCAATTTAAATTATTAAAACTCGCTATACGGGGGTTCTTTTGTCTTTTTTTACTTAGTAAATTTCTTAATATTTGTAGCTAAAGTAATTTTAGAGAGCCAGCGTGGGACACACAACCGCACTAACGTTTATTTTTGAAGGTACTATTTATATAGATGAAATGTTCAAAAGTAAAGCATTTAAATATCTAATTCTTACTTCCCAAATTTCAAATTATCTTCCTCCTATTTTATTAATAGCAGGTTTGGTGTTACAGTACCAATCTAGTTGCGTAGACAGTAAAGTACTCATTGGATTTGCTATAGTACTAGGTTGTACTTTATTATTACAATTAGCAAGTGAGATCTACGAGAGAAAAGTTGTAAATCTTGTAAAAACTGAAGGAAGAGGTGATGAACAAAATGTACCTATAGGAGCATTAACCGAAAAGCCAAGCAGCATTGTAAATCCCGATAGTGTTCACGCTCATGGAAGAGAGCAAGTTGTGTAGTGCATTTATTGTTCTTGGATTAATTGATAGCTATTCTCCATACTCAAATCTCTGGCTAAAAATAGCGAGCCACAGATTAGTATGGTTTTGACGTTTTGTATAGAAGCTTTTAGTATGTGATTTGATATAGCATCTCTGATTGATTCACATTCGATAGCATTGATTCCTATATTATGAGCTCCTTCTCTAATTAAATCTGTACTTGTTGCTTTAGGTTCAGATTTAACACAAATCGCGCATAGTAGTTTGATATATGGCTTTAAGTGCTCTAAGAACTCTGCGACGTTTCTGTTACGAGTAACACCAAAGATCATATAGATACCTTCAGCAAAATTGTCTTTTACCCACTTAGCTAACACTCTGGCACCATCATTGTTGTGTGCACCATCTAGAAATAATTGCCAATCTTGTGGTAATAAAGAAATTAAATTACCTTCTTTTATAGACTCTAGCCGCGCAGGCCAATAAGTGCTTTGTAAACCTGAAGCAATGTCCTCTTCTCCAATATCAAATCCATATTTTCCACTCAAAATGCTACATGCTGCAATGGCGTTTCCTGCATTGATTATTTGGTGTTCACCCTTTAAAGATGGCAAAGAAAATTCTATTGATTGAATAGCCGATTGAAAGACCATTCTGTTATTCTGTTTTTCGCAATTCCACTCAAATCCTCCTCTATATAAGGGAGATTTTTTGTTTATTGCGTGTTGTTCTAGCGTGTTCATTATAGATTTTTCTTGTGGTGCTATTACGCAAGGAACATTAGGTTTCATTATTCCAGCCTTTTCACCTGCTATGGTTTCTACGGTAGGACCAAGATATTCTGTATGGTCAAGTGCAATGGAAGTGATGATCGTTAGAATCGGATTATCTATAACATTTGTTGCATCAAGCCTTCCACCCAGACCCACTTCAACTAAAGTAATATCAGCTTTATGACGAGAAAAAGCTAAGAAGGCTGCAGTCGTTGCGGCTTCAAATAGAGTGATGGGTTGTTCTGCGACTGCTATACGGCATTCTTCCAGTGAGTTATGTAATTCACTATCATCGATATCATTGCCTGCAACAACTATTCTCTCATTAAAATTCACTAAATGTGGAGAAGTGTACGTATGAACTTTATACCCTGCTGCTTGCATTATATATCTTATAAAGGATAGTGTTGATCCTTTGCCATTAGTGCCAGCTATGTGAATTATTGGCGGTATTTTTTTCTCGGGATTACCCAGTTTATTTAGAAAACTTTTTATGCGATCAAGAGAAAAATCCTTTGGCCTACTGCCAATCGGCTTAGGCCAATGAGGCATGTATATCATAAATTATTGTTACGTTTTAATTCATCTATTACACTTGCCATGCCATTCGTGTCGATCTTTTCACTAAATTGAGAACGTTGATTAATAGAAATACTTATTCCACTCATTACAACATCGTTTATTAAGAAAGAACTGTCACTTTTAGTAACTTTAAAGTCAATATTTGTAAATTCCTCATCACCATAAGAAAATCTTGTTCCTATCAGACAAGTTTCATCGTCAACTGCTTTTGTACTCATTATGATCATTTCACTATTATTTATGTATTTATACAAAATTTTAGCGCACAAGCGCGCGAGATATACTTCATATTCTTTTAGAAACTCTTCTTTTTCTTTCTGAGTAGATAAATTCCAATATTTCCCTATGACAAATCGAGATATTCCTTTGAGGTCAATATTATTCTGAATAATTTTCAGAAGTTCTTCTTGTACATGTTCTAGATTTTTTCTATTCCCTTTCATAGACGTGTTGTCTACTTGCTGCTTCATGGCAAGCACAAAAGTTTTGTGCCCTATACAATTCGCGTAAGCACTTGAGGAGATTACAATAAAAATGGTTAAGAACTTAATAAGATTCATAAGATATATTTATTAGCTATGATACTTAAAATGCAAAATTTAACAAAGGCAAAATAATGATCGCTAGTTTTAATATATCTATAGACATACTCTATATAAATAATCTATAATTAATTTAGGGGTCTGTGCTATGCGTTATGAGTTAAGTTAAATTTCCCGAGCGATAATTTCTGATCAAGGGAATTGCCTCTGTTAATTTCATTGAAATTAGTACGTGATGCCCACCTTAACTTTAGGTCTCAGGAATCTACTAAGACTGACGGTAGATATGGATCCCTTTTCCATTATTTAGGTTTATGTTACACCAATATAAAGAACAAGGTGTTTTTTTCTGTTCATCTCATGAGATATTTCAAGTTGTAATTGACGTTGAGAAGTATCCTGATTTTGTTCCTTGGTGCAAAGCTGTTTATATAAAAGAAAAAACTGATAGCCAAATGATTGTGGACCTCCTTGCAGCTTTTCATGGCATTAAAGGAAGTTACACATCAGAAGTGACCTTTCTTTCTCCAAATGGAGCAAATAAAAGTTGGATAAAAGCTGTGTCGTCAAATGGAATATTTAAACATTTATACAACGAATGGAAATTCACTCCTATAGATGAAAGTAAAACTATGGTAGAGTTCTATATAAAGTTTGAATTTAAATCCAATTTGTTTTCCGCCTTATTAAACTCAGTTTATAAATACACACAAAGTAAAATAATTGCTGCATTTAAAGACAGAGTAGAAAGTGTTGCCGAGAAAAAGTTATCTTGACATTATTTATATAAATGCATAAATTCTTTAATAAGTTAAGTGTTTCCATTGTAATGATTTTTAGATTATTGTTCTTACTTATTTTTATAAGTGTTAGTTCTTATGCAGCTATTGAACAAAACTTACCCAACACTCAAAAAACTGATGAAATAACATCAAAAGAACTACTGTCACTACTGCCTGATGATAAATTATTAGGTGATCCAAAAGCACCAATTTTAATGATAGAATATGCTTCGCTCACTTGTTATCACTGTTCTCTTTTTCATAAGAAAGTTTTTCCTAAAATCAAAGAAAAGTACATAGATACAGGTAAGATGTTATACATATTCCGTCATTTTCCTCTAGATTACAGAGGATTAAAAGCTGCAATGCTAAGTTATTGCTATGAAAAAGAAGAAGACTATTTTAATTTTAACAAAGCTGTGTTTAATGCAATAGACTCGTGGAACTACTCTAATTTTAGTGATTTAACTATACTACAAAAAATTGCTGCACTAAGCAATTTGAAGCAAGATGTATTTAACCAATGCATTAATGATAAAAAGATGATGGACAAAATTATAAATGATAAATCACTTGCAATTAATAAACTTGATATCACAGCTACTCCTGTATTCATCATCAAGCTTAACGATGACAAATCATATGTAGAGAATGGTAAAATCAAACATGAAGGGTATAGAGAGCTGGAATACTTCACTAATGTAATAGATGAGTTATATGGAAAAGCTATAGTGAAGTAATAACACTGTAGCTTACCATATAAAAACCCTATGCTGAATCATTATTTTTTGATACTGTTTGTTGCTTTTTACGCTCAAACTCTCTTTTTTTACTGTGCCAAGCATAATAATACATAGCAATTTTATTCTCTATTAATACTATCGTTCCATCATAAAATTGGACCATATCCATAACTTTTTTCTGAGCTTCGTTAAAGCGTTCTTTGTACTTCTCGCGATAAGCTGGATTGTGCAGTAATTTCACTCCTTCATTATTATTAGATTTCTTGCTTAACGTTTCAACTTCGTTAGCAATGTTATAAGACATATAACCCCCTCTAATTGATTATAAAAATTACATTTTAAGAGAGATGTAAATAAACGATCCCTTAATTCTAGTATAACAATTGGTTATTATACTGGTTAACTATAGTAAAATATATAATAATCTTTGTCACTTAAAATTTTACTTTATAAAATAACAACTTAAAATAAAAAAATTTATTATTCTTAACCCTATTGTTATATTTATAAATCTTATATAGATTAAACCTCCTTAGTTTATATTATAAAACTTAATGCGTCATAACTTTAGCAGAAAATCGTTGTACATAAGAAGCTTATTTGCAAAAGAGTATAAAAAAGTAGAAGAACATTGTACTCTTGATAAGAAACAACGTATTCAAATCACTCCTGAAGAAGGAAAATTATTAAATTTATTTATCAAAATCCATAAAGTTAAAAGCATAGTTGAAATTGGCACGTTATATGGTTATTCGTCAATTTGTATGGTAAAAGCTTTACCGAAAGATGGTCATATATATACAATAGAAAATAATCCTCAACACTCAAGAATAGCAAAAAAAAATTTTAGTGCTTTTAATCTAAGTGATAAAATTACTCTAATAGAAGGTGATGCACTGGAAAAAATTAATGAATTATCAGCAAAGGCACCATTTGACATGATATTCATCGATGCTGATAAAAGTAGTTATCCTAAGTATTTAGATTGGGCAGAGTCATACATTAAACAAGATGGGCTAATCGTTGCAGATAACACTCTATTATTTGATACAGTATTTTTAGAATCTCCTCCAAAAGAAGTATCAGAAAAGTCATGGCATGCTATGAGAGAGTTTAATGATAGATTGTCAGATGAAAAAAAATATTTCTCCATATTGATTCCTACTGACGAAGGAATGACTGTAGCTTTAAAACTAACGCAAGTTAAAAATCAAGGTCAGCGTAATGTCTAGGGGGAGTTAAGCCAAAAACTCTCTCTAATAATATTTCGCGAAAACAAGGCCTTGATTTAACAATGGAGTACCATTCTTTTAAAATCTTACTTTTTTCCCATGGGAAACTATTTACGTAGTCTATTATAGAAATATGTGATGCTAAAGTAATATCGGCTAAAGTGAACTTATCGGTTGCAAGCCAAACGTTCTTGTTAATTAAGTGTTCGATGTATTCCATATGGCAAGGCAGGTTATGCTGAGCTGCATGAAGAAATCTAGAGTCAGGGCTGCGGTTAGTAATTACTTTTTCATTCATAATATACTTAGTAACTTCATTGTAAAATTTGCTATCGAACCAATTGATTAAAGCGCGTATTTTAGACTTAATAATAGTTGATGAACCAAGTAATTTGACGTCACTATTGTAAGTCTCTTCTATATATTCACAAATGGCATTACTATCCGCTATTACAAAGTTATTATCTATTAATACTGGTACTTGTCCGATTGGATTGATCTCCATGAATTCATTCCGCTTTTCCCATGGATTTTCATATACCAAATCACAACTCAGCTTTTTTTCCTTGAGAAGAGCTCTAACTTTTCGTGAAAACGGACAAAGAGGAAAATGATATAAAATCATAATATTCCTCTTTTGTTATTCCAATACCTATATGTTGTCATTCCAGTACGTGACATTGGAATCCAGCTTATTTCATTATGGACATTACTTTTAACATATATTCCTAGAATCCATTGTCCATTGTGTAATTTCCAAATATTTTTATACTTGGATCCCAGTACAACTGTACGAACATTGTAGTTTGAGAGCAATCCCCACCGGAAGGGTGTCATTTCAGTGATTGACACTGGAATCCAGTTCTTATTATACAACAGCCTAATGTATTCATTTAAAATTAAGTTTTCTGGATCCCAGTGTCTGGGCACTGGGATGACAGAAGAAGAGTATTTTAGGTAACAGCTGTTTACTCCAAAGTAATGTTGCAAAAGGTCTAACATATAAATTATAAGACTAATATAGAATATACCTTGCTAAAAAAAAAAAAAAGTATAACCTTTTATAAGGTATGCAGGCAAAAATTCTGTAACTTGGTCAGGTCAGAAATGAAGCAACCATATCAGAATCTTTTTGGGTTGCATACCTATTTGTACTATTTGTTTTATTCTAGGCTATGAACATAGCATTAAAATATCGTCCTAGTAGCTTTAAAGATTTAGTAGGTCAAGATATATTGGTGCGTATACTAGAAAATGCTTTTACTCTCAACAAAATTCCACAATCTATACTGCTTTCTGGTAGCAGTGGAATTGGTAAAACCACCACTGCAAGAATAATAGCTTTATGTTTGAACTGCTCATTGGGGCCAACTTTTGAACCTTGTGGATCATGTACAAGTTGTCTGGCAATAAAAAATTCAAGCCATCCAGATGTAGTTGAAATCGATGCGGCAAGTCACACTAGTGTTGAGGATGTTAGAGCGATCTTGGGAGATATTTGCTATTTACCAATAAGTTCTAAATTTAAAGTTTACATTATAGATGAAGTACACATGTTATCCAGTAATGCATTTAATGCATTACTTAAAACTCTAGAAGAACCACCATCTAGCGTAAAGTTTATTCTGGCAACTACAGAAATAAAAAAGATACCAATAACTATTATTGCACGTTGTCAAAGGTTTGACTTACATAACATTCCTTCAGCTAAGATAATGGAGCGTTTAAATGATATTGCACAAAAAGAAAATTATTTTATTGAAAAAGAAGCATCGGAATTAATTGCGCACCACTGTAGCAATTCAATGCGTAACGCTTTATTTTTGATGAATCAAGCAGTGCTATATAGCAAAGATGGTACAATATCCACTCAAAGTGTTAAAGACATACTTGGTCTAGTAGATAGAAACGTTATATTTGATCTACTGGAAGCAGTATTAGATAGTGATTTACAGAAGGCTTTGTTAGTATTCGACAATGTGGTAAAAACAGCAAATCCGCTCAATATTTTTGAAGATCTACTGCAAACAATCCAGTTAATATGCCGTTTTTTAATTACAAAAGAGATTGATACAGAATATGAGAAGAGCAGAGTAAAAGATTTGAGTACAAAAAAGTCTTTAATATTTTTTTCGAGATTGTGGAAGGTGCTGCTTAAGGGTATTCAAGATATAAAGGTTTCAACATGCAATGAAATTGCCGCTGAAATGATATTAATTAGCCTTTGTTATCTTTCTGATTTGCCTTCTCCGGAACAGGTGATCAAAAAAATTCTTTCACAGAATGTAGAGCAAGGAAATAGACAGGGCAGACCTGTTGCACCTTCCCCCCCTGTCATCCAAGTAGCTGACTACTCGGATCCAAAAAAATATGTGGAAAAACCCCACTCTGTCATCCCAGTGCGTGACACTGGGATCCATGTGAAAAATAAACAACAAAATTACGATTTTGATAAGATTTTGCAACTATTAAGGCGGAGTAACCAAATTTATCTTTACAAACAACTGTGTAGTAATCTAAAATTAATAGATTGTAAATTTGGGTATTTAAAATTAAAAGCTGTGTCTAACTTGAACAGTAATTTTTGTAATGACTTGAAAAGTTACTTAAATCAAGCCACTAATCAGGAGTGGGTTATTATAGTTGATACGAGTTATATGAATAGGGAAGTGAGTAATTTAAATTATGCACCTGTAGTTAAGTATATATTAAATACGTTTAAAGGTGCAAAGGTAGTTAATATAGAAAATAAGGAGTAGGTTGTGGATTTCAGTCAAATAATGAAGCAAGCGCAAGAAATGCAAAAAAAGCTTGCGGAAGCCCAAGAAAAATATATTGGAAAAGAGTTTCAAGGTATTTCTGGTGGTGGCAAAGTTTCTGTATTAGTGGAAGTTATAAAAATAGGTGGCTATAAAGCTAAAAAGGTAAACATAGACTTAGAGCTTATGAGAAATGAAGAAAAAGACATAGTGGAAGATTTAGTGACAGCAGCGTTTAATGATGCCATTAAAAAAGCAGAAGAAGATATGGCAAATGCAACCTCTGATCTTGCAGGTATGATGGGGTTACCACCTGGATTTAAACTTCCTTTTTAAATTTACTACTGAAGTTTGCCTTAATGCAGTAACTAAGTGTTTTCCTTTTATACTAGTACTTCCATGAAGTACATTCATATTACTGCATGAATATGCAGCAATTCACAATGATGAATGCAGATCAGAAGATAAAAAGACATTAGTGAAATAGGTGTCAGAAGATCAAGAGTAAAAAAAGTAGAGTAACTCTATTTATTAATTAATAAAATCTTTGTATTTTCCTAAAAGTTAGTTAAGATACAGAAGGTTTTGTGTTATTAAGTTAGCACTTGACTTAACTTTAGTTATTATTTAGACTGCTAAAGTGGAATTTTAATTTTTTTAACGAGGGCAATTATGCATTATAAAAAGTTTTTTTCGGCAGCTGCTTTAGTGACGTTGCTAAGCCTATCAAACTCTGCTTTTTCATCAGATCCTATTGGTCCAATAAGTGATGAAGAAACTAGCTACTACGTTCGTTTACAATACAACGGTGAAGTTTTACCTTTTAAAACAAAGATTGATGGTGTTACATATAAATCAGGTAAGGAGAACAATAGTCCCTTAAAAGCATCTTTTCTAGCTGGAGGTGGTGCATTTGGTTATAAAATGGATGATATCAGGGTTGATGTTGAAGGACTTTACTCACAATTGAGTAAAGATGCAGATGTAGTATCTGATGACAAGGCTGCAGATAGTGTAACAGCATTTTCAGGATTGGTTAACGTTTATTACGATATAGCGATTGAAGATATGCCTATCACTCCATACGTTGGTGTTGGTGTTGGTGCAGCATATATCAGCAATCC
The DNA here is from genome assembly GCF_947250645.1 of Wolbachia endosymbiont (group B) of Eucosma cana. NCBI lineage: Bacteria > Pseudomonadati > Pseudomonadota > Alphaproteobacteria > Rickettsiales > Anaplasmataceae > Wolbachia > Wolbachia endosymbiont (group B) of Eucosma cana. Next base: position 56,006 of record NZ_OX366334.1, read on the forward strand.
TTCAAAAGCTGATGCAGTTAAAGATCAAAAAGGATTTGGTTTTGCTTATCAAGCAAAAGCTGGTGTTAGTTATGATGTAACCCCAGAAATCAAACTCTTTGCTGGAGCTCGTTACTTCGGTTCTTATGGTGCTAGTTTTGATAAGGCAGCTAAGGATGATACTGGTATCAAAAATGTTCTTTACAGCACTGTTGGTGCAGAAGCTGGAGTAGCGTTTAATTTCTAATCTATCTTTGTCTTATTATCCCAGTGGGTTTTTCTTGTCATTCAAGTAGCATGACACTGGGATCTAGAAAAAAGAAATGTGAATTCCAGTGTTTAAACACTGGAATAACACACTGTTTATTTTAAATTATATAGCCTATCATTACACATTAGTAATTTTAATTCTACATTCAGGTAGTTCTTGTTGAAGTTTAATGTTGCTAAGATCTTAATTAGATATAAAGTTATGCTTTTTTTAATTAAAGCTTGAATTTTTCACTAAAAATCAATATATTATATACATGGAGTTTTAATTTAAATTATTATGTTGACCCCAGTAGCGAATTTATCTGTTAATAGTAGCACTAATCTCATGCAATATATTGCTGAAGTGCGAAAATTTCCTATGCTTTCCCAAGAAGAGGAAGTGCGATTAGCAAAAAATTGGCAAGAATACCAGGATATTTCTTCTGCTCACAGGTTGATTACTAGCCATTTGAATTTGGTAGTAAAAATTGCAATGAAATTTAAGAATTACGGGCTATTGTTGATGGACCTAGTCATGGAAGGAAATATGGGTTTAATGCATGCAGTGAAAAAGTTTAATCCCGATTTAGGGTTTCGTTTTTCAACTTATGCAGTATGGTGGATTGAAGCTTCAATGAAAGACTTTATATTAAAATCTTGGTCACTTGTAAAAATAGGTACAACGCAAGCACAAAGGAGATTGTTTTTTAGTTTACGAAAAATAAAAAAAAGAATTTTACAATACACAAACAGAGAAACTTTGAGTAACGAAGAAATAAAAGCAATATCAAATGAGCTTTCTGTATCTGAAGAAGATGTTGTACAAATGAACTATCGTTTGGCTTGTAAGGATCAGTCGTTAAATAATTGTATAAAAATAGGTGATGACTCTAAAAAGGAGTTACAAGATATGATTCCGTGTAATTTAGTTAGTCAAGAAGTAGCTTACCAGAATCATGAAGAAAAGGCATTAAAAGAAACAATTTTAAGCAATGCGCTGGCAAGTCTTAATGAAAGATCAAGAGACATTTTCATTAGCAGATATTTATCTGAAAGTACTCAGACTTTGGATGAGCTTAGCAAAAAATATTGTGTTTCAAGAGAAAGAATAAGACAATTGGCTAAGCAAGCAATGAGTAAGGTAAAACAACATGTAAAATCAGAGAGTTTGAAACTTGGTTTACATGCGTAGTCTTTTTGTATTTCTAATACTTTTTTCAATAGGTACTCTTGCATCGGTTAGTAACGTACAACTGAAGGAAAAATATAAAGATTGGCTTGTGTACACTGCATTGGAAGATGGTGAAAAAGTGTGTTACATTGTATCTCATCCTAAGAAAAAAAGTGAACATTATACAGCTGACCGCAAGCCGTATGTAATGGTCAGTTACGTTGATAAAAAAGCAGATGAGGTGAGCGTCACTTCTGGCTTTCAGTATAATAATGAGCCTGTAGTTCTCAATATCGATAAAAAAATTAAATATCAATTGCCAATAATACAGGGAAGTCTTGCGTGGACAGATGATACAAAAATGGACCAAGATTTGATTCTAAAAATGAAGCAGGGATTATCAATGGTAGTTAATGGAAAAGTAAAAACAGCAAATGTTGATGATACTTATTCCTTGCTTGGCTTTCAAAAAGCGTACCAAAAAATGCATGACTTATGCCATACAAAGCAAATTATTGATCACTAAAGTATAAGATAGGCTGTTTTGTCTCTCAGACAAAAATATGGATATCACTTTACATAGAATATGAATATCATTTAAAATATATTTTTGAGAATTAATATGTCAAAAATTGTAGATATAGGAATCAAAGAACAAAGTTCTGTGTGTGAACAAATGCGTTTTAGTGTAAGTCGTGCAAGCCTTTTAAATACGCTATCCAGGGTAAGTGGAGTGGTTGAAAGGCGCAACGCGATAGATGTTTTAGCGTGTATAAATATCAAAGCACAACATGGCAGCATAAAATTGAAGGCTACTGATCTTGACATTTCAATATTTGCCTCACTTACTGCAAATGTATCAGCAGAAGGAGAAGTGAAAATCTCAGCACATACTTTACATGACATAGTGAAAAAATTGCCAACTAATTTGGATGTCAATTTCGAAATGAATAATCAAGGAAAATTATTGATATCCTGTGGAAATGCAAATTTTTCTTTACCGAACGTAGTTTCAAATAACTTCCCTGTTCTTGAAGAAGGTGATCATCAATACGATTTCACTCTACTAAGTGCAGATTTGGTAGACTTGTTGACTAAAACGAAGTTTGCTGTGTCGCTGGATGATACAAGGTATAATTTAAACGGGATATATCTGCATACAGATGAGCAATTTCTGTACTGCGTTGCAACTGATGGCCACCGTTTATCATGTATAAAAAGGCCTAAACCTGAAGATATCAACGGAGAATTTGGGGTGATCATTCCACGTAAAACTATCATGGAACTGTTGAAAGTATTGGGTGATTGTAATGAGATAAATATAAAACTTTCAGATAGAAAAATCAAATTTACATGTGGTGAGTATATTCTAATATCAAAATTGATAGATGGGACTTTTCCAGATTACAAAGCTGTCATTCCAACGTCTCAAGATAAACAAATGATTGTTGAGAGTAGCAAACTTGCTAGTGTTATAGACCGAGTTTCCGTTGTTGTGTCCGATAAAATAAAATCAATTAAATTTTCATTGCAAGAGAATTTATTAACTCTACATTCAAATTCCCAAGAGTGCAGTGATGCGACTGAGTCTATAGAGGTGGATTACGATGGAGCTCTTATGGAAGTAGGATTTAATTCTCGTTATTTGCTTGATGCTTTATCTTGTATAAAAAACAAATGTAAGGTCAGCCTATCAGATGGTAATAGCGCTACAATTATCACTGATGAAGATGATCCAAGTGCACTATACATAGTGATGCCAATGAGGACTTAAGCTAGTAATCTATCTTTACTAAGTATAAGCCGTGAGGCGGCGCAGTGACCCCAGCGGCGTTTCTTTTGCATTGACTTAATATATTTAACATTTCTTGTGGATTAGTTCTATTTTTTCCAAATTCAACTAAAGTGCCAACAATAATCCTCACTTGGTTATGCAAAAAGGAAATCGCAGATATTTTGATGTATATGTGACTTCCATTTTGTACTATATCAATATCATCGATTGTTCTGACCGGATTTGTAGCTTGACAATCTTTTGAGCGGAAGCTTGAAAGATTATGTTTTCCAAGCAGGTGTCTAGCAGCTTCACGCATGATGTTTACGTCAAGTGGGTTAAATACTTGCCACACATAACCGATTTCCAGAGCTGCAGGAGCGTAGCGATTAATTATTCTATATTCATAATATCTTTTTTTTGCTGAAAATCGCGCATGAAATGCATCATCTACGGCTTCTGCACTAAGCACAACTATAGGAATCGCTTTTAAGTGATAGTTTATTCCATTTCTTATTCTGTAAAGCTCAAATTGCCTTTCCATATTGAAATGAGCAACTTGCCCTAAAGCATGAACCCCTGTGTCAGTTCTGCCACCACAATGCAAAGAGACTCTCTCGCCACTGAAATTAAATATAGCGTTTTCTATGGTTTCCTGAATTGAGTTAGCAGAGTGTTGTTGCTTTTGCCAGCCAGAGAAACCACTACCATTGTATTCTATCGTTATTTTGTATCGCACTACAAAGTCTATCTATCTAATTTTAGGTAACTAACGTTCTTCGTTATTAAAAAACCCTTGGCAGATTGGTTGCGTTCAATTACCATGGAGACTATACAAGTTAATAAATGATCCATGGCACATAATCCAGAAGAAAGAAATAATGATAAGCAAAAAGCACTAGATAATGCAATAAGTCAAATTGAAAAAGCATTCGGTAAAGGTGCAATAATGAAGCTAAAGCAAAACCCTGTAGAAAAAATAGACACGATATCTACAGGGTCGATTGCACTTGATTCAGCTCTGGGTGTTGGGGGATTGCCAAAAGGACGTATAATTGAGATATTTGGCCCTGAGAGTTCTGGTAAAACTACCCTTGCTTTGCATGTAATTGCTGAAGCACAGAAAAAAGGAGGTTTATGTGCATTTATCGATGCGGAGCACGCACTGGATGTTATATATGCTCGTAAACTTGGAGTAAACACCGATGATTTAGTGATTTCACAACCAGACACTGGAGAACAAGCGTTGCATATTGTTGAGTATTTAGTATGTTCTGGTGCAGTTGATGTAATAGTTATTGACTCTGTTGCAGCACTAACTCCAAGAGCTGAAATTGAAGGAGATATGGGCGACCAGCACATGGGACTACAAGCAAGACTTCTAAGTCATGGGCTACGAAAGCTCACCTCTGCAGTTTCAAAAGCAAACTGTATATTGATATTTATTAACCAAATTCGTATGAAAATAGGAGTAGTATATGGAAATCCTGAAACTACCACCGGTGGGAATGCGTTAAAATTCTATACTTCTATAAGACTTGATATAAGAAAAATTGGTGCAATAAAGGATAAAGAGAATATTACGGGTAATGAAACGAGAGTTAAAGTTGTAAAAAATAAAGTCGCTCCTCCATTTAGAGAGGCAAAATTTGATATAATGTATAATGAAGGCATATCAAAACTTGGGGAAATAATAGATATAGGAGCAAAACTTGGTGTCCTTGAAAAGGCAGGCGCTTATTATTCATATAACAATACGCGTCTTGGCCAAGGAAGAGAAAATGTAAAAAGTTACCTCAAGGCAAACAAAGAAATTGCAAATGAAATAGAAACAAAAATCAGAGATTTATTTAAAAATCACGATAACTCTATTGCAATAGAAGAGGAGCGTGAACAACTTCTAGAAGAATCAGTATTCTAATCTAGAGCAGCAGAATAGCAAAATAAGATAGACAAAAACATAGGAACAAATGGTGTCATGAAAGTAGATGATACTAAAGAGGCTATTTGAATAGAAAGAAATGGGTGTCATGCCAGTGCCTAGACACTGGCATCTACCGTCTTAAACATTAAGATAAAAATTATTGTTTTTTATCATACCATTTAAACAAATGATGGGGAACGTTCAAAAAACTGCGTCAAAGCGAGAAGTAAAAATAAAATAGAAACAAAAAATGGAGATTTGACATGAGTCAAGTAAATGGAACTACTGGATTGGTAGACTATAAAGAATTAGAAACAAATATTCTATCATCTATACGGGACCATTGATGGGGAGAGATGGTAACAAGGCTACTGGAAGCGAGTCTGGAAGGTACCATTTACCCACTGAAAGAGAAGAGAAGAAACGGAAAAAACTTTGAGGACAAATATTTGAACTTTTGACACCAAGAGATAGAGAGCGAACCACAGATAGTGAAAAAAAAGGTAAACAACTGAACTTGAGGCAAAAAATATCTGCAGCAGAGATATCTGGAATTACAGATAAATTACTACCTATAATCAATGAATGGTGTAGTCGTCCACTACAATCAATATATCCGATAGTATTCATGATTTTTTAAGGTGAAAGAAGACGGTTGTTGTGTAAGTAAGTGCATGTATAACATATTGGGTATAGATCAAGAAGGCAAAAAGGATGTATTGGGTTTTTATTTGGCTGAAAGAGATAATATGCCTCCTTCTGATCCTATACACAAAGCAACAATTATTCCACGTGGTAGAGCACTCGGTTTAGTTATGAGACTACCAGAAACAGATAGAGTGTCCCTCACAAGAGAAAAGATGCTAGCAGATATAACTGTTGCAATGGGTGGACGTGTGGCAGAAGAGCTAATTTTTGGCTATGATAAAGTCACAAGCGGCGCATCCTCAGATATAAAACTAGCATCTATAATGCACCCATTTGTCTAGACCATTTTTTTCAAAGTGATCCGATTTTTAAAATGAATATGTTGATAAATACGTCGACACACATTTAAAGTATTTATCAATATATTCATTTACTGTTTATGATAATAAAGATCAGCAGGAACTTTATAATGTAGAGTCTGATGTCGCCTTCTATAGTTATACCAAGCAACAAAATCATTTATTATAAGATTTAAATCTCTGATACTATTTGGTCTATAATAATATATAGCTTCTTGCTTTAAAGTTCTCCATAAGCGCTCAACAAATATATTGTCGAAGCAACGTCCTTTATGGTCCATACTGATTTTAATATTAGCACGCTCTAATTCCATAATAAAGTTGTAGCTAGTAAACTGCACCCCCTGATCACTATTAAAAATCTCAGGTTTACCTTGTTTTAGAGCTTCTTTGAGAGTATAAAGGCAAAATCCAGCATCGAGATATGGTGATAATGAATGAGCAATAATATAGCGACTATACAAGTCCATTATTGCCACAAAATAGATAAACTTACCTTCTACCATAATATATGTTATATCAGTAGCCCATACCTGATTAACTCTACAAATAATCAAATCTTTGAGTAAATAAGGATATATTTTATGCTTTTTTTCTTTAATACTTGTATTACATCTTTTTCTACAATACAGCCCACTAATCTTCATTTTTTTCATAATTCTTAAGATTTTTTTGTGATTGACTACTACTCCACTCGCTATGATTTCAGCAGTAATTTTACGATATCCATAACGGCAATCAGAAGCCAAATATACTTCTTGAATCAAATTTGCTACTTCACTTTCGTTATTAATTATAGGCCTATAATATAGGCTAGATCTGCAAATCCCCAATAAATCAGCCTGTTTCCTAATTGACAGATCAGAATCTTTTTCTATAAACCTTACTCTATCTTTTTTGCTTATTTCAGTAATTTTTTTTTCAAATAGCTATTTTCCACTGTCAATTCTCCTATTACTTTATGTAAACTTTCTATTTCTTGCGCTAAGATTCTTTGTTTTCTCGCACTTTCACTTTCTTCAACAAATAGGTCTTTTAACCTTGCCAATACTCTATCACGCCAATCATATAGATTTGTTGATGGTATTTTATATTCACTACATATCTCAGCTGTGCTTTTTTGATTTTTTATTGCTTCCAAAGCTATCTTTGCTTTTAACTCTGGTTCATATTTTTTTGTTGCCATACTTTTACCCCTTTACCTTCCTACTCGGATCAACCATTTTTTTTTGGTCTAGTTTATGGGGTGCATTATAATCAGATTTATCACGTGCTATGGTGACAAAATGGGGAATGAGCGACAAAATAGGGCCAATATATCACAATCGTGAACAAATCACACATGATTCTGAGACAATTTCTGAAGATACGTTAAGACTTATAGATGAGGAAATAAAGAAAGTTGTATTTTCTTGCTATGAAAAAGCAAAAGACATTTTAACCAAGCGTAGGAAAGACTTGGAGCTCATTGCTGAAAATCTACTGGAGTTTGAAACTTTAACAGGAGATGAAATAAAAGACATATTAAGTGGAAAAAAAATTGTTAGAAATGAAAATGAAGGTAAAGAAGAGATAAGAAGATCCTCTCTCTAATTAGATCTGACTTTGATTTAACTGCTAAAATAAAAATCTTCAACCAGAATCTAAACTACAAAGCTATAATTAAACCTCTGCATTTTACCAATGAACTTCCTTGAACATTTCTCCAATTTTTTTCTAAATAACTCTTTGCCTATTTAAATAAGTATGTTCAGTATTAGAGCTTTCCAGACCGCTACTAGGAGAAAGCTTGACCTTTAAACATCTCTATTAGCTTTAATAAAGGAGCAGTTCTTGCTACAATGGCTCCTATAACAGCAGTAGCACCCATGATGAGAAGAATCGGTTCTGCAGTGGTGATTACACAAAGCTCAATACATAAACCAGCAATGACCATACCAACCATTGTACCAATGAAAGCACCTACAATTATGGACGAAACTACAACAATTAATTGTCCTATTTTTGAACTAAGTGGTACTTCTCTTTCACGTCTAACAAAATTTGGCCGCATTCGCCTTCCCGCTCTTCTTCTTTCTCTCATTATTGTATATTCATCCCTATTTTCGGAGAGATTTAGTGATACTTCACTTGGCTGCATTTGTTCTCCTGGTCTTCTTATACTTTCACTCCTGTTTCCAGAGAATAGTTCTCTGTCAGCTGCTCTATCAAGATCTCTGATGTTATTTAGTATCTCTTGCGTTCTTTGCCTTACTATATTTTCATCCCTGTTGCTAAGGAGAACTCTCCGAGGTTGATTTAGAATATGATCTAATCTCTCATAGTTCCTTGCCCTTCTTTCATTCACGTTTTCAAAGAAGTGGAAATTCAGAAATGTTTCTCTTTCACCTCCAACATAACCTCTTGAATTTCGCTTTGATCTTCCTCCAACATCCTTAATTGTCTTTTCAAATTTTAATAGCGACTTGTTGTTTAGTCTAACATGATTCTGAGAATCACAAGCAACGATCCAGTCTAAAATTGGCATTTTTTGACTATCAAATCCTGTACCATGTTCTATATCATCATTAATGTGTTCTTTTAGTTTTTTAATTATCTCTACTGCTCTTAGCTCCATAGTTTCTATGATACTATCTTCACTTTCTACCAGTATATTGAAAACAATTCCTAATAACTCCTGTTGTAAATCCTTTCGTTCTTTAATATTCATAATTAGCCTCAACTTTTATATGCTATTTTGCCAAAATAATTTTACCAAATAAGTAATATATATACACAATAATTCTCGTTTAAAAATTTTTTTACATTGGCCTATCTAAGTTATGTTTTAGGATGTAAAAGCTTCTTACTTTAATAATTTATTAAAGTAAACCATATATGGATTGCTATTTAGGAGCAGCTGTTGTACTTTAATCAGAAGGTACAGTAATGTAAGAAGGAGGTACTTTATGTCTTTAAAAAAGAAAATTTCTGAGTTTATAGAGGAACAGCTTGATATAAAATACCATGACAATTACTTGGCTTACACTATACACAATTGGGCTGCAAGTGAAATATCTAGATCTGTCGCTCTGTGTATAATTGGTTGTGGCGATTGTGAGATTAAGTATCAAGGTATTGCTAATTCATTTAACATAACGAAAGAAGAAATTAACCAAAGTAATATAGAAAGCATAAAAAATAAGATAGAAAGTGAAGCTAGAAAAGAAGGTAGTGAATTTTCCGAGTTGATTTCTAGAATGGATCAATCGATGAAAGAACAAAGTGAAAAGTCTATTATACAGATTTTAAATTCATCTGCTGAAGAGATGTTAAGGAGTTTTTATGGTAGTTCTATACAGAGGACAGAGGATAAAGAAGTTAGTGTATCCTCTGCTTCACATGAAGAGCCTGCTACAGAAGATTCGGAAACTACTGTTAATTCTGATCTTTTATCAATTTAACCAGCTCCCTCATATAAATTTTTCTGTACCCAAGCTATATGTTTGTGAGAGGATAGTAAGCACTACATTTTTCTATTTCCATTATAATAGGTTCGTCTATTTTCATGATGATCTTACTATTTGTACTTTGTCTAGGACTAAGCAATAGAAATAGTAGGATAACAGTAGTCAACCAAGATTCCAGCATCACGTACTAGGATGATATAAGTATCATAATTTACGATTAGATTGACATAGGGTAAAGAGTAAATTAAAAATTAAATAGATCTTTTAATGCAGAATAAATGCCTATAGAAATATTGATGCCTGCTCTTTCCCCAACAATGAGTAAAACTGGAGGAAAAATTGTAAAGTGGTGTAAAAAAGAACAAGATAAAGTTGAAATAGGTGATGTAATCGCTGAAATTGAGACTGATAAAGCCATAATGGAGTTTGAATCTGTCGATGAAGGAGTTTTAGCAAAAATTTTAGTGTCGGAAGGAACAAGTGGCGTACCTGTAAATCAACTGATAGCTCTAATGTTAGAGGAAGGGGAAGATAAAAGCGCACTTGATTTAGCTTCTGCCGTCAATACCAAGGTTGAGAAGGAGGTTGAAGCCGATTTTTCAGTATCATCCAACCCTTCGATTTCATCTAGCTCTTCAATGTCATCCCAGTGTGTGACACTGGGATCTAAAAAAGAGGATAGAGCAATAGAAAATAGAATAAAAGTAAGCCCCTTAGCTAAAAAAATAGCTCAAAATGAAGGTGTTGATATAAAGCGATTAAAAGGTACAGGTCCATATGGTCGTGTCATCAAAGCTGATGTATTAGAATTTTTAGATCAAACTAAAAGCTATGAGAGATTTGAGGAAAATACAACAGTTGAAGTAAGCAATATGCGCCAAGTGATAGCGCAGCGCCTAGTTGAATCTAAGCAAAATATTCCACACTTTTATTTAACTGTAGACTGCCACGTTGATAAGCTAATATCGCTCAAAAATGAGGTTAATTCAGCAAATGAAAACAATAAAGTAACAATTAATGACTTAATTATAAAAGCTGTGGCTTTCAGCATGAAAAAATTTCCTGATATAAACTCATCGTGGATAGATACTAAAATAGTAAGATACTCAAATATAGATATCTCAATTGCTGTAGCGCTTGAGGATGGACTGATTACTCCTATAGTAAAAAATGCTGATGAAAAAAGTGTTTTATCTATATCAAAAGAAGTGAAAGATTTAGTAAGTAGGGCAAGATCTGGAAAACTAAAGCCTGAAGAATTTCAAGGAGGAGGATTTACTATCTCCAACTTAGGCATGTTTGGTATAAAAACTTTCAGCGCTATAATCAATCCACCGCAATCTTGCATTATGGCTGTTGGTGAATCTAAAAAACAGCCGGTTGTCATAGGTGAAAAAATAGAGATAGCAGAGATAATGACAGTTACTCTCTCTGTTGACCACAGAGCAGTTGATGGAGCACTCGGAGCAAAATTTTTAAATGCCTTTAAGTACTATATAGAAAACCCTACGGTGATGCTTCTTGAGCCTTTATTATTATAATAAAATTAATACCTCTTAATTTATACTTTTATTAATTGATAGGTTTAGAGGTAAAATATGACTGATAAAAAGATAGAAAAACGTAGTATATTTTTTGATGCTGCAAAATCAAAATTTTCAAACGATAGGTTTCAAATAGATTCCTCGTCTAATGAGTCAATGGATACCATTGATAAAAAATTTAAGTATGAAGTGAAACTTCCAGGTGTTATTCACACTACAACAAGAAAAAATAATGTTGGAAGCGGATTAAATGAGTTAGATCTAAAAAAGAAAAACGAAAACTCTTTCAAGACATCAATAAAGAATATTGAAGAATCAGATAGTAAGAGAAACCAAAGTCATTTGCTGTCTCAGGAAGACTCATTTCCAGAACTACCAGCATGTGCATATAAGCCAGCACTGCTGCCAAAACCATCAAAAGAAAAAATAAAGGAAGCTGTAGATAAAATGCGCAATAATAGAAAAGCTCATAATTCTGCAAGTGTTGAAAATGGTGTTAGTTCAGACAGGTTCAAAGTGCGCCCGTTCTTATGTAATGATATAGATGGATATGTAGCTCCTGACAAACGTGACCGTAATCTAGAAAGGTGTAGGGTTACACATGATAGCAGTAAGCTTGAAGCACAAATGGAAAGAAAGCATGGGTTTCAATCAGATCCAAGTGTTAAGCATGTAAAGGCTGATACTGTAGTATGTTCTATTACTAAAGGTCATGACAAAAAAGGCGTTAAATCTGATGTCTCATATACACAAGAGCCTACATCAGAAATGTCTAAGGTTAATGTGAGAGAATTAGCAAATAGGTTCCGTGGCTAATCATTATTGGATTTTTCGAATAACAATTGCTTAAGATTTTATAAACTGTGCATATAGTACTCTATAAGAGAAAGAGAAGTGTGACAACTTCTCTCTTTCTTAACCACTTGCTGAAGAACGTTTATCTTCTGTGGCATCTGGTGATGGAGCAACTAATCTACTCAAAATCTCATCTTTTGGTCCCATAGCATAAATAACCCCATCTGACATGACGATCACTGTATTGACTACAGATAGTAGCTGTAGCTTATGAGTGATGATAACAGTGGTAGTATTTTGCTCTCTTGCAACATTGATTGCATTAATCAAGCGCGCCTCTCCATTACTGTCTAAGTTAGCATTCGGTTCATCAAGCACTAAAAGCTTAGTATTACCATAGAAAGCCCTTGCAAGTCCAAGAAGCTGTTTTTGGCCACCAGAGAGTATTACTCCTCCAGGTCCTCCTATTGTTGTATCATACCCATTTGGTAAGCTCAGTATTAATTCATGTATTCCTGCAATTTTTGCTGCTTTGATTATTTCTTCAGGATTTGGATCTGGTCTCATGCGGGCAATATTAGCTTTAACGCTCGTGTTAAATAACTCAATATCTTGAGGTAAGTAACCAACATAATTACCAAAGTTCTCTCGATTCCAAGTATATACATCAGCGCCATCTAGTCTGACTACACCTGATATGGGTTTCCAAACACCAACGGTTAGTTTTGCAATGGTCGACTTACCAGAAGCACTTGCACCAATAACACCAACAACATCCCCTGGTTCTATTACAAATGAGATTCCTTTTACTGTTGGCTTATTGCTCCCATAAGGAGTAAAAAATACCCTATCAAATTCCAACTTCCCTTCAGGCTCTGGTAGAGCCATAGTTTGCTCTCTTTTTGGGGATGTTAGTATAAGTCTTTGTAGCCTCTCATATGACATTCTGGCTTGATTTAAAAATTTCCAAGTATGAACTGCTGCATCAAATGGAGCCAATACTCTACCCATCAAAATCGAGGCAGCAATGATACTACCGGCAGTTTTGTGAGCTGTAATTGCAAGTAATGCGCCTGTTCCAATTACTGATATTTGCAGAGTTGAGCGTAGAAACTTAGTAATTCCAGTAATCACATTAGAACGATTCTGCGCTGTAACTTGCATTGCACGATTTTGATCATTCCGTTTACACCAATCAGAAACTATAAATTCTGACATGCCCATAGCTTCAACCACCTCTGCGTTTCTTGTTGCAACATCTATAGCATTAATATTGCGTATAGTTTCTTCATTGGTTTCTCGCAATATACGCTTAGTGGCAAGTTCATTCCATACTGCCATTGAAACTAATATAATGATCCCGGCAATAGCTATAAACCCTGTAGAGGTATGTATCATAAAGATCACAACAAGGTAAATTAGCGACCATGGAGTATCGAACAGTGAAAATATACCATTTCCTGTAATGAAATTTTTTATTACTCCAAGATCTCGTATTGCTTCACCACTTGAAGTTGAGCTTTGTACTGATGTTAACCTGATTGACCTTACTATTAGATCTGGTGTTGCAGTTTTATCAATCCAATCACCAATTTTAGCCATAGCTAAATATCGACAAGTTTCAAGCATTGCAGAACATGCAAACGCAGATAAAGTAATAATCGTCAGCATAACTAGTGTTGACACACTCTCGCTCGATATCACTCGATCAAGTACCTGAGAGGTATAAAGTGGCAAAAATAACATTAACGCATTAATCCCTGAGCTAAACCAGAAAATGAACCAAAACGCACTCTTGCACTTCTCTAGACAAGTATATAGTATACTTTGCTTTAATTCCTTTTTTATTGACGGAGTGATTTCCACAATCTTCCTTTTATTTAATTATATGTACCATATATAGTTTTTATTTCAAAAGTATTAACAGTTATTGCTTTATCATATCATTAATGTAATAAAATATTAATGATATGCGAATATAAACTTTTTCATAGCAAGGCTATCTATATTCCTTCTTTACTTGCGATAGCCTTACCAACTGCTTATACCAATTCCCGTTACACGGGAAACAGATAGACAATAATGGAAGAAAAGCCATAATGAAATAAGTGAAATAGTTTAGGTATAAATGGCACTCAGATCAAAATTATTGGATGAAGAAGTAGTAAAATCAGCAAAAGAGATGCTGAAGAAAGTAAGGAATAATGCATATGTTTCAAAAAAACTAAACGCTGTAATTGCAGCAAAAAAGTACAGTATAACGTCTGTAGCAAAAATATATTGCATTTCAAGAAAGGCACTAACTTCGTGGATAAAACTCTTGAAATTTGGCAGAGAAGAAAAACTGTTTGCTCCTCGATCACGCCGAAGAAAAACTAAATTAAATCAGGCTCAACTACAGCAAATTGAAGCATGGATAGAAGAAAACCCTAATATTACCATTAAAGAAATGAGAATAAGAATACAGGAAAAGTTCGACTTAAATATTAGCAAATCTACAGTACACCGCCATATGCAAAAGATGAAATTTTCATATATTACACCAAGACCAGTACACAACGTACAAGATAAAAGTAAACAAGAGGAATTCAAAAAAAAATCTCAATGAAGTTATTGGAAAGTATCCTGAAAAAGAGCTATTTTTCTTTGATGAATCAAGGTTTGGCACACATTCGAAAGTTGGGCATGGATGGTTTAAAAAAGGTACTAGAACTCGGGTTAAAATAAAGTTAGGTAGGCATAATTTTTATCTCTACAGTGCAGTTAATCCTAAAAATGGAGAGAGTTTTAGCTTATTTGCACCAAATGTTAACACTGATTGCATGAATATATTTCTTGAGCAAATGTTGCAATATCTAGGGACAAGAGAAGCTGTTCTTGTTATGGACTGTGCTAGTTGGCATAAGTCAAAAAATTTAAAGGTACCTAAAAACATTGAGATTATATACCTACCTCCATATTCACCTGAACTTAATCCTGTTGAGAGGCTTTGGTTATATATAAAACAGAACATTTTGCGCAATAAAATATACAGTACTATTGCTTTGCTTGAGAGCACTTTATGCAAATTTCTTACCTCTCTTGCTACTTCTACAATTAAACAACTCTGCTCTGTTTCCTATTTGACTCCACAACAATGAGAATTGGTATTACTACTCAATACTTAAATCTAAAAATTGATGCTATCAGAGTCAGTGACTACAATCTGCATCTATTTTCCTCTTGCTATATGATCAGGAAGTATTACATATTCCAATGATCTAGCTGTAATTGCTCTTTTTCTCACACAAGATGGATTTGTATATACCCTTGGTCTATCTTTCGAATTTAAAACAGTCAACAGTAATCCCCTCCTCAAAGTTAGAAAGTATTAGAGATGGAGATTTACTAACTTCCTTATCACTCACAGGATTATTTGCACTACCATAACTCACATGACGCGCTGCACTATGATTGTTACCACACTCTTCTCTTGAGGTTGAACTGCTTGGATTAAAAGGAGTCGAAAATATTGAATACCCATTGGTATCACCAAATCGTTTTATCAACCCACAGTTTTCTTCATTCATTTTTGTAATATTCTCGTGATTAGCACCTTCTGATAAGCTTGATGAAGCGATAAGATCTTCTTTTTTCTTACTAAAGATATTGCCTATTTTTAGCTTGATTGCAACATTCTTGAATTTGTTTTTCGGAGCTTTTGGGTTACTTTCTGAATGCTCATTTATAGTTATAAAACATGATTCATTATCTAACTTGTCCATTGTATCTTGTACTCTACTGGTGCGTCTTACATACTGATCAAGCTTTTCTCCTAAATTGCCCAGAAAAGAAGAACTTCTTCTTTCTGCTAACACTGTACTACCACGCCTATTCATTTTCTGAGAAGAAATATTGAGTTTGTCTCTACTCTCTAAGCTAACTGCATGCATAAGCTTGTCAAGCATACTTTTCACTTGTAAAATGTCTTCTGAATTCTTTGCTAGTTGTTCCAATATTGCGTTGTATCCTTCTGAATTATGAACTTCTACTATTGTCTTGGCTAACTTTCCTGTGACCTCTTCAATGCTGTTTATTTTTTCAGTATAGCTTTCTATCTTACGTTTAATAGGTTCTTTTTTATTGCCAATCATGAGGTTGGATAACATAAATGTAAGTGATAGGATAGAATAGAACATGACAATATAGTCAAAAGTTTTTTTTATTGCAGATTCTGACTGCTGATTATTGGGAATGCAAAAATAACTAATAAAATTTGATGCTAACATGACCATGGTAATGAATTCTAAAATCTTTCGGCTTTTTTCTTGATATTCTAGCTCAAGTTTATCATATTCCCTTTTGAGGTTTTCCCGTATTTCATAAAAAGGATCTAAAAATAACTTCAAGATACTTATATTTTTATATTCAATAGCATATTTTAAAAATGTTTTTCCTTTATTATCTTTTATGTCAAAATTTATTTTCTTATTTATAATTTGCCCTCTGTTGATGGTTGTTAGGTATAATAAGGCTTTAATAGCTTTTTCCCTTAAGTGCTCATTTTGTTTACGCTTTTCTAAAACCAACTTTTTCAAAAATTGACCTTGCTTAAAATCCTCATCTAAGATTCTTTCAAAATCATTATCATGCATTACAAGATAGTGTAATGGTGTTCTGTCAGATTTAGATACAACATTTAACATTTTCTCAGTATAGTGATAATTATCTGTTATAAAATATTCTATTACTTCAGCATTAAGGGTCATGGCAGCTAAGTGTAAAGGTGTAAGTTTATGATTGTTTGTGTTAAAGAGTTTTCTAATAGTTGATTTAGAAACGCTTTCAATAATATACTGAGAACATACTACGCCATCGGCAAGAGCAGCCATGTGTAACAATGTATTGTTGTTTTCATCACATAACACTTTGATGCTAGCAGCCACCTTTTTATCTACAAGTTCTTTTGCTACAAATTCAAGACATTCCTTATTGCTGCTCAAAACAGCTGCAAATAACAACTTTTTTTGTGTATTTTGTTCTGGAAAAATACCAATTGGGCTTTTTTCTACCAAATACTTAATGCATTCTACTCTTCCACTGAGGATAGATAAGTGTAGTAAAGTTTGTTCATCCTTATTTTTCTTACTTAATATTTCTTCCACTCTCTCTTTTGTAAAAAGGTACTCAAGGCATGATTTATTACCAACACGTGCTGCCATATGAAAGACGGTGTCACCGTTGCTATTCTCACGCAAAACCTCTTGGTAAACGTCAAATTTCCTCTCTTCCAACTTTTTTTCTATCATGCTTAAAAACGATAAATCAAGTTGGGCAGCAAAATGTAAAGGGGTGTTTCCTTCATTATTACTCTTATTTACTTGCATGCTTCTGTCTATTAATAGACTCACACATTTTTTTCTTAGTTCTGTTTCTGTATTACTCGATAGAGCTAAGTGTAGGGCCATATTTCCTTTGCGTGTTTCTGTGCTTAAATCGTAATCAGGAAATTTATTGAGTAAAAATGTTAGACAATCATACTTCCCGTACATTGCAGCTAAATGTACAAGATCTCTTCCATACTCACCTTTGGATTGAAGTATGCTATTTCCTATATTTTCATAAAATAGCTCTATACAATATGTATTACCATGTATAATAGCAATATGTAAGGGGGTGTTACCTTGTTTATTCTGAACAATTTTTGCACCTGATTGAATAAACAATTCTATTAGCTGTTTATTTCCATGTTTTGCAGTTATATGCAATGGGGTGTTACCATCTACATTTTCTTGATTAATTTCACTTTTTAGTCTACCTAAAAATTTTAGATGCTCTATAAGAAAATTTATGGCATTTTCTTGAGTTTCTGAGTTACCTGCAATCTTATGAAAAGGATTCTCATTATATTTATTTTTTAAAAATTGTACTTGATTATAAATGAAGAATTTTATGCACTCAGCATTTCCAGATTGCACAGCATAGTGTAATGCGTTATTTCCATATTTATCTGTTTTAATTTTCTCCCTATCAAAAATTCCTTTTGCTGTCAATATTTCTTTTAAATATTCTAGGAGGTTAGGACTTCCGCTTCTGGCAGCATAGTGTAACTCAGTTTTATTATTGGTAGTGCAACTAAAATCTGCTTCATTTTCTATGAGAATTTTCAAGCATTCTTTATTGCCAGATTTAGCCGCATAGTGTAGTGGTGTTTTGCCATCTCTATCTTTATTCCTTAATGCTTCTTCAATGTCAAAATTAGAATTTTCTATCACAAAACGTAAAATATCTTCTTTATCCAACTCAGCTAAATAATGTAGAAGTGTTTTATCATTACTATCTGCAAAATTCTCCAATTTTATAATCAATTCTCTGTCCATACCAAGGATTAGAGATACAGCTATTTTAACATGAATATCATAATTCCTATTTTTCTTTTGTTCTTTCCCGATTCTTTCAATAGCCACTGTTAATAGCGAAGAACCATCATCACTTGTTATATTCCATCCATCTTGACGAAATTTTTCAGCTAATGAATTACTTATATTTTCTGCTAAAATCCTGCTTTTTATACAATCAAGATTATTAGTACATATATTATAGTTTTCTTCTTGAGTTACTTTATTAATATAATCATATATGATTATTAGGTCTTGCTTATTGACTTTATCTTCTGAATTGCCTTGTAATGAAGAGAGGTCAATCTTACTAATTGCTCTGGCCATACCAATGGTTCCCGCAGCAAATAAACCTGAACTGAGTGTCTTTGCGCTTGTACTAGATTTAGCTTTGAAAACACTAGTAACTGTATTTTTGAACATACTGTACCTCATAAATAGTAATGCTGGTAGTGAATAAGGCTTTCCACTATAATTTTCAAGCCTACAAAAATTCACCAGCGGCCGCATTATATAGTAGATAATTTTTTGTGCCAGTAATATTTTCTAATTCCCACTTTGGCCTTGGTGCAAAGTCAAGAGAGTCTACATAGTTTCTCTGTAACCTTTCAATTCCTGTCCATCCAACCATCACTGCATTGTCTGTACATAAATTGCTTGGAGGAGAAAGCACGTTCAAGTCTATGTGCTTTTTTAATCTCTCTTTCAGGAAATTATTTGCTGCAACTCCACCAGTAATTACAAAATCATTAATTTTAATATTTAAGGATGAAGCAATAGTAATTGCATTTTTGACTCTATCAAGTAGTATGTCGCTGACACACTCTTGAAATGAGGCACACATATCACATACATCCTGTTCATTCATTACAAGTTCTCGTATTAAGTTTTTTACTGCTGTTTTAATTCCAGAAAACGAAAAGTCACATCCGGAGCGTTTTGTCATCGCCCTTGGCAGTTTAAATCTCATACCATCACCTTTTTTAGCTAATTTTTCAATCAATGGACCTCCTGGATAGCTTAGACCCAGCATCTTAGCGACTTTGTCAAATGCTTCTCCTAATGAGTCATCAAGCGTTTCTCCAAGTTTGATGTATTTACCTACATCCTGTGCAATTAAAAATTGACAATGGCCACCTGATATCAGTAGGACTAAAAACGGAAATTTAACTTCATATAGTAGCCTAACAACTAACGCATGTGCTTCTAAGTGATTGACTGCAATAAACGGTTTTTGTGCTACATGCGCAATTGCTTTAGCCATCATTGTACCAACTATTAATCCACCTATGAGTCCTGGTCCTGATGTCGCTGCAATTGCATCCAAATCACAAAAACTAAGGTTATATTTTTCCATAGCACTTTTTATTAAACCACTTAAATGCTTCATATGAGCACGTGATGCTATTTCGGGAATCACTCCACCGCGCTTTTTATGCTCTGCCTGAGAAAGAATTTCGTGAGCAAGAACTTGCTTGTTGCTATTTACAATTGCAACTGCAGTTTCATCGCAGCTTGTTTCAATAGCTAAAATAGTCTTCATAAATACTTTGATTATAAAAAACTATACCTTGAAATGCTGTAGAAGTTAACTGGAAAACATATATACCTTGAGCTAAATCTACACTATTACCTATTTTGCTGACTTATAGATGCAGTTCTAGATCAAATAGCGGCCTTCCTAAACCCTTTCCATGAATTAATCAGCAACTCATTTATTATATTCTCTTGGTCAGACATCTTAATTTCTTTCTTTACCCTGTAATAAACCTTTTGCCAATTTCCAACTTATGGGATAAAATCGCTTTCATTATTAAAAATCATTAATAATATAAGAAGAATTACTAAATTCTATTCTTTTCGTTGAAGATATATCAAGAATCTCAAATTCTGTACCCACGTTTTCAACTCTATGGCCAATAGCACTGCTAATAAAAAACCTTCTTTATTAGAGTTCTCCTATCCTTTTTCTGTATTAAGTAACGCCGATTTTACCACACCTAGATTTACACTCGTATAAAAATGTTCTGCTTTTTTATCTTTATCCTTACCGTTGCTCTCACTGTTTTTGTAAGAAAAAGATGTGCTTGACACACAGATTAATAACAACATTGAAATAGCTGTTTTTAGTAGTGATATTTATACTAATAATAAATATCTTTGGTATGCTATACTAGTAATAAAACAAGTCAATCTTTTAATAAAAGTAAGTTTTTAAGTGGTAGGTACCTACCACTCAATGAACTAGATATAAAACCTGAATCCAATTTCTACTATATGAGAATGAGAATGATATCTATCATAATCTTGAAGCTGCTTTACCTTAGGAGTATTATTTAGCAAACCAAGAAATCTGTAACCAAAAGATATCTCAGTTGAACTACTTGAACGATAGCTTAAACCAAACTTTCCCTGATAAGCTTTTATGAAATCATCTTTCGTGTCAAAATTGATGAATTGGCTTAATTGGGCTAATCCTACACCAAAACCAATGTATGGAGTAAAAAGACTGCTATTATTAAAGTGATAGTAACCATTTGTCATTAGCATAAGAGTGGGGATGCCTTCGTTTCCACTCGTTGGAGTCATACTCTCAATCTCAATACTAATACCAATTCTCATTGTTGTGGAGTCAAATAGGAAACAGAGCAGAGTTGTTTAATTGTAGAAGTAGCAAGAGAGGTAAGAAATTTGCATAAAGTGCTCTCAAGCAAAGCAATAGTACTGTATATTTTATTGCGCAAAATGTTCTGTTTTATATATAACCAAAGCCTCTCAACAGGATTAAGTTCAGGTGAATATGGAGGTAGGTATATAATCTCAATGTTTTTAGGTACCTTTAAATTTTTTGACTTATGCCAACTAGCACAGTCCATAACAAGAACAGCTTCTCTTGTCCCTAGATATTGCAACATTTGCTCAAGAAATATATTCATGCAATCAGTGTTAACATTTGGTGCAAATAAGCTAAAACTCTCTCCATTTTTAGGATTAACTGCACTGTAGAGATAAAAATTATGCCTACCTAACTTTATTTTAACCCGAGTTCTAGTACCTTTTTTAAACCATCCATGCCCAACTTTCGAATGTGTGCCAAACCTTGATTCATCAAAGAAAAATAGCTCTTTTTCAGGATACTTTCCAATAACTTCATTGAGATTTTTTTTTGAATTCCTCTTGTTTACTTTTATCTTGTACGTTGTGTACTGGTCTTGGTGTAATATATGAAAATTTCATCTTTTGCATATGGCGGTGTACTGTAGATTTGCTAATATTTAAGTCGAACTTTTCCTGTATTCTTATTCTCATTTCTTTAATGGTAATATTAGGGTTTTCTTCTATCCATGCTTCAATTTGCTGTAGTTGAGCCTGATTTAATTTAGTTTTTCTTCGGCGTGATCGAGGAGCAAACAGTTTTTCTTCTCTGCCAAATTTCAAGAGTTTTATCCACGAAGTTAGTGCCTTTCTTGAAATGCAATATATTTTTGCTACAGACGTTATACTGTACTTTTTTGCTGCAATTACAGCGTTTAGTTTTTTTGAAACATATGCATTATTCCTTACTTTCTTCAGCATCTCTTTTGCTGATTTTACTACTTCTTCATCCAATAATTTTGATCTGAGTGCCATTTATACCTAAACTATTTCACTTATTTCATTATGGCTTTTCTTCCATTATTGTCTATCTGTTTCCCGTGTAACGGGAATTGGTATTACCTTGGAGATGAGGGTGGTAAATGTTACTACAAAGGAGAAGCTGATGTTTTTGCTGAGATGTATGTCTATCAGCAAGGTGGCGTTCATAACCTTCAGCATGAATTTGCACATGGTTTAACTTACTTGGCTACAGGAGGAAAATCTCTACCTACAGTATTAATGGAGGGAATTGCAGATTACTTTGAACATCATTCAGATCACAAGTTCAATGCTCAAGGGTCAAGCATTGATAAAACTGAAGCCGCAAATTTGGATCTAGGTGGAATTTTAAATTTACAATACTCAGCCAATGGTGAAGAAAACAGTTTAGTGTATAAAACTGGTCATGCGTTGATAATGTACTTACAGGAAAAAGATCCTAGTTTATTAAGAGACTACCTAGATGCTTTACGTCAAGGTAACTCAGATGAATCAAAAAGTTTCTTGAAAGACATAAAAGGACATGATGCTGACTTCAAAAGTTGGCTTGCTGAGAATGATACAGAAACTGCAATGGAACATCTCAACGCTTTGCAAGTTACAAAAGGAGATTTTATAGCAACTGGTCAAGAAATAGTGGGTGGAGAAATTAAAAACATATCCTACTATAAAGCAAATATAGAAAAGATAGATGGAGAAAACGTTGGAAGTTTTTCTCCTGTAGAACATGTTGCATTTTATGATGTTGCTCGTGCTATTAATAGGGCAACAAATGATAACCTCGATATATCAAAGGAATATCATTTTTTAAAGGTAGTAAAAACTACTGATGGGCAGGTTAAGCTGACTTACTCTGATCAACAAGGTAATGAATATCAAAATAGTCAAGAGTATAAAATGCAAGCTTTGAGGATATTATCAAAACATGGTGAAGATCTTAGAAAATCTTACTATGATGGGAAAGAAGACTTAGATAAGCAGAAGGATATAAAATATAATGATGTGTTGAAAAGCCTGTGTGAACAGGAAGAAACACAGCGTCATGATGCATACGAACAATACAAAAGAGGAGAGATCTCTTATGAGAAATTTGTAGAAAAATGCAATTCAGCCAGCACTAATTATCATAATGAAGATAAGAGATTATATAATGCTACACAGGACAAATATACACAACTGAAAGATGATTTGCTTGATAAAACCATAAACGCTGGCTTGAAACAAGTAAAAGAAACTCAGAACATTGACGTAGAAAAGATGTTAGAAGAGATGGTTAATATCGATCCAAACTTGATAAGAGGTACAAATCATATTGATCTACAAGAAGGCAAGTTTTTTTCTATGCAAGCTCTTGGTCACGGAGATATGGGTGCACTATCTATATATGATGGGAATACAAAGCTTGGAGAGTTGTCGAGCGAATCGGGCTTTTTTAAGCAAGTTGAAGGTCAAACTAAAGAAACTTTTGTTTTTGAGGACATATTGCACAACTTGAATACTCAATATGACGGTGGTGCTTATATGGCTATTACAAAAGAAAATGGTCATTATAAAGCTTCTTTAATAGACGGTAGAACAGTTGAACGTGATGAATACTTTGATGAAGCACATTTACATGAAAATGAATTGTTGCATCCTAGCACTGGACACATTCAAAAAGATTTAGATTCTCTGCTTCTTAGAGGGACCAAAATTCTAAATCATCAGGATTCAAAGCATGCTCAATATTCTGATGAGCAAAGAGAAAGCGGCGTAATCGTAGAAAAAGGAACATTATTGGATGATAAAGGGACTGATAGAACAGACGACGATGTATACGAAGCGGTTGTAAAGCAAGGAGGCGAAAATCTACATGCATTCAAAAATATGGGTTTCTATATTACTGAAGAGATAAAAAATGAAAGAGGTGAAGTTATAAATGAAAGTAACTTGTTCATTCATGATCATGGAAAAAACATAAGGTTTCAATTGCCAGGCAATGTTACTCACCTAAAATTGGTGGAAAAAGATGGACAATATAAATTAGCACCATCTGATTCTGAAGGAAGAGAATATAGTAGCATACCAGACGAATACAAATATATTGACCCAGTATTTGCACATGAATATGAAAAGAGAGATTATTCTCATAAACATATAAATGTGGGCCTTATAAACTTAGAAAAATATGCCTCTGGTAAACTTTTTACCATTAAACATGATCCAAATGATTATCAGATACAAAGAAACTCGAGTGGTGAAATAGTGAGAATCAACAATCAAAGATATTTCACTAAAGTAAAACTATTTGATGGTGATACTGATGAAGAAATTGGAATGTTATCTAATAATTTCCATAACTTCAAAGGAAAAATATTCTTTTCTGCTGATTATAACTACAGTTATAACGATTTCCTATCATCTGTTTCTCCTCAAGTTGAAATTGAGGATATGGGAAATGGAAGTAAAAAAATAACTTTTGATCAAGGTGATGGCGATATCGGTGACACTAATAGAGGCTACACTGACTATCAGAGAATATTCACAAAAGAGAAACAAACCGAAAGTCCAAAAGGGCAAGTAAGTGAAACTAATACCAATTCCCGTTACACGGGAAACAGATAGACAATAATGGAAGAAAAGCCATAATGAAATAAGTGAAATAGTTTAGGTATAAATGGCACTCAGATCAAAATTATTGGATGAAGAAGTAGTAAAATCAGCAAAAGAGATGCTGAAGAAAGTAAGGAATAATGCATATGTTTCAAAAAAACTAAACGCTGTAATTGCAGCAAAAAAGTACAGTATAACGTCTGTAGCAAAAATATATTGCATTTCAAGAAAGGCACTAACTTCGTGGATAAAACTCTTGAAATTTGGCAGAGAAGAAAAACTGTTTGCTCCTCGATCACGCCGAAGAAAAACTAAATTAAATCAGGCTCAACTACAGCAAATTGAAGCATGGATAGAAGAAAACCCTAATATTACCATTAAAGAAATGAGAATAAGAATACAGGAAAAGTTCGACTTAAATATTAGCAAATCTACAGTACACCGCCATATGCAAAAGATGAAATTTTCATATATTACACCAAGACCAGTACACAACGTACAAGATAAAAGTAAACAAGAGGAATTCAAAAAAAAATCTCAATGAAGTTATTGGAAAGTATCCTGAAAAAGAGCTATTTTTCTTTGATGAATCAAGGTTTGGCACACATTCGAAAGTTGGGCATGGATGGTTTAAAAAAGGTACTAGAACTCGGGTTAAAATAAAGTTAGGTAGGCATAATTTTTATCTCTACAGTGCAGTTAATCCTAAAAATGGAGAGAGTTTTAGCTTATTTGCACCAAATGTTAACACTGATTGCATGAATATATTTCTTGAGCAAATGTTGCAATATCTAGGGACAAGAGAAGCTGTTCTTGTTATGGACTGTGCTAGTTGGCATAAGTCAAAAAATTTAAAGGTACCTAAAAACATTGAGATTATATACCTACCTCCATATTCACCTGAACTTAATCCTGTTGAGAGGCTTTGGTTATATATAAAACAGAACATTTTGCGCAATAAAATATACAGTACTATTGCTTTGCTTGAGAGCACTTTATGCAAATTTCTTACCTCTCTTGCTACTTCTACAATTAAACAACTCTGCTCTGTTTCCTATTTGACTCCACAACAATGAGAATTTGTATAAAATCTTCAAGTTTACAACCAGCAGAGGCACTGAATAATTTGTTCACTAAGTCATGAAAAGGATGAAGTTTTTGACCTACGGTCAAACCTACATAACACTCCTGTTTTTTTTCATTTTTATGCTCATTCTCACTGTTGCTTGCACTTTTTTCAAAAGCAAAAGATGCACTTGACACACAAATTAATAACAACATTACAATAGCTGTTTTTAATAATGATTTTTTACTTAATATGCTCATAATAAATATCCTTAATATATTATCCTATTAAGAGTATACAATTAATAAATTATTAATGCAAGTAAATTTTTTAACTTTACTATTATTGCCTGCTTTACTGACTTGTAGCTACAGTAACATATTCTAAATTAGGTAGTGGTCTGCTTAAATCCTTCCGTTAGCAGCCCATTCTATAATGCTCTCTCGGGCAGATATCCTAATTTCTTCCTTTAGTGTTGTAACCAATCCCTGGGATTTTATTTCTTTCTCTTCTGATATTCCTTCCCCATTTGCACGCATTATTACCCTGATACACTTTGCTATGACAGAATTGTAAGATTTTGTACTTCCCTTCCCATCAGCACATCAATAAAATCATCAGACAATTTTACCTCTTCTATTCCTTTCAGCCCATTAGGAGATATTACTGGTTGTTTATATCGCCCTAGAACACAACCTACTGAACCTTTTAGCATATTTACTATAAGATCTCTAGTGCTTACCTCAGGTGGCAAGTCTATATTTGCATGCATCTCTTTATTATATCTCATCACTCGCATTGTAAAATGCTAGAATTACCTTATCAATGAAAATCACAATTCCACTGCTCATTAGTGGATTCACCTATAATGGTAAATGCAGAAGAACATCTAGCTATAATCTAATCACTGTCTCCAAATATAGAACCAATTCTTTTGCTCCCAGGAGAAAATTTATTAGTCCAGCTGCTTTGTACTTTGTTTATATCTTTAAAGGCCGTTTTGTTGCTATACTCCTTTACTTCTTTATCTATTCTCTCCATTATTTGTGGATCTAGATAGCTCTTTCTCCATTGGTTAGTAGCAAGAAATACTTTGTTTAAATCTTGAGTGCGAATTAGATATTCCTTGTCTTTAGGATAAACCTCCTGAGCCCAAGCGAATAGCTCAAAATAGCGTGCAAATAATTCGGATGCGCGTGATTTTGCAGTTCGATAAGCTTGTATCTCTTTAAATATAATTTGACCAATAATTTTTTGTACCAGAATATTTGACTGCTTCAAGTTCTGCTCAATATCCTGATAAACTTTATAGAGAAATTCTTGCTCTAAGCTTAAGTTCAGTTCATTTTCAACCATATGTGAAAGTTCATGTACTATGATGTAAGGATTTGACCTTCTTAGCACAATAACATACTTATTTAAACCAGAAGATCGAATTGTCTTACACACTCCCTCTTCCATATCCATTAATCCTTCTTGATATATTTCAAATGAGAGTCTATTTTGCTTTATTAGTGACAAAGTGAGGTTCAATGTATTTCTAAATTTCTCAAATTGATAGAGATATTCGACATATTGTATTACGTTTTCACCACTTCCTACTTGAGTTGCTTGTTTTATTAAGTTCCTGGTTAGCATGCTCCATTATTAAAGGAATTTTCTTTATACTCAAGAGTTATAAAGTATTTTTAGGAAGTATAGCTAAAGTAGTTTAAGTTCACTGACATCCCGCTACTTGTTAGCAGTCAAGAGGTATCATGTCAGTATGACTTAGGAATGTACTAGATATAAAAGTGCAATATCAAATATATTCTACTAAAAATCAATCAGATCTTCACATGTTTGTTCTTCATAAAAGAAGTTCAATGTTATCGTAGTACCAAGCTTTGCTTCACTTTTAATGCTGAAAGTCCCACCCATTAACTCTACTAATTTCTTGCTTAGCGGTAATCCGATACCTGTACCTTCATTTCTATATCCTGAATCTGCTTGACCAAAAACGGACATAACTTTATATATGTCCTGCTGCATTATCCCTATTCCATTATCATGAAACTCAATAGTTAATAAATTTTTTTCTATATTCTCTTTAATAATCATTCTTATTACACCACCTTGAGGAGTGAACTTGATTGCATTTGATAACAAATTTATTATAACTTGCTTCATTCTTTTGGGATCGGCGATAACTAATAATTGTTTATCAGATATCTCTTTCTTTAAACTAATCCCTGTTTCTTTTAGTTTAGGTGATAACATTTTTAAGCACGAATCTATTATCTTATTCAGATTAAACTTCACTTTCTCTACTGTTAAACTACTTGATTCAGCTTTAGAAAAATCGAGCACATCATTAATCAAAGCAAGTAAATGTGTACCAGCATTATATATATCGTCTACGTATTCCTTGTATTTAGAGTGATCTACCGAACCTAAAGTTTCATTTTTGATCAACTTTGCAAATCCAATAATAGCATTAAGAGGTGTACGCAACTCATGTGTAACACTTGCAAAAAATTTTATCTTATTTGCATTTTCTTGCTCTAATGCCTCTTTAACCCTTTGTAATTCAATATTAGTTTTATGCTGCTTGGCTAGCATTTGGGTATTGGAAAAGTGCAAATAAAGCATTATTAGTATTAAGATAACCAGTAATAAGCCCATTAATATTGAAAATAGACTATATACCATAATATAAGAGCCATTATAGCTTTGAATGATCTTCAAAAAAAATGAAGGCTTAATGTCATCTTCATGAAATATAGGGAAAGTAGAAGTTAATGTATTTCCTGTAGCGTAAAATATTTCTTGATTGCTTAGCAATTTATCAATTTCATCATTTGTAAGCAACTGCTCATAGTCATGACCTTGAGTATTAAAATTACTGAAAATTACTCTGGCATTTTGATCATACAGTATTAAGCTAAAATTTCTTACTTTGCTTACTGATTGTAACAATTCAGCACGCAATTTTACCAACTGGTTTATGTAATCAAAACTGTTATATTTAATATGATGTTTTTCTATTAGTAAATAATGATATTTTTTTATTATACTATTTTCCAATAGATCTTTTAAGTTTGCATTTGAATTACGGTAAAAAGAAAGAAAATTATTCTTTAATGAATAACTGCGGTATATTGTGCCCAATAAAACCACAAAAATTAATAAGAATAGCGAGATAATTTTTGTATATCTATTTGTTTTTAGTGTAGTAAAAATTAATTTACTTAATTTATACATATTCTTCTCATTGTGAAATAACGTCTTTTATGGTATTAATAAAAAATTAGCATATCATACTTTTATGACAATTTCTCCTATCTTGCCAGTTTATTCTCCTGTTAACATAAATTTTTCTTATGGCAAAGGTATTTACTTGTATGATATCGATAATAAGCGCTATATAGATTTTCACTCTGGAATAGCTGTTAGCAGTTTAGGTCATGCCAACCCACGATTAACTGATGTCCTAAAATTACAAGGAGAAAAACTATGGCATATATCAAATACCTATAATATATCTACTACCAACAAATTTGCAGAAAATTTAATAAACAACAGCTTTGCTAATACTGTATTTTTTGCAAATTCTGGATCAGAAGCAGTGGAATGTGGACTTAAAATCGCTAGGGCCTATCAAAATGGAAAAGGTAATAAAAATCGCTATAGAATTCTAACATTTCATGGTGCATTTCATGGAAGGACATTTTTAACTTGTGCAACAAACGATAGACAGAAATTTTCTGAATTACTGAATCCTTATATTGACTGGTGTGATAACATAGAGCCCAATATTGAGAGTGTAAAGAAAGCAATTTCTAATGGCATAGGTGTTATATTAATAGAACCAATACAGGGACAAGGTGGTATTAAAGTAATGAGTGAAGTCTTCATGAAAGAGCTAAGAGAACTATGTAACGAAAACGACATACTGCTATTTTTTGATTGCGTTCAGTGCGGTGCTGGCAGGACAGGAAAGTTATTTGCATATGAACACATAGGAATTAAGCCTGACATATGTGCTCTTGCAAAAGGAATAGGAGGAGGTTTCCCTCTAGGGGCTTGTCTTGCAACTGAAAAGGTTGCTAAGTATATGGCGGTCGGTATGCATGGTTCTACTTTTGGTGGTAATCCACTTGCAACTTCAGTAGGTAATGCTGTATTGGATGAATTGCTCAGCCCTGGCTTCTTAGAAAATGTTGAAGTTAGAGGTAAGTCTTTAAAAAACAAACTAGAGGACTTAGCAAGCAAGTTTCCAATGATAGAAGAAGTGAGAGGAAAAGGGTTGATGCTAGGAATAAAAGTAAAAATGAATAACCAAAAATTTGCAGAAGAGCTAAGTCACCGTGGTTTACTCACTGTTGGAGTAACATCAGATAACGTTGTAAGAATCTTGCCTCCACTCATTATCACTGAAAAAGAGATTGATGAAGGCATTGAAATCCTCACTCAGTATTTATCTGAAAAGTTCTAGTTAAAAACTAAACCTTCCTGCTCACTAGTTGTTGGCTGTATCAAAATTGCAGATAAAGCAGTAGCTACAACTTTATCAGCTACTTCATTTGTACACTTTGCCTTTTCCTGTTCTCTTATCAGTGTAAGCTCATTTATATCACTTAGTGAGTCAAATTTTGTTATATCCTCAAATATAAACGATTGCACGATGTCTTTCGGAATATTGAAAAAAGCCGAGTTACCAAGCGATAATGTCATATCTAACAAACTTTTCATTAAGCCGTTTCTCAAAACACATTTAGACAGTTCTCCTAAAAGAATTGGCACTCCAAAAGTAAAAAATGCTCCTCTCACTAAATAGGTTGTTATTTCATATAACAATGCACCACACAAGAGTGCCAATGGTCCAAATACTATAAAACCGCAAAGTAAAGGCAATGGCATGGTCTGACCTGATGATATTCTACCTATAAGCTCCATTGAAATTATAAACCCAATAAGTAACATAGCTCTACCTAGATATGTCCTTTCTTTAGAGCGTTTGTTAAAGTTTTTCTCACGTAACTTAGAAAAATCATTGTTAACTCTGACTTCAAAAATATTATGGTTGATTTTTAATTTTAGCTCTAAGTCCTCTATTCCATGATGCCACTTATGACACCTTACAATTTCATCAATTATCGTACTAACTTGATTATTGATTTTGTATAATTTGCTTTCTTGATATAAGTTGCCTTGATAATATTTTTCTCTCAAGTCTACACAATTTAAATTCTTTAAATCACATAAAAAATCTTTGATTTCTTGTGCCATTTTATTAGCATCATCTTTGTAGCCTACAGCTTTCAAAATTGTTACCAAGTGTTTATTTTCAATTTGAGCAATTGTTCTATCTAATGCACGTATATATTGCTTGGATTGAAAATATGAGATGATTTTTTCTTTACATCTATCCTCATTGCCTTCGTACAAACTATTTCTTTTGAAACTGCTGTCATGTTCTTTGGCAATTTCTAATGCATGAACCAATACATTTTGCGCCTTCACACTACTTTCACAGTGACAGTTTCTGATTATGTGTACATACGCTCTTGCACTGGTATCTCCAGATTTATCTATATTGTACGCTTTAGCCAAAAAGACTAAATAGTCAAACCTGCCCAAAGATAATACATTACCTTTGTTATAGCACTCCCCACAGAAAATAAAGCTGAGCGTGTGCAAGATAATTTACCGTTGTTTTTAATTCTGTTCTCATATGAACGAAGGTATGCCTCTGTACTTTTTAAAATCTTATGTAAATCTTGTTCTGTCTTTTTGACATCAAAATCATTTATATCATGAACTTTTTCATACGTTTCTTTTATCAAATCACTAGAAAACTTCTTCAGAGCTGAATCATCAATATTTCCTAATGCATCAATATTTTTACTAATATAGATTTCTATTTTTCTTCCAAGTTCTTCTCCCATTCTATTTTTTAGCAACTTATTGTATTTATTAGTAGCTGGAAACAAAACTTTCTGACAAAATTTCTGTGGTTCGTTTTTAAAATTTGCTAAGATCTTATTCACAAATAGCTCAACTTCTTCACCTGCAGCAGCGAAAAACCATGATTGTCTGCTCTCATTACGCTCTCTATTTCTTCCAAGATTCTGTAGGGCTTCAGATGGATTATTGAACTGACTAACCGAATCTGCAAATATTGATGCAACATGATTATATTCACTATCAAATCCACGACCTTTCGATCCATCTATAACCGTTGTCAACGCATATTTAGCCAATGAATCAAAATCTCTTTTTTCATAATCACAATAAAGAGTTCGATATCCACCTATCTGATTACGTATTATCGCTGAAAAGAGTCTGTTTTCTCCAATACCAAGATCATTTTTCCCAATTCCTGCAAAGATACATTTATTTTGTTTGCAGAAATCAATGAGACTATGTAGTATACCTTCCTCTCTTTCCATGAGGTCATGGAGCTCTTTGCTTAAGCGCCAATTATCAACTATTAAGCTGCATTGCTCATTATCACTTTTACTCAGTGCTTCAATTACTGTCTTTATTTGCAGTAAGAGCTCATCTCTAGCAAATTGCTCACTAAAGCCTTTTCTCTCTAGGTAGCTTATAATATTGTTATCATTAGTGGTGCTAACATTCTTTTTAACATCTTCTATCAATTCACTCAAACCTTCTCTTCTTTTTTTATCTAAAGTAATATTATCACACTTCATTAAATATGAGAGAGTAAGATCGATCATTGAATGCATTACTCTATATTTTAGATATTCAGCAGTACTACTGAAATCCACCTTTTCTTTTAATTCAGATATCTGCTCTTCTGTCAGACTAGGATGTTGCTTTTTAACGCAGCTTATAAAGTTCGCTTCGCGTAACTTGAGCCTATAGTCTTGATAAGATATCCCTTCAGGCTGAAATTTATTATACACTTCATAACGTGTACTACCTTCATATACTAAATTATCTCTACCCTGCAACGCAAAGTTAAGATTAACTATACTATTTACATCATCAGCTAAAAGCAGAGCACTTTCTCCAATTGGGCTTTGCACATTCCATCTTATAGAAGTTAATAAATCATCGGTATCAACAAGCTTATTGTAATTAAAAACTTCTTCGCTCTCTTCAACATATTCATGAGCTGGGCTCGATTTTTCTCTAGTAAATAAGCTACGCACGTTAGCAAGAAATCTAGAAAGCAGTTCTTTTGACTCTACACCAGTTGCTTTAGTTAGTACCCACCAAATTGGCAACATTACTATACCAAATATAAACATAGAAATTGTATAATATAAGTTTCCAATCAAAGCAGAATACAGCCAATAATCTGAAGTTAGACCAATTACAGCAGCAACATTACTATTTATAACAGGAAATAATGTAATCATAGGTATTATAGTAACAGCAATATTCACTACAAATGCTAGAGTGAAATTTGTTCTCCTATTGGTTTTTGCAATAACACTTGCTGTTTCGATGGCGTTTGCAATACAACGTCTACTCAATCTTGTCGGGCTGATAACTTTTCCGCATCTATTTAAAATCCTTCTCTTTGGTGTTGCAGTTAGGTAAGTCGTAGGATATTTCTCATCAAGCTTGCACATATTCTCAAAATCCTGCTGCTTGTTAATACTGTCTGCTTCATCAACACTAATCCACAACTTGGTATTTTGGTCTTTAAATTTACGATCATTTTCTTGCTGTAATAACAGGTCATGTGTCACTATAATTGTTGTAGGTTTAGTTGCCTTCAGTGCATTTTTAATTTCCTCAGCAGTTTTAGGTGTCCTAATGTTTACAGTAAATGCACTACTCATCATTTTTTTAGCTTGGTTTACTAGATCACTGCTTGGTACTGCAACAAGATGATGAAATCCTGCTTGGGCTAGTACATGACTCAGTATTCCAATGTCGTAAGTCTTACCAAATCCAGTTTCTGCATCGATCATAACATTACAGTTAGCAATGGAAGGGTTTTTGAGATGTTCCAATATCCCTTTAACAACAGATTTACGACGTGCTACTATTATAGATTCCTTTGTATCATCAAGTTATAATGCACCCATTTGTCTAGACCATTTTTTTCAAAGTGATCCGATTTTTAAAATGAATATGTTGATAAATACGTCGACACACATTTAAAGTATTTATCAATATATTCATTTACTGTTTATGATAATAAAGATCAGCAGGAACTTTATAATGTAGAGTCTGATGTCGCCTTCTATAGTTATACCAAGCAACAAAATCATTTATTATAAGATTTAAATCTCTGATACTATTTGGTCTATAATAATATATAGCTTCTTGCTTTAAAGTTCTCCATAAGCGCTCAACAAATATATTGTCGAAGCAACGTCCTTTATGGTCCATACTGATTTTAATATTAGCACGCTCTAATTCCATAATAAAGTTGTAGCTAGTAAACTGCACCCCCTGATCACTATTAAAAATCTCAGGTTTACCTTGTTTTAGAGCTTCTTTGAGAGTATAAAGGCAAAATCCAGCATCGAGATATGGTGATAATGAATGAGCAATAATATAGCGACTATACAAGTCCATTATTGCCACAAAATAGATAAACTTACCTTCTACCATAATATATGTTATATCAGTAGCCCATACCTGATTAACTCTACAAATAATCAAATCTTTGAGTAAATAAGGATATATTTTATGCTTTTTTTCTTTAATACTTGTATTACATCTTTTTCTACAATACAGCCCACTAATCTTCATTTTTTTCATAATTCTTAAGATTTTTTTGTGATTGACTACTACTCCACTCGCTATGATTTCAGCAGTAATTTTACGATATCCATAACGGCAATCAGAAGCCAAATATACTTCTTGAATCAAATTTGCTACTTCACTTTCGTTATTAATTATAGGCCTATAATATAGGCTAGATCTGCAAATCCCCAATAAATCAGCCTGTTTCCTAATTGACAGATCAGAATCTTTTTCTATAAACCTTACTCTATCTTTTTTGCTTATTTCAGTAATTTTTTTTTCAAATAGCTATTTTCCACTGTCAATTCTCCTATTACTTTATGTAAACTTTCTATTTCTTGCGCTAAGATTCTTTGTTTTCTCGCACTTTCACTTTCTTCAACAAATAGGTCTTTTAACCTTGCCAATACTCTATCACGCCAATCATATAGATTTGTTGATGGTATTTTATATTCACTACATATCTCAGCTGTGCTTTTTTGATTTTTTATTGCTTCCAAAGCTATCTTTGCTTTTAACTCTGGTTCATATTTTTTTGTTGCCATACTTTTACCCCTTTACCTTCCTACTCGGATCAACCATTTTTTTTTGGTCTAGTTTATGGGGTGCATTATAGTTTTATAGATTCACCTTTTAGCTTGCAGTTGATTTTTTCTAAGCTACTTATAATACTTTGCTTTTCTTGATTACTGATAGAACTCACACATTACCCGCTATAATTATTACAATATTAATTGTATGTTAATTCAGTAAATTGTCAATTCTATGGACAAAAAGCTGATTTCAACTATCATATTAATATGAATATATGCCTCGGAATAATTACTTCTCCTCATGGAATCAAAGGAGCTGTCAAAATAAAAACCTTTACTGAAAAGCCCGAAAATATTTTCCTATATGGTGAACTAATAATCGGAAGTGAAAATTATAAAATAAGCTTGGTGTCTGTTGTCAGTAATAATTTAGTAATAGCAACAATTAGCGGTGTGAATTCCCGTAATGAAGCAGAGCTTTTAAGAAATAAAAAGTTATATATAGAAAGAGATAAGCTACCACAGTTAAATGATGAGGATGAATTTTACCAAGATGATCTTGTGAATATGGAAGTAAGACTAGAGAGTAATGAATTATATGGCTATGTGAAGTCTGTGAATAATTTCGGCTCAGGGGATATATTAGAAATTTTGGTTATCAGCACAAAAAAAAACATTATGTTATCTTTTACTAAAGAAGTATTTCCATACATCAACATGAAGGAAAGGTATATAGTAATCAACATGCCAGAATTCATTGGCCAATAAAAATTTTGATATTTGTATAAAGTTATTTATAATAATCAGACCAAATTAAAAGTGTAATTATGGCAGAAAGGGCTAATGATATCAGGCCAGGTCAGGTACTAGAACATAACGGTGGATTGTTTTTGGTTGTAAGTATTATGCATACTCAACCTGGTAAAGGTGGTGCATATATACAAGCTGAAATGAAAAATATCCAAACAGGAGCAAAGTACTATGAGAGGTTTCGCTCTGATGCAACAATCAGAAGGGCAATTTTAGATGAAGAGGAATATGTTTATCTCTTTACTGAAGGGAATATCGTAAATCTTATGCATCCAAGTAGTTACGAGCAGATTGTTATAAATTTAGACTTATTAGGGGAAAAGAAGGCTTATTTGCAAGATAATATGAAAATTAAAGTAGTAACTTATCAAGATAAAATAATTTCTGCACATGTGCCTGATCACGTTACACTAACTGTAAAAGAGACAGAGTCTGTTATCAAAGGTCAGACTGTTACTGCTTCTTATAAGCCTGCAATTTTGGAAAACGGAATACGTGTTAACGTGCCTCAATTTATAAAAGAAGGGGATAAAATTGTATTACATACTCCTGATAACAGCTATTACGAAAGAGTAAAAGAGTAAATGGCCATTTCATCACCACGAATCAATGTGATGCTTGATTCTGTACGCAGTGCCTCCAAGCAGCTTATACGTGATTTTAATGAATTGCAAATTTCAAGCGTTAAGTCAGCAGACTTTATCAATAAAACTTATTCAAAATCCAAGCAACTTATATACGATTGCTTGAAAAACTACAACCAGAACTATGACTTTATTTTTGAAGACGATGTGGGCCAAGATCTAAAAGACGGCGGTTATACTTGGTTTATTATGCCTATAGAAGGCAAGGAAAACCTTTTTAGTTGTATGGTTTATTTTGCAGTATCAGTTTGTCTCATTCATAAAAACAGAGTTGTAGCAGCTGTGATTGATGCTCCAGCCCTTAGAGAAACTTTCTGGGCAGAGGAAAAGAAAGGAGCTTTTCTTGAAGATTTCAAATCTCGCCATGTAAAAATGCGGATGAAAGCTCGTGAAGGGGGAATAATAGACATAAGTGGTAATTTGTTAAATAAATTACCACTTGACAATAATAATCTACGCTCCCTTGGCTCAACGGTACTAGGTTTTGCATATCTTGCTGCCGGAAGATACAATGGAATAATTTACTCTGTAATTAATAAATATAAAACTTCACTCGGTAGGCTTTTTCTGCAAGAAAGCGGTGGGAGATTAAGGGAAGATAACGCGCTTGTCATTGCTGGAGATATAAACTAAAGTTCATTCAAAAGAGCAAAAGTCACGTAGTGAAAATAATAAATGGTCTTACCTACCCCTCATTGCAGCAGGGTGGCAAAATAAGATAGACGAGAAAAGACAACTATAGGAACAAATAGTCAGTATAATGCACCCCATAAACTAGACCAAAAAAAAATGGTTGATCCGAGTAGGAAGGTAAAGGGGTAAAAGTATGGCAACAAAAAAATATGAACCAGAGTTAAAAGCAAAGATAGCTTTGGAAGCAATAAAAAATCAAAAAAGCACAGCTGAGATATGTAGTGAATATAAAATACCATCAACAAATCTATATGATTGGCGTGATAGAGTATTGGCAAGGTTAAAAGACCTATTTGTTGAAGAAAGTGAAAGTGCGAGAAAACAAAGAATCTTAGCGCAAGAAATAGAAAGTTTACATAAAGTAATAGGAGAATTGACAGTGGAAAATAGCTATTTAAAAAAAAATTACTGAAATAAGCAAAAAAGATAGAGTAAGGTTTATAGAAAAAGATTCTGATCTGTCAATTAGGAAACAGGCTGATTTATTGGGGATTTGCAGATCTAGCCTATATTATAGGCCTATAATTAATAACGAAAGTGAAGTAGCAAATTTGATTCAAGAAGTATATTTGGCTTCTGATTGCCGTTATGGATATCGTAAAATTACTGCTGAAATCATAGCGAGTGGAGTAGTAGTCAATCACAAAAAAATCTTAAGAATTATGAAAAAAATGAAGATTAGTGGGCTGTATTGTAGAAAAAGATGTAATACAAGTATTAAAGAAAAAAAGCATAAAATATATCCTTATTTACTCAAAGATTTGATTATTTGTAGAGTTAATCAGGTATGGGCTACTGATATAACATATATTATGGTAGAAGGTAAGTTTATCTATTTTGTGGCAATAATGGACTTGTATAGTCGCTATATTATTGCTCATTCATTATCACCATATCTCGATGCTGGATTTTGCCTTTATACTCTCAAAGAAGCTCTAAAACAAGGTAAACCTGAGATTTTTAATAGTGATCAGGGGGTGCAGTTTACTAGCTACAACTTTATTATGGAATTAGAGCGTGCTAATATTAAAATCAGTATGGACCATAAAGGACGTTGCTTCGACAATATATTTGTTGAGCGCTTATGGAGAACTTTAAAGCAAGAAGCTATATATTATTATAGACCAAATAGTATCAGAGATTTAAATCTTATAATAAATGATTTTGTTGCTTGGTATAACTATAGAAGGCGACATCAGACTCTACATTATAAAGTTCCTGCTGATCTTTATTATCATAAACAGTAAATGAATATATTGATAAATACTTTAAATGTGTGTCGACGTATTTATCAACATATTCATTTTAAAAATCGGATCACTTTGAAAAAAATGGTCTAGACAAATGGGTGCATTATACAAACAGACAATTTCTCAAAAACTTTTACAAGAGATTTTGTTAAATGCTCTATCATTTCATTTGTATGGTAAGGCGTAGGAGTAATACGGAAGCGCTCAGTCCCCTTTGAAACTGTTGGGTAATTTATATGTTGTACATATATTCCATACTTATCAAATAACAATTTTGATGCTTTTTTGGACAACTCAGGATCGCCAATTATGATTGGAATTATATGAGTTTCTGTTTGCATAAAATTCACTCCTGCGTTTCTCAGTGAGTCTTTTACCTTTTCAACAGACTGCTTTTGCTTCTCTCTTTCAACATTGCTCGATTTTAAATGCTCAACGCTTGCCTTTGCTGCTGCTGCTAAAACGGGTGACATAGCAGTAGTAAAAATAAATCCTGGGGCTGAACTTCTTATTACATCCACCAAGCTCTTTGAAGACGCTATATATCCACCCATCACTCCAAAAGCCTTTGATAATGTACCCTGAATAACAGTTATTCTATCCATCAAACCTTCTCTTTCTGCAATTCCGCCACCGCGCGGTCCATACATGCCAACTGCGTGTACCTCATCCAAATAGGTAATTGCATTATACTGATCTGCTAGATCACATATCGCTTCAAGCGGTGCTACATCACCATCCATTGAGTATACAGATTCAAGTGCTATTATTTTCGGCGTTTTTATATCTATAG
Organism: Wolbachia endosymbiont (group B) of Eucosma cana; assembly: GCF_947250645.1. NCBI lineage: Bacteria > Pseudomonadati > Pseudomonadota > Alphaproteobacteria > Rickettsiales > Anaplasmataceae > Wolbachia > Wolbachia endosymbiont (group B) of Eucosma cana. The sequence goes on from NZ_OX366334.1 coordinate 95,013, forward strand.
ACTTTAGCAACTGCTCTAAGTGATCAACATCATTATGCCTAAATATGTGCTTCGGTCTTTTTCCTGATTTTATACCTTCTATCATTGAAGAATGGTTTTTCTCATCTGAAAAAATTACCACGCCCGGAATAACAGACGATAAAGTACTAAGTGTAGTTTGGTTGGCAAGATAGCCACAAGCAAAAGTTAAAGCAGCTTCTTTTTGATGCAAGTCAGCCAAAGACTTCTCGAGCTCAACAACTTCCTTTGTTGTACCTGATATATTTCTTGTTCCTCCAGCACCAACAGATGAATTTTGAATAGCAGCAATGACACTATCGTTTTGTGACATTCCCAGATAATTATTACTGCACCAGACAATAACCTCTCTATTTCTTTCATAATCCATAATATAGGGAAGTTTGCCAGGTAATGACGCAAAATGCGTGAATTCACGATAGCGCCCTTCTTCTTTTATATCTTTGATTTTATTTAAGAATATTTCTTCGTAGTCTACCAAGTTTTTATCTATTAACAATCAATATAATTATAATAAATTATTAAATGATAGACTACTATATTTATTACTTAGACTGACATTCTTCTGTCTGCATAACCTTTTTGACCTGATTATCCTCAACTAAGCTTTTAGGCCTATAGCAGTACGTAATTGTAGCTGCAATAAGACAACAAACTGCAACTGCTATTCCTATTGCTAACATTTCCAAGTAAACTGCAACAGCTGCTCCTAAGGCAATACCAGTTATTGCAAGCGCAGAAGCAGCTACGACATACTTTTTTGTGTTTTGCGAAACAGTTGTTTTTTGATTACTTTTGCTGCCTTGCTCATCAGCTATTGGTATCACAAGTTCTGGTTGTGTATCTTTGTTAGCTATTTGCTCTACACGCTCAGCGGGTTTATTGGAAATTTGCTCTTCCCTGTTATTACCAATTGATATTACAGTATCAAGACTTTCATTTGCAAAACCTAATGATGATGATTGAGATTGAACAGTAAAATCTTCTTCATTGTGTGCAGTACCAAATTGACTTCCAGGAATAGGCGATGTGCCCTGATCTACAGTTGTAGGTATTGTAAAATTTTGCTGATCATCTTTTTCGTCATTTAGATTATCAGACTTTTCCTCAGTGACCATTGAAGGCATTTCTGCTGCAGTTTCAGGTACTTCTGTTTCAGAAATAATATCAAACGAAGGAGAATCTGAAGAAATTCTAGGAGAATCGTCACTTTCAAGTTTAGAAAAATCATTATTATCAGAACTCAGTGATGATTCACTTCCTTCACGCTCTACCACAGGAATTTCTTGGCTAATTACAGTAGCACCCATACTTTCTACACTATCATTTACTGGTAATACAGCAGTAGTTTTTTCTAACTCTTTTTCAAGAAATATTTTAATTTCTGCGAGTTTGCTTTTAGATACTTTATCTTTCTTACCAACTTCCGTCTTATTAGCGTCTTCTAAGGCTTTATTCAAGATTTGCTTTGTGTCTACACTATTGCCCTCTTGCTTTGCCTGTTCCACTAAAGATATTACTTCTTCATAATTAAGAGCGAAGATAGCATCAGACAACATTTCCCCTACGGTTTTTATATTTTGATCACTACTATTCATTTTAACCCTCCTATAATTATTATTATCTATAGTTTCTTCTATTGAAACCTTTTTATTATTCATAATATTTTCTCCTTCATCAACAATACTCCTTTGTAGCTGCTTATACCAATTCCCGTTACACGGGAAACAGATAGACAATAATGGAAGAAAAGCCATAATGAAATAAGTGAAATAGTTTAGGTATAAATGGCACTCAGATCAAAATTATTGGATGAAGAAGTAGTAAAATCAGCAAAAGAGATGCTGAAGAAAGTAAGGAATAATGCATATGTTTCAAAAAAACTAAACGCTGTAATTGCAGCAAAAAAGTACAGTATAACGTCTGTAGCAAAAATATATTGCATTTCAAGAAAGGCACTAACTTCGTGGATAAAACTCTTGAAATTTGGCAGAGAAGAAAAACTGTTTGCTCCTCGATCACGCCGAAGAAAAACTAAATTAAATCAGGCTCAACTACAGCAAATTGAAGCATGGATAGAAGAAAACCCTAATATTACCATTAAAGAAATGAGAATAAGAATACAGGAAAAGTTCGACTTAAATATTAGCAAATCTACAGTACACCGCCATATGCAAAAGATGAAATTTTCATATATTACACCAAGACCAGTACACAACGTACAAGATAAAAGTAAACAAGAGGAATTCAAAAAAAAATCTCAATGAAGTTATTGGAAAGTATCCTGAAAAAGAGCTATTTTTCTTTGATGAATCAAGGTTTGGCACACATTCGAAAGTTGGGCATGGATGGTTTAAAAAAGGTACTAGAACTCGGGTTAAAATAAAGTTAGGTAGGCATAATTTTTATCTCTACAGTGCAGTTAATCCTAAAAATGGAGAGAGTTTTAGCTTATTTGCACCAAATGTTAACACTGATTGCATGAATATATTTCTTGAGCAAATGTTGCAATATCTAGGGACAAGAGAAGCTGTTCTTGTTATGGACTGTGCTAGTTGGCATAAGTCAAAAAATTTAAAGGTACCTAAAAACATTGAGATTATATACCTACCTCCATATTCACCTGAACTTAATCCTGTTGAGAGGCTTTGGTTATATATAAAACAGAACATTTTGCGCAATAAAATATACAGTACTATTGCTTTGCTTGAGAGCACTTTATGCAAATTTCTTACCTCTCTTGCTACTTCTACAATTAAACAACTCTGCTCTGTTTCCTATTTGACTCCACAACAATGAGAATTGGTATAAGCAGGCAAATATAGGTACTAAAATTTCTGATATAGAAAAAAGTCATAGGAAAAAAAACTATCAAAAAAAAGAAACTTTTGAAGGTTTTGAGCAATACAAAGAGTTTTTCATGGAGCATACCGATTTAGCTAAAATAAAAAACCTTGAATCTGAAGTTGGAATAATGAGAAAATGCTGGAATAAGTTTCTATCGTTACTACCTATTAAGGCAGATGATATTCACTTTTCTCCGATTACAGAATTGTGCTCATCAAGTGAACACAAATACACTCTTCCTGAGCTAATTTCACTCTTTTTAGAATTCACAGATGATTATTTCAAAAAGAAGGGCTCGCTCAATCAAGAGATAAAAACAAAAGTGATATGTGAAAAGAATAGTGAAAAAGAAATAGAGGAAAAGAAACAGTATTTTACCAATTTAAAGAATTATTCAATAAGTCAGAGTATATCTAAAAAGCTAACATCTCTTCAAATATTGAAATAAGTGTTTCTTTTGTGATTAAAAAAACATTGCATCTTGATTGTGTATTTCATTTGCTATAAGCAATAATTTTTCGCTTTCATCATAGAGATTGTTTTCACTAGCTAATAATTTCTCACTAATTTGTGGATAAAGTTTAGAAACGTACTTCTCATAGCATTTATCTAGGCATTCTTGGTCTGTACGTTTTGTTTTGTAGGAATGGCATTTCTCCTTACATTGATTATATCTAAATTCAATCCCTTTCTCTTTGTTTGATGCTTGTTGTTCCATAATATTCTTCAATTTAAATAATGTTAATATTAGCATACAAATATGAACATTATGCTAATATCATTACTTTTTAGGTATGCATAGCAAATTTATGCCTGGAAATAGTTTTTGGTTATTTCCTACACTTTCTTTATAAAAACCATAGGCACCCATTGATTTTTATTAGCTAAAGTAAAGGTCAAGTATCTGGAATTCTGGACATAAAATCCTCCTGTATAAAAAGATTTGGTAGCGCACATACGACAGAAATTAAGTATGTGTGTGCACCTACATACACTGAAAAAGATACGCTACGTTTTTTATTGAAAAGTTAATTGAAAGTCTGCAGACAAATTTGAGCTCTTAAAATATCTTTAATCGCAATTATAATTAGATTCAAAATACGCGGAAGTAATTTTTTTTGACAATAGATTTCTTTCATAACCAGGCGTCATCCCAGCTGAGATCCAATAAGAAAACCGCGCTGGAATTTTTGAATTCCAGTTATGCAAGGAATCTAATATCATGGATTTTTCAAACACTAACAACCAAGTACTTTAATAAGGCAAAAAGCTTATCCAAGAAAGTAGACCTTGCAATTGTATCGATAGTGGTGGGATTGGTAGGACTCGAACCTACGACCAATTCGTTATGAGCGAACTGCTCTAACCGACTGAGCTACAATCCCTTTTATTAACACTTATAATACACGCAAAAGGAAATTTGTCTACTCGCTTATTTCACTATCAACCCAACTGTGTAAATCATTTATTGCGCCAATTTTGCGTGCAATTTCCTTACCATCTTGAAATATGATTAAAGTAGGTATAGATTGAACTCCATACTTACTTGGCACCTCAGTTTCTCCATCTATGTCGAACTTGCAGATCTTGATCTTGTCTTTTCTATCCTTGGCTAACTGCTCGATACGTGGCATCAGAGTTTTGCATGGCCCGCACCATTCTGCCCAAAAATCTACCAGCACAAATCCTTTGTGGTTAGCAACTTCAGATTCGAAATTTTGATCATTTACCGCTTTAATATCATCACTCATAAAATACCTAAATTTTTATAAAATATAGCGTACCAATTAGTAGCTAATCAACTAAATTCTTGCAAACTCAAGGTGTTTTGCATAAAACCTGATGGTTAAAAATATCTACATTTCCCCAACCCATTGAATCTAGCTCAATACGAGTAGGAAGAAATTCAAAGCACTTTTCGGCTAATTCTTTTCTATTTTCACGTTCCAGCATTAAATCTAGCTTTTCCTTTATTCTATGGAGATATAAAACATCAGATGCAGCATAACTTTTTTGCTTGTCTGTTAAATTTTCATTTCCCCAATCAGAAGATTGTTGTTGCTTATTTAATTTTATATCAAGTAGTTCTAAGCACAACTCTTTTAAGCTATGACTATCTGTATAAGTGCGAACTAAACGTGAGGCTATTTTCGTGCAATAGCAAGGCAGTGCCCAGGTTTTTAAATAATAATGTATTATACTTACATCAAACCGCGCAAAGTGAAATATTTTGGTTATATTTTTATCCTCTAATATTTTTCTCAAATTTGGAGCTGTATAATCGTTTTTAAATTGAATCAAATGAGCGTTGCCATCATCAAAAGAGAGCTGCACAAGGCATAATCTGTCTCTACCATGAAGTAGCCCCATTGCCTCTGTATCAACAGCTATAGATTTTATATCATTCGGTATTGCACTGGCTGGCAGGTCGTCTTTATATATAAATATTCTCATAAATTTAATATGTTTTATGACACATACAATAATCAAAAATGAGTTTTAAGTATACGAAAAGATCATAGAAAATTGGCTCTCATGATTTTCATGTATGTAGGGTTTACAAATTATGATATGCATCTATAATAAGAATAAGTAAATTTTCATTGCGGGAGTGGCTCAGTTGGTAGAGCGCAACCTTGCCAAGGTTGAGGTCGAGGGTTCGAACCCCTTCTCCCGCTCTTTAATTTTAACATAAAAAATTTCCTTCCCCTATTCAACTAGTTCAGCTATACTAAAAGTAGCTAAAAGCTTTTTAGAAAATTATTATTTAGGAGGATTATATGGACGACGATACTAAAGCAATGTTATTTCTCTCAGGTATAGCTACACCAATAGGAGCACTTACAGGCTTAGGGCTCAGTTTTACAACTCTATCACCATTGGTAATGGGTGGGATTGTTGGTTCTATAGTTCCAGCATTGATTACAGCTCTGTTTGCGGGGAAGCTACTATACAAATTTTGCAAAAAAGATCATATTCAAAAGGATGAAAAATATGAGCCTATCTATTCTGGTATTTTCGCACTTGCAAGTGCTGCAATTGGAGTTGGTCTTGCTGCAGCTGCAACTGCTGTTTTCCCTGGGTGCAATGCTTGGAATGGGATCGGCAGCTTTAGCAGGTGCGGTGATAGCACCCATAGCAGTAATCGCAGGGTGCCTTGTAACAGTTTGTGTTATTGAACCAATAGCTGAAAAAGTGAATGATTATATTATATCACCTATAGTTGAGCGTTTTTCTTCAAAAGAGGAAGAGCGCGATCTACCTGCAAAATAATCAATTGACGTTAACGTTTAGTTTTCTTTATAATTTCCTTTGTGAAAGAAGAAAAATGCTTATTTGTAACGATAGCTGGTTTGCCAAATGCTGGAAAGTCAACGCTAATTAACAGCATCGTAGGCAAGAAAATTGCAATTGTCACCCCTAAAGTGCAGACAACAAGGACGCAGGTAAGGGGTGTTGCTATATGCAACAATGCGCAAATTGTTTTTACTGACTCTCCAGGAGTGTTTTCAGCAGAAACAAATCTTGAAAAAGCTTTAGTCAAATCTGCATGGGGAGCAGTTAAGGATAGTGACATTACTTTGTTGCTTGTTGATGTAAACAATTACCTAAAAAATATAGAAAGAATAAAAACGATATTTGCACGACTGGAGCGCACAAAAGGCAGATGCATTTTGGTTATCAATAAAACTGATTTAGTAAAGAAATCAGAGCTCAAGATGGCACATGAGCACCTAAATTTGCTTTATAAGTTTGAAAAAATTTTTACGATATCGGCACTGAAGAATGATGGACTTTCTAATTTGATGAATTACTTATCTGAAATTGCACCGATAAGCCCTTGGTTCTATGAAAAAGATCAAGTAACCGATTCCTCAGCTGATTTTTTATCAGCAGAAATTACAAGAGAGAAGTTATTCTTGAACCTACGTGAAGAATTGCCATACTCTACAGCTGTTATAACTGAACAATTTGAGGAAAAAAAAGATAAGAGTTTAGTCATAAAACAGATCATATTTGTATTGAAAGATAATCATAAGAAAATAGTGCTAGGAAAAGACGGCAGTAGCATAAAAAAAATTAATATCGAGGCGCGTACAGAATTGGAAAAGTTATTTGAGTGTAAAGTTCATCTCTTTTTGTTCGTAAAAGTGCGACCTTGGACTGATCGCCCTGAGGAATATATAAGTAATGCTTAATTCTTTGTTGGTATTTGATATTGAAACTATACCAGATGTAAATTCCTGTAAGAATTTACTCAATATTAGTGATGATAGCAGTGTAGAAGAAAAGAGGGATGCATTAACAAAATATCATCTTGAAATAACAAACGGGCAAAACTCTTTTCTGCGTCAGCCCCTCCACCTTGTTGTAGTTATTAGTTTTTTACTTTGTAATATAACACGCCAGAGCGGTTATGAAATGTTCACACTACAAGAAATAAGATCTGGAGGCACATTAAACTCCAATGAAAAAGAGCTAGTAAAGGGATTTTTTAACTACATATCAGAGAAAAAGCCAAGACTAGTTTCGTTCAATGGACGCACTTTTGATATACCGGTACTGAAGTACCGTGCTATGGTTCATGGCATTCAAGCAGAATATTTTCACAAAGCTGGCGATAAGTGGAATAGTTACAATCAGAGGTACAGTAGTGATTGGCATTGTGATTTGCTTGAATCTCTCTCTGATTTTGGAGCTTCTGCAAGAATGAAGATGAACGAAGTTTGCGCAGCATTTAATCTTCCCGGTAAGATTGGAGTTGATGGTTCACAAGTTATGGACTTATATGATAGTGGCAAAATACAAGAGATTCGCGATTATTGTGAAACAGATGTGATTAACACTTATTTGATTTATTTGAGGTTTATGCATCATCAAGGAAGAATTACTACAGAAAGCTATAATAAGAGCATAGAAGAACTGCTTTTAGAATGCGAAAAAAAAGAACACCTAAAGAAATTTAAAGAAGAATGGAAAATAACTTCTGGTGAAAATTTTTATATTGAATTTAAATGAATAGATGCTACAGAGCAATCTAATGATTGCTCTGTATAGTAGTTATAAACTCCTTGTAGTAGAAAAGACATTTTGATGTGCCCTTTGCTTAACTTCTGCTTGTTCAAGCTTAGAAAAATTTTCTAAGTTTTTATCTTGGTATTCCTTTTTTACTTTCTCGAAAAAATTTTGTCCACCAAGAATATAATTACCTAAATTAGCAGCATAATATTGAGCATTACCTAAAACTGCACAGTTAATTCGACTTAATATTCTCGAAGGGTAATAAAAGAGAGAAACGTTATTGTTCGATCGGAAATCCTTTTCATCCATTATTTTAATGGCTTCATGATAACCATCTATTTGATGAACAAAATATCCTTCAGGTACTGATATTCTCAATTGTGCACCTACATGAGCATAACCACAAATACCAGGTGATACCGCTGGTACTGGGTCTTGTCTATGTTGAGTTACTCTAATGGTTTTTTCTTGAAGAACATCATTATAAAATTCACTAGCAGTAAGATCAAAAACTCGTGGATCACCAAAAGTTGCAACATGAACATCTTCAGCTCCTTCTGTTTTATTGAGGCATAAAGCAGCTATCTTATACCAATTCCCGTTACACGGGAAACAGATAGACAATAATGGAAGAAAAGCCATAATGAAATAAGTGAAATAGTTTAGGTATAAATGGCACTCAGATCAAAATTATTGGATGAAGAAGTAGTAAAATCAGCAAAAGAGATGCTGAAGAAAGTAAGGAATAATGCATATGTTTCAAAAAAACTAAACGCTGTAATTGCAGCAAAAAAGTACAGTATAACGTCTGTAGCAAAAATATATTGCATTTCAAGAAAGGCACTAACTTCGTGGATAAAACTCTTGAAATTTGGCAGAGAAGAAAAACTGTTTGCTCCTCGATCACGCCGAAGAAAAACTAAATTAAATCAGGCTCAACTACAGCAAATTGAAGCATGGATAGAAGAAAACCCTAATATTACCATTAAAGAAATGAGAATAAGAATACAGGAAAAGTTCGACTTAAATATTAGCAAATCTACAGTACACCGCCATATGCAAAAGATGAAATTTTCATATATTACACCAAGACCAGTACACAACGTACAAGATAAAAGTAAACAAGAGGAATTCAAAAAAAAATCTCAATGAAGTTATTGGAAAGTATCCTGAAAAAGAGCTATTTTTCTTTGATGAATCAAGGTTTGGCACACATTCGAAAGTTGGGCATGGATGGTTTAAAAAAGGTACTAGAACTCGGGTTAAAATAAAGTTAGGTAGGCATAATTTTTATCTCTACAGTGCAGTTAATCCTAAAAATGGAGAGAGTTTTAGCTTATTTGCACCAAATGTTAACACTGATTGCATGAATATATTTCTTGAGCAAATGTTGCAATATCTAGGGACAAGAGAAGCTGTTCTTGTTATGGACTGTGCTAGTTGGCATAAGTCAAAAAATTTAAAGGTACCTAAAAACATTGAGATTATATACCTACCTCCATATTCACCTGAACTTAATCCTGTTGAGAGGCTTTGGTTATATATAAAACAGAACATTTTGCGCAATAAAATATACAGTACTATTGCTTTGCTTGAGAGCACTTTATGCAAATTTCTTACCTCTCTTGCTACTTCTACAATTAAACAACTCTGCTCTGTTTCCTATTTGACTCCACAACAATGAGAATTGGTATTAGCAATAGCTCCTCCCATACTGTGACCTGTGAGATTAATTTTAAAATCCTTGATTTCTGATCCCTGTTTTTCAGCATGAGATTTCAAAATGCCATACAGATTAGGCCATGAATCCATAAATGAATTATAGAAACCACAATGAATTCTTCCACCTTCAGGTAAAAATTCCGAAGTAGCAAAAAGTACATTTATATCAGTAATTCCATCATTAAAACTCTGGCTCAGACGAGTGCCATGGTAAGCTATTGTTATTTCTTTACCTTTTATAAAAACGTGACCAGCATCTTTCTCAAAGCTATTACCAAATGGAATAATTTCATAACCTTCGCTGATGAGTTCAGCTCTAGTTTTATACATTTTTTCAGTAGATGGAACAATTTCAAAATCTTCTACAATTTCAAATTCAGTTTTGTACGCTCTTTGAGCTAGGTTGTTACATCTTTTTTTACTTAATTTACCATCATCATCGCCATAGCTTATCTTGCAGAAATTACCCATTTCTAATAATTTCTCTCTATCAAATCCTGCAATTTTTACAATACTTTCATCTATTTTATAGTCATACCAATTCCCGTTACACGGGAAACAGATAGACAATAATGGAAGAAAAGCCATAATGAAATAAGTGAAATAGTTTAGGTATAAATGGCACTCAGATCAAAATTATTGGATGAAGAAGTAGTAAAATCAGCAAAAGAGATGCTGAAGAAAGTAAGGAATAATGCATATGTTTCAAAAAAACTAAACGCTGTAATTGCAGCAAAAAAGTACAGTATAACGTCTGTAGCAAAAATATATTGCATTTCAAGAAAGGCACTAACTTCGTGGATAAAACTCTTGAAATTTGGCAGAGAAGAAAAACTGTTTGCTCCTCGATCACGCCGAAGAAAAACTAAATTAAATCAGGCTCAACTACAGCAAATTGAAGCATGGATAGAAGAAAACCCTAATATTACCATTAAAGAAATGAGAATAAGAATACAGGAAAAGTTCGACTTAAATATTAGCAAATCTACAGTACACCGCCATATGCAAAAGATGAAATTTTCATATATTACACCAAGACCAGTACACAACGTACAAGATAAAAGTAAACAAGAGGAATTCAAAAAAAAATCTCAATGAAGTTATTGGAAAGTATCCTGAAAAAGAGCTATTTTTCTTTGATGAATCAAGGTTTGGCACACATTCGAAAGTTGGGCATGGATGGTTTAAAAAAGGTACTAGAACTCGGGTTAAAATAAAGTTAGGTAGGCATAATTTTTATCTCTACAGTGCAGTTAATCCTAAAAATGGAGAGAGTTTTAGCTTATTTGCACCAAATGTTAACACTGATTGCATGAATATATTTCTTGAGCAAATGTTGCAATATCTAGGGACAAGAGAAGCTGTTCTTGTTATGGACTGTGCTAGTTGGCATAAGTCAAAAAATTTAAAGGTACCTAAAAACATTGAGATTATATACCTACCTCCATATTCACCTGAACTTAATCCTGTTGAGAGGCTTTGGTTATATATAAAACAGAACATTTTGCGCAATAAAATATACAGTACTATTGCTTTGCTTGAGAGCACTTTATGCAAATTTCTTACCTCTCTTGCTACTTCTACAATTAAACAACTCTGCTCTGTTTCCTATTTGACTCCACAACAATGAGAATTGGTATCAGAAGGTAAAGAACATGGCTCATTTGGATCAGCACGATTTATAAATTCATAATCTTCAATGATCTCAAATTCATCGTCATATTCTTTCATCTCGTATTTGCCATCATCTACTGAGATAGAGTCTGGCTGTTCAGTATTACCTGGCTCTGAGCCTGTAGCAGCACCTGTAGTGCTAAACCAATTGCGTAAAAAACTAAAATCCATAAGTACCCCAATCTGTCAAAAATAAAACAATAATCTACCAACTGTAATACAAATTAATATTATTGTCAACAATTTATATTAATAATTTAATCTTTTTATGCTTTTACTTTGAGTAAATTTTACTTCCATAGAATAAGTATAGAGTTATAATACACTAACAAGCAAACCTCTGTACTAAATTTTGGTTAATATACACGTTGAGCGTATTAAGAAAGTTGCTTTTAAAGTATTGCATTTTACTTTTATTTTCGCTATAAGGTTGCTTTAAGTTGGATTTTCAACACCTTTATACTATTTATGTTATGATTTTAAAATTTTTTGGGGGCACTTCATGAAAAAATCTATTTATACTAGAACTGCTCTAGCTTCTCTATTGACTTTATGTTCTTTCAGTGGCTTTGCTGCTGACTTTTCTGACGAGAGTATGAAGGAAGTAAAAAAGCAAGAGAGTAACGAGTCAATCAAAACTTCTGGAAAGATGGAAGTGATGAAGACGTCAAATAAGAAACTAAAAGAAAAAATGGACAGGATATGTAATGCTGATCCAAGAAAAAAAGCCGAGGAGCTTAAGAAAAAAGAAGAACTAAGATTAGCAGCTGAGCAGAAGAAAAAAGAGGAGTTAAAATTAGCAGCTGAACAAAAGAAGAAAAAAGAAGAGTTAAAATTAGTAGCAAAACAAAAGAAAAAAGATGAAATTAGGCTAGCAAAAGAGAAAAAAGCAAAGCTTATAGAGGATTCAAAGGTGAAAGCTCTAAGCACTAAAAATTCTAATGTAGAAAAGTCAAAAATTAAGGGTTCTAAAACTAAGAATGCTAAAATTGAAGCTAAAGATATAAAAAAGGATGTAAAGGTTGTTAACAGCAATACAGAGGAAAAAGGTAAGGCAAGTCCTGTTGTTTCAGTTGGTGGGGTTGATATTATCAATACCAATCAAGGGGATGGTTTAAGAATAACTTTCGGTGGCGTTGTTGATTCTCAAGGTTATGGTAACCATGGGCTAAGTGGCTATAACCATTATAATGTTATGCCAGGTAAATCTACAGATTATTTTAACAATACTCCAGATAGTATAAAAGGAGCAAATCCAATATTTCCTAAAGGGATAGGGAATATTGGTGATTACAGTGAAAACATGGGCATGATTTCAGATGCAATATTGCACTTAAGAGCTGAAAATAAAAATGAGGATATTGGTCTTCGTTATGGTGCCGATGTACAATTCCATGTTCCAGTTACTGAAGGTAAAGGAGCTTCACAAGGCGTGAATGCTGCAAGAGGTAGAAGTGCACATGTGTTTTTGAATTCAAAATATGGTGATCTGAAACTTGGCTATCAGTTTGGTCCTGAGTCTCTGATGAGACTTGATGCAACAAGAATTGCAACTGTTGATGGAGCTGCAGATAGTGACTGGTTCAGAAAAGTAAACTTAGAAGGAAGTGCTGCAAACTTCCCATTTTACGTAACACCACGTCTTTACACTGAAAGCTTCTCGAGCGAGAGCGAAAAACTCTCCTTCCGTATGGCAGGAAAATACAACAAAGAGGTTATGACCACATTGCCATTTAGAGCTGCTTACTACTCACCAAATTATATGGGTGCAAGATTTGGTATTAGCTACTCACCTCGCTACGATAGTGGTTTATCCGTTGTAAAAGAAATAGTTCCAGATTTACTCAAAGATTCAAGTAATAAGGTAACAGAGGTAAAGAATGAGGAAATGTTAAGACATGTTGGGCCAGATTACCAGCATATAGTAAGCGCTGGTGCATCATATGAATATGACTTTAGTAAACATAATGTAAAAGTTAAAACTTCCGTAGTTGGTGAATATGGGTTTTCAAAGCAACCGAGTAAAGATAAGCACCTTTATAATGAGTTCATAGAATACAATAATCTGGCAGGCATTAATTTGGGTGCAAGCGCTGATTATAAGATTGATGAAGATCAAAGTGTAAAATTCGCTGCTTCTTTTGCATATTTAGGCAAATCTGGTCAACCTAAGAGTATCAAGGAACTCGACCTTGCTTCAAAAGAATATAAAGAGACTACTGATATTGCTAGAAAAAATGGCTTAAAGCAATTTAATGATAACAATACCATGTATTGGACTGCAGGTGCTGGTTATCAATATGATAATATCTATACAAGCTTGACATACTTTGGCAGTACAATGAATGATAAAGATATGCTTCATGATATTGCACTTGGTGTTCAGTATGATCTATCTTCTTGCAATAAGAGCAAGTTTGTTCCTTATGCAGCCTTACATTATTTTATGACTGATGAACAAGGTGCGCTGAAAGACCAAAAAGGTACTGATGTACCTTCTAACCAAGGAATTCTTCTCCTCACTGGTGTGAAGTTTTCTTTCTAGTTATTTAACAATACACACCACAGCTTGAATGTGGTGTGTGTTTTCACTATGCACTTTCAAAATGTTGAAAAAATTTCCAATATATGATATAATAGCTAAAACTAGGAAGTAATAATCTAATGAGTATAACAGTAAATCTTGATGGGGAATTTGAGAAGATAGTGCAGTCTCATTCCGTATTGCAAAATCGTTCTGTACCGCAACAAATCGAGCATTGGGCTAAGATTGGTCAGATTGTTGAAGATAACCCTGAGCTAAGCTATAATATTATCAAAGAAATCCTTTCAGGCATTGAGGATATCAAGTCAGGTAATGTTGAGGAGTATAAGTCCACAAAATTTTGAAGATTCTTCTCACCAACACTTTTAAGCGGTCAATGAAGAAGCTGCACAATAATCAACTACCCAAACTTGAAGAAGCCATCAAACAAATTCAAGGTAACCCATATATTGGAGAGCTAAAGTCAGGCGATCTTGCAGGTGTTCGCGTGTATAAATTCTCTATTTTTAATCAACTGACATTATTAGCCTATATTCACAACGAACAAAATAACATATTAACACTTCTTGCATTTGCTCCACACGAAAATTTTTATAGAGATTTGAAAAAACAAGTGTAGCTAAATGCAGGTATGCCATTATTTATAAGAGGCAACTATGCAAACCAAATTAAAAAACCATTTAGCTGGAGAATTACTTACCATCGCTACTTGCTGGAAATTAACACTTGTAGGTGGGAAAGTAATGGGATTTACCGACTATGACGAAGATTTAAATGTCAATAATATACTCTATAAATCTTCAAGTGGGTTTACAGCTAGTAGCATAATATTAAATAGCGATTTGAGAACTGATAATCTAGAAATTGAAGGAATATTAAATAGTACCGATATTAAAGAAAAAGATGTTTTATCAGGAAGGTATGACTTTGCAAATATTGAAATATTTCTTGTGAATTATAAAGATTTGAGTCAGGGAATTATGAATTTGCATGCAGGAACTTTTGGTAAAGTAACATTAAATAGTGGGAGGTTTATCGCTGAAATTAGAGGTCTTGCGACAAAGCTTGAGAGAAGCATAACAGAGCTATATTCTCCTGTATGCAGGGCACAATTTTGCGATGATAGATGTAAAGCTGATGCTAAAAAGTTTAGTAGAATGAGCACAATTACTAAAGTGATAGATGAAAGAAGATTTGAAGACACTAATTTA
This sequence comes from Wolbachia endosymbiont (group B) of Eucosma cana, assembly GCF_947250645.1. NCBI lineage: Bacteria > Pseudomonadati > Pseudomonadota > Alphaproteobacteria > Rickettsiales > Anaplasmataceae > Wolbachia > Wolbachia endosymbiont (group B) of Eucosma cana. Next base: position 110,052 of record NZ_OX366334.1, read on the forward strand.
ATCGAAAGCGATGGATATTATAAGCACGGAGTGTTTAGTTCAGCAACATTTGAAGTTGTAGTTAAAGAATACAAAAATAAAGTAGTTACATTATTTGCTTCTCCTCCATATCAAATTTCTACCGGAGATAAATATTCGATACTTGCAGGTTGTGATAAAGCGTTTTTAACGTGCAAAAACAAGTTTAACAATACTGTGAATTTCCGTGGCGAACCATATATACTAGTTGTTTAGCAGCATAATTTTTAATATTATGAATAAGTATGGAAAGGTGGCTGAGCGGTCTAAAGCACACGCTTGGAAAGCGTGCACATATGAAAATATGTCGGGGGTTCGAATCCCCCCTTTTCCGCACATTATTTCTAGTATAACATAGGTTTTATTCTTTAAGGGATATAGCATTAGCACTTCAGCTTCGCAATTTTTCGGAGTCATCTACGTCAATAAAAGAATAGAGTTATCAAGTTGCAGAGCCTTCTTGATTTTTGATGACGAAGAGTAATAGAAATACAATCCAGTAGCCAGCTGCTGATCCCTATTACTAATAATGTCTTGCAATACTATACTTAGTCTGTGTCATTTCTTCCGAGCATCAGCAAGCTCGTATATACTTAACCTACCATAATATGTCAATACAATTCTTTATTGAAAATTCCGGAAAACAAGAGAAGCCTCACGCTTTTTACTGTATCTGCTACAGAACAGAAAATGAATCTGCGAGAGCATGGAAATTGTCTCCAATACCTCTTAATGTATCACTTACATCAATAGATGCTGACTTTTGTGAATCAGATGGGGAAGCCTGTAAATCACACTTGAGTTTGCATAGTGCCTCACCGGGCACAGTCCATGAATTTTTTTCACAGTTGTTGAGGCAATTGCGATGCCATGCGCTCACATACTGTACATCCAACTTTTGTTGTAAATCTACTCCTATTTTTTCACTCTGTAAATTTCCTAACATAATATTCTCCTTAATTAAAAAACTAATATAATTTTAACATATCAATATTAATATATTAATATTGATATGGTTATTTCTCAATACAGTTTTCACGAAAGTTAAAACAAATTATACAGCCCTCCTTCCTCTCCACCTACAGAAACACTAAATATATTTTTTAAACACCTGTTTTGCTCTTGCCTCTAATCACTATTCCATTACTCACACTTGTTACCTCTATATCAGACGATTTTACATTATTCCTAATCAGATGATTTACCACTACTCTACACTTATATTTATCTATTTCTTGATCAGAGGTTTTTTTATAAAATTTCCTGTAATTTACCTCTCTCTTCATCAACTATAGTATTTCCTAAAGTAAATGATAAAGATATAATAAGGTATTTAAGTTATAATGGCATATAGTGTGGATTTAAGGGAAAAGGCAGTATTGATGATAGAAAAAGGGAAGACGAAGATTGAGGTAGCAGAGCTTATGGAGATAGGAATAGCAACTCTGTACCGCTGGTTAAAAAAGAAAGCTGCTGGTGAAAGCCTAAAGCCATCTAAAAACGGCAGCTTTATTCGAAAAATAGACCCAAAAATACTCAAAGAATATGTTACAAAGAATCCAGATCATACTCTGGCAGAGATGAAACGAAATCTTGGATTTGGAATACATTCAATTTGGTATAGACTAAAACAGCTAAGAATTACTTTAAAAAAAAGTCACACTATATCAAGAGCGCAATCAAGAAGATAGACAGCAATTTACCGATAAAATCTCAAAAATAGACCATTCTAGCACCTTATATATAGATGAAGCAGGAGTTGACAATAGATTATACCGAGAGTATGGGCGCGCTCCAAGAGGAAAGAAAATTTATGAAGATATTCCAGGAAGAAAACGAGAGAGAATCAGTATAGTAGCCGGGTGGATTGGAAAGAGATTTATTGCACCAATAACTTTTACTGGAGGGTGTAACAAAGAAGTATTTAATGCATGGTTAGAGCAGATATTACTTCCACAGTTACAACCTGGTACAACCATAGTTATGGATAATGCTACATTTCATAAGACTCCTACAACAAGGTCATTAATAGAATCTTTTGGCTGTCATTTGCTCTATCTTCCAACATATTCACCAGATTTGAATCCCATAGAACACTGTTGGCATAACATCAAAAGCCGTCTCAGACCTCTAATGTATAAATATACAGACTTACAACTTTTGGTTGGTAATGCCATAATGGAACTTTATCATCCATTTTAGAAAATACTATACTATTGGAAAATGCCCATCGTCTTGACATTTTTCTTAAATCGTGGCAGTCTTAACGTTCATTTCAAAATTTTCTCTGTCCTTTTTTGACTCCCTTTAAGAACTCAAAAGTTTGTTCCCATTTTCTTTTTTCTATGTAATATTCCATTGGTAGTTTCTCTATATTATTCACGGTCTCTTTTTCCTTATTTCTCCTACTTTTTCTTTACTTTATTTTCTCACAGCATATTTTGTTCACAGAACCCAGATAAAATTCACGAATTTCAATGCTTTAGCTATTTTAAGTAGAATTAAATTTACTAATACAAACAATAAATTACTATTCTTAAATTTGATCAGATTGATTGCAAAAAATAAGATTTTCAATACGTTGCTTGTATAGTTGGCCTTTCATAGTTAGTGATGCAACAAAGCCATTTCAGTGTTTGGGCGCTGGGGTGACACACTGGAATCCAGATTAAACACTAAGTTGGTAAGCATGTTACAACGTTTTTGACGACGAAAAGACTGGATAGCTACTTGCATGACAACCATTTAGTTGTCTTTTCTCGTCTATCTTATTTTGTCACTCTTCTGAACAGATACTAAAGTACTAGCTTTTGTGGGTTGATGCACAATTCTATCAGAAGTTTTGTGACTATAATTGCAGAAAACATCGAGCATAAAACTCCTATCGATAAAGTGATAGAAAATCCTCTAATTGCTCCGCTACCAATAATGAACATTATTCCTGAAGCAATTAGTGTAGTGAGGTTTGAATCAAGGATTGTTTTTATTGCGTTTTTAAATCCTTCTTCAATTGCACGAACCGTTCTTTTTCCTGCTCTTATTTCTTCGCGAATGCGTTCAAATATTAAAACATTTGCATCTACCGACATGCCAACAGTTAGAGCAATGCCAGCAATTCCAGGGAGAGTAAGAGTTGCTTCAAGTAAGGTAAGAATGAGTAGTATAGAGATTACATTAAAAACGAGTGCAACAGACGCTAACAAGCCTAATTTGCCGTAAGTAATGATTATAGATAAACCAACGGCTATGATAGAGATTATTGCTGCAATTTCTCCTGCTTTTATTGACTCTTCTCCAAGGCTTGGACCAATGTTTTTTTCTTCAATTATTTTAAGTGGTGCAGGTAGTGCACCTGATTTTAAAAGTATTGCAAGTTCACTCGCTTGTTTTTCAGTGAAATTACCGCTAATTTCTCCCTCTCCATTTAGAATAGGTTCACGTATTGTTGGTACAGTTAAGACTGTGTTATCTAAAACAATTGCAAAAGGCTTTCCTACATTTTCTTTAGTAATTTTTGCAAATTTTTTGCTTGCTATGCTGTCGAATTTGAAATGTACTGTTGGTTTACCTAAATTGCCAAATCTAACTGATGCGTTAACTAATGAATCACCGCCTATTTCAGTTTTGCGGAATATCGGGTAGGAATTACCCAAAGAATCCTTGAGCATAATCGTAGTGTCATGATCGATATCTTGCATTTTAGCTACATTGGTGTTTGCCAAATGGAAGGCCAGCTTGGCTGTTTTGCCAAGCAGAGATTTTATCTGCTGAGTGTCTTCTACTCCAGGAACTTGGACTAATATCTTATTTTGTCCTTGTTTTTGCACACTTACTTCCTTAGTACCAAGCTTATCTAAGCGTCTTTGAACATTAACTATTGACTCTGAAACTACTTCATTGATTAATGAATTCTTATAATGCGGTTTATATGAAATGAAAATTGCAGTATTTTTTCTACTCAATTCTAAATTTGGGTTTATTTTATGTATTAACGTTGAAACTTTTTTGTAATCATCAATATTATTTAAAGTTACAACCACTTGTTTATCGTTTTTTGCGCTAAATTCAATCTTTTGTGTTAACAGACCTTCTTTTATTTCATCGGTTAGCATGCTTAGTTTCTCTTTGAAGTAAAAATCTAAGTCTACATTTAGAAGCAGAGATGATCCACCTTTCAGGTCGAGCCCTAGATTTATCCTCTTTTTTGAGGTGAGAAACTTATTATCAAAGAAGTTTGGCAGTATTATATATAAAGATAGCAAAAAAATTAGCAATACTGAAAGAGATTTAATTATGAGCTTGTTTGGCATAAATTTAAACTATATTAGGTGCATTGTAAACTGAATAGTTGCTAATCACAAGCACCTGAATGAAAAGATTCTAAAGCCTTAATCTATAATTGATTGTACTTTATACTATACTTTGCTCTTCTGAAACATCATTTACTAAAGTGTTATAAATGTATGAATTAGGTTGAGAATTAGCTTTAAGATTCTCTATTTGTTTGTTTTTTCTAATGCTATCAATCGGAAGGTAAATGCATAAACCAAGTATTGAGAAAGTAACTATGGTAGCTGGTATGTGAGTAGCAAGAAATTCACTATAACTTGGATCTTTCCAACCGAGAGGACTAGATAGAGAAGGATGAGAGAAAAACTTTGGAATTACTACTGTTGCACTTAATAATATTATAATACTATAGTGTTTTCTAAAATAAATGATAGTGCACTAACATACAAACTCGCAGCTTTTAGGGGGTAATCTCGTAATGAAAATTTATCATTCATTTTCGAAACTACTATAGTTACAGTGGCACTGAAAAGGGGTAAAACATTTTTTTTATTAAATTTGCCATAAGAATCTTTTAAAATATCAAACATACATACTCCTCGATTACTAAATGTTCGTGATACTAAGGGCTAATTGTAAAATGTTCAATAACTAAATTGGAGATAATAAAAAATGGACATAGAATATAGACATACAATATAGTAGCTTTAAGGTTTTACCAGAGCAAACTACAATTGCAACTTATTCAATAACAAGAAAAGTTTAGCTGCTAAATCTCAGGCCAGATCTGTATTTCAGAAATACTATTTTCTTCATCACCTCACTGCAGACCATAACTACTATATCACTCTCTTTATATTGATGTTTAAATAAAAATACAGAGTACACTATGAATGACAAGGCTTATCTTTAAAACCTGCTACAAAACAAAATGATGATTTATAGCTAATCACATTTGGTTGACTTTTTAACTAAATTAATGTATTATTTAATATACAATCAAGATTAAAGGTTAATGAAGTTAAGTATGCTGATGTCACAAGAACGCAAAGAATATTTAAGAAAAAAGCTTAAACATGCTGCAACAGAGTTTGGTAAAGTTGGTACAAGATCTGATCATCAAATAGTACCAAAAGAAGAGCAGCTTTCGATTAACTTGGGTAATAGAAAATCTTTTGACATTATAAGCAGAATTTTACAGTGGATACGAGACAAATTTGGTTTTAATCGTCACTTCTTTTCTGAAGTTGGAACTGAGAAGAGAAAAGACCCAGCTACTGGAGCCATCGTTAAATATTTTACTTCAAAAGAGCAAAAGGAGCATACCTTGGATATTATCAACCAAAATGGAGATTCTAAATTTTATGATTCAAAAGGTAGGCTATATGATACAAGTAATAAGCACAGTAAAGAAGAAGAGGGATGTGTGGCTTATGTATTAACACTGGATGGCAAGCTAGTGGTTCATGAACATATAAAAGCTGAAAAAGGTGTAAAAGAATCTTATCGTCACTCAACACTTGTAGGTGGTAAAGCAATATTATGCTCTGGTTTAATAAAAGTAGTTAATGGCAAGATAACATACGTAGATAACAATAGTGGACATTATACACCAACACCAGCAAACTTATATAGTGTAGTGAAGAGATTCAAAAATCTGTTTTCAAATGATGCAAAAGTAGTTTGCCTTAGCAGTTTAAGTAGAATGATGAAAAATATTCCTCTTATACGTAAAATTTCAGCTAAACAAGAGTCTGTAGAGAAATTCTTGAGTAGAATGGAGATCAGAGGAAAAGATGGACTTACTGAATATGAAAGATATTTTTCTAAAGTAAAAAAGTATAATGAGCAGTATAGAAAGAAACTCTCTCTTAATAAACGGCAATGGCAGGGAATTTTTTTTAGAAATTATGAACCATCCCTTATTCTAAAAGACGAAGATTCAGAGGTAGCAATTGAGTATTCAATTAACAAAAATTCTAAGATAGCAAAGATGGTAATTGAGCATTTAATAAGGAAAATAATTGGAGCTAATTATGGTCATAAGCCAAGTATTACTATTGAACACAATGAACAAAAAAAGATTCTTGGTGCTAACATATCCTTTCGTCATAAAGATGACTTCGACCGGATGAAAGAAATCTTAGACTTAAAAGAGTATAACTATATCAGTAAGGAAAAAGAGCATGCGGTTGTTATGAGTGAAGACCAAGCTAATGATTTTATAAAGAATACCTTGCGAGTAACCCAAATAGATAGTATTAAACATTTAAAATCAAGTTTAAATCCTTAATTCTGATATATATTACAAAGATAAATGCTGTAGCTATTTTAGCATAAATGCTGTTATGGTACCAGCGACAGTAGTACATACAAGAGGTAAAACATTTTTTTTATTAAATTTGCCATAAGAATCTTTTAAAATATCAAACATACATACTCGTCGATTACTAAATGTTCGTGATACTATGCACTAATTATAAAGTATTCAATAACTAAACTGGAGATAATAAAAAATGGACATAGAATATAGACATATAATATGAAGGATATATGCTAGTTAAAATAGGTACGAGAGGAAGCGACCTTGCGATCATCCAAGCTTTGGAAGCAAAACAAAGATTATTAGAGTCTTTTCCTAATCTATCCGTTGAGATCATTAAAATCAAAACTTCTGGTGATAAATATGCTAATGTAACCCTTGCTGAAATAGGAGGTAAAGGACTGTTCCTCAGGGAGATTGAGGCTGAATTACTCAAAAATAATATAGATATGGCGGTTCATTCGCTAAAAGATGTACCTGCGTTTTTCTCGAAGGACTTAACAATTCCTTGTGTTTTAGAGAGGCTAAGTCCATGTGATGTATTTATTTCTCATAAATATAAGAGCCTAAAAACTTTGCCACAGCAGGCTACAATTGCAACTTCTTCAATAAGAAGAAAAGTTCAGCTGTTAAATCTCAGGCCAGACTTAAATGTAGTGCCACTGCGTGGAAATGTGACAACTAGACTGCAAAATCAGAATTTTGATGGAATGATTTTAGCTGAAGCAGGGCTGATAAGATTAAAAAAATATCACTTAATTACAGAGGTATTGCCACCAAAAGTCATGTTAAGCGCAGTAGGGCAGGGGGCAATTTGCATTCAATGCCGAAAGAATGATATAAAAGTTATCGATCTTTTAGAGAAAATTAATAATAATATGTCTTTTATAAGGGCAAAATCAGAGCGCAGTTTCATGAAGACAGTAAATGGTTCATGCTTTACACCGCTTGCAGCTTTAGCAGAATATGTGAGTGAAAACATGCTACATCTTTATTGTATGTTAGCGGGCGAGAGAGTTATATACTTTACTGAACGCACTTCGTTTGTAGAAGATGCAGAAAAAATGGGTATGGATGCAGGATTAGAGTTAAAATCAAAATGCTTATAAGCTTACCTAAAGTATGTGGAATCTACCGTTATAATGTTTCAATGTCTAAAATGACTTGGTTAAATGTTGGTGGCCAAGCTGATGTACTATTTAAGCCACGTGACGTTGAAGATCTAATGTGCTTGATAAAAGATACTGAGTTACCAATTAGCATTATCGGTGCAACATCTAACATAATAGTGCAAGATAGTGGCATTCGAGGAATAACGGTGAAATTAGGTAAGGAATTTGCGTATATTAAATGTAAAGATAATAGCTCCATAGTTGCAGGTGGTGCTGCACTGCTTAGTAACCTTGCGTACTTTGCCGGGGAACAGCAAATTAGTGGGCTTGAGTTTCTTGCTGGAATTCCAGGAACAGTTGGCGGTGGGATAGAGATGAATGCAGGTGCATATGGTAGTGATATTGCGAGTGTTGTAAAGTTTATAAGGGCAGTGAATCTAGAAGATGGAAATTTATATGAATTTTCCAGTGAAGAAATGGGATATTTTTATCGTGGACATAGCTTAAAAGGAAATTGGATTTTTATTGAAGCTGAATTTAAAGGAGTAAGTTCAGAGTATGAGCTTATATTTCAAAGATTGAAAGAAGTTATTGATAAAAAAAATAAAAGCCAACCAGTAAGAGGAAAAACTGCTGGTTGTATATTCAAAAATCCAATAGGCTGCAAGGCATGGAAACTGATTGATGAATCTGGCTGCCGAGGATTAGATAATGGTGTAGCTAAAATTTCTAAGAAACATTGTAATTTTCTACTCAATTACAATAATGCAACTGCACTTGACTTAGAAAACCTTGGCAACAGAGTAAAAGATGCAGTAAAAGATAAATTTAACATTGAACTTGAGTGGGAGATAAGGGTTTTGGGTAGGTAACTTCTAACCTTCTCTAATATGACCTATTTCAATTGAGTACACTTCAATTTAAGTCCAAGGTACACTATTTTGCGAGGATAATTTATGCTTCCTTTAAAGAAAAGCATTCTTTTACTTTTTCGACTGTAGGTTCTATAATACATTCATTTATTTTTTCAGCCGTCAATGCTAATAAACCTAATGCAAAAAGACTTAAAAATGGTGCAATAACTTCTATTGTTGCACTCATCAAAGCTGCTGATTCTATATTTAACATTACAGTAGGAAAAATAGTACCTATAGCTGCACCAAGACCAATCCCTACTACGGCAGTGGTAGCTAAGGTACATAAAAATAAGCTATTAGCTTTGTTTGGCTTGTTTTTTCATAATGCTTAAGACTATCTTCTCTGGAAGTAATTAAAATGAGAAATGAGTATGTAGAAACCAAAGAAATAATTCCGCCTATGATTAAAGGTGATAAAGCTGCAAAGTTTAAACTAAAGCCTATAAGTGTTCCTATTATAGCTGCTATCCCATAAGACTTTAAACGCTTTTTAATTTCTGGACCCATACCTCCTTCTATGTATATTTAATTAATAATGAAATGTTACTCATTCTTCCTTCATCTGTAAAGTTATATTAACCTAATTCCAAAAATTGTTGTATAATATCAATTTGAGGTTTTATTTCCAGTGCATAAGTTTGCAGTGTTCTTTTCTATATTGTTTGCAATAGTTGCTTACTATTTAAACAATGAAGTGATATTTGAAGTAGCAAGGCTACTTAGTGATATATTCATCAGTTTATTGAAATTGATTAGCTTACCTTTAGTTTTTCTATCTATCGTGTCCACAATTTCGGGACTTAAAGACTCAATTGAAATTAAAGTATTACTTAAGAAGACACTGTTTTATACGCTGCTTACAACCATTATAGCTGCATTTGTTGCGCTATCTTTCTATTTATTCATAGATCCAGTAAGAAAAAATTTCATAAGTAACACAATAGAAAGTGTGAGTGACAGCAACCACAATTACTTTTCATACTTAAAATCACTCATTCCTTCGAATTTTGTGCAAGTTTTTCTTGAAAATAATGTTATTGGCAGCATATTGATTGCTTTTTTGATGGGTGGAGCTATTATTTCGCTCTCAAAAGAAAAACAAGATATATTACACCAAATATTTTCTGCACTATTTGATACACTTCTTAGAATTGCTCAAGGGTTATTAAAGTTTATTCCTCTTGCTGTATGGTCTTTTATCACATGTTTTTTATACGAGTTAAAAGGTGGCAGCGAATTCCATAGTCTTTTTTGGTATTTTGCTTGCATAATGTCTGCAAATTTCGTGCAAGCATTTGTGATTTTGCCACTACTCATGTGGCATAAAGGTATATCACCAATTCAAACGATGAAAGGTGTTATGCCAGCACTTACACTTGCATTTTTTTCTAAATCATCTAGTGCAACGCTGCCTACAACTATAGAATGTGTGCAAAATCAGCTAAAGGTACCAAAGAAATTGTCATCTTTTATTCTACCAATATGCACAACAGTTAATATGAATGCGTGTGCTGCATTTATTTTAATCACAGTGATGTTTGTTGCAGAGATGAATGGGCACACATTTTCCTTAAGTGAGATGTTCATATGGATTTTTTTAGCTACAGGAGCTGCAATTGGTAACGCTGGAGTGCCGATGGGGTGCTATTTTATGGCAACTAGTTATTTGGTATCAATGAATGTTCCTTTGTACATTATGGGATTGATTTTGCCTATTTATACAATCATTGATATGTTTGAAACTGCAATAAATGTGTGGTCTGATATCTGTATAACACAGATAATTAATAAAGAATTTAAAACTCAAGAATGATATTAGATAATACAATAATAAAAGAATTTGAAGAGGCTGGTGCGATTTTGCACGGACATTTTGTACTCTCGTCAGGGCTGCACAGCAACACTTACATACAATGCGCTAAAATTTTTGAAAATTCAAGCAGAGCAATGAACGTTTGTGAGCTATTGGCGAATAAAATAAGAAAAGAGCTTATTGAACCCATAGATTTAATACTATCTCCTGCAATTGGTGGAATAATCGTGGGTTATGAGATTGGTAGACAGCTTGGAATCCGAACAATATTTTGCGAACGTGTTAATGGTAAATTTGAATTACGCCGTGGATTTAAGATTAAACAAGGTGAGAAGATATTACTAATTGAAGATGTGATTACCACAGGTAAATCTTCACTTGAAGCAGTAAAATGTGCAGAAGAGAAGGGAGGTAAAGTTGTTGCTGGAGCTTCTTTGATCAAGAGAAATAGTGAAACAAAACTACCTTTTCCTATCATATCTTTGATTGAACTAAATATCAAAAACTATAGCGAGGAAGAACTGCCAAGTGAATTAAAACAATTACCCATAATGAAACCTGGGAGTAGAGAATATTTAACAAAATAATTCTATATATGGCTAAAGTGATTCAGTAACTTTTACGTGTTATATTTTTTGCATCAAAGTTAGATATTACAGTTTATTTTCCTGTATTCGTTCAACAGAATGGCAAAATAAGATAGACAAATAAAGATATAAAGTAAAAACAATAATAGGTGTCATTCCAGCGCGTGACGCTGTAATCCAGAAAGGAACAATGGATCCCAGTGTCTGAGCACTGGGATGAAACCTTTTTGCTTCAATATTTTGCACAGTAGCCATGCAACTTAACAGATACTTTTCTCTTCATTTATCCTAAGGTTTTTATGGGTTAAAAAACCCATAAAAACCTTATATAAAACCCCTGTTGTGATTAAAAATACACTAAATCTTGGTTTTCACATGTTTCATTTTCTGCCATAAGCGACAATAATTTTGTGCTCTCAAGGAAACTGTTTGCACTAGCTTCTAAGAGATCAGATTTTACTTTTGTAAGTTCACATTTAATCTGATCTATTTTCCCATTCAAATTTTTATGTGCATCTTCGACTAATTTATTCATTTCATCTTCTAAAAGTGTACTTATACCAATTCCCGTTACACGGGAAACAGATAGACAATAATGGAAGAAAAGCCATAATGAAATAAGTGAAATAGTTTAGGTATAAATGGCACTCAGATCAAAATTATTGGATGAAGAAGTAGTAAAATCAGCAAAAGAGATGCTGAAGAAAGTAAGGAATAATGCATATGTTTCAAAAAAACTAAACGCTGTAATTGCAGCAAAAAAGTACAGTATAACGTCTGTAGCAAAAATATATTGCATTTCAAGAAAGGCACTAACTTCGTGGATAAAACTCTTGAAATTTGGCAGAGAAGAAAAACTGTTTGCTCCTCGATCACGCCGAAGAAAAACTAAATTAAATCAGGCTCAACTACAGCAAATTGAAGCATGGATAGAAGAAAACCCTAATATTACCATTAAAGAAATGAGAATAAGAATACAGGAAAAGTTCGACTTAAATATTAGCAAATCTACAGTACACCGCCATATGCAAAAGATGAAATTTTCATATATTACACCAAGACCAGTACACAACGTACAAGATAAAAGTAAACAAGAGGAATTCAAAAAAAAATCTCAATGAAGTTATTGGAAAGTATCCTGAAAAAGAGCTATTTTTCTTTGATGAATCAAGGTTTGGCACACATTCGAAAGTTGGGCATGGATGGTTTAAAAAAGGTACTAGAACTCGGGTTAAAATAAAGTTAGGTAGGCATAATTTTTATCTCTACAGTGCAGTTAATCCTAAAAATGGAGAGAGTTTTAGCTTATTTGCACCAAATGTTAACACTGATTGCATGAATATATTTCTTGAGCAAATGTTGCAATATCTAGGGACAAGAGAAGCTGTTCTTGTTATGGACTGTGCTAGTTGGCATAAGTCAAAAAATTTAAAGGTACCTAAAAACATTGAGATTATATACCTACCTCCATATTCACCTGAACTTAATCCTGTTGAGAGGCTTTGGTTATATATAAAACAGAACATTTTGCGCAATAAAATATACAGTACTATTGCTTTGCTTGAGAGCACTTTATGCAAATTTCTTACCTCTCTTGCTACTTCTACAATTAAACAACTCTGCTCTGTTTCCTATTTGACTCCACAACAATGAGAATTGGTATTACTTCTTTACTTTGTGTAGTGACAAGATCATTTATTTTGCTTGTAATTTCAGGTTTTATAAGGCTTTCAATTTTTTCTTCAGTATATTTTTTTACTTCTTCTTCTACCTGAGTTTTTATTTCTGGCTTTAGCAAATCTGCAACTTCTGGTCCTACTTTTTTCACTGCTTTTTCAGCTGCATTTTTTGCTGCTTTTTCAGAATTTGCTTCTACTGACTTTACTGTCTTATCAATTGAAGTCGATATTTTTTTTTCTATTTGATTAGCTTTTTCGGTAGCTATTTTGTTAGCTTTCTCTTCAGCTAAAGTTAGCATTTTTCCTTCTATTTTTTTTACTTCATCTTGAGCTGCTTTTCTAGCTTCTAGTTTTAAATCGTTACCCATTTGAGATATTACTTGATTCGCAGCTTCTTTTGCTGTTTTGCTTATACCAAGAATTTTATCAAACATTCCTGCACGATACACTTGAGAGCCGAAGTTTGATTCGTCAGCCAAATTTTTGTAATTGTATTCTTTCATAATGTACTCCTTAATTTAAAAACTATACTAACATTAATATACAAGTACAAAAATTATATTAATATTAGTATTGCTTTTCAGGGCAGTAGTATAAATTTATAGTACCTTTTGAAAAAATTCATGACTTGACGGCAAAGAGCATTATATTGGTATCATGACTGACTTGGAAAAGATGAGAGAAAAACTGCAAAATCAAATTAATTATCATAATATCTTATATTATCAAAAAAGTAATCCAGAGATAAGTGATGCTGAATATGATGAACTGAAAAAAAAGTTAGCTGCAATAGAGCCAGAAGCTTATGCAACACAAGATAGTGTTGGTGCTCCGCCTGATGAGAGATTTTCTAAGGTGGAACATCAAGAACCTATGCTTTCTCTTGAGAATGCTTATGATGAACAAGGTGTAGAAAAATTTTTGTCTAAAATAAAGAGATTTTTAATTGCAGATGAAATAGAGATATTATGTGAGCCAAAAATTGATGGATTGTCATTTTCTGCAATTTATGAAGATGGGAAATTTGTTAAAGCTGCAACTCGAGGTGACGGTTTTGTAGGAGAGGATGTAACTCACAATGTTGCAACAATAAAAGGCTTTCCTAAGTTTTTACAAGATGTGCAAGGAAGACTAGAAGTAAGGGGTGAAATATATATCAGTAACAGCGACTTTTTAAAGTTAAATGAAAATAATGAATTCGCTAATCCTCGAAATGCAGCTGCTGGTTCTTTAAAGCAATTGAATGCGAACATTACAGCAAAAAGGCCTCTTAGATATTTTGCTTATTCTTTAATTGGTGGAATAGAGAAAAGTCAAAGTGAGGTACTAGATAGACTTGAGGAACTTGGCTTTTATGTAAATGAGCATCGCTTCTTAACAAGTAGTTTGAATGGAATGCTAAAGTTCTATAACGAGATCTATGATTATCGTTATAACTTGGATTATGATATCGATGGGATAGTCTATAAAGTGAATGATTTGGTGCTACAAAGTCGTCTGGGAAGTACACACAAAGCGCCACGCTCAGCGCTTGCATATAAATTTTCTGCGGTTTATGCAAAGACAAAGTTAAATAAAATATTTATACAGGTGGGTAGAACGGGGGTTTTAACTCCAGTTGCAGATTTAGTACCAGTCAATATTGGTGGAGTATTAGTTAGCAGAGCAAGTCTACATAACCAAGATGAGATAAAACGTAAAGATATAAGAGAGGGAGATGTTGTAACAATTAAAAGGGCTGGGGATGTAATTCCTCAAATTGTCAAAGTAGATGAAGGTTCTCGTCATGCAAATATGCCTGAATTTGTGTTTCCTGACATATGTCCTGAATGTGGTAGTAAAGTGCAGATTGAAGGAGTTGCAGTAAGATGTCCTAAAGAATTTAATTGCAAGGCTCAAATAGTAGAAAAACTAAAACATTTTGTGTCAAAAGATGCATTTGACATTGTTGGCCTTGGTGAAAAACAAATAAAGTTTTTTTATGACCTGGAACTAATAAGACAAATTCCAGACATTTTTATTTTAGAGGAAAGATTAAAAGAGTTTTCCTTAAAAGAGCATCATGGTTGGGGCGAGAAGTCAATAGCTAATCTATTAAGTGCTATACAAAGCAGAAGAGTAATCTCTCTAGATAGGTTCATATTTTCTTTGGGTATCAGATTTATCGGCCAAGTTGCAGCAGAATTGCTCGCAAATTATTATGTATCTTATGATAACTGGTATAATTCGATGTCATCAAATGATGTTGAGTTGGTAGGTATAGATGGTATAGGAGAAAAAGTAGCTGAATCTTTAAAATCGTTTTTTTCTCAGGAACGTAACATTAAAATGTTAAATGATCTTACTGCATATCTGCAAATTCTTCCCGTGAGCTCCAACTCTAGCGATTCTTTTTTGAATAACAAAATTATAGTGTTTACTGGTAAGCTACGTGCTATGAGTAGAGGAGAGGCAAAAGTAAGAGCTAAAGCTCTAGGGGCAAAGATCAGTTCAAGTCTTTCTGCTAAAACTGACTATCTAATTGCAGGAGAAGATCCAGGGTCAAAATATAAAAAAGCAATTGAGTTAGGTGTGGAAATTTTAAACGAAGATCAGTGGAATAAATTATGCTAGACACAACTTGATCTGACAGATTAACAAAGTAAGATAAAAATATAAATAAATTTTAAAGGAGTGTCAGATATGAGTAAAACACAAGAAAAAATACTAAAACCAAAGTTGGGGTTGCTAGAACTTGCAAAGCAATTAGGAAATGTATCACAGGCGTGTAGAGTAATGAAGGGATACATTTTACCGCTTCAAAGAGCTGTATGAAACAGGAGGGGAAAAAGCATTATACGAGATAAACAAAAGCAAACCATTACTTGCCAATAGAGTACCAAAGGATACAGAAGAAGCAGTAGTTAGTAGAGTTTCCAGCATATGGACAAGAAAGAGCAGCTAATGAATTAAAGAAAAAAGGAATTCTAATATCTGCTAGCGGCATAAGGTCAATATGGCAAACTCGAAAATTTTAAAAAGAGATTGAAAGCCCTGGAAGCAAAGGTGGTCCAAGACGGTATAATTTTAACAGAGGAGCAAGTTGCTGCTTTAGAAAAAACTAAGGAACAAAAAGAAGCCAATGGCGAAATTGAGACACAACACCCTGGATACTTAGGTAGTCAAGATACCTATTATGTAGGCAATATCAAAGGTATTGTATCAACAAACTTTTATTGACACCTACTCTAGAGTGGCTTTCGCTAAGCTTTATACGGAGAAAACTGCTATCACAGCTGCAGATCTTCTCAATATACCATTTTTTGATGAACAGAAAGTTCCATTGCTACGCATTTTAACTGATAGGGGTACAGAGTATTGTGGCAAACCAGGGAATCATGCGTACCAGTTATATTTGGGAGTAGAAAATATTGATCATTCTAGAACCAATATAATGCACCCCATAAACTAGACCAAAAAAAAATGGTTGATCCGAGTAGGAAGGTAAAGGGGTAAAAGTATGGCAACAAAAAAATATGAACCAGAGTTAAAAGCAAAGATAGCTTTGGAAGCAATAAAAAATCAAAAAAGCACAGCTGAGATATGTAGTGAATATAAAATACCATCAACAAATCTATATGATTGGCGTGATAGAGTATTGGCAAGGTTAAAAGACCTATTTGTTGAAGAAAGTGAAAGTGCGAGAAAACAAAGAATCTTAGCGCAAGAAATAGAAAGTTTACATAAAGTAATAGGAGAATTGACAGTGGAAAATAGCTATTTGAAAAAAAAATTACTGAAATAAGCAAAAAAGATAGAGTAAGGTTTATAGAAAAAGATTCTGATCTGTCAATTAGGAAACAGGCTGATTTATTGGGGATTTGCAGATCTAGCCTATATTATAGGCCTATAATTAATAACGAAAGTGAAGTAGCAAATTTGATTCAAGAAGTATATTTGGCTTCTGATTGCCGTTATGGATATCGTAAAATTACTGCTGAAATCATAGCGAGTGGAGTAGTAGTCAATCACAAAAAAATCTTAAGAATTATGAAAAAAATGAAGATTAGTGGGCTGTATTGTAGAAAAAGATGTAATACAAGTATTAAAGAAAAAAAGCATAAAATATATCCTTATTTACTCAAAGATTTGATTATTTGTAGAGTTAATCAGGTATGGGCTACTGATATAACATATATTATGGTAGAAGGTAAGTTTATCTATTTTGTGGCAATAATGGACTTGTATAGTCGCTATATTATTGCTCATTCATTATCACCATATCTCGATGCTGGATTTTGCCTTTATACTCTCAAAGAAGCTCTAAAACAAGGTAAACCTGAGATTTTTAATAGTGATCAGGGGGTGCAGTTTACTAGCTACAACTTTATTATGGAATTAGAGCGTGCTAATATTAAAATCAGTATGGACCATAAAGGACGTTGCTTCGACAATATATTTGTTGAGCGCTTATGGAGAACTTTAAAGCAAGAAGCTATATATTATTATAGACCAAATAGTATCAGAGATTTAAATCTTATAATAAATGATTTTGTTGCTTGGTATAACTATAGAAGGCGACATCAGACTCTACATTATAAAGTTCCTGCTGATCTTTATTATCATAAACAGTAAATGAATATATTGATAAATACTTTAAATGTGTGTCGACGTATTTATCAACATATTCATTTTAAAAATCGGATCACTTTGAAAAAAATGGTCTGGACAAATGGGTGCATTATAGTGGTATCACAACGAAACCAGAGTGTATTGTTAACAATAGTGAATTGTCCGAATTTTGGGATTCTTATAAGAAGAGGATGGAGGACGTTAAACTTAGTAACAGCACTATATCATTATATCAGTTTCTGCGAGAGACTGATGAGAATAAATTAGCAGGTTATTTGTCTGATAGAGAATATGATGAAATAAGATGTTCTGACGCATTGGAATATATATCAGAATTTCCTGAACACGCTGATACAATAGTAAGCCAATTTGATAAGGCATCGGACAGAAGGGATTTATTAGATAAAAGTAAAGCAGCTATAGAGAGTTCTAATTTGTGGGTGTTACATCAAGTTTTTGACGAAGTAACTTATCACTTAACAGATAAAGAGTTAAAGAACATTATAGAGGCATTTCCAAGTCAGAATTTGGATAATCCAAGTGCTGAACAACTTCAAGCAGCTGCTCAAGCTCATAATTAGAGTAATGTACACAGGCCTATGCTCATTATAAAAGGAGAAAGTTTTACCATTACCCTGGTGATAAGTTGAATTGATGTTTATATAGTGTAGATATTTATACTAATACCAATTCCCGTTATACGGGAAACAGATAGACAATAATGGAAGAAAAGCCATAATGAAATAAGTGAAATAGTTTAGGTATAAATGGCACTCAGATCAAAATTATTGGATGAAGAAGTAGTAAAATCAGCAAAAGAGATGCTGAAGAAAGTAAGGAATAATGCATATGTTTCAAAAAAACTAAACGCTGTAATTGCAGCAAAAAAGTACAGTATAACGTCTGTAGCAAAAATATATTGCATTTCAAGAAAGGCACTAACTTCGTGGATAAAACTCTTGAAATTTGGCAGAGAAGAAAAACTGTTTGCTCCTCGATCACGCCGAAGAAAAACTAAATTAAATCAGGCTCAACTACAGCAAATTGAAGCATGGATAGAAGAAAACCCTAATATTACCATTAAAGAAATGAGAATAAGAATACAGGAAAAGTTCGACTTAAATATTAGCAAATCTACAGTACACCGCCATATGCAAAAGATGAAATTTTCATATATTACACCAAGACCAGTACACAACGTACAAGATAAAAGTAAACAAGAGGAATTCAAAAAAAAATCTCAATGAAGTTATTGGAAAGTATCCTGAAAAAGAGCTATTTTTCTTTGATGAATCAAGGTTTGGCACACATTCGAAAGTTGGGCATGGATGGTTTAAAAAAGGTACTAGAACTCGGGTTAAAATAAAGTTAGGTAGGCATAATTTTTATCTCTACAGTGCAGTTAATCCTAAAAATGGAGAGAGTTTTAGCTTATTTGCACCAAATGTTAACACTGATTGCATGAATATATTTCTTGAGCAAATGTTGCAATATCTAGGGACAAGAGAAGCTGTTCTTGTTATGGACTGTGCTAGTTGGCATAAGTCAAAAAATTTAAAGGTACCTAAAAACATTGAGATTATATACCTACCTCCATATTCACCTGAACTTAATCCTGTTGAGAGGCTTTGGTTATATATAAAACAGAACATTTTGCGCAATAAAATATACAGTACTATTGCTTTGCTTGAGAGCACTTTATGCAAATTTCTTACCTCTCTTGCTACTTCTACAATTAAACAACTCTGCTCTGTTTCCTATTTGACTCCACAACAATGAGAATTGGTATAAGCTGTAATAAACTGGGGGTATTTTATGTATCAAGAACAAGGAAATTCAGTAAGTAATTCTCTATTTACTCTTCCTCATATAGAATTGTCATCGAGACGCAAAGCAAATATTAATGCAGCAGATCGTAATGGTGAAACTCCTTTACATTACGCTGCTAAAAGAAATCGCTTAGAGCAAGTGAAATTATTGCTTGAAAAAGGAGCAGTTATTGATATAAAAAATCGTTTCGGTTATACTCCTTTATACTATGCTGTTCGTTCAGGCCACACAAGTATGGTAAAATTATTGCTTGAAAAAGGAGCAGATATTAATACATCAAGTAATTCTTGTGTTACTGTTTTACATTTATCTGTTCGCGAAGACTATAGGGAGATAACACGTTTATTGCTTGGAGAGACAGAGAGTCCAAGCACAAGCTGCAGCGACGCAAGCATTGAGAATGTACAAACAATCAATCAGTCTTATCATTGGTGAGAGTAGAACATCTTTTACTAAGGTCTAACTTAAAGATAGATGGTCCCTTAAATCCTATATCTAAATGAGTTAACTATTTTTCTTGCTAACTAATAAAGTGGTAAAGATTTGATCTACATCAAAACTCATCTTAGGGTGCCAAATAGGGCCATCTAAGTGTGCCTCGATATAAAGAGGACTATTATGATTTGGTAGTATGAAAAAGAGTCTGAATATAGAAGTTAAGGAGAAATTAGATAAGATTAAATTAGAAGAGATAGAACCTGATGCTTGATCGATACTAAACTGTGAACTAGTTGAACATACACCACTGTTAATACTTACTTTTCCACTAATATTTTCAAAAAGCGTACTGCCATTGTATATATCAACATAAGCAAGCTTGGAAATTTCAGGTTTATTCTTACTGCTTAACAACTTAGTGATGAATGAATTAAAATCCACATTAGTAAATTCTATTTTCTGTGCTTGAAAGTTTACATTTCCTGATAAGTTACTAGCCCAATCATCAAAGCTTGTTCCTTGAGTTTTGATTTCACCACTTAAGCTTATCTTGCCATTTATGTTATTAACTCCTATAACTTCCTTGGTGTCCAAATTTGCAATAGAAAATTTTGTGTGAATTGAGCCTGCTTTTAGATAACCCTGAAAAAACATTTGTCCATGTTCTAGTATGTAACTTATCTGTTTGATAGTGATAGTGTTGTTTCTTATCACTGTATCCAAGTTAAAATCTTTTAAGACGTTTTGCCCAATTTTAAATTCTGTAGTTTTGATTTGCACGTTTGCATCAAAATCTCCTTTCTCATCTAAAAAATTAAGCTGCTTTGTTGACCATTGAATTTGATTTATTTCATTTCTTGAGTTTCTTTTTACCTCTAATAGTTTTGGTAATTTAAAGATATTTCCATTAAATTTATTACCTGTAAGGTTTACGTCTAATAAAGGCTTAGTGTATTTTTGATCCACTAATATTTTTACACTACCGGTAATGTCGAAATCTTCTCCGAATAACTTTATTTTATCTGCAACTAGCTTGTTCTCTTGTATTTTTAATGAAAAATCCAAATCTTCAATTTTTGTACCATTGAATATAGAATCTTTAACACTAGTTCTTATATTTACATCATATTTAAGATTTTTCAGCCATTGCACTTTGCTGAATAATGAATAATCATATTTATCTATATTAATGTTATGCATGCTAAATTTACTATCGATCATATTGTGTTTTTTTGTGTGATTTACCTTAATTGATCCTTGCCAAGATTCTTTGTTATTTAGCAATCTGATATCTGAAAGAGATAATATTCTAGGTGCTAAATATAGTTTAGAACTTGCTGTAAATTGACTTTTCTCTCTTTCTTGCATCTTGATAGAAGGTAAAATATGTGAAATGAACGACTCACCCTTTATCAATATATCACCATTAAATTCAGACAAGTTGCCATTGTTTGAAACTTTTCCTGATAAGCGAGATATATTATTGGTTCCAGGAAACTGAAGAAGAGTATCAACGTTTATTTCGCCATTAGCAAATTTTAGCGTAGCATGAAATTTGTCCAATATCCTGTTTTGATATTGAATATTTGAAGCTTCCATATTAAAATCCAAGCTCAGGTTCTTTGGCACAACCTCTCTAAAAGATTCTAAAAGACCCTTCATATCTGTTGTTTTGTGTGAGCCGTTTTTTAGGTCGACTTTACTAAAACTAATATTGATATTAGTATGATCACTTTTTCTATCATTTTGTATTATACCAGTGCCTTGCATGCTTTTGGACTCAATTTTTAAATCAGTTGCCGTAAACTCGCTTTCATTGAGATTGATATTGGATGATATCTCAATATTTTCGCTGGGAATCACATAAGAAAGGAAGCTAAGATTAATGATTTTTGCTAAATTGCTCACAGAACCGGAACTGTTATTGATTGTCAGTATTAAATTACCCTGTTGATTTCTATTACCTTTAAATAGCAAATTTGCAAAATTTGAATCAACACTAATGTGTACATTATTTTTTGTGACATTAACCTTTCCAGAAAAATCGTAATTGTTGTCACCAATCTGTACTTCACCAAAAAACTGCTTATTTTTTTTTATAGCAACTTCCTTGATGTTAATAGTATCGGCGTTAAAACTTATTTGGCTGTCCTTTATTAATATATCAACTATATTATCATTGGCTTTCGTATTTATAATATTAAGTAAATTTTCTTTGTTGCTTTTCATGCCCAAAAATGAGATTGACTTTGGTTGCAATGAAAATGAAAACAACGATGGCCTTATTTCAATTTTTTTTGCACTAATTAAATCTGATAATTTTTGCTCCTTGTTTTTGTTGTATTGTACATATACATTGTGAATAGTAAGTTTTGGAGTAATGAGCGAAACTTCAATTTTTCCTCCAACATGTACTTTAGCATCATACGTCTTCTCTAACTCTTTTACGATATATTCTCTGTAGCCACTCCAATCCTTAAAAGTTGCAGCAACGTGCATGAGAATTAATAGCAACGAGATTGATAATATGGCGTATAAAGAAAGTTTCATAATAGACCTCTCATTCCAGCATCCCTTCTCTTCTTGTCATCCCAGTCTGGGATCCAGGAAATTTGATTAGACATTAAGTTAATTAGCAAAAAAGTAGCTATTCTTATGTTAAAACACAGCATTTTTACATGAGAAGCTGGTCTGATGAGCACTGGGTTCCCAGTGGAAATTGCTCTCAAACCACAACACTTATACAGTTGTGTGTGTGACACTGTGATCCAGTGTGACTTAAATAAGGTTTTCCAGATTATATAATCAACAAAATTTCTGGATCCCAGTGTCAAGCACTGGGATGACAGGAATAGGTGCTGGAATGACAGGAATAGGTTATGGGATGAAAGGAGTGGATATTGGAATAGTAGCTGAAATGACATATAGCAATACAAAGGGTGTAATTTATACATATTTCAAATTATTCAAATTTCCTCTAAAAATTAGGTAAAGAGTGATAGAATAAATAATAACACTCAAAGCTATTAAAGTTACTAAATAAACAATACGAGCTAGCCCTCTATCGAAAAACAACCCTGCTGATAAGTAATTAGAGAGATAAAGAACTATTGACATAACCAATGTTGCAGTGAGAATTTTTACAATATTTATTAATAATGCTTGGCTAATCTTATACATCTTATTTATTGTTAAATAATTAATCAATAAAATAGAATTTATCCAAGTGGAAATGGAAGTAGCAATAGCAATTCCTATATGTTGGTATTTGTTCATTAATATGAGATTTAGTATTACATTAATTCCAAGGCACGTTAATGAGAACATAGTTGGTATTTTTAGCTTTCCCCTAGCAAAGAATGTGGGTAGCAATACTTTATTTATAATAGATGCGGGTAAAGAAAGAGAAAATGCTACTAATGTAGGAACAGTTTGCTGCACTGCATAATAATCAAATCGGCCGTAAGAAAAAAGCGTAAGTAAAATTATGTCAGGAATAATGATAAAAGCAGCAGTTATTGGCATAATTAATATTAACCCTATATTAAGGGCCTTGTTCTGTATTTTGACTATATTCTCAGTATCATTTATTCGTTTTGAAATCAGAGGAAGAAGTACTGTACCAATTGCAGTGCCAATTACTCCTTGCGGTAGTTGATTTAGTCTATCGGCATAATATATATAAGAAACTGCATTTGGTATAAAACTCGCCATGATTGTGTCAATCCATACACTTATTTGTATTACACAATTGTTGATAATTGCAGGTATCACACGCTTGAAAAACAACTTCACTTCGTTACTTAATTCTAAACTAAAAGAAAAGAAAGCCTTTAATTTGTATGCACTAAATATTATTAAAAGTAGCTGCAAAATCCCTCCAATCAGGACGGCTATAGAAAGGTTATGAGCCGGTGTTTCAATGTAAGGTAAAAACAAACTGATGATTAAACAGAGGTTCAAAATGATTGGTGAAATAGCTGTTGAAGCAAAATGCTGTTTTACTTGCAACATTCCACCAATAAGTGATGCGATTGACACGAAGATTATGTAGGGCATCATAATTTTCGACAAAGTTACAGTAAAGGTAAATTTATTTTGGTCAAATCCAGGAGTGAAGGTTTTGATCATGTAAGGGAAGAAGGTTTGTGTGATAAGGCAAAAAATTACTAGAATAATAAACGTAATGGATATTACACTACTTGCGAAATTAAATGCCTTTTTATTATCATATGACTCTGCAGAGTATAATGGTATGAATGAGGTAGTAAATGCTCCCTCTGCAAAAAACGATCGAAATAAATTAGCAAAGCGAAACGAGGAAAAGAATATATCTGCAAGAGAGGTTGCACCAATAACCGTAGCAATCAATACATCTCTTATTAGCCCTAAAATTCTTGAAATAGCTGTAAAAAAACTAAATGTGAAAATACTTTTAAACATATCACGATTTCAATACGATTAACTATAATGCTAAAAGCATAAATGAAAATGTTTATTCGCTAAACTTAAAACTCTATGCAAAAGTAGGTAGCATAAATAATTAATTGACTATTTATGCTTGTGTGTTAGAAATTTTATACCTTGGCGGGCGTAGCTCAGTTGGTAGAGCGTCAGTTTGTGGTACTGAATGTCGCCAGTTCAATCCTGGTCGCTCGCCCCACTAAAAATTTCCACTTTACATAAATATAAACATTCTCTATTTTTGCAAAGCCATTATTTGCCGGTAGCATTTTTTGTCACTCCAATGTGCTGCTTAGATGGCTGAGAGTGAAGAGAGTAGTTTATGATTCAGAGTAAAATGGCATTTTCTTAATTAGCGAGGGGATTGTATGTATATTTGTTTGTTAACTTATAGTATAGTGTCAGCACTAGGAGTATTAGCTTGGTGGTTAAGTTTTGACACTTCATCACCTTTAGCCATAGGTGGAATTGCTGGTTGTATAGCTCCAGCATTGATTGCGGTTTTTCACGTAGCATGTTTGCTATATAAGTTTTGCAAAAGAGATCCTGTTGGGGAAAAGCATGAAAAAGCAGCAATTCTTTTGAGTATTACTATATCTGCAAGTGCTATAATTGGAATTACACTTACTGCAGGTGCAGCTTCTATTTTTCCTAATCCAATAATAGGATTTACATTTATAGGTACAATAATAGGTCTAATAGCACCGATTTTAGGGCTTTTTGCAACTGTAGCTATAATGCATTGTGCAGATAAAACAGCAATTACATCTGCAGTAAGTGCAATTTCTATTACAGATTCTACATATGTCAAAATATCTCAGGAAGAAGAAGTAGATGAATGTATTACCTTTCCGGAAGAAGAAGTTAATAAAAGTATCATCTTTCCCAAAGTTGAAAAAGTTTTTTCTGCGAGAGAGACGGCAGTTTGAGCTAAGTTAGTGTGCAATGTTGTAATCTGTAAAATTTGACATCAATCACTGATAGTTGGAATATTATAGAGTAGGAATTACTCAAGAAGATGCATAAGTACGATGTAGTGGTAGTAGGTGGCGGTCATGCCGGGTGTGAAGCAGCTACAGCTGCAGCTCGCCTTGGTGCAAACACACTACTTATAACTCACAAAATTTCAACTATAGGAGAGATGTCTTGTAATCCAGCAATTGGAGGAGTTGCAAAGGGTGTTGTAGTTAGAGAAGTAGACGCCCTTGATGGAATAATGGGGAGAGCTATCGACCGAGCAAGCATACACTCGGTCGTTTTAAATGGCAGCAGAGGCGCAGCGGTATGGGGCCCACGTGCACAGGCAGACCGAAAATTATACAAAAAAGCAATACAGGAAATTATTCTAAATTATAACAACTTGACAGTAAAAGAAGAGTCAGTTGACGATTTTCTTATCGAAAGTGATAGCAATGGAGAATCTTATATAAAAGCTGTAATAACAGACTCAGGTGAACGTATACTGACAAGCAGAGTTGTTTTGACTACAGGGACTTTTTTACGTGGTGTGATTCATATAGGAGAGCAAACAACTCCTTCTGGAAGAATGGGAGATAAACCTGCAATAGAGCTTGCAAACACGCTAAAGAAGTATGATTTTAA
Organism: Wolbachia endosymbiont (group B) of Eucosma cana; assembly: GCF_947250645.1. NCBI lineage: Bacteria > Pseudomonadati > Pseudomonadota > Alphaproteobacteria > Rickettsiales > Anaplasmataceae > Wolbachia > Wolbachia endosymbiont (group B) of Eucosma cana. The sequence goes on from NZ_OX366334.1 coordinate 135,736, forward strand.
ACTGGGCAGATTACGTACCGGAACTCCACCGAGGCTTGATCGTGGCACTATAAACTGGTCGGTATTACAAGAACAAGTGGGTGACAATCCACCTACACCATTTTCTTATCTTACAGAGAAAATTAACCAGCCTCAGGTTTCATGTTTTATTACTCATACTAATGAACATACACACAAAGTAATTCGAGAGAATCTTCACAGATCAGCTTCTTCATATTTAGATAACGTTATTGCACCAAGATACTGCCCATCAATTGAAACTAAAGTTAAAAAATTTGCAGAAAAAAATAATCACCAAATATTTCTAGAACCAGAAGGGATTGATGATAACACTATATATCCAAATGGAATTTCAAATTCATTGCCCATCGAAGTGCAGTATGAAATGATAAAGAGTATAAAAGGGCTTGAAAATGCAGAAATATTAAGACCTGGATATGCAGTTGAATACGATTATATCGATCCACGAGAGCTATTTCATACTCTCGAAACTAAGAAAATTAAAGGACTATATTTTGCTGGTCAAATTAATGGTACCACTGGATATGAAGAAGCAGCCGGGCAGGGAATTATTGCCGGAATCAATGCAGCACTCTCTTTATCTCAAAAAAGTTTTGTTCTTCATCGTACAGACTCATATATCGGTGTAATGATAGACGACTTGGTCACTAAGGGAGTTGCTGAGCCTTACAGATTATTCACCTCACGCGCAGAGTACAGGCTGGCGATTAGGTCAGATAATGCAGATAGAAGGTTGACACAAAAAGGTTATGACATTTCCCTTGTATCGCATGAGAGATACTCTGTTTTGCAGGGTAAACTTAAATCCATTAAGCAACTTGAGGAGAAATTAGAGAGCCTAACAATTACTCCTGAGCAGCTCAGGTCCTATGGCATTAAAATATCTTATGATGGAATAAGAAAAACAGCATTAGATTTGCTCGGTTATCCAAATATTGACTGGAATAAATTACGAGAAATATGGCCAGAGTTAAACATGGGTTCCAGTGTCAGTTACTTGCATAACGCCAAAGCACCTCTTCCTGTCATCCAAGTAGCTGACACTGGGATCCAGTACTTGAATGATGATGGAATGGATGCAGTTGACACTGAAAAAAATGTAGATTCCAGCGTCATGTGCTGGAATAACACTATAACTGATAGCATAGCCAAGAATGAAATATATGAAGCAGTTGCAATTGAAGCAAAATACAAGCCTTATTTAGTAAGACAAGAAGCAGATATGAAGTTTCTACAAGAGGAAGTTAATACTCAAATTCCAACTAATTTCAACTACTCACAGATTAAAGGCTTGTCAACTGAAGTGATAGAGAAGTTGCAATCAATAAAACCGGCAACAATTGGCATTGCAAAGCAAATACAGGGCATCACTCCAGCAGCAATAGTTAGCATATTAGTGTACCTTAGGAATAAGAAAACGAAAATAGCTGCTAATTCTGCGTAACATGTCAAAAATCGAAGAATTTCGCTCTTTTATGCACGAAATAAATGTTGATGCATTTATGTTGCATACTAAAGACGAGTATTTAAATGAATATTCAAAAGAGTTAGCAGAGTTATGTGGCTTCACGGGAACAAATGGGCTACTTATCGTTACAAAGAGTAATAAGTGCCCATTTTTTACAGATGGACGCTATATCACACAAGCTCGCAGTCAGCTCGATCAGGGCAGTTTTCGAGTATATAATATACAAGAAGAGGATCCACACAAATGGGTAAAAGCAAACTTAACATTGACTACCTCACTGGGTTACTATCCGCAATATTTTACTATGAAGGACATAAGAAAATATGAAGGCATTTGTAAACTAGTACCATACTTAATTAAAAAAGATAGTAGTCATAAAGCACAAACAATAGTCTCACATGTATCTGGTGAGAGTAGTAAGGATAAATGTGAAAGAGTAGCTAAAAACATAGAGGCTGAAGCAGTGCTTCTGACTGATCCAAATTCAATTTCGTGGTTATTAAATTTAAGAAATGAAAGTGCTGAATATACTCCTTGTATATTGGGTCGTGCTATATTGTATAAAAATGCCAATGTTGATTTATTTATTCAAGATAAAGAACATTCAACTATAAAAGCAAATTTTGATAACCATATAAATGTTTTTGATATTAGTGAGCTAGAAAATTCACTACATAAGTTAAATTTGGTGGTGATAGATCCAAGCACGACTCCAATGAGCATTATGAATGCAATAGATTCCTTGTATAACCATTATTTAAATGAAAAATCAGCTTCGGTGTCATTCCAGTGCTTGACCAGAAATAAAAAAGCATGGATCCCAGTGTCAAGTACTGGGATGACAATAAGTAATGAAAGAGGTCTAATAGAAAATAAGCAGATAATTGAGAAGGAGGATCCTTGTTTGATTCACAAAGCGGTAAAAAATCAAACTGAAATAACTGGAGCTATAAGTGCGCACATCAAAGATGGAGTAGCAGTTACAAATTTTCTATATTGGCTTGAAAACAATATTGACAGTGAAATTACTGAGCTTGAAGCTGAAGAAAAAGTTTTAGAATACAGAAAAGAGCAGAATTTGTTTAAGCAATCGAGTTTTCCAACAATTTCAGCATTCAACGAGAATGGAGCAATCATTCATTATCGTGCAAGCAATAAGACAAATAAAGCTATTAAAAAAGATGGACTATATTTGATCGATTCTGGTGGTCAGTACCTTGATGGTACAACCGATATTACAAGAACTATAGCAGTTGGTAGTCCAACCAATGAGCAACGAGCTCACTACACAATAGTACTAAAAGCTCACATTTCGATAGCAAGTGCAGTCTTTCTCCCTGGCACCACTGGTGGGGAATTGGACATATTAGCGCGTATACATTTATGGAAATTTGGAATGGATTACATGCACGGTACAGGACATGGAGTAGGAAGTTACCTTTCGGTACATGAAGGACCGCAAGCAATATCAAGAGGAAATAAAGTGGAACTCATTCCAGGCATGATACTTTCTAACGAGCCTGGTTATTATATTCCAGGAAAGTATGGAATAAGAATTGAGAATCTGATGTATATTGAAAGGCGAGAAAACGTCTTTTTAAGCTTTAAACAATTGACCTCTGTTCCTTATGATAAAAAGCTAATAGATATACAAATGCTTACTGAAGATGAAGTTAAATGGATAAATAGCTATCACCAATTTGTTTATAAAAATATAGAAAATGGCATAAAAGATAAGGAATGGTTAAAGAGAGTATGTGAACCTTTAAAATAGTTAATTTGTCATTTAATAAAGTATTAATATAGTTGTTCTTGTATTGTTTTTAATTAAAAACAATATATAATATTAGTTTCAAATAGGTGTAATTATGACAGATAAAGTGCAAGATGATGAATTTATGAAGCAGTACATGGATACTTGCAAAGAGCAAATAGAAAAATTGGCAAGCGACCCTAATTTGCTTCAACAGACCTTAAAGCCATTCATGCAAATGTCTCAGCAACTTATGGCTGGCGGTATGCTAGAAGGAAATATGCCTAGCATGATACCTGATATGGGTGGTATGGATATCAACAAGATGATTGCTCAGATGAAGGAAATGTATGATTACATAAAGAGTAATCACAAAGAGCTCATGGGAAAAGATCCTTCACAAATTCAAGAGCTTGATGATTCCAGCAGAAGGTTGAGAGGCTTGGTCAAGAAATTGATAGAGAAAGTTGAAGCTAAGTAGTATTTATTCATATCAAAGAGCTATAGCAGTAGTGAGGTCTTGTTCCTCAAATTTAGTATTACCATAGAGTTAAATATAAACATAAAGGGATGAAGAGATGATTGAACTTAAAAGCCAAGAAATTTGTCCAAATGGAAATAAGAAAAATTTGATTATTTTTTTTCATGGTTGGGGTTCAAGTGGCGATAATTTCGCTCACCTTGCTAAAGTTATGAGCAAATTTTTACCCGATTCATGTTTTGTGGTACCGAATGCTCCGTTTGAGAGGGAAATAGGTGATGGTTATCAGTGGTTTAGTTTAGAGGATCGTAGTGAAGAAGCACTATATAATGGGGTGAAAAATGCTGCATCAATTGTAAATCATTTTATTGATACAAAATTAAAGGAGCTTAATTTAAAAGATACTCAGCTTTCTTTAGTTGGATTTTCTCAAGGGGCAATGCTTGCAATACATGTGGCTCTTACCCGGCTTCAGTCTTGTGCATCGGTTGTTGCATATTCTGGTAGGTTTCTTTCACCTTCAAAAATTGCACCGGAGATCAAATCAAAACCCAGCATATGTGTTATTCATGGTGACGCTGATGATGTGGTACCTTTTTCTTCCCTTGATTTAGCGGTTAAAGCTCTGAAAGAAAATGGAGTAAACGCTCAAGGATACCCAATTCATGGATTAGGCCATATTATTAATGAAGAAGGAATAAGGTTAGGGGTTGAGTTTATCAAGAAGAATTTTGGAAATTAATTTCCATGCACTTGTTTTGCTTTGGTTACGGATATGTAGCTAAATTTCTATCGAAAAAATTGCTAAATTTAGGCTGGAAAGTTAACGGTACATCAAGAAATAAAGATATACAACTTTTTGATTATGAAAAGGTTGATCAAGATCTGCTTAAAAGCGTAACACATGTTTTAGTTTCTATTCCTCCAGACGGCGATGATGTTATGGAGAGATACGGTCATTGTCTGGAGAATATTAAATGGCTTGGTTATCTGTCTGCAACTAATGTTTATGGTGACCACTGTGGTAATTGGGTGAATGAGGAATCTGAAACAAAGCCTATAGAAATTAGAGGAGAAAAGCGCCTTGAGTCTGAAAAGAAGTGGCTAAGTAGCAAATTGCCTGTACATATTTTTCGTTTGGCTGGGATATATGGTCCTGGTAGAAATGCGCTAATTGACCTGCAGCTTGGCAAAGCAAGAAATGTGAAAAAAATTTTTTCTCGTGTTCATGTTGAAGATATATCGAATATTTTATTTTCTTCCATGCAAAATATAAAGCCTTATGAGATATACAATTGTGCAGATGATTTACCTGCTACGCAATCTGAAGTGGTCACGTATGCAGCCGAGCTTCTCAATATTAGCCCTCCAGAGCCAGTTGAGATTTCTTCCGTACCAAATTACGCACGGGGTTTTTATTTAGGGTCAAAAAAAGTAAGCAATACTAAAATTAAAAAAGATCTTGGTGTCTCTCTAGTTTATCCTAATTACAAGGTGGGTTTAAAGAGTTTGTATATATTAGAATAGAGAAAATAGATTGCCAGATGCAAAAATTTTTCTTGAATGTTCCTTGTTTTGATGTAATACCACTAGGCATACTATTATATAGAGGTAAATATGTTCAGCACTCAATCGCTCCCGGTTGAAAATATTCTATTACATCAAGCCGCTTATAATGGTAACATAAATGAAGTTAGGTTATTACTTAATGTAAAAACTGATATCAATATCAAGGATAAAAAAGGATTTACAGCCTTGCATTTTGCTGTTTATTCAGGACATTTAGACGTAGTAAAGTTACTAATCAGTAAAGAAGCTAATATTCATGCAAGAACTACTAAAGGCAGTACAGTTTTACACTTTGCTGTTGTAGCTAAAAGCAAAGCTATAGTAGAGGAGTTAATTAAAGCGGGAGCTGATCCCAATATAAAAGACTGTACTGATGGTAAGACACCTTTACATATTGCTGCTCAAAATGGACTTGTAGAAGTTGTAAAGGTGTTACTTAATACTCAAGAAATTGAGATTGATGCTAAAGACAATGAATTTGGTATAACAGCTCTGTACTTAGCCTCTCAGAACGGACATACTGAAATAGTTGAACTATTAATTAGCACAAAAAATGCTGATGTTAACATAGTAGATAAAAAAAATAATGTCACACCCTTGTATCTAGCTGCTCAGAATGGGCATGCAGCAGTAGTTAAGTTGCTTCTTGATAATGGTGCTAAAGTCAATGGCTGTGATACCAGTATGAATCCTTTGTGTGTAGCTATTGATAATGGCCATGACGAGGTAGCTCAATTATTACTTAGTGTAGAAGGGGTGGATGTCAATATTGGCAATCAGCTTGGCAATACACCTCTACATATAGCAGCTATGAAAGGTAATGAAAAAATGGCAAGATTACTGCTAGAAAAAGGTGCTGATCCTAATATTAAAAACCTTTCAGGAGATACTTCCTTACAAGCTGCTGAATACATAAGAAAAATTAGCTGGCATGATAATCCTCCAAATGTATAATGCACCCATTTGTCTAGACCATTTTTTTCAAAGTGATCCGATTTTTAAAATGAATATGTTGATAAATACGTCGACACACATTTAAAGTATTTATCAATATATTCATTTACTGTTTATGATAATAAAGATCAGCAGGAACTTTATAATGTAGAGTCTGATGTCGCCTTCTATAGTTATACCAAGCAACAAAATCATTTATTATAAGATTTAAATCTCTGATACTATTTGGTCTATAATAATATATAGCTTCTTGCTTTAAAGTTCTCCATAAGCGCTCAACAAATATATTGTCGAAGCAACGTCCTTTATGGTCCATACTGATTTTAATATTAGCACGCTCTAATTCCATAATAAAGTTGTAGCTAGTAAACTGCACCCCCTGATCACTATTAAAAATCTCAGGTTTACCTTGTTTTAGAGCTTCTTTGAGAGTATAAAGGCAAAATCCAGCATCGAGATATGGTGATAATGAATGAGCAATAATATAGCGACTATACAAGTCCATTATTGCCACAAAATAGATAAACTTACCTTCTACCATAATATATGTTATATCAGTAGCCCATACCTGATTAACTCTACAAATAATCAAATCTTTGAGTAAATAAGGATATATTTTATGCTTTTTTTCTTTAATACTTGTATTACATCTTTTTCTACAATACAGCCCACTAATCTTCATTTTTTTCATAATTCTTAAGATTTTTTTGTGATTGACTACTACTCCACTCGCTATGATTTCAGCAGTAATTTTACGATATCCATAACGGCAATCAGAAGCCAAATATACTTCTTGAATCAAATTTGCTACTTCACTTTCGTTATTAATTATAGGCCTATAATATAGGCTAGATCTGCAAATCCCCAATAAATCAGCCTGTTTCCTAATTGACAGATCAGAATCTTTTTCTATAAACCTTACTCTATCTTTTTTGCTTATTTCAGTAATTTTTTTTTCAAATAGCTATTTTCCACTGTCAATTCTCCTATTACTTTATGTAAACTTTCTATTTCTTGCGCTAAGATTCTTTGTTTTCTCGCACTTTCACTTTCTTCAACAAATAGGTCTTTTAACCTTGCCAATACTCTATCACGCCAATCATATAGATTTGTTGATGGTATTTTATATTCACTACATATCTCAGCTGTGCTTTTTTGATTTTTTATTGCTTCCAAAGCTATCTTTGCTTTTAACTCTGGTTCATATTTTTTTGTTGCCATACTTTTACCCCTTTACCTTCCTACTCGGATCAACCATTTTTTTTTGGTCTAGTTTATGGGGTGCATTATAGGAAGCTGTGATGACAAGGAAGGAAGCACTAGAAAGAAGTGGGTGTCACGCACTGGAATGACATCTTCAATTTCTATACAGCTGTGCATCACTCACTGAGATGACATTATGGAAGCTGTGATGACAAGAAAAGAAACACTGGTTTCACATGCATCTGTCTCAGTGATGTAAATTCAACTTTACCCCATTTGCAACCATCAGGGTCCTTTGACTATAATCCTAACAATTCTTTTCTAATTTCTTCTTTAATTGTATAAATAATCTTTTGATCAAGTTTATTTATTAAGGAATCATCAATACCTGTGATGTCATCTGGATTTTGTATCATTTTTTCAATAGCATCATCTATTTTTTTTACTCTTCCTTTATTAATTTTCTCAAACATAGGTTTAATCTTCACATAACCAGGAGCACCTTTACTATAAGTCCCTGTGTTTTGATTGATACAACCGCCAGCACCGTATACTTCATTAGTATAACTTTTACTACATTCTTCTACATCTTTATATTTAATCTCACCATTCTTTATATATGCTATTTTATTGTCTTCAGTAGAGTTTAGCCCATCTCCTTTTATAACTTTTTCTTCTAGCTTTAAATTTTGTTCATGAATTATTGTATCTTTGTAATTTCTTCTCCCATACGTTCTGTACGTGCCCCCGCCTGCAACAGTAATTAAATCTTTACAAATTGTTTCTGAAAGGTCTCTGCACATTTTTATTAAAGTAGGTCCTCCATCCTTGTTAGATTTATCATTTTCTTGTCCACCACCTCCTTCTGTTACTTTTACTTTAATATATGGATAACTAGGGTTGACTCTCAGTTTAGCTTTAATGTAATCACCTGGCATTCCTGGTCTACTTACAGTAGACTGAGCTTTATCAGCTATATGACCAGCTTCACCACCTCCCCATGCTTCTATTTCAACGTAATCATACATTGACAGATCATCTGTATAGCCATCTCCAAGCTCATAAAGTTTTTGATCCCTGTCTTCAATAATCTGCTTCTTATGTTTCAATTGTGTTACTATTATTTCACGCAATCTTTTTTTTAAACCGTCTAAATCGAACCTGCATAATTTATCAGCGAAAAAGACTTCTGTTCTATTTGCTTTAATTGGATTATCTAACTTCTTTACAACTCCATTTTCATCCTGTGAAACTCTTAGGTAAAAAGGCTTGTTGTCCTTGTTCACATACTGTGTTGAGCGACTACACACTCCATCAAAGCAGAGGCAACCATCATCACCTTGCTTACATTCTTTTTTGTGTTTCCCATCTGTTAATTCATATACTATCTTGCATTTGTCACAATTTTGTTTTGTATCTACCTCTTTATCCTCTTTTGCCATGCAATTGTCTCTAGGCTTATTTTCTTCAGGAATAGAAATATATCCTTTTTTATTAAATATTATTTCATTCAGTGCATCTTGTGGCTTTGCTAAAACATCAACTAATTCAATAATTTCCCCTTTTTTGCAAGGAAAATAATAAGATTGATTTGATTCTTTCGAGTAAACAGTATTGTGTTTAGCATAGCTTGCTCCTACTGACTTCAGCGATATTAGCTCACTTCCTTTTTCAAGAACAAGCTCTTCTGGTTCCGGCTGCCAACCAGAAAGGCAGAGCATTTTACTTTTAGGATTTTCTTTATATTTTATTTCTACTTTTGGATATCCTGAGTCATCTAGTTTGCACTTACCATTCTGAAGCTCTTTGCATTCTGTTTCAATATCGGGAACATATCCATACTTTTTTAAAACCTCAAACTGAGAGTTATTTTTTAATATACCTTCTATTATGTTATCGATATCGCTTTTTATGTTACCGTTACCAGTTGTTTTTTTTACTATTGCTGGCTTTACTACTATTAAAGGCAGATGGCCAATGTATGTAGGAGAATTTTTATTAACATAAAAAGTACAGATGCCATTACTGTGAGTTCCACGTGCGTCATAAGTACAAACGTTCTCACTCATCTTCATTTTTACTTTTAGCGTATTTTCATTTACTACCTTTATTTCCTCAGGCTTTGGAGCAGTTGGTGATGGAAAACAACGGGCAGGAAATTGTAATTTTCTTTTTGATTCTTCTTTTTCAGTACCATAATATTCAGCGCAGAGCTGATCTTTCTTTCTATAGGTTTTGAAATAATGGATAGTATCTTTATCTGGAATAGGATATGTCCAACTTGGAATATTCTTGTGATTTGAAACAGCAGATGGAACATATATCTCCCTTCTTTCTTTCAGCTCACCAATAATGACTCCAACTCTTGGATGGAAATAATCATTTTCTTCATTTGTTATAGGGACAATTCTAACTTGTGGTGGTGACATCGCAAGTTGTTCACAAAATGGAGGTGGGCCAGGTGCAAGTTGCACAGGGGCACACTTTACTTTTGTTTGATAGCATGTATCACAAACTTTTTCCATCTCTCCAGGACGAAAAATATTTTCCCCAGAAAATACTCTAGAGCCCCATGAAGAAATTCCTGACATGCAAGCACCCTTTTGGCTACAAGCACATATCTTAGGAGAATTAGCAAATTTTACTTTTTCTTCATCAGTAACACCATCTGCCCATTCCCACTCAAGACCCTGTGTCATCTGTCCATGAATCTTTCCATCATTCAGAATTTTATCCCCTTCCCAATCGATAAAAGCTGCTGCAGAAACTCCAGCACCTGTACTCTGCGTTCCATATATCTGGCGGCAGAATGTTCCACTGGATAATATATAACAGTTGTCGTTTCCTTCGTAATCGCAGACCTTAATCTTTGGATCGAAGTAACCTTCTGGTCCCTGATTATTTACTGCTGTAACTTTAATAAATTGCAATAATTTTTCGTCAAAGTCTAAATCGCTCCACTTGCCTTTAAAAAAATTTGCAATACCTTTTCCTGCTTTACTTCCTGCAGCTTCAATTTCAGTATTACTTTTTACAAATGTTGGACAATCAGCATATCCTTGGTAAGAAAGACAAAATATCAAGGAGAATATCAATAAAAAATTAAGCTTTACATTTTTCATAGAACACCGGTAACCACTTACTCACTTTTTCGCCTTTTTCCTTCATCGCCTCATACATATACTTTATAGTCTCTTTATTAGCTGAAAGTACATGTATTTCTTTCATATTTTTCAAATCTAGATTTAAAGTTACTAAACCTTTGTATTGCTTGATCAAAAATAAACCTTCCTGTGTTGGTGTTTGCAAAATGACATTCAGTTCCTCTTTCGACAGAGAAAATGCCTTCATGTATAATCTGTTTGCATTGATGTTCGGCATCAGAATCCTGGTATCGACATGCTTATCTAAATATTGAGTAAACTTGCTAGCAAATGCTAGGTTTAAGTTTTCAGTACTTAGAATTACTACAACATTTAACTTTGTCATTCTTTGCATCCAGTTGTCAAACTCTCCCTCTGTAGGAAAAATATTACTTATCTCCCATGCTTCATCCAAAACAAGTATTGCAGGTGAGCCATCACATTTTGCTTCGAAAGAGTATAAGAAATAGTAAAGTATCACGGACATACATTCTTTTTGCTTAGTGAGATTCGCAGTATTGAGGGATATAGTTTTTGTTTCCCAGTCAATGTCTGACTCATCACCATCTTGGAATAAGTAAGCAAATTCACCATCACCACACCATTTACTTATTTTACCCCCAAGAAGTAAAAGCACTTCAGAAATTTGAGAAATAGAGCGCGATTCTCTTGGTATAGCAAATATAGAATCTACAATTTTTTTTGTCTTTTCTTCTACGTCTACCAAACTTGCATCTGCAACCATCCTTTTGATCAATTCAACAAGCATATTGCGATTAGAAGCACTATCTTCAATGTTCAGTGGGTTAAATTTTAGACTTTTATCTTTATATTTTGGATCAATTATGTAATATTGGCCGCTTACTGCTTTAGTAAATATTATTGATTTTCCAGTATTATCCAATATAACAATCCTAGGGTTAAATTTTCTTGATTCCGAAAGTAAGAAATTGATCAGTGAGGTTCTACCTGAATTTGGAGCTCCAAGTATTGTGGTATGACCATTATTTTTCTTTCCATGAAAGTTAAAAAAGTAAGGACTGCCTTTTTTTGAAAAAAAAACTGTTACTGCTTCTTTCCATCTTCCTCCTTTTAACGTACCTGATGTAAAATCATGCAACATAGCAAAGCTGCAAGCATATTTTTCTAATATATTTTTTGGTTGTGTAACAAAAGCAAAGTTTCCAGGAAGCTGTGCCCAAAAATGATTTTCCATGTGCAAATCAGTTCTAAACATCATCAACCCGATTAACGACATTACAGAGGATAAATCGCTGATATTTTTAGCTAACCTATTCTTATCATCTGCAAAGATTGTAACAATAATTTTCTGTTGACAAAAATCCATAGCAGAAATTTTTTCAAGCTCTATTATTTCATTTATTCCTGAGTTTTGAAGTAAGGTATTGTCCTCACTGATTTGCAGTATATTAATTTGTTTTTTGAATTCTTTTACTGCTTTATTATTACTAGTAAATATTATTATTTCTGTGATGATAAGCTCAGAGTCAAGTTGCAAACACCTATTTATATTTTCTAAGGGGATTTCTCGATATTCCTTTATGCAAAAAATAGAACCAAACTTCTGTTGACCTTCAAACGATGTTTGAAATTTATTGAAACCAAAAGCTACTTTTAAATTTTTAACATGCTGCGATAGATCCCTTTCACATATTGGATAATCTTTGTGCGTTAATGTAATAATGTAATGGAGAAATTCCATCATTTGAGAATATATTTTGCCTTCACTAGATCTAAGGCCCAGTTTTTTAGCTCCAAAAGGTTCTAAATCTTTTTGAATCAGGTCAGTTATTTTTTGTAATTCTTGATGATTTTTTTGTAAAAATAACTTGTGCCTATTCTTTATCCCGCCAAAAAAAAATGCATTATTAATATGTTTGCCAAAATCACTAAGTAACACCACAATGTATAGCTCATTTATATACTGTAGTTTACTATCAACTAGTTTATTAAACCACGTTGAGTGTAGCTGATCGGAAAAGTCTGAAGTTTTATTCCACTGTAAGCTCAGTTTATTGCGCTTACGGACAGTGTGAATCCAAACGGTAAAATATAAACTCTTGATATTTTTTGATATACTTTTTCTAATTTCAGTTCTAAGATCACCATAGTTATCAACTGAAGAATAGTCTTCTAATTTGATTATTTTTAATAATTCCCCCTGTTTTGTTAGTATAGTTTCTTCATCGTAGTGGCAAGCATAAGGGATAAAATCTAAATTAATACTTTCTAGTAACGCTAAATTGTTCTTTTTTTCAGAATTAGATCTAGTGGCTGGTACTTTTGGTTGCATACAATATCATGCGTATTCAATAAAAAGATAATAAAGAATCATCTATCTTACTTAATCCTTATCTTCTTTTTTGTTATTGGATTGTAACTGTATGTCCTTTGCAAAGTTGAATTTTTCTTTCAGGTAATCTGTTGCCTTTTCTGTGCTTCCAAACATCATGATCAGTACGCCAAATATTATCATGAAAAAAATTAGGCCTCTGAACACTACTGCAAGTATCACTGTAGCTATACATAAACCTATAATTGTTGAGGGACTCATATTTTCTACAGTATCTTTAACTGAAAATGAAGAAATAAGTTCTTTCAACGTTCCTGGTATATTTTTCAATTCATCACTTGCTTTGCTAGAACATGACATGAAGATAAAACTTAACAGGGCTACAATAGCAAAAACTCTACCCAATTGAATATGCATCAGCTAAATACCTTTAAGATACTCCTCAAATGTAACAATTTTTACATCAATAGGCAAGAACCGAATTCACTTGCTCACCATAAGTAACTCATATTTAACTTTTATCACCGTGTTAGCTCTTTATTATCAACAAGAGGACTCACACTAATGGATGTCAATTTACTTGACAGAAAGTTTGAACACAATTCAGCAGCAGCTGCTGTAGCAAACACCGCAGCCACCACAAACAGTCCTGCTCCTACTAATCCTGATGTCATTGCTCCTGCAACAATGCACCCTATTGCTAAGAGAGCAGAACTTGTTACAAGTGCGACGTGAAGATTTTTGTTTTTACTATTATTTTCATAATTATTGGATTGCATTGTATCTTTTACCTTACTGCCTGTCACTGAGATCACACAATGAGGCCCTTCTTCAGTCTTCTTATAATGTTTAGAAGGGGATATTCTTCCGCTTGGGCCTTTGGGCCTTGTTTTGTTCGGATGTGCTAATTTTGTTTTTCCTTCATCTTCTAGTTGCAAACTATTATCTTCCTCAGCAGGGTTTAATTTTAAGTGTACACTTTCCTCAGATGAAATGCTTGTTACTGAAGTTAAGCTGCTCCTTCTGCTACTTGATGCCAAGCTAGATGAATTTATTCCACTATCTAAATCACTACTACTACTGAGTTTAGAAGTATTTGCACCGCTTGGCACTTCTACAGCATTCACAGTTATATTAGGCTTTTCATTTTTTAAATCTTTACTATCAATCGAAAGATCAGATTGACTATTCAATTGTGATTGTGCGATCTCCTTTCTTGCTTGCGATTGTTTTGATGTAGGATGTGCTGAAGCACCATAATAACCTGAATTTCTCAAGGTATTGTATTTTCCAGGGGTTCCTTTTCCACTTACACCCTTAGCTAAAGAATCCTTTTCCAGAGGATTAATACCTGAATTTTTGGGAATTTCAACTTCACCAGAAAGACTTTGTTTGTTAAATAGTTCCATAGTATTATTTTGTCTATTTGCTTGATTACTTCTAAGACTTTTCTGATTTTGAATAGTGCTACTAGAATGATCTTTATTGTTGCTCTTTTTAGTAATCTCTGAAATTATTTTTAATGTTTTCCCTTTTATTGTTGGTGATCTTTGTGATGATTTTTCTTCATTGTTAAGTACTGAAGGTTTCATTAATTCCCCTGACTCTATCACTTTTTTTTTCAATGCTGGAAGAAATTTCTCAGTGTAATAATTATAATATTTTTGATATTCTTCTTGCTCTCTCAGTAATTTTTCTAATTGAATTAATACATTGGGATCAGCTCCATTGTTGAACAACTCTATGCATTTTTTGATAGTTCCATCTCCATCTTTTTTTGGACTTTGATTGCTATGTGTTTTTTTTGTTACCTTCTTGTATATAGTGTCGTACAATTTTTGGTTAATATCTACTTCATTACTCTGAGTTTTTTTTGAAGTACTTAGCATAACATCTCTCCATACATAACAAAATGTATAGATACCTCTTTAGCGTTAATTTTACATTAAAACTAAGCGGTTATGCCTTATTACGGATAATTATAGCAATTTGCTAACTATTTGCTTTGCTGATTACTGGTTTTACATTTCAACATAATTGCTTGCCTGTTGAACTAGCATATCTATCACTTCTTTTACAGGCTTTTCTCTATCAACCATGCCAACACTTTGACCGGCCATTAAAGATCCTGTTTCAACATCTCCATCAATTACTGCTCTTCTTAAAGCTCCAGCCCAGAACTTTTCTATTTCAAGTTGCCCCTCTTCTTTTGAGATTTCTCCATTTTGATATTTATCGATAATGTCTCTTTGATGCTTCATAAAATCATCACTTGCTTTGTTGGCTATAGCTCTTACTGGAATTACAGGGAAATCAGCACTAATCTGCACAGAAGATACAGCATTACGCGCAGCTGATTTGATGAATACTTCTTTAAAATTTTTGTGAGCGATTGACTCATTCGTGCAGACAAATAATGTACCTATTTGACAGCCACTTGCTCCCATTTCTAGGTAGTTCACTATCATTTCGCCTCTTCCTATTCCACCTGCGACAAACACTGGTATTTGTTCATTTTTAAAATGAGGCAATATCTCTTGTGCAAGAACAGAAGTGCTAACTGGCCCTATGTGCCCGCCTGCTTCCATTCCCTCTATTATTAACGCATCTACTCCCATTTTTACTAGCCTTTTCGCAAGGCTTAATGCTGGTGCAAAGCACATAACTTTAATGCCTGCACTCTTGATTTTTTCTATATTAGGCTTTGTTGGTAATCCGCCAGCAAGCACTATATGGCTTACTTTCGTTTCAATACACACATCTATCAACTCACTCAACTTTGGGTGCATAGTAATTAGGTTTATACCAAATGGCTTGTTAGTTAATTTCTGTGTTTCTATGATTTCTTTTTTCAGTAAGTCTGGGAACATCGCACCACATGCAATTACACCAAAACCACCGGCATTTGAAATTGCCGAAACTAAATTTCTCTCTGAAACCCAGCTCATAGCACCACCCATTATTGAAAATTCACTACCGAGAAAATTCGTTCCTTTCTTCCAAAGCCTGCTCAACATATAGCCTATATCATACGTTTAAAAATGTTTTGTTTATCTATGAATGTATGTTTCAAAGCGCCAAGTATATGTAAGACTATAAAGAGTACCATAAAATACGCAAGTATCGAATGTAGCTGATTAGCTGCACTAGCTAGCTCTTTGTTTTCATTGATTAACAAAGGGATATGAACAAAATATTTGATCTCTTTACTAGAAGCAGAAGACATGACATAACCAGATAGTGGCATTAGCATCATCAAAGCATACAAACCAAAGTGTATCGTTTTGCTCGCATTAATTACGAATCGAGAAAAATTGGCTGGAAGTGGTGGAACATAAGTAAAGACGCGAAAAAATATGCGTACTATAATTAATCCAAGAACGGTGATACCGCAAGCCTTATGAATAGCGTATATGCTGAATTTAATTTCACTGCTAATCGGCAAACTTTTCATGTACAGTCCAGAACAAAGCATACCAATAATAAGAGCAGACATTAACCAATGAATGATTCTTAAACCTAAGTTATATTTATTGTCTTTCATTAATTTTGATTACTCCAAAATAGGACTTGAAAAACTATTTTTTAGTCAAAATTATCTATACATAATTTTGCTACCTTAATCAACACAAGTATAATAATTGTAGTTCAAATAAATATTGTCTATCAGATCATGAGGAGATGGTGAACTTTTAAGGAGTTTTTCTATTGTATTGACTTTAAACACATTTTATCCTATACAACTTTAATACCTTAAACTGCCAAATATGCCTGATCTAAAGACAATGATGTTAAACTTTGGACCGCAGCATCCAGCTGCACACGGGGTGTTACGTCTTGTTTTAGAAATGGATGGTGAAGTGATTGAGAGGGCAGACCCTCATATTGGGCTTTTGCACCGTGGCACTGAAAAATTGATAGAATATAAAACCTATCTTCAAGCTTTGCCATATTTTGACCGCCTTGATTATGTGTCACCAATGTCACAAGAGCATGCATATTCGTTATGTGTAGAGAAATTATTGCAGTGCGAAGTTCCGATTAGGGCAAAATATTTGCGTGTTCTATTTTGTGAGCTGACAAGAATACTAAATCATTTACTAAACATCTCTTCCCAAGCGCTTGATGTTGGAGCAATGACTCCTCTTTTATGGCTCTTTGAAGAGAGAGAAAAAATACTCGAGTTCTATGAAAGGGCCTCAGGTGCAAGATTTCACGCAGCTTATATAAGACCAGGTGGAGTTGCAGCAGATATTCCAGAAGGTTTGATTGAGGATATTGCAAAATTTATAGAGCAATTTCCAAAGTATATAGATGATGTTGATGGTCTTCTGACAGAAAATAGGATATGGAAGCAACGAACTGTAGGAATTAGTGAAATATCAATAAAACAGGCGCTTGATTGGGGCTTTAGTGGACCAATGCTGCGTGCTGCTGGTCTCGCTTGGGACTTGCGGAAAAGCCAGCCATATGAGATATATGATCAGCTAGATTTTGATATACCTATCGGTCAAAATGGTGACTGTTATGACCGTTATTTAGTAAGAATGGCAGAGATTAGGCAATCTATCAGCTTGGTGAAGCAGTGTATAGAGAAAATGCCTGGAGGCCCAATAAAAACTGAAGATAGAAAAATTTCTCCACCACCAAGAGCAGAGATGAAAAAATCTATGGAAGCTCTGATTCACCATTTTAAACTTTACTCAGAAGGATATCATGTGCCAGAAGGTGAGGCTTATGTGGCTGTTGAAGCGCCAAAAGGCGAATTCGGAGTATATATAGTTTCAGATGGTACCAATAGACCTTATAGATGTCGAATAAGAGCACCTGGTTTTGCGCATTTACAGGCCTTAGATTTCATGGCAAAAGGACACATGCTTGCTGACATTGCAGCAATTATCGGTTCACTCGACATAGTCTTTGGTGAGATTGATAGGTAATTATTTTAAAATAGTAACTTAACTAATGGTTAAGACATCTTCTATCAAAAACTGCACAAATTCATTGCCATTCCAGTAATTCATAGAGATTTTACCTAAAATTGATTTAACATTTCCCTGCATGATAGCAGAGCCAAGCTCAGTATTTGCAGAGCGAAACGCAATAGCTTTTACCATAACATTATCATCAGCAATAAAACATTTTATATGATCAACTCCTATAACTTCCGGCTTTCTTATCTTTGCCCCTTGAATGATGAATCTCGGTTCAGGATTGCCAACACCAAATGGCTCTAAGCGTTGCAATTGATTCCACAAGGATAAGTTTATTGCTTTAGCTGTTACTATGCCATCGGCTTTTATGATTTTGTCATTTGTAGAGTTTGCAAATCTTTCAGTAAAAAAATCATATAGATCACCTATTTTACCTTCCTCAATCGAAAATCCTGCTGCCATACTGTGACCACCACCTTCAATGATTAGGTTGGTAAATTTTGCAGAAAGAACCGCAGCGCCAATATCTATCCCAGAAATTGACCTGCAGCTTGCTTTTCCTATTCCATTGTTTAAAGATATCACTATCGTTGGTAAGTGAAACTGCTCTTTTAGTCTTGATGCAATGATACCAATTATTCCCTGGTGCCAATTACCACTTACCATTATAAAATTTACACCTAAGTGGGCAAAATTTTCCGCTTGTGTTGTAGCTTCCAAAATAGCCTCATTTTCTAGCATTTTTCTTGCATTATTCAAATCTATTAGTTTTAGCGCGATTGAATGTGCATCATCATCATCATCGGTGGAAAGCAACCTTGCACCGAGCGATGCTTCTCCAATTCTTCCTCCGGCATTTATACATGGCCCAATACTAAACCCTAATCGTGAAACACTTGGTTTTTCAAGGATTCCCAAAGCGTCAAACAAAACACGTAAGCCAACATTTTTTCTTGCTGACATAACTTTTAATCCTTGTAAAACAAAAGCCCTATTTAGGCCTGTAATCTGCATAACATCACAGACAGTTCCAAGAGCAACCAAATCCAGTAGATCAAATAAATCTGGTTCTTTTTTGTTGGTAAAAAATCCTTGCTCACGTAGGCTTCTGTTAAGAGCAACAATTAGCAGAAATGACACTCCAACTGCTGCAAGATTAGTATAAGGAGAGCTCTCATCAAGGCGGTTTGGGTTAACAATCGCTACAGCGATTGGTAGTTTTTCTGTTCCAAGGTGATGGTCGACAACTATAATATCAAGTCCAAAGACTTTTGCATCTTCTATTGGTTGATATGCAAGCGTACCGCAATCAACAGAAATACATAAATCAATTCCGTTCTTTTTAAGTTGTAATAAAGCATCTGTGTTCAATCCATAGCCCTCATCAACACGATCTGGAATATAGATTATAGAGCGTGTTCCAATCGCTCTTAGGTACCTATTAATCAATGCTGATGACGTTGCACCATCAACATCATAATCACCAAATATTGCAATTTTTTCATTATTTTTTATTGCCCGTATTATACGAGAAACAGCTTTATCCATATCAAGGAGGTGAAAGGGATCTGGTAATAGCGATTTGATTAGTGGATATAAGAAGTCATGTGCATTTTCTATGTTAACACCACGAGCAACTAATATTCTTGCTAATATTTCTGGCAACTCAAATCTCTGTATAAGAGTTAAAATCTCCCTTTGATCTGCTTCTTGTAACTTCCAAAGTGCATTTGTTATGCTGCGTTTTTCAATATCAAGTAGCATGCTCTTTATAAATAAAACTACTTTACCAGAACTTTTAAGCTTGTTCTATAATTGTGTTAGACTTCTGTATAACCTAAAGAAAGATATAGGAGAGTGTCACTCGAAAGGAATCACATTTATTTTGATAAAGAGCATCTGCAGAATCTGATACTTCTTCTTGCATAACATGCTCTTTAATTAGTATTATATCCATATTAGTATATAAGTGTGAATATTATATTAGTGTAATTACTTTTTGGTATACATGACAAATTTATGCCTGGAAACAGTTTTTGGCTACTTAAGCCTTTTCTACCTTTATTTCATATTCTTTAAAGTATTTTTTGCACTTTCTTTATAAAAACCATAGGTACCAATCGGTTTTTAGCTTAAGAATAAAGGTTAAGTATCTGGAATTCTGGACATAAAATCCTCCTGAAAGATTAGAAAGACATACTACAGTATAAACCGAAGAAGATACGCTACACTTTTTATTGAGAAATTGACTGAAAAGTCTGCAGACTGAGATAGATTTTTGAGCTCTTAAAATACCCCTACTGTTAGAGTAAGGAAAGCGAGAAGGTTTGTCAAGCAATCTTTATTGGCTGTTGTACTGGAATCCAGTTTTTCATATAATTTACTAGGATTTATATGAAGAATTTTAATATGAAAGGCCTATACATTAAAACTTACGGCTGTCAGATGAACGTTTATGACTCTGTTTTAATGGAGAATATAGTTAAGCCTCTAGGGTTCAGTGTTGTGAGTGATGCAGAACAAGCTGATTTGGTGATATTAAATACTTGTCATATTAGAGAGAAGGCAACAGAAAAACTTTATTCAGAGCTTGGAAGGATTCATTCATCACAAAAAAATAAGGAAATTACTATAGTGGTGGCTGGATGTGTAGCGCAAGCAGAGGGAGAAGAAGTGTTCAGAAGGGCTCCTTTTGTTGATATTGTTGTTGGTCCGCAGAGTATTCCTGCTTTACCGGAGTTGATAGTCAAAGCAAGTAGAAGTAAAGGTCATATAATAAATACTGATTTTCCAGAAGTTGCAAAGTTTGATAAATTGCCGGATGAATGTTATGGCAATAATCAAGGGTCTTCTGCGTTTCTTGCTATACAAGAAGGTTGTGATAAATTTTGTACGTTTTGTGTGGTGCCTTACACTCGCGGGGCTGAGTACTCACGACCAGTAAATGAAATATTTCGTGAAGCATTGAATTTGGTTAAAAACGGAGCAAAGGAAATTACTTTACTTGGTCAGAACGTCAATGCTTATCATGGAGAGTGCGAAGGAGAGGTGTGGGATTTAGGAAAATTAATTAGTCACATTGCTAAAATTGAAAAGCTAGAAAGAATCCGCTACACAACTTCTCATCCAAGAGATATGCACGAATCTCTCTATTTGGTACATGCGGAGGAATCAAAACTCATGCCGTTTGTTCACCTACCTGTGCAGTCAGGTTCGAATAAAATATTGCATGCAATGAACAGGAAACACACTGCAGAGGAGTATTTGGAAATAATAGACAGATTGCGCAAATTGAAACCTGAAATCGAATTTTCTTCTGATTTTATTGTTGGTTTTCCTGGAGAAACTGAAAAAGATTTTGAGGAAACTATGAAGTTAGTAGAAAAAGTAAAGTACGCTCAGGCTTATAGTTTTAAATATAGCCCAAGGCCAGGAACGCCAGGGGCGGAAAGAAAAGATCAAGTACCAGAAGAGGTTAAAACAGAGCGTCTTCTTCGTTTACAGGAATTAATTAGCAAGCAACAACTTGAATTTAATCAGAGTATGATAGGAAAAACTATTCCTGTTCTATTCAGTGATAAAAAAGGTAAACACCAAAATCAAATTATTGGTAAAAGCCCATACATGCAATCAGTATGCGTTGATGATCCTGACGATAAATACAAAGATAAAATAGTAAATGTAAGGATATTGGAAGCTCGGCAAAATAGTTTGTTGGGATGCGCTGCCTAATTAGAGAAAAGTGCTCCCATGGTCTCATGTAGAAGCACTTTGTGTGTTTTTATAAGTTTATAAGCTATCTAGATTTAATCCTTAAAGGACTACAACTCTCTGTTACGCAATCATATGAGACTTGATATAATAGATTTGCGGGATTTTTTTTCTTTTCCCACTGATAGTGTACTTTTTCAACCTTTCCAGAATTATTATATTCATAAGAAAGCGATCTCCAAATAACGCTGCTTTTACTATTATTTTTGTTAGCATCGTGAAATTTCTGATAAGGTCAACTGTTATTGTCTTTATTCATCTTTAACTTAAGTAAATAAGTCTGATTTATTAATATGCTGTATAATAATGTCAACACCTATCAATGTTTATAGAAACAGAGTTTTTGGATTTGTAATTTTCTGGAAAGCTCTATATTTTTTGATTTTATCCAGTTAAAATGAATATGAAGTATTATCCTGATACAAGCAGCAGTCCTGATTTTTCATTGCTAGAAAAGGAAATCATAAAATTTTGGCAGGAAAATAAAATTTTTGAGCAGTCAGTCGAGAAACGTTCCAAGGATCATTGTTTTGTATTTTATGATGGGCCTCCGTTTGCAAATGGACTTCCGCATTACGGACACTTGCTTACTGGTTTTATAAAAGATGCATTTGCAAGATATCAAACTATGCTGCAAAAAAGGGTTGAACGCAGATTTGGTTGGGATTGCCATGGGCTACCGGCTGAGATGGGCGCGGAAAAGGAACTTAGAATATCTGGTAGAACTGAGATAGAGAAATTTGGCATTGAAAAATTCAATAATCATTGCCGTACTTCTGTGATGAAATTTTCATCAGAATGGGAGAAGTATGTAAATAGACAAGCAAGATGGGTAGATTTTCACAATGACTATAAGACTATGGATAAGTCATTCATGGAGTCGGTCATGTGGGCATTTAAGCAGCTTTATGATAAAGGTCTGGTGTATGAATCAATACGCGTTGTTCCCTATAGCTGGGCGTGCGAAACTCCACTCTCTAATTTTGAAACAAGGCTTGATAATGCATATAGAGAAAAAATTAGCAAAGCTGTAACTGTTGCTTTTGAACTTTTAGAAAACCCAAAGCAATTTAAACAAAAATGTAAGTTGCTTGCTTGGACTACAACCCCTTGGACGTTGCCAAGCAACCTCGCACTGGCAGTAGGGGAGGATATTGAGTATTGTATGGTGTTAGTAAATGGTGAAGTCTGCATCTTTGCTGAAAGTTATTTAGAGAAATTTGTCAGCCACTGTGAACAAAGCAATATTCAATATGAAAACTGTAATACAAAACTTAAAGCGAGTGATCTTGCAGGTCTTTCCTATAAACCACTGTTTGATTACTTTAAAGATACAAAGAATGCGTTCCGTGTTTTCATTGCTGATTATGTTACAGGAGAAGATGGTACTGGTGTTGTGCACACTGCTCCTGGATTTGGTGAAGAAGATTTTTACCTTTGCCAAAGACATGATATTCGGGCTGTTTGTCCAATTGATAACGCTGGAAAGTTTACTGCTGAAGTTTCAGATTTGGCAGGAGTTCATGTTTTTGATGCTAATGATACAGTAATCAAGAAATTAAAAAGGCAGGGGAGCTGGTTGAAAACTGAGCAATATATTCACAATTATCCACACTGCTGGAGAACTGACACTCCTTTAATCTACCGCACTATGCCTTCTTGGTATGTTGCTGTGACAAAGTTTAAGGGAAGAATGACAGAGCTAAATAAGAGAGTTAATTGGATGCCAAATCATATAAGAGATGGTCAATTTGGAAAATGGCTTGAAGGAGCGCACGACTGGTCTATTTCACGCAATCGATTCTGGGGTACTCCAATTCCTGTGTGGAAATCAGACGATGCAAAATATCCAAGAGTGGATGTGTATGGCTCAATAGCAGAACTAGAGCGAGACTTTAATGTTAAGATAGATGACTTGCACAGACCGTTTATCGATACTTTGACGAGACCAAATCCTGATGATCCAACAGGAAAATCAGTTATGCGTCGTGTACCTGATGTATTTGACTGTTGGTTTGAATCTGGCTCAATGCCATTTGCGCAAGTTCACTATCCGTTTGAAAATAAGGAGTGGTTTGAGAGTAATTTTCCTGCAGATTTTATCACCGAGTATATAGCACAAACAAGAGGATGGTTCTATACGCTTTTTGTACTTTCCACTGCTTTATTTGATAGTGAGCCATTTAAGAACTGCATATGCCACGGCGTTGTTTTGGATGTAAAAGGGCAGAAATTATCCAAACGTCTGAATAATTATGCGGACCCAATGGAAGTGTTTGACAAATATGGTTCTGATGCGCTGCGTTTTCTTATGCTGTCTGGTTCCATTGTCTGCGGTGGTAATTTACTACTCGACAAAGAAGGAAATTTAGTTCGTGATGTTCTAAAAAACGTAATAAAACCTATTTGGAACAGTTATCACTTTTTTACTATGTATGCAAATGCAGATGGAATTAAAGCTGAGATTTGTCAAGATTATCAAAGTACTATTGATCGCTACATGATTTCAAAATGTTTTGAAGCTGTGGAAGGTATCCAAGCTTCTATGAACAACTATAACTCACAGGAGGCTTGCAAAATCCTGACAGATTTCTTTGAAGTGCTAAATAACTGGTATATTCGTCGCAGTCGTGAGCGTTTTTGGAAAGGTGATTTAGATCAAGACAAAACTGACGCTTATAATGTGCTATACACAGTTTTTTATTACATGCTTCGGGCTGCAGCTCCTTTATTGCCACTTATAACAGAGACTATATGGCAGGGGCTTAGGTATGAAGAAACATCTGTTCATTTGGCTGGTTTCCCACAATTAGAGAGATATAATAGTCAGCTCATTGCCAAGATGGATTTGGTAAGAGAGATATGTAACTCTGCATTATCCATCAGAAATACGTTTAACATGCGCATCAGGCAGCCACTTGGCAGTATGACCATTTATCATAGGTCTTCCTGCGATTTCCTTGAAAATGAATATCAAGAGATAATAAGAGATGAGGTAAATGTAAAAAAATTAGAATTAGTAAACAGACTTGAAGATATTGCATCACTAGAGCTAAAACTAAATTTTCCGCTACTTGGTAAGAAGGTTGCAGATAAAATCAAGAAACTAGTTCAATATGTCAAAGAAGAAAAGTGGAAGCAAATTGAGAATGAGCAAATATTTCTGGGGGATGAAACAGAGAACTATACTATAGAAACAGGTGAATATGAACTATTGTTAAAAGCAAACAGTGAATATTCTTCTGTATTTGATAACAATAAAGGGATTGTTGTTCTGACTACTGAGCTCAATGACGAACTAATTCTAGAAGGACTCGCAAGAGATGTTGTGAGGCTTATTCAAGAAACTAGAAAACAAGCTGATTTCGATATATCAGACAGAATCAAAGTAATAATAAAAACAGAAGATGAAAAAATTAAGGAAGCAATAAATACATGGGTTGAATATATAAAAGATCAGACCCTTGCCTTATCTTTGGACACTAATAAAGAGATCGAGGCCGATTTCTATTCTAAGGAATACCAAGGTTTGACAGTTGGTATTAAGTTAATAAAGTTGCAAAGTTAGTAATGTTTATGCTATACTTAAATTGCTTTAAGTAGGGTGGTGATATGAATCAAGTTGTTGCAGATGGTCATAGAGAAGTTATTGATTTAAATAACAATAGTGATGGTTTAGGTAAAGTAGAATCTATTTCCAATGTTGCTTTGGAAGAGGAAGAAGAGTTTTTTGATGCTATGGAAGATGTTTCTAATGTAGAAGAAGGGAATGATTTAGGTCTTGCTAATTCAGAAGAGAAAGAAGAGTTTTTTGATGCTGTAAGTAAGCAGGATTGGTTAATTAAACAAATAGCTGCTTTTAATGTTCCGCTCAGTATATTCCATTATAAGGATTATGACTCTGACTTTTTTACCTCTTGGTATAATATGTCAAGCGAAATATTGAAAGAGATAAACAGAGCTTGCCCAGAGAAGAAAGTATTAAATTTAGCTCTGTCAGTTTTAATGCTCCCTTATATTGCTTTTACTGCACTGGGGTTAGTCATATACAGTAGATTTAAAGCAAATAGCAAGACACAAGAAGGTGTAGTGGAAGATAAGACAAAAAAGAGTGAAACAGGTGTGCCAAAAAGATTGGCATATGGCGCTCTTGCTGCAATGGCAATTTTTGTTAATGTGACTGTGCTTGTAGCCTTAATCGTTCCTGCAACAGTTGCTTTGGCTACTTTTTATCTTTTAAATAGAGATTTATCTCGCTCTTTAGTTACTGCTCTTAAAATAACTATGGGGCAGTATTCTAATAAGCACCAAAATATAGAGGTATCTTTTCATGAAATGGAGGTTTCTGAGTCAAGCATTGCATATGATATGGAAATAAAGTTTCCACCGCAATTTAAACAATTACTTAGAGATTTGTGCGATAATGAAAATAATCAGTGGTTTAGTGTAACGCGGGATTCAGAGCGCAATATCGTACTGAAATTGTCAACTAACATCAATTTAAAAAATGGTCTTAAGCCCTTACATAGTGAAATCAAGAATGTGCTTGCAACTTCGATTCAAGAATGCGCAAGAACTATGGAAGAGCTGATGAAGCTAAAAAAGAAAGATATTACACATGATAAACTGAAGGAATTATTGAGTGAATTCAGGCTGAAAGTGGTGAGTAGCATAGATTCTAAGTTGACAACTCACTTAATAGAAAATGCTTATCAAGTTGCTTTTATACAAGCAATTAAGTTTCATCAAAATAGACGGGAAGAAGATTTTTTACTGGAGGATGAGCTAAAAAATACTTTAGTGAAACAGAAATTAGAAAGTCAAGGTAAGGAATTACCAAATGAGAAAGAGATGATAATAAAAGATCTGAGAAAAGCAGGAGCAAAAGTACCAGATATCTTAGAAGATAGTGAGCTTCCTGTATTTAAAGCAGAATGGGAACGGCTTAAAGAAGAAAGGAAAATATCTAAGAGGGCAATTATTGATGTTTATGAGGATATATATCCTCAAGAAACGAAGAAAGCTCTAGATAACACTAAAAGAGAGATTGAGTGTTTAAAAAAAGAAGGACAGGAAAGATATATTAGGATACATGAAAAATTGAAAGCAATATATGATGAAGGAAAAAATAACTTAACATACAATGATTTAAAAAGGAAATTAGAGGATCTTTTTAAGTTCGAGTATAATGATCAAGAAGTTGAGCAAAAGCTAATAAAATCAGTAATGAAAAAAGCAAAGGGTGAGTTAGGTCGATTAGGCATGCTTAGCTTAATAGATCAGTTTCAAAGTTTAGAAAAGAAGATAAAACATCATTCTAGCAAGAAAAGTTTAAAAGAAGCTTTAGATGAAGTGAATGATTTTATAGCAAAGATGTATTTAGAAATAACGAAACGTAAAACGCAAGATTTGTTTAAAAGTCAAGCAAAGGGTATAGAGAATTCATGTAAGCTGTTAGAGGAAAAGGAGCCGGATTTAGTACAGAGGATTAATGTGCACCGAGTGAAAATTGCAGAATGCTTAGATCAACCTATATCGTTAAGAGAAGTAATAGAAGAAAGTAAGGATTTAAATAAGTACTTAGAAGATGAGCGAAAGAGAAAAGGAGAAAAGCATCCAAATACAAAGCTAATACAGAAGCACTTAGAAAATAACAAAGAAATTCTAAAAGCATTAGAACAGTTAAAATTAGAAAAAGAAGGATTATTGATAAATGAAAAAACAAAAAATAATTATAGAGAAGAGCTAGAATCTCGTGAAAAAATAAAATTTGCAATAATAGAGGATGATTTACTGGAGGCGTTCGAGCATGAAATTTTTGATGAAGAAGCAATTAAGAAGTTGCTAGAGAAAGCAGAGCTTGGGTACTATTTGGCAGAAAAGTGCATAAAAAGTCCTGTAATTAAAATGAAAGATAATATCAAACACTTTTGTCAAGATTTATTGTCTCCTCTAGTAGATAGATTAGCAAATCTTATAATAAATAATGTACCAAAAGATAATAAGAGTGGTGTGTGGAGGATTTGGAACTCTCTCAAAGTTGGTTTTAATTATAATGTGATTGGATGGTCAGCTACTGTAAACAAAGATAATAGCACAGAAGGGAAAGCATTGAGTGTGGCACATGATACTCATAAGGAAGTAGAGACATTTCTTCAACATTTTCAATCAAGTTATGAGGAAGTAGGAGTTTTTTTGGGTAATTTATTTTCTGATGATGGAACGACATTTAAAAATGATGTATGGCCTAAAGTAGAAGAGCATTTGCATGGAATGTGGGATAGGTTTTTCAAGGATATTGAATTCAAGATAGGGAATAAATTGGATGAAGTAAACGTGACACAGCAAAATCAGGAAACGGCGATTACGGCTTAATGATGAGCTCTCAAAGTTCCTTCAGTATTTTCACACACTAAGTTGACTATCATATTTGATTCTTTTTGGATTTCCTCTTCAGTTAAAGTGTGAGTTGGAGAGCAGAAAGTAACTGACAATGCTATAGACATCTTATTCGGCTCTATGTTATTTCCATGGTATACATCGAATATCAAAACTTCTGTGATGAGCTCTGAGCTTTTTTTCACCATATTGATTATGCTACCTACTACTATGTCTTTACTCACAATAAATGCAAAATCGCGTTTTACACTTTGATATTTATAATCGATAAATTTTTTCTTACTTACAGGTAAATTTTCAATGTTTTCTAGCATCACTTCAAAGGCTACAATTTTTTGTTTGATATCAAAAGAATCCAGTACACTTGGGTGCAATTCCCCAAAATAACCAACTATTTTACTTCTAAAAGATAAGGTGCCTGACTTTCCTGGGTGATAATATTCTTTTTCTGCTCTTTCTATTGTTAAATTATCACAATTAATGTTAAAAAATTCCAAAGCCGTTATGAGGTCAGCCTTTGCGTCAAAAACATCTATTTTTCTATCAGTGTTATAATGGTTTCGCGGTAAATTATTTCCTGATCTAATTCCACTTAAAACGTACTTAGATTGAGCTTCACCATTGTAAATTGGTCCAATTTCAAAAATTGCGAGATCAGATATCCCGTGAGCAATATTATCTACAGTGACTTGCAACAAATTTGGTATGACACTTGGCCTCATTGTATTAAAGTTATTATTAAATGGATTATCGATGATAAATAACTTATTCAAGTAACCAAACTTTTCAGCTATTGATTCACTCATAAAAGACCAAGTCATCACTTCATGAAATCCTCTGCTTGTCATTAAAATGCGCAAATCATCCTGTGTATCAAATTCTACCACAACATCGCCTGCTAATGGCTCTTCCTTTATTTTATCATAGCCGTATATTCTTACTACCTCTTCAACTAGGTCAGCAGGTATGGTTATGTCTGGTCTCCAGCTTGGTACATGTACGCTCCAATTATTTTCAGTTCTTTTATCAATACTAAACCCTAATTTTGTTAAAATATTGAGTACTTCATCAGGTGATGCAGATACACTTCCAAGTTTGTTTGCATTCTGATAATCAAAATTTATCTTGGTATCAGCCTTATTCAGATTACCAGCAGACACTACACTTGACACTTCTCCACCACATAACTCCAAAATCACCTGGGCTACAAGATTCAGCCCATCAAGAATGAATCCATGATCAACTGAGCGTGCAAACCTGTAACTTGAGTCTGTGGAGATGCTGAGCTGCCTTGAAGATTTAGTGATAGAGATGGGGTCAAACCAAGCAGACTCTAAAAAGATATCAGTAGTCTCAAGAGTGCATTCACTGTACTTACTGCCCATAATTCCAGCAATTGCCTGAACGTTTTTATCATCAGAAATAACGCTTATGTCTTTGTTTAATAAGTACTCTTTATCATTTAAACCAATAAATTTTTCTTCGTCATTTGCTTTGCGTACTATGAGCTCTCCTTCTATTTTTTTTGCATCATACGCGTGCATCGGGCGCCCGAAAGATATCATAATGTAATTAGTAATATCAACTATTGCAGAAATGGAGCGCATTCCTATCGATTCCAATTTATCTTTTAGCCATTTTGGACTCTCTTTATTTTTTACATTAGTGATATATACTCCACTAATAAAACTCTCCCCATCGATGACTTTGACGTTTATTAGTGAGTTCATAGAAGCGGTAAGTTGTGGAATGATTAAAGTCTTTAACGTTCCAATTCCAGTTGCTGCTAGATCACGTGCTATTCCATAAACACCTAAGCAATCTCCACGGTTTGGAGTGATGTTTATGTCAATTACAGGATCGCAATTGAAAAATTTATCTCCTGTTTTATAATCATCAGAAAGCTCGATTATTCCTTCACTTTCATCTTGAGTCAGCGAAAGCTCAGAGGCAGAGCAGAGCATCCCTTCACTTAGCACTCCTCTTATTTTTGTAGGCTTAATTGTAAAGTTGCTTTCTGGCAATGTGCTACCAAGAAATGCAAGTACAGTTTTCATGCCTTCTTTAACATTTTTTGCTCCGCAGACTATCTGCAGAACTTTACTTCCATCATTTACTCTACATAATTTTAATTTATCAGCATTTGGATGAGGTGCGACTTCTAATACTTCTGCAACAACAAACCCGGCCAATCTGGAATTGTCGATCACATTCTCTACTTCCAACCCTATGTGAGTTAATTTATCAGTAATTTCCTCTAAACTAGCATTGGTTTCTAAGTACTCTAATAACCAAGATAATGTGAACTTCATTTATCTAACAAGAAACAACAATTCATTGTAATGTAAAATGTGATGTTTTTAAAGTTTGTTGTAATAAGTGGCTTCTATATTGCAAGAAACAACAGAGAAGCCTACTCTTTCTACAAAGAAAGAATTTTCTTTATATCACCTTTGCAGTCCATTTTCATGCAGAGTTGAATGTTCATATTGTGATCATCTATATGGAAATTATAAATGTAAGCATCACCAGTGAAATTTCCTATAACATCATGGCTTTCATTTAGCATTTCACCTGCCATGTGGAAAAGACCAGTGTCTGAGTTAGAAGAATAATCTGTAAACTTGATGTACCCGTTACCACATTCCTGTTCTAAATTTAAAGGTGGATTAGTAAAATCTATTTCGTTCATAATTGCCTCATATTAAAATTAAATTATAGTTAAAATAAGATGTTAAGTCAAGAATTTAGAATAAGATTGGTAGCTGACTATAATTTGCATTTTAATTGTATATTTTGTTAATATGTTAATGCTATAATAATACAGAGCTCCTTATATTAATTCTTGACTTTATTCTATAAAATTTATACTTTATTTACTGCTGCAGTTTAAGTATACAGGGTCAAAATGGCGTTAAATCCGCTAGAACAATTTAAAGTATATACAATAATAGAACTACCAAAATTATTTGGGTATGACATAAACTTTACCAACTCATCTCTTTTTATGATGATCTCGGTGATATTAATGGTACTGTTTTTGCTCCTTGGAATAAGAAAAGGTGCAGTAATACCAGGATATTTGCAAGCTGCAGTTGAATATGTATATGATTTTGTTGTTTCAATAATAGAAAGTAACACTGGAAGCAAAGGTTTGGAGCACATTCCTTTGATATTTACAGTATTTATTTTCATTTTATCGTGTAATTTAGTTGGTGTTCTTCCTTATAGTTTCACAGTTACAAGTCATGTGATAGTTACCTTCGCTTTATCAATGGTGGTTTTTACTTATATAACGATTGTTGGGTTTAAAGAAAGAGGAGTAGAATTTTTACGCATATTGCTACCAAAAGGAACTCCTTCGTGGCTTGCACCTATAATCATCATTATTAAATTATTTGCTTATTTAGTAAGACCGATTAGTTTATCAATAAGGCTTGCAGCAAATATGATTGCGGGTCATACAATCATCAAAGTGATAGCAGGATTCGTCATAAATATGAACATATTTTTTACACCTGCACCTTTTTTGTTTATAATTGCACTAATAGGATTTGAAGTATTTGTTGCAGTTTTGCAAGCTTATATATTTACTATATTAACATGTGTATATTTGTCAGATGCAGTAAAGTAATTGACTTCCTTGCAGAATATTTTACAATTATATTATAAAGAAATAGTTAAAGGTAATATATGGATTTAGTGGCTTTAAAATTTATAGCAATTGGTTTGGCTGTATTTGGAATGCTCGGTGCTGGTTTAGGTATAGCTAATATCTTCTCTGCTATGTTAAATGGGATTGCGAGAAATCCTGAGTCAGAAGGTAAAATGAAAAGTTACGTTTATATTGGTGCTGCCATGGTTGAAATCATGGGGTTGCTTGCGTTTGTACTTGCAATGTTATTAATATTTGCTGCTTAACAGATGCCACAGCTTGATGTTTCAACTTTCTCTTCTCAAATTTTTTGGTTTTTAATTTTTTTCTCTTCACTTTTTTTTGTAGTCAGTTGTTTGTTTTTACCGAAGTTAGATGAAATAATAAGCACTAGAAGTAAAGAAGTGTTAGATTCATTTAATAGTTCTATTCACCTTTTAAGACTTACAGAAGAGCAAATTGCCAAGTATAATGCAGCTTTAAATCAAGCTAGAGTACGGGCAAAAAAAATCATAGATGATGCATTTGCTCAAGTAGAAGAAATGAGAGCGAATGTTAAGGATATATTGGAAGAGGAAGACAAGAAGATGATTAAACTTGTTGAAGAAAAGGTAGTACAATTTAAATCTAAGTATATTAGTGAATTAAAACAAATGGCTACTAGTATTGCTTTGATTTACTATACTAAGTTAACTAATTCTGAGATTGAAGAGGAATTTGTTGCTGACTTGGTGTCAAAAGAATTTTAGGGTTTTTATGTCTACATTACTAGTTATAAGCCTTGCTTTTTTAGTAGGTTTTATCCTCTCATATAAATTGCTAAGGAAGGTAATAAAAAACGCGCTTAACAATAAACGTAACAAAAGCAAGTTTTCAAGTGAAGAAACTGAAAAATTCAGAAAAGATATGTTGGAGTATTACAAAAAATCTTCTGAAAAATACAAAAAATTAGATGCAGAAGTTAACAA
Organism: Wolbachia endosymbiont (group B) of Eucosma cana; assembly: GCF_947250645.1. Taxonomy (NCBI): domain Bacteria; kingdom Pseudomonadati; phylum Pseudomonadota; class Alphaproteobacteria; order Rickettsiales; family Anaplasmataceae; genus Wolbachia; species Wolbachia endosymbiont (group B) of Eucosma cana. The sequence continues at coordinate 168,369 of NZ_OX366334.1, forward strand.
AATGATGAATGAAGCACTTGATAAGGCTAATAGTATTATTAAGCATAATAGACAGCAACTCGATCAAACGTTAGATGAAAATGCCCATTCTAATTTGAAGAAAGTTACTGACCAAGTTGAAAAAGCTCTTGGGGATTTACAAGCTAACACAGCGAGTATAGCTGCTGATGCTGTAAAAAAAATAATGCATGAACGTAAAGATGATAAGCGTAGTAGTGAGGTTATATCTTCGTTTTCACGTGACTTGAGCAAAAAGTTGCATTAAGTTTAATGCCTGTACTTCAAACTGATAATGTAGAAAAAATTAAATTTGATTCTAGTTTATGCAAAGAACAAGAGAAACTTTTCTACTATAGGTTTAATATAATTCCTTGGCAAAAATTAAATGATACTACTTTTTTTATGGTTGAAGACATAAGCCAAGATATCAACCTTTGGGTCGAATCTCATTACGGTATTGAATATGTATTGATAAAAGTAGATAGCAAACAGATTTTAAATCTTCTTAACTCACACTTTGGTATTTCAGAATTCGCAAGTAACTACTTATATTATAAGAATCCTAATTTTTCAGCTAAAAGCATTAGGCTCAGTTCAATCTTTTTTTCCTCTTTCTTTGTTATGATTTCGACTTTAACACTGACAAAAAAATATGCATATTTTGCTTTGGTGTTGATATTTATAATCGGATGTTCTAGTTCTTTATTCAAATTTGTAACTAAAATTTTTGGCTTGCGTAAAATTTCTAACCAAAAAGCAGATTATGATAAGATGAATGAACCTATATATACTATTTTATTGCCTGCTTTTAAAGAGAATGCGGTTATAAAGCAATTGATTAAGAGCATTGAAAGTTTGGATTATCTAAAATCAAAATTAGATGTAAAGCTTGTGATAGAGAGCGATGATCAAGAAATGTTGGCAGCTATAGAAAAATGCACTTTACCACAGTATTTTGAAGTAATAAAAGTGCCTCATTCTCTGCCTAGAACAAAAGCTAAGTCATGCAATTATGCTATGAGCTTTGCTAGAGGAAAGTATGTGGTAATATATGATGCAGATGACAAGCCAGATCCGTTGCAGTTAAAAAAAGCACTAATTGAATTTAATAAGGGCGACGAAAAGTTGGCTTGTGTACAGGCGAAATTAAATTACTATAACTTTGGTTGCAATTTTCTTACAAAATTCTTTTCTCTCGAGTATATGAACTGGTTTCAATATTTTTTGCCTGGATTTCAAAAAATGAACATGCCAATACCTTTGGGCGGTAGCAGTAACCATTTTTCAGTGGAAATTTTAAAGAAAGTGCTTTTTTGGGATGCTTACAATGTCACTGAAGACGCTGACCTTGGTTTGAGACTTGCGCAAATGGGATATAAAACCAGGATTATTGATTCAGAAACATTGGAAGAATCACCAACTACTGTGTTTGCTTGGATCAAACAAAGAGCACGCTGGATTAAAGGTTATATGCAAACTTACATTGTTCACTTAAAAAATATAAAATTACTTTTTAAGCACACTGGACTCAAAGGAATTTTGCTATTAAACCTTTTTGTTGGTTCCTCAGCTTTGATGTTTTTTATGACTCCTTTTTTGTTGCTTTCATTGATACTAACTCAAGTTTTAAGTGGATTATTTTTATATTATTTTATAGTAGTATACGTTATTAACTTGATTTTTTTGATAATAGCTATCAAACAGCAAAAAATGCCTTTTTATTTTTATATAATATCAATATTTTTTCCCGTTTATAGTCTACTACATAGCGTTGCAGCTTTTCTCGCTTTGTGGGAATTTGTTATTCATCCTCAGCAATGGAACAAAACTCAGCATGGCTTATGGAAGCAAAACCTGTAGCTATTTGGCTTTTTCTCTGCTCTTTCATGGTGATTTGCATGGTGGGGATTGGTGGATTTACCAGACTTTCAAAAGCAGGATTGTCAATCACGGAATGGAAACCAATTACCGGAACATTGCCACCGCTTAGTGAACAAGACTGGATTAAAGAAAAAGTAAAATATGAAGCTACACCTGAATATAAAGCATTTAACTATGGTATGAGTATGGAAGAATTCCGCACCATATACTTAATAGAATACGTGCATAGACTAATTGCAAGGCTGACAGGTTTAGTTTTTATCTTACCATTTATATACTTTACACTAAAAAAAAGAATACCTAAAAATGCAGTAATAAGGTTATCTACAGCACTATTATTTGGAATTTTACAAGCTTTTGCCGGTTGGTATATGGTTAAAAGCGGTTTGGTATCTAATCCTCATGTTAGTCACTATAAGCTCGCACTTCACTTACTGCTTGCATTGGGTATCTTTGCATTATTGTCATATCAATTTTTTAATTACCAAATCAAACCAAAACAGATAATTAAAATTAATAGCAACATTACATGTTACATATGGATAATTTTAATCCTAGTTGCAATACAAATAATCTTCGGTGCATTTGTTGCAGGGTTAAATGCTGGTTTAATTTACAATACCTTTCCACTGATGGATGGACAAATTGTTCCGGAAGATTTATTTTTCTTACAGCCTACATGGCTCAATATCTTTGAAAATAGAGCAACAGTGCAATTTGTGCATAGAGTACTGGCATTGCTGATATTAGTTCTGGTAGCAATACTCACAATAAAAAATGCCAGTATAAGACCATTATATGTTATGCTATTCTCTGTCATCATTCAGGTAATTCTAGGAATAGTCACTTTGTTGCTGCATATACCAATGGCTATTGCTATAGCCCATCAAATGTTTTCATTTATCTTATTTGGATCAGGTTTATACTGCTTGCGTTATTTAAGAAATCAGATCTAATACCAAATCACCAGCATGTATATTTTTTCCTTCTTTAACAGGGATATTTTTTATCACCATTTCTGATTCAGCACATATTATATTTTCCATTTTCATTGCCTCTACAACAAATAGAGGTTGTCCTACCTCTACCTGATCTCCAGCATTGACATGTAATTTAACCAATAAACCAGATATTGGAGATTTCACAGTATCTACTGAAATCCCTTCAGTTTCATTATTTAGCATTAACCTGCTTAATTCAGCTATGTAAGGTTTCAATACAAAACATTCAACTTTCATACCCGCATGTTTTATGCAGTATTTGCTACCTTGCCTTTCTATTTTAAGTGCTATGTTGTTATCATCATTAATTGTTATATATAGCAATCTGTAACTTGATTTCCACTTACCCACCACGGAGTATTTATTGTGGTTATATACTGTTGTTAATGTGTTATCTTGATATTTTGCATTTACGGGATACTCATTGTCATCTATTTTCACTATGAATGCTTCATCTATTGACTTACTGTAATACCTTTCCTCATTTTCTAAGTGAACATACAGTGCAGTAAAAATAAATATTTTAATATATTCCTCTGTGATAAAATCACCTTGAAATCCACTGGGATAATGGTTGGGAATAAATCTCGTGTGGAGCTTTGCTGCAATAAAATTTGGATGATGGAAGATGGATTCTAGAAATTCTATGTTGTTTGTTACTTCTCCTATATAGCACTCAGATAAAGCTCTTTGCATTCTGCTGATTGCTTCTATTCTATCTTTTCCATAGGTTATAACTTTTGCAATCATTGAGTCGTAGAACACGCTGATTTCTGAACCGCTAGCTACTCCATCATCTATTCTTACATGATCATTTTCATCCGGTTTATCGTAATATTTTATTCTTCCGCTGGAAGGGAAAAATTTCTTTGATGGGTCTTCAGCACAAATTCTACTTTCTATTGCAGAACCAGTAAGTTTAATATCATCCTGATTGAATCTCAATTTTTCTCCACAGGAAGTTCTAATCATTTCTTCTACTATGTCTGTTCCTGTTACGAATTCTGTTACTGGATGCTCAACTTGTAATCTCGTATTTACCTCAAGAAAATAGAAGTTTTGGTCTTTATCAACAACAAACTCAACAGTGCCTGCTGAAAAATAGCCAACTTGTTTTGCAAGGGAGACACATTGAGCATACATTTTTTGTCTCACCTTTTCACTGATAAATGGACTTGGAGTTTCTTCTATTATTTTCTGGTTGTTTCTCTGTATCGAACATTCTCTCTCTCCAAGACACACTACATTCCCGTATTTGTCTGCTATAATTTGTATTTCAATGTGTCTTGGCAGCTCTATATATTTCTCTATAAAAATACTACCATCTTTAAAACTTTTTTCTGCTTCGTTTGTTGCTGATGTAAATGCTAGTTCAATTTCTTTTTTGGAATGTACAATTCGCATTCCTTTGCCACCACCACCTGATGCAGCTTTGAGCATAACGGGAAAACCAATTTCTTCAGCAACCATGGATGCATGGTCAGCGTTTTCGATCTTACCCATATATCCTGGCACTACATTTACTCCAGCCTTTCTTGCCTCTTCTTTTGCCGTTATTTTGTTGGCTGTAACTTCTATTGTTTCTGCACTTGGACCAATGAAATCTATGTTATGTTTTTCCAGAGCACGGGGAAAATCTGGATTTTCTGCTAAAAACCCATAGCCAGGATGAACCGCCTCGGCACCTGTTTCAACTGCTACTTCGCATATTTTTTCGATATTTAAGTAACTAAGATAAGCAGGCGAAGGGCCAATGTGCCTTGACTCATCTGCTTGCTTTACATGCACAGAATTTGCATCTGCATCTGAGTACACAGACACACAAGATATGCCCATCTTGTGCGCAGTTTTGATTATCCTGCAGGTAATCTCCCCTCTGTTCGCTACTAAAATCTTACTATACTTCTTTCTTATCATCTTATCAGTATACTTTCTTAAGTTAAGAAAGTAAATTTCTATATTATTTCCTGCAAGTACTTCATGTTGGGGCTAAACCACTATCTAAAAGTTGCATAACATCAGGATCTATCACTATAGTACTTTCGTTATAGAGGCCATATACTTCATTACATGCCTTAAATAACAGATATGAAGATCCTCCAGAAGCTATTGTTGCTATTGAAGCCAATGCAAGAGATTGAGAAGCCAAAAATAGAAGATACAAAGATACACACATAGTGATAGCACACACTATAGCTCCTACTATATATAAGCATATATGAAACTTCTTATTACATATAAAGCCACATTTTATATCTGCAATTTGCTTAACTTCCTTCCGCTCTGCAGGGTCCAAGAAATAAAGGGGTGATACTGCCTTCTTCCCGTCATCCTTAATATAGCTTTTATCGAGGAGTGCTTCCTTAATATATTTCTTATTGTTCTCAAGTTCCTTTTTTAAGCTTTTTACTTTCTCCCAATCTTTAGCTTCTTTTGCTTTCTTGACTCTGCTCTCAGTATCTTCTTCTAAATACTCTATAATCTCTTTTAACGCAGGTAACAGGAATCCTTCACTTGCTGCTATATGAAATGGGTTTCCATTTTCATCAATTCTATGCTTAGCTACACAAGCAACTCTTTTCTTGCAAGCTTCAATAAATTTATTTTCATCCTCTTTTGTTACAACTTCTCTTACAATTTCAAATAAATTACCCATATATACACCTCACTGCATTTACTAATATTGCAGTTTGTTAAAAATAAATGTAAATTGATCTTTCAAGTTTACTATAGTTCCACGTTGTTGCAAGTGCAAATTTTAGTTATCATCGGTTACGTTATCACAATAGACAAATATGCCAGGTATAGTCACTAGATTCGCTCCATCACCAACAGGATTTTTACATATTGGAGGAGCTCGCACAGCTTTATTTAATTGGCTCTATGCACAGCGTCATGGTGGCCAGTTTTTACTAAGGATTGAGGATACCGACAGAAAACGTTCAACACAGGAAGCAATTGATGCAATAATAGATGGGTTAAGATGGCTTGGAATAAACTATGATGGGGAAATAATATATCAATCAAAAAAAATAGAGCAGCACATTGAGGTTGCAAATCTTTTAGTTGAAAAGGGTAGGGCGTATCATTGTTACTGCCCCGAGAATGAAATTGCAGAAAAGAAGGCAAAAGCAAGGGAAGAAGGAAAAATATATAAGCATAAGTGTACTCATTCGACATCAAATGCAGAGCCTGTTGTTCGCTTCAAAGTGCCAGACTCAGAAGATATTGTTGTTGACGATAAAATATACGGCCAAGTTACAATAAGTAGAGATCAGCTTGATGACATAATAATCTTGCGCTCTGACAATACTCCAACATATATTTTTGCTGTAGTGGTTGATGACCATGATGCCGGAATAACCGATATTATACGTGGCTCTGATCATCTCACTAATACCTTCAAACAATTACTAATATATCAGGCTCTTGATTTTGATGTCCCACGCTTTGCACATGTACCGCTAATTCATGGAGAAGACGGGAATAAGTTATCTAAAAGACATGGTGCTACAAGTGTTTGCGATTATGAAAAGATGGGAATATTGCCACAGGCAATGCGTAATTACTTGCTAAGACTTGGCTGGAGTCATGGCAACGATGAGATTATTAGCGATGAGCAAGCAATAGAGTGGTTTAATTTAGAAAGCATCGGTCGCTCACCTGCACGGCTCGATTTCAAAAAACTGGAGCATTTGAATAACCACTATATTAGTAATATGAGCAATGAAGATATTCTGACTCTAATGCTTAGAGAAAATACTCTAACTGACAAAAAAAAGGGCTATTTACTTCAGGGACTGACAGAGCTGAAAAAAAGAGCAAACTATCTGACCGAATTATTGGATTTAGCAAAATTTTATATTCAAGTTGATTTTAGTGAAGAAGCTCAACAAATTATCAAATCTAACCTCGATATAATTAAGTTACTTGTATCATTTCTTTCGAGTGTAGGTAGTGAAGATTGGAATAAGAATTTTTTATCTGCTAAAATCAAGGAATTTTCGAAGTTATATAATATGAAAATGAGCGATGTATACCACTCATTACGCGCCCCTATAACAGGAGTAATGGATGCGCCTGGAATCATCGATATCATGGTAATTCTTGGGAAAGATGAATGTATAAAAAGATTGCAACAAATTTAAATAAAAAATTACTTGACAGACTCTGGTGGCTTCATTATAGTGGAAAATGAAGGTTTTTTAGGATCCAAAATCTATCTTCACCTGCAGGTTTTTTCACCAAATAATCAAATTTCAGCAAAAAATATATAAGTTTATTTTTGCTAGCTCTTTATTCATATAGGAGGGTTTATGTCTAGAATTCCTGATACTTGACTTTTATTTTTAAGTTAAAAAAACAATTGGCGCCTATGGTTTTCACATTAAATCATTTTAAATTGTTAAAGTTAATACGGCCTTTTTTTATTGGTATTTTTTTCATATTTTACATATCTGTTCAGCAAAGTGGCAAAAAAGACAAGTAAATGAGTATCATGAAAGTAGCTTACACGTAGCTGTAGGAATATTCATTTTTTAAGGTAAATTACACAGCAAATATTGTCATTCAAGTAGCTGATCTCTATGATGATGTCATCCCAGTGTTCAGACACTGGGATCCATTCTTTTTTTACTAGATTCCAGCATCAAGTGCTGGAATGACAACATTTATTTTTATGATTGTCTTATCTGTCTATCTTATTTTGCCACTTTGCTGAACAGATATTAAAATAGCAAGCCTCAAGGTCAGAAGCCTGCTATTACTTACTGGTTACTTTACATCAATTTTCTTTATGTGTTTCTCTGATTTAGGTATGGTTACATGCAATACCCCATCTAAAAAGTTGGCAGATACCTTATCTTGCTCTACATTTGTTGGAAGTTGAATAGATCTATAGAAAGAACCATAGTACCTTTCTTTGTGGTAAAACTGCTTATCTTTTGATTCATTATCACATGTTTTTTCACCCTTCACTATTAAGTTATCGCCAGATATACTAATGTCTATGCTTTCTTTAGGAATACCTGGTAACTCTAATGATAGGCAATAGCTTTCCTTTGTTTCATAAAGGTCACAAACTGGTAGTAGGCTACTGCCTCTTTTAGAAAGCTCTGGGTTCCATCCTGTAAAGAAGCTATCAAATATGTCATCAACGGCTCTTTGTAACCCTCTTACACTAAAATTATCACGGTTATTGTTTTTATTTAAATGAACTATATTACCCATGTTGTACCTCCTTTTACTAATACATGAACTACATAATCACTCCACTTATTAATTTCAATCCTAAATCTAAAATTTTTTAGATGCGAAAAATTTTCCCCGTTTACTATAACCTGATTATGAGAAAAAATCTTGTTTGGATTACCACGAGTAGTTCTATAAACTAGATTAACTGTAAAAAAGGGCAAGTGTACGCAAATTTATTACTTCTCTTTCCACTTCCACAATCAAACAATTTTGAATGTTTCTTATTTGACTTGCCAACAATGAGAATTGGTATAACTGCTAGCTCCGTCTTTCAGCTATGGCATTAAACAATGACATGCATAAGATCTAATAATATGTATAATTTATAAATAATTTTTGAGGTCAATTGTGAAATTGGGCGTTAATATTGATCACGTTGCAACCCTTCGCAACGCACGTGGAGCTTCTTATCCAGATCCATTAAAAGCAGCAAGAATAGCTATTGATGCTGGAGCAGATTTTATCACTGTACACTTACGAGAAGACAGAAGGCATATCAGAGATGAGGATGTATTCAATCTAAAACAAAACATTAGCACTGAGTTGAACCTTGAAATTGCAGCTACGGAAGAAATGCTCAAAATAGCAAAAGAAGTAAAACCCTACTCGATTTGTATAGTACCAGAAAAAAGAGAAGAATTAACAACCGAAGGTGGCTTGGATATCGTGAATATGCACAGTAAACTTTCTGGTATAATAGAGGAAATGCACAGCTTTGACATAAAAGTCTCACTGTTTATCGATCCAAATATTAATCAACTAAAATATCTTGAGAAGCTAGAAAGAAAGCCTGACATAATAGAAATTCACACGGGGAATTACTGTGATAATCCATCAGAAGAAAAATTAAAACTTATTACTAACTCTGCAGAATACATTAATAAGCTAGGAATAGAGTGCCACGCAGGGCATGGCATAAATTATAAACATGCTAAAAGAATAAAAGAGATACCTCACATCTCAGCTCTTAATATAGGCCATTCTTTAATCAGTGAGGCTATATTTCATGGTTTACACAGTGTAACTAAAAAGATGAAAATGACTATATCTAAATAGCTGATACTTTCTCTTTGTCATTTAAAGTACTTAAAAGAGTTTGACTTGCTTTAAACTTTACCTTTTTCTTTTCAGGAACGGTCATAATCTCACCATTTTGAGGATTGCGGCATTGTCTTTCCTTACTTATAGCAGTAGAGAATGTCCCTATTCCATGCAAACGTATTTCACCCTGACAAATTAGATCGTTCTTGATTGTTTCCATAAAAATATCATGAATCTTACCTAAACTAGCTTTTGTTATATCTATACCTTGACTAGAGCACTCTTTACTCAGTTGGTTTACTATATCTTCTTTACTCATAAATTACCTTAATATTGAAAAATTACATAAACAGCATATTATGCTAATGCTAATAGTCAACTAAATTCGTCATAAAAAGAGAAAATGTCATAAACCCTTGTAAGAACTTGTATAACATTTACAAAAAAATACCATTATAAAACAATTATCTCTTAGAAAACTGACATTTTTTTCGAGCTTTATGTTGACCATATTTCTTACGCTCAACAACACGTGAATCTCTAGTTAGGAATCCACCTTTACGTAATATAGAGTGTAGATCTTGACTTATACTACTTAAAGCTCTGCTTATTCCATGAGCTAAGGCACCTGCTTGGCCAGATAGTCCTCCACCTTTTACAGTTGCAAACACATCATACCTATCTAACATAGAAGTTACTATGAATGGCGTTTTAATCATTTGACACACTGATTCTCTTTTAAAATAAGAAATTAAATCGTCTTTTTTATTAACACTAAATTTTCCACTTCCTGGCTTTATCCATACTCTTGCTACAGATTCTTTCCTTCGACCTGTGGCATATGAACGACCAAGTGAGTCAATCATTGCCTTTTTTGGCTGATCATTATTATTTATTTTCACTTTTTGCTCCATTATTTCTTATTTTTACGATTTAAAGAGGCAAAATCTATTTTTTCAGGTTGCTGTCCTTGATGCTTATGTTCTGAACCAGAATAAACATACAAATTTTCAAACCGTCTGCGTGCCATAGGACCATCATCAAGCATTCTTTTTACTGCCATTTTTATCACACGCTCAGGGAATTTGCCATTTAAAATATTATCTGGAGTAGTTTTCTTTAAACCACCAGAATAACCTGTATGCCTATAGTAGATTTTATCTTTAAGTTTCTTTCCGGTAAAATGTACCTTTTCTGCATTAACAATAATTACATTATCTCCACAATCCATATGAGGTGTGTATTCAGGCTTATGCTTTCCACGCAATAGCGCTGCTACAAACGCTGCAAGCCTTCCTACTACTAATCCTTCTGCATCTATAACAAGCCATTTTTTGTCGACTTGTTTCTCTTTTAAGAAAAAAGTTTTCATATATCAATACATAACAGTAGATTATGATATACTAAGTTGCTTGATAGTGTCAACAACATTAGTTATTGATTATTAAAGTAATTTATGCTAATAACTTTAATAATATGCTAGAAAGCAAAATGTTTCGATTGATTATTATATTTGTAATCGCTTTTAGTGCTATAGATTGCTATGCAATTGATTTGGAGGAAGCTATAAGCAAAGCTATCAAAAACAGCTCAAAAATAAAGTCTCAATTTTACCAATATAAGAGTGCTGAAAAACAACTAAAATCTTCTGGATTGGCTGGGTTTTTACCTGACATCAATTTACAATATAATTTCGATAGTAATTTTAATATTATTAACGGTCTACAAAACTCTGGAAAACGTCTAACATTAAGTCAAAGAATAATAGATGGTGGTGGCACTTTTGCTACATTCAGCCGATCAAATCATCTTCTTAAAGCAGCAAAAATTAGATTTCAGCAATCTAAGCAAGAAGTTGCACTCAGCGCTGTGAAAGCATATGTTAATGTTTTACAAAAGGCAGAAATATTAAAACTGGGGGAACATAAAGAACGTGTTTCTTTAGAACATTTGTCAGCTATGAAAAAACGCTTTTCTCTTGGAGAAGTTACTAATGCTGAGGTTTTGTTCGCAAAAGCAAAATTTTCATCTTCTATATCCAAAAGAGTTGATGCTGAAGGTGAATTAAAGCTCGCTAATATTGCTTACTATCATTTAATTGGTGAAGATGCTGATAATCTTCACGAGACTAATGGTAAACTACCTTCTATACCAGAATTAAATGAATGTTTACAGTTAGCAAAAACCAACAACTTGTCCCTAAAAGCAGCTATTTATAAAAAAAGAGCTGCTGGAATGGAAGTGATTGCTGAAAGTTCCAAGTGGCTTCCTTCTTTGAATCTAAGCGCAAGTAAAAATTTTGGAAAGGACAATATAAAATTAGACACGTTACTAGAAAATGTGAATGTTGTCTTTACTCTTGATATTCCGATCTTTAAAAGAGGAGTTAATGTTTTTGGTGTTAGTAGAGCTAAAATGGATGCAAAACAATCCACTTACGATTATTACGAAGCAGTAAAAAATATAGAACAAGCAGTTATAAATGCTTGGAATAACGTGCTGACAGCAAAAGCTATTATTAAAGCAAGTCAAGAAGCAGAAAAAGCAGCAGCTTTAGCATTGGAAGGAGTTGCGCAAGAAGTAAACTTAAATTTAAAGAGCACAATTGATCTTTTGGATACTGAAGATGAACTATTTAAAGCACGTTCCGATCTAATTCAGGCAAAAAGCAATTATGTAATTAGTGTTTACAACTTGCTTTTTATGATAAATAGTATAAACCTTTAAATTTAATGGTATGAGCGATAATCAATCTGTAAAAGATATACTAGAAGATATAAAAAAAGCTATATCGGGTAAAAATCCAAGTGGCGATAGAGCAGAAATAATAGATGAAGATGATGAAGTATTATGCCTTGAAGAGGAATACCTAGAAGAAATTGAAAAAGATGTTGATGATAAAAAGGAAAATAGTGAAGAAGAGAACGATTGCCAAAGTGAGAAAATGAATAACCAATTTAATAGTTACAACTCAGAAGAGAAAAATTTGTATGATAATATCCAAATGAGTAATAACAAAGTGAGCTATCAAGAACAAAGTAACGAGCATTTAGTTTTAAAAGAAAATATGGAGGAAATTAAAACATTGCTTGAAAAGATGCAAAGCGAACTACGGCATAAACAACAAAAAAGAGCGGATCTTACTGTTGAAGAATTAGTTGTATCTCTTTTAAAACCTCAGCTTTCAGAGTGGCTGAATAAGTATCTACATGCATTGGTAAAAGAAGTAGTTGAAAAAGAGCTCAAAGATATAATCAATAATAAGTAGGTTATTAGTATAAAGACCAGAGTAAAAACAGCTAGAGGTAGAAAGTTATCTTCAACAAGATGGCTACATCGCCATTTGAATGATCAGTATGTGCAAAAAACCAATAAGGACGGTTATAGATCGCGCTCGGCATATAAGTTAATAGAAATAGACGATAAATTTAAACTACTCCAACAAGGGCAAAAAATTATTGATCTTGGCGCTTTTCCTGGTGGGTGGTCACAAGTTGCATCTAAGAAAGGAGCGAGTGTGATTGCTGTTGACATAAAACCAATAAACGCAATTAGTGGAGTAGAGTGTATACAGTGTGATATTATCAGCGAACTTGAAATTTTAAGAGAAAAATTCAAGGATCACAAATTTGATGTAATTTTATCTGATATGGCACCAGAATCTTGCGGTTTAAAATCGTTAGATCATATCAGAATTATGCTTTTATGCGAAGCAGCGCTCAATTTTGCAAAGCATTTTTTGAATCATGATGGCAAGTTCGTAGTAAAAATTTTTCAAGGAGAATCTGATAAAGATTTCTGCAATGAGCTAAAAAAAATGTTCAAAACAGTAAGATACTTCAAACCAAAGTCAAGTAGATCTGAATCTACAGAAATGTATTTGGTCAGCTTAGGCTTTATTGGTGGCAACTATTCTGTATAGCAGGTACTTACAGAAACGTTGACGAATCTTGGTTCCTTATTCCTTATAAAACTGAAGATTAATAACGCTCGTACAAAAGCCTCTTTTTCTTGTTTATGATACCTAGGTATAATTATTAAATTCTTGACTTTATTACTAAAATATATAATAATTAAAGTATATTATTATAGGAAAAGTTAATATGTCAAGGTACGAAGATTTAACAGAAAAGCAAAAGGAATTATATAATACGTTAAAGGATGCGATAGAAAATGAAAAGGATATTACTCATATTCTTAAAGAAATTAAAAAAGAAGGCGCATTAAAAGAAGTTCTTACTACTGCAAATATAACTGAAAAGTTAGAAGGTGGTACGAAGTATAATCTAACACCGCTTGGCTATGCTATGAATTTCAATGATTTTAAGGAAATAATCAAAGTTATTGTAGAAGAAAGTGCGAGAAAACAAAGAATCTTATACCAATTCCCGTTACACGGGAAACAGATAGACAATAATGGAAGAAAAGCCATAATGAAATAAGTGAAATAGTTTAGGTATAAATGGCACTCAGATCAAAATTATTGGATGAAGAAGTAGTAAAATCAGCAAAAGAGATGCTGAAGAAAGTAAGGAATAATGCATATGTTTCAAAAAAACTAAACGCTGTAATTGCAGCAAAAAAGTACAGTATAACGTCTGTAGCAAAAATATATTGCATTTCAAGAAAGGCACTAACTTCGTGGATAAAACTCTTGAAATTTGGCAGAGAAGAAAAACTGTTTGCTCCTCGATCACGCCGAAGAAAAACTAAATTAAATCAGGCTCAACTACAGCAAATTGAAGCATGGATAGAAGAAAACCCTAATATTACCATTAAAGAAATGAGAATAAGAATACAGGAAAAGTTCGACTTAAATATTAGCAAATCTACAGTACACCGCCATATGCAAAAGATGAAATTTTCATATATTACACCAAGACCAGTACACAACGTACAAGATAAAAGTAAACAAGAGGAATTCAAAAAAAAATCTCAATGAAGTTATTGGAAAGTATCCTGAAAAAGAGCTATTTTTCTTTGATGAATCAAGGTTTGGCACACATTCGAAAGTTGGGCATGGATGGTTTAAAAAAGGTACTAGAACTCGGGTTAAAATAAAGTTAGGTAGGCATAATTTTTATCTCTACAGTGCAGTTAATCCTAAAAATGGAGAGAGTTTTAGCTTATTTGCACCAAATGTTAACACTGATTGCATGAATATATTTCTTGAGCAAATGTTGCAATATCTAGGGACAAGAGAAGCTGTTCTTGTTATGGACTGTGCTAGTTGGCATAAGTCAAAAAATTTAAAGGTACCTAAAAACATTGAGATTATATACCTACCTCCATATTCACCTGAACTTAATCCTGTTGAGAGGCTTTGGTTATATATAAAACAGAACATTTTGCGCAATAAAATATACAGTACTATTGCTTTGCTTGAGAGCACTTTATGCAAATTTCTTACCTCTCTTGCTACTTCTACAATTAAACAACTCTGCTCTGTTTCCTATTTGACTCCACAACAATGAGAATTGGTATTACTACTGCAAATATAACTAAAAAGTTACCAAATGGTACGGAGTATAATCTAACACCGCTTGGCTATGCTATGAATTTCAATAATCCGGGAAAAAAAGTTAAAACTATTCTAGATGTAGTTGAAGATAATAATATGTTAGAAGAAGTTTTTGCTGATGTAGAAGGAAATGATCGTAGCAGACTTCAGGAGATTTTAAAAACATTAAAAAGTCAAGAGCAAGATGAAGGGCAAAAAACTAAAATTGATAATTGGCTAGCAATACTTGGAGATAGAATATCTAGTTGTAAAAGTAATGAAAAGCCTTTAGTGCCTGAAAGTAGTGTGCCTAGAACTGAAGAAAATATAGTAAAAACTACTAATAAATCAATAATGATTGGTAGTGTTTGTGGTGTTGTAGCTGCATTAGCAGTTGGTGGTGGATGTTTTGCTGCTGGTGTTGCATTACCAATATTGGCTTTAATTGGTATAGCTGTTGCTGCTTTTGTACTTACAGGACTTGTTACTGGTGGTATTACGTATGAAGTGTGTAAGCCTTGTAATGAGCTAAATGAAGTTGATGTACAATCAGAAGTTTCTTCAGAGTTAGGCGTAACAGCATAGTTAAGTAGAAGGAAGAAGTCTCTTCTTCCTTTTCTCCAAGTTTTCTTATTTAGCGAGGTATCTAGATACTAGGATACCTTGCTTAACACCAAAACAGAATTAAGGTTTAAACATCCTAGGTGTATTAACATTCATTTTGAAGACAGCAAATGGTGTCATCTCAGCGCCCTCTTTCTTGTTATTCCAGTACTGGGATTCAGAAAACTGACCAGGTTGGTCACGCGCTGGCTCTCTAAAATTACTTTAGCTACAAATATTAAGAAATTTACTAAATAAAAAAAGACAAAAGAATCCCCGTATAGCGAGTTTTAATAATGTAAATTGATAATGTGCTAACAAACGCGATTTGGCTGAATGTAGAAAAAATAAAAAAAGCCACTATAATTTTATGTAATTTGCCAATAAATATCTGAGTTTTTTACTGAATTTTGTCGTTGAGCCCAAAAACAAGGATAAATACCTTTATCAGTATAATAAGGAAAGTGGGAAGGTTTGTCAAGTAATAAAACTAGAGGGCTCAAATGGAAGAAGGTAAACTCTAAAGTGTACGTTCAGTAGCACTTTCTATAAGAGAGATTGTATTATCTATCCCATAAAGCTTTATAAAAGATCCCATTCTAGGACCGGTTTTTTGGCCAAGCAGCGTTTCATATAGCAACTGAAACCAATCGCGTAAGTTATTGTAATTATGTTTTTTTCCGATGGAGAAAACCTGAGATTGAATCTCTTCAGCAGTGGCTGTAATAGGCAGGGAATGTAGGTTGCTCTTTAAATCTAGTAACGCTTCTTTCTCTTTTTCGTTTGAAGCTTTATACGCTTTTGTTGGCTTGATAAAGTCGTGATAATACCTAACTGCAAAATCCGAAAGCCTATCTAGCATTTTGTTGCTTTCTGGTGTAACGTTTGGTGCATAAGTTGATATAAAACCCCAAAGAATCTCTTTATTTTCAGCATTACAAGCTGCTGCCAGGTTTAAAAGTAACGAAAAATTTATGCCTGAAGTTTCTACGTTTGGAACTTTACCTTGATGGATGTGCCATACAGGACTGTTTACATCCTTTTCTTTACTTTCATTATAACGCTTAACAAACTCCAAATATTCATCAGTTGATTTTGGTATCACATCAAAATATAAACGTTTAGCTTTTCTAGGGCTCTGAAAGATGTATAACGCTAAACTCTCTGTGGGTGCGTAAGTTAGCCACTCCTCAATTGAAATACCATTTCCTTTTGATTTTGATATCTTCTTTCCTTCTTTATCAAGAAATAACTCATAGCAAAACAAAAGCGGTGGCTTTTCTCCAAGTATTTTACATATTTGACTTGAAAGCACAGCAGATGGAGTCAAATCCTTTCCATGAGCTTCGTAATTAACTCCGAATGCAGCCCATCTCATTCCCCAATCAGGTTTCCATTGCAATTTGCATCTGCCTTTTGTTACTGGAACTTCTATTTCTTCTCCATTTGCTTCTTTATATTTGATTGTTCCTTTATCTGTATTTCTTTCAATTACTGGAACTTGTAGAACTTGAGAAGTTTTTGGGCATATCGGCAAGAATGGACTGTAAGTCTGCTGCCTTTCTTCCCGGAATGATGGAAGCATTACCTCCATTACTCTGTCGTAATTTTTCAGCAAGAGTAAGAGCTTTTCATCGTAAACACCAGATCTATAACACTCTGTAGCGCTTCTAAATTCGTATTCAAACTCAAATAAATCAAGGAATTTGCACAGCAATGAATTCATATGATGGCCATAACTCTCATGAGTGCCAAATGGGTCAGGTATCATGGTTAATGGCTTGTTCAGATTCTCTCTTAGCATTTCCTGATTTGGTACATTATCTGGTATTTTTCGCAAACCATCCATATCGTCGGAAACTGCAATGATTTTGGTTTTTATACTAGGAGCTATTTTTTTTAGAGCGTTTGCAATAACTGTGGTACGAAAAACTTCCCCAAAAGTACCAATATGTGGCAAACCTGATGGCCCATATCCAGTCTCAAATGTTATCTCTTTTTTATTAGGGAATTCTTGTAGTATTTTTTCTGCTTCTTGAAATGGCCAGTTTGTCATCGTTAGAGTTAAATTGGTTATCTTACCTAAAGTGCTATTCATTTCAATAGATTTTTAATTAATGATGTAGTATTAGTGTTAGAGCTATTAATTAGAAGATCAAGGGTATGTCCACAGGTAATATACAAACGGATCAATTATTTAAAGGTCTTACAAGACCTGCGATGCTTTTTGGTGTGAGTTATATGTTTGCAATATTAAACGTTTTAATTTGCATGCTAATTTTCATTAACACAAATGATCTTAGAGTAATTCTCCTGATGTTACCAGGGATACATGGACTTGGCTATATAGCTTCTGCAAAGGAACCGTTGTTTATTGAGTTATTTATGGTAAAATTGGGAAAATGCTCCAAATGTTTAAATCGGTTTTATCATGGAGCCAATTCTTATGACATTACTTGATGTTATGCAATGTTGAGATTTAGAGCTATTCAATCAAAGAATAAATCTATTCTAAGTAGGGAGGTTCACGCTGCTGAATTTATACCTTATTCTTGCTATTGGAATAGTACAACCTTGATGACAAAGCAGAATTGGTTAGTTAAATTTATAAAATTAAATGGCTTTGCGTTTGAAACGGCCGATGATGAAGACTTGGCGATACAAAATAATATCAGAAATCAGATGCTAAGAAGTATTTCATCTCCAGCATTTAGTTTATACTTTCATACCATCAGGCGTAAGAAGAATATCTTTTCTGATGAATTTGCAAGCCAGAGTTTACCAAATTTTTTTGCTAACCATGTAAATCTAAAATGGAGAGAAAAACACGCAACTAGGCAATCTTTTATTAATGATTTATACATTACGATTATTCGTAGGGCAGACACAAAAGGAGTAGAATTTTTATCACATCTACTGAAAAAATTTGGGCATGTAACTTCAAAACATGCTTGGGAAAGTGATATGCGTGATACCTATGAAGATTTAGAGGAAACAACAAATCGTATAGTAACAAGCTTTAGGAATTATTCGCCTAAAGTCCTTGGAGTAAAAGAAACTCCAAACGGACTGTTTTGTGAAATAATGGAGTTTCTGTCTAGAATTGTAAATTGTGGCTTTGTTACAAACACGCTCTTTCCACTAAAAACTGAAATATCAAGATACTTACCAGTTCATAGGTTATTTTTTGGCCATAAGATGATACAGGTTGTGACTCATAATGAAAGTAAATATGCTGGAATAGTTAGTATCAAAGAATATGGAAATAATACTTCTGCAGGAATGCTTGATTCTTTTTTACAACTTCCTTATGAATTTATTATCACGCAGTCTTTTCAATTTACAAATAGGCAAATGGCAATTGCGAAAATGCAGATACAGCAAAATCGTATGATACAATCTGCAGATAAAGCTATTTCTCAAATAGCAGAAATTTCTCATGCACTTGATGATGCAATGAGTGGTAAGATTGCGTTTGGTGCACACCATTTAACTATCTTATGTATAGAAAAAAGCCCTAAATCATTAGATAATGCTTTATCATTGGTTGAATCAGAGCTTTCTAATTGTGGTGTTTATCCTGTTCGTGAGAGGGTTAATCTAGAGCCAGCATTTTGGGCGCAAATTCCTGGTAATTTCGATTATATAGTAAGAAAAGGTACAATAAGTAGTCTTAATTTGGCCGGTTTTGCATCTCAACATAATTATCCTACTGGTAAAAAATTCGATAACCACTGGGGAGATGCTGTTACAGTTTTTGATACAACATCTGGCACTCCATTTTTCTTCAACTTTCATATAAGGGATGTTGGACATACTATGATAATTGGGCCAACAGGTGCTGGTAAAACTGTTTTAATGAATTTTTTATGTGCTCAAGCAATGAAATTTTCTCCAAGAATATTCTTTTTTGATAAAGATCGCGGTGCAGAAATTTTTTTAAGAGCACTTGGTGGTATCTATACTATAATAGAACCAAGAACTAAGACAAATTTTAATCCTCTACAACTTGATGATACTCCTGATAATAAAACATTTTTGATGGAATGGATAAAATCTTTAATTTTAGTGTACAACGATAAATTCACTTCAGAAGATATTGCTAGAATTAATGATGCAATTGAGGGAAATTTTAAATTAAAAAAAGAAGACAGATTTTTGAGAAATCTCGTACCATTTTTAGGACTTGCGGGCCCTGATACTCTAGCTGGAGCAATATCTATGTGGCATGATGATGGCTCTCATGCTGCAATATTTGACAATAAAGAAGATTTGCTAGATTTTTCAAAAGCAAGAGTGTTTGGCTTTGAAATGGCTAGCTTGCTAAAAGATCCTGTTGCTCTTGGACCGGTCTTGATTTATTTGTTTCATAGGATTAGTATATCGCTTGATGGTACTCCATCTATTATTGTTCTTGATGAAGCATGGGCGTTAATAGATAATCCAGTTTTTGCACCTAAGATAAAAGACTGGTTGAAAGTGCTGAGAAAGTTAAATGCTTTTGTAGTTTTTGCTACTCAGAGTATTGAAGATGCAAGTAAAAGTGCTATTAGTGATACACTTGTACAGCAGACAGCAACACAAATTTTTTTGCCAAATCTGAAAGCTACTAGTGTCTATCGAGATGTTTTTATGTTAACTGAACGTGAGTACATACTGATCAAACACACAGATCCAAGTACTAGATTCTTTTTAGTAAAGCAGGGAGTTAATGCTGTAGTAGCTAGAATAGATCTGAAAGATTTGGATGATGTGGTTAACGTGTTATCTGGACGTGCAGAAAGTGTCCTATTGTTACATGATATACTGAAAGAAGTCGGAGATGATCCAAAGATGTGGTTGCCTGTGTTTTATCAAAAGGTGAAAAATGTTTAAAACTAAACTGTCATTACTGTTAGTTGCGATATTTTTGTTAAATATAGATTTTTTGCTCTCATATCCAGTGTTTGCAGATACAGTAAGTGGTACTGACAAAACGGAATTTGTTAGCAGATTTAATTCTACTGGCAGCTTTAGTCGTGCTTCTAATCCTGACTGTAAGGCGTTTGAAACAGCTGCAGCAGTTGCTGGGATAGCAATTGCTATTGGTGCAATATTTACTGGTATTGTTTTGATTGTCTCTTCTGCTGGTTTATTTACTGCTCTTGTTATCGTTGGAATGATAGCTGCAATTGTTGGAGTCTGGAAGGCAGTGGGGGGACTTATTGTTTGTCAGCATAGTTTTGTTAGGCATCCAGTTGCATACGATAATGATGGGAGATATAAAAATTTTAAACTAAAAGACACAGGTTATAGTGGTGACACAGATAAAAATTATCGAACAGAAGATGAATATTTTTCTGCATTACAGAAAAGATCAGGAAAAGATGGAAAACAAACAGAGAAAGATATTTTAAACTTTACTGATTGGGATGTTGTGAATGTTGATAGGGAACACTACTACTGGCCAAAAAATGGTGTGCAATATAGTGAATACATAGAAGTATGTCATCGCAATCCTTTAACATTTGGCAACCTTTTCAAGACGAATGACTTTAATTTCAGAGGGGAAGATGGATACATAGACTTTGATATCAGAGAGAAAGATACTGGATATGAAAGTGGGTCATGGTCTCCGAAGGTTGATGGCGATCTAGAATGTAAAGTGCTTAAAGCTGGACAGAGCGAAGACATATATGGATCAACGTTCAGGGCACTGAGAAAAATGGGTAGGTTATGTGTGGAATTGGCTGAAGTTAGGGCAGCTGGAACTGCTTGGCCGCAAGGAATTGATATAGGATGCACGGAATTACCACCTGATCCGATTGCTCCTATGTGTGAACAATCTGTGATATTATTCAAAAATAAAGATGGTACAGGTGGTGAAGAAAGGAGTTTTATCAACAGGGATGACGATTATAAAACTCTTATCAGGAAAAAAGAAAAAGAAGGAAAAATTTTTGTAGGTTATGACAATAAAAGCTGTTTTAGCTCGTATGTCTCTGAAGCTTGCTACAATCAAGCGGGAAGTAAGTCATTATCTCCTATTCCCATAACTTCTATGATAGTGCAATGTATTAAGGAGTCGTTAGATAATTTAGTGGCAGGTATTGATTCAAGTGGTAACTTACTTACAGACAAAAATGGACATGCTAAGGGTAGTTTTTTGTCTGTAGCACAAGGAAGGTTGAAAAATACTGTAACTGCTGTTCTAGTTTTAGCTTTAATACTGTTCTCTATAAAAGTTATGTCTGGTGGAGTGCGTAGTCCGCAAGAAATGTACATGTTGATCATTAAATTCGCTTTAGTGATTTACTTTACGACAGGTAGCACTATGTCTCATTATTACGGGGAATTAACAAAGCTTTCAAATGGTTTGTCAGAGATAGTGCTTAAAGCGTCATCTGAAAGTAAAAATATATGTAATTATGAGTCAGGTACAGATTATGAATACGATCGCGCAGGAAAGAGGGTATCCTACAGTTATCTTGCACCTTGGGATAGGCTTGATTGCAGAATTTTATTTTATTTAGGTGCCCCTTTAGATGGAATTGGTGGCAAAATTGGTACTGGAGGTGTTGCAACGTTAGCGGTTTTGCTTGGCGCTGCTCCTGTCTTGTTAGTTGCAGGTTCGGTGATTGGTATTATTTTCGCTGGTGGACAGATCTTAGTAGCTCTTGTCTGTATATTTATGGCCATTTTGATGATGATGGTTATTTTGTGGATGTGCTATGTATTTATCTTATCTTTAGTTGCGCTTAGTGTAATTATCATCTTATCGCCTTTATTCATTCCTATGGTTTTGTTTCAACATACTAAGGGATATTTTGATGGTTGGCTAAAAGAGTTAATTACCTACAGTTTATACCCAGTTATCCTTTTTGCGTTTTTATCCTTTATGTTCATAGCATGTGATAAAATCTATTTTAAAAATTTAAATTTTAAACTGGACGAGTCATATAAAAATGAACAACCAGACAAGTCATATGAAAAGAAACAAGCAGAAATCTCATATAGTAAGAAAAAACAGTGGTTTAAATTGAAAGATGGGGAATGTGATAAAAATGAAACTACTCTCGCATGTATGATGCAAAATTATAGCTTTAAAAAGAGCAGCATACTTGGTCTATTCGACTTTACATACATGGAGTTTGGCAGCTCTCTAATCGGAGAATTATTAAAATTGTGTTTAGTATTATTCCTCTTTTACCACTTTTTAAACGTTCTTCCCGGCATGGCTGCTGAGCTTGCTGGTAATCACAGAGCAGCACTTGGTTCAGGTAGCACTCCTGCACAAATGGTGAATAAAGCTTTATCTGCTGCCAAAGCTGCTGCTGGAGGTGCTGGTCAAGTTGCTGCTGCGGCTGTAAATAAGGCAAGAGGGGCTATTGGAGGAGGTGGAGATGATAATAAGGGATCGGGATCTTCCTCTAGTGAATCTATAAAATCAGGTGGAGAGTGAGCGCAGGTGAGTAACAGATGTTTGAACATTTGAGCAACCAAAATTTGGTTAAGCTATGCATAAGTTTTGTGATACTCTTTTTATTATCTGGGTGCGGGTGTATTAAGCCAGAAGATTCATCAGGCTTGCGTGAGAAATTGGATATAGTGTCAACAGAGCAGAAATGGGTTGATTCTGGAGTCTATATTTCGGATAAAATAAAAGTAACAGAGATTAATATAGTACCTAATAAGGTTAATTTTTGTTCGCAATATAAAGATTTTGCAATTGAACCTGGAGTAAGAAACGTTACATTACCGTTTGCGCTTAAAGCTGGCGATGCGATAAGCTTTAGTGTTGTTGGAAGTAAAATGTGTAAAAACAATAATGGCATGGTCACCTGCAAAAAAATTGACGAAAATTGCGGTGAAGGGGAAAAGGAGTATTTTTCACATGTTTTAAATCAAGAGAAGTGTCAAGGTGAAATATGTCCTAATAAATATGAAATAGGCAATGCACAATGGTTAAATGGAAAAGAGTACTGGTCTTCAGAATTAGATCAAAGTGAAAGAGAGGAAATTAGAAATGTCATCGACTCTATAAAACAGCAAGGGGAAAATGTAGACTGTAGCAAGCTTTCAGAGAGCAGTGCAAGTAAGATAGATACGCGCATTTTAAATTTACTCTGTGGACGTATATGTAAATTTTCTTTCGGCAGCGGAGAAAAAGGTTGCGTATATATTGAATACAATAGTATAGAAGGTGAGATATTCAATACTTTAAATTCTAGAGGTGAATCTGTTATTGCTGAAATTATTGATAACGTATTAAAGGAAAAACGGGTAAAAACTGACATTACACTATTACGTGTTCACATGGATAATGAGGAATTTGAACACATTCCAGGAGGCGGTATATGTATTAACTGTGATCATAAGATAGATCGTAACCATCCAAAACCAGAGTTAACTTTTAGTTTAGGTGATGGTAAGGGCAAGGGTGGTTTCAACATAAGAGTAACAAGAATCCCTAATTTAGAAAAAAGCTTATATATAAGCGTTTCTGACAAATTTCCTGAGCGTGAGCCCGATGAAACTCAGGGAGATATACCTGTAGACATTAGCAAAGTTTATAATACTCAATATATGGAAGGCTTAAAAGAAAAGCTAAAGGACAAGAGTGGCACTATATATTACGGAATAAGAGATCATGGCTGTGATTATAAGAAAAATGAGGGTCAGTTTAGCATTAACCTTACAACTAAAGAGCCACCTGTAAGAACTTTTAGTGCGATATATAATTTTTTTGATGAAAAAGTAAAAACTGCATTTTTCGGTTCTAGCTACAAAGACACTAACGCGATTCACTCTGATACTAGCCCTGTGAAGTCTCTTTATCAAAGTTTTGTAGCATCAAATAGAACAAATACCATCAGATCTACAATAGTGTCGTTATTAGTATTATATATAGTTTTATACACCCTTTATTACTTTTTTGGATTGTCTCATGCTTCTATATATGAATTTTTAATTATATGTGTAAAGATAGGAGTTATTACCCAATTGCTGAACGATAACAGTTGGAGTTTTTTTTATAACAATGCATTTTCTATTTTTGTTAATGCTCCAAAACAGTTAATAGAAATAGCAAATTTCAGAGGTACAACATCAAATGTTTTTGAATTTCTTGATTTACCGCTCAATAGGTTTTTATCAGCACACTCAGTGTTACTAATAGTATCTCTTATATTCTCCGGTCCTTTGGGTATTGTATCGTTTTGCTTGGTGATTTGGGGTTTGATAACAGTGAGCTTATCGATGTTTAACGCCTTATTTTCTTTTATCACATCTATAGCAATAGTTGCATTATTGCTTTCCTTGGCGCCTCTTTTTATTATTTGCCTTCTATTTGGATATACTAGACAGATGTTTCACAATTGGGTCAAAAATTTAGCAAGATTTGCAATTCATCCGGTAGTGCTTTTAATTTTTATATCATTAATAAGCCAGGTTATGGATTATATTGTGTATTCGGTCTTTAATTTTGAGGTCTGTCCTACATGTATACTTAATCTTAACTTAAAGATTTTTAATCCTTGTATTATTTATGGTTATGCTTCCAAACATGCACCTAACATCACAGCTATGATGGCTTTTGTGATTTTGGGACATGCTATGAAAGCTTTAGTTGAGGCATCTTCAACAATATCTGATTCGTTGTTTGGTGTTTATGTAGCAAGCGAACCAGGAAGGCAATATCAGCAAAGCTTAATGGGAACAGTAGGTTTAGATGAACAAAGTATCCAAAGAAGAGCAGGTCAGCAATCTGGTACACCAAGTCGAAGACCTCAAATACCACAATCAGCTCAAAGATCAGCACCTAAAATACCGACAAACACAGGAAATCAATGATGAGCAGAAAATCATTATTATTGATACTATGTCTTGTAATTACTGGCTGCACAATGGATTGTGTTGAACCTGGGTTGCAGAGCAGAAATACTAGTGTCAGTATAGATGTTCCAGTTCGTGAAGCTGGCGAAGGAGTTAAAATTCATTGGGTTGATTCTGGTCAAGTAATTAGCAAGGATGAGAAAATCAAATTTACTCTTGGTGGGTCAGTAAATCTTTGTCCTCTTAAAGAAGGGAAAAATCCAAAGAGAGTACTTGTGCCCGCTGTATTTTGTGCTAATGATTTAATACCAAATTACAGTAATAAGTTAACTGATAATGCTAGTCTTGATGAACGAGAAATATGTGGGGACATAGGCTTTGGAAATAATGAATTCTATAGCAATAGACGTTATGTAGATACTGGAATTAAAGCAAATCCTGGTGATAAGTTAAGCTTTAGCTTAGTTCCCAGAGAGATAACGATTGATTATGACAATCCACAAGGAAAAGGTATCAGTTTTGATGATAATTGCTAT
This sequence comes from Wolbachia endosymbiont (group B) of Eucosma cana, assembly GCF_947250645.1. Taxonomy (NCBI): domain Bacteria; kingdom Pseudomonadati; phylum Pseudomonadota; class Alphaproteobacteria; order Rickettsiales; family Anaplasmataceae; genus Wolbachia; species Wolbachia endosymbiont (group B) of Eucosma cana. The sequence goes on from NZ_OX366334.1 coordinate 193,997, forward strand.
AGAACTGAAAAAGGGGATGAAAAAGACAGAGCTACAATAAGAGACATGCTAAACGGAGGAAAGTTCTTTTGTGGAGAAAGTGGTAAAAGAACTGTAGTAGAATTTCCGCCGCTGAATAAAGAAGAAATGAATAAAAGAAGAGTGCTAGTTGGCAATGGCTACACTCCATATGATAATAAGGTACATTTTAATAAGGATTATATTCAAAATTCATGGATAAATGGTGCATTGTTAGATTTACGACGAACTAAAATAGGACTGAATGAATTATGTAATGGGAAAAGGTGTGATTTTAATGAGCTGAACAAGTACAGTTCTTATGAACTTAATTGTTACTATCAGAACGTATGTTACAATAAAGAGGGTATATGGAGTTTTGGGATAGGTGCAGAAGGAAAACGAAATTGTGTTTCTTCTGTCAGGTATGAGAAGTATGATAAAGGAAATACATGTGACATGTATTCTCACCTTAAACGTATTGAGGATGAACTAAAAGAGATTGAAGAAAATAAGAGGGATTCTAAGCAGATTGACATTAATTTAATATCAAATTCTAAATTAAACTTCAAAGAGGACAGAGAAGATATTTCTTGGGCTGAGGCTCTTGTTGCAAAAGTTGGCGATCTTAATAATCAGAATACTGCTAAAGGTATTCAATGTTTTCCAGAGAGAAAGGGTGCAAAAGGGGATAATGTGTGTTCGCAAATTGGTGATAATTTTGAACATTTTTCTTTGAAATTAAATCATGATTATAAAATAGATGAAAAAGATATAATACCTGGTAGTAGTGTGATGCTTGCTATAGCAAGCAATGGCAATTACTTTCTTCATAGAGGTGGATATCATGTTGAAGTGACTAGATCGTGCAAATTCACTGACGGCAGAAAGTTGTATGTGTATCTAGGTGATGAGCTGCCTAAAAATAGACCTGCTGACACTAATAATTTTAAAAGAGTAAGAGATTTAATTAAAGTTAAAGAAGATAGCATAAAATATTACATAATAGATGGAAGTCATTTAAAGGATAAAGAGTCTAAAAAGATATACTTTGGTATTAATGTAGAAAACGTAAAGAAAGATGATATTACGGACAAAGAAGGCAAATATTATGAAGATAACAAATACACAGTAAATTTATTTTTAAAAAGAAAAATAAACGATTTTATTTCATCCACTGTAAACAAGATTTTTTATTTCATAACAGACGGGAGTGAAGACGGAATTAAAATTCCATATGAAGGATATAGAAAAGGGCTTCTACAAGGAGTAAGAGCTTTGCTTATTCTATACGTTATATTTACTGTTGTTGGCTATATGCTTGGAACAATACAGCTAAGTAAATTCGATTTTATTATAAGAATGTTCAAAATAGCATTTATAGCTTTTGCTTTTAGTGATAGAAGTTGGGAATTCTTTGGTACAACTTTGTCTGGGCTTTTTGTTGATGGTAGCATTTATTTAGTTGATAGTTTTTCTGGCTATATAGGAGAAGGAGGTAAAAAATTTGCATTCTTAGATTTAACAGCGGGAGTATTATTTACAGGAGAAACATGGCTGAAATTTTTGTCTTTAATGCTATCAGGACCTTTTGGCTTTATTGCATTTTTGGCAATACTTTATGCCACTTTTGTGTTTTTAAGATGCATTATTAGTGCTACGTTTAAGTATGTAATATCTACTGTTTTAGTAGCATTTTTATTGTCGTTGGCACCTTTATTTATCGTATTTATTCTATTTCAACAAACTAAAACATTATTTGATAATTGGATAAAAACGCTGGCTCATGTTTCATTGCAACCAGTCATTTTATTTTCATCCTTGTCTCTTTTAAACCAGTTAATGTATTCAGTTCTATACAACCTCACAAATTTTTCTGCATGCTATCAATGCTTAATTAGTGTAAATTTTTTATCGTATGATCTGTGTCTTATGAAATCAATATTACCTCTTGGGTATAGTCCTGGTACTAGTGTTGATGTTGCGTTCAGTACTGGAGAAAGGGCTGGTGGGCACTTTGCAGCATTACCTATAGATCTAATCCAGGCATTTATATATCTCATCATTGCTAGTGCAATGGAAGCTTTTGTTTCTATATCAGAAACTATGGCGCAGGCGTTGTTCAGCTCTGGTTATGGAGTTGCTCAAAGTGTTAGTCATATTTCTAGGAGCGCATCACAAGCTATGCTGTCAACTGTTGGCCTTGATGATAGAACCCAAAATATGATACATAACATCAAGCAGGGAATGAGTAAAGATCGTAGCAAAATTGAAGCTAAATTGCCTGATACACCAAAGCAAGCAGATGGGAAAGGGAGTGCTGGCAGAGAAATGAGCAAATCTGAAACACTAAGCCAGCCAGATAAGCAAAAGGATTCTGATAAAACAAAAGGACAAGTCAAGGAAGATTGATGAGATATATGGAGTAACTAATTAAAAAGATATTTGAAGTAAGGTTTTAGAAATTTATTCTGTATTGGAAAAAGTTTAGGTATGCAATCACGCTTAGGCAAATGTTGGTTTAGGTTATTAATTTTGGTAATCTGTGTTCTGGTTACAGGTTGTAGTAAGAATGATATGCCTTTTCCAAGATGTATATCTGCTGATTATTTTGGTCCTGAACCCATTGCAATTGGTGCTCATTTTTCAAGAGATCATGATGCTTTTGTTCCAGAAGATAGAGAAATTATTGATCCTAATACTGGAGAAATTAATTATGGTTTTCACTCTAATCAAGTGGTGAAGTGGAAAGATACTGGATTTGAAACCAATGGAGATAGTTTAGTAGTACGAGTAAATGGTGCATGGACATCTTGGAGCAATAGTAATAAGAAGAAATCTCAAAGTAGTTATAGTTTGGAAAGTTTGGAGCAGTTAAAATATGCAACCAAATTTGAAAGAGGGGAAGGTGACAACAGTCTGCCTGACTTTCACTTGGTTTGTAATGATTATAAACCTAGCATACAAAAATTTTCAAGTAAGCCTAATGCAAGTTGCACTGTAAATTGCAAGTGCATTAATGAAGATGATAGCGCAAATACAGTATCACGTGGTGCTCCATGTTGGTTTACCAACGGTCATGGTGCTTATCTTTTGTTTAAAACGGGGAAAGGTGATCCTAACGAAAATCTAAAGTTAATGCGCGATCCTCAATATCCTACTGTACATCTAGGTTACAATTCCGTAGCGGAAGATGGAAGTGGGCTTTTTACTTTAGACAGAAATAACACCACATTACAGGACAGAAATTGTAATAAGGTGAGGTTAGAAAAAGGATGGAAAATATATGTAAAGATATTAGATAGATATTATCTAGATAATGCAGGTGGCTACTCTTTTGAATTTTTGAGCGGAGTGCAGAAACTAAGTAACTTTGGATTTTTTGATTACGTTTATAACTATCTAAAATGTGTATTATTGATTAACGAAAATTGTAAAAAGCATTTTGATAGCAATGATCCTGCAGCTGCACAGGCGATGTTCGAAAATATAGCTGAAAAAAGTACGAGCTTTCACAATTTTGTTCTTTCCTTGCTTGTTCTATTTATAGTGATTTCATCGCTTCTTTATCTTTTTGGCATGATACGAGAAACTAAGCATGATATGCTCATCAGAATGATGAAAATCACTCTAGTAATAGTGCTTATATCTCCTGGAAGTTTTAGATTTTTCTATGATCATTTTCTTGTTTTATTTGTTAAAGGTCTTGAACAATTGATAAGCATAATTACTAATTTTGCTCCCAACATGAACACCGGAGGTAATTCAAACGTTGCTCAAGGAAATGAAGCTAAATTGTTTAGCTTCATGGAGGATATGTTTAATAAGTTTTTTGCTTACTCTGTTTGGAGAAAGTTTGCAGCATTTTTACATTATCAAATGTGGGCAAGTCTCCTTATGATACCGGCAATTTTTATAGGGATTGTCTTATATTTCCTGCTGTGTATGTATGCTTACATAATATTCCTTTCTGGTTTTATGGGTATAGCTTTTCTTGTAGCTATAATGCCGCTATTCCTAATCTCTATTTTATTTTCACCACTGAAAAGTCTATTTGAGGGTTGGATAAAATTCTGTATTAGTTTCTGTTTGCAATCAATTATGATATTTACCCTGCTGTCATTACTTGCTGCGATGATAATGAATACCTTTTATAAACAGTTAGGCTTTACTGTGTGCTATAATAAATGGCTTGAAATAAAGTTATGTGCTCCAAAATGGGTATTTGGTGGTTTTTGTATAATTGATAAAGAATACTTTAGCTGGACTCCAGGGCAAATTTTTGTACCTTATGCTATTGGAGAGGCTTCTCCATTGAACGTAGATAAGAATATAGAAGGTATAGAAAAACTAAGCAGAATAGGTGGTACAGTAAAGTTTACTGGTGGCGCTGGATATATCCCTCTTCCACCAGATTACATTAATAAAGGTTTTCGTTATATAGATTATCCTTTCTTTAATCCAATTCCTGGAACTAAAGATAATCCAGCAGACCACTATATTGCGGAAAGTGATATGATAGTTAGTAATGGCTGTAGTGCAAAAGATCTAGTACGCTTAACAAATAGTTTATCTCATGCATCAGAGAGGGCTGACATTATATTACTGATCAACAATATAGAGAAAAGGATAGGTGATGTTAGTGAAATAATAAAACGCTACTGTCAAGATATAAATAAATGCAATAGTTATAGGGAAATAATTAATGAAATAAGATCTTTAGTGCGGAGTGCGGTAGAAAAACAAGGTTGTAGAATACTGAAACTTCATGATTTATATAAGGATCCCAACAGTGAATACTGTCAGAAATGTAAAGATTGTAAAGATTGTGAGGATTGCAAAAATTATCAAGAAAATAGTGATTACCAAAGGGTGCAAGACATACAGAGAGGTTATTTAATCAACGCAGGAGAGATCTTTGTATTGTTCTTGCTTTCGTTTTTGATGTTTTCTTTGAAGGAGTTTGTACAACAGATGGGCTCAAGCATTGCCGGTGGTGGGTTTGGTGTTTACAATATATCTAGTATGTATCAAGCATCACCTCTAACTGGTGTCACAGAGGGATTAAAGCAGCAGTGGCAGAACTTTGCTGGCGGAAAGTTAGAGTCTTTAGGTGATTGGGCTACTCATGTACCGGACAGATTAGCCGGAGGTGTAGCTCATGTACTTGGAAGAACTGGTGAATTTCTTGGTAAAGCAGCTCATTCATGTGGAAAAGGCAGTGAAATTTTAAAGGAAAAGGAATGGAGAATAGCCAGAGGTATAGGAGCAGTTCTTGGTGCAGCTGGAAAGGCATTAGATGTATCTAGCAAACCTATAGGAATAATTTCTAGTGCGGCTGGAAAGACATTAGACATGTCTCGCAAACTTGTTCATTCAGGAATTGAAGCAACAAAATTTGCAACATCGCCTGAAAATGACGTCGATAAGCTTGAGGAAAAAATCTACAGGGCGTTTGGAATTGATAAAGAAGATATTGCACATAGAAGAATTGATAAATATTTAGAATATTATAAAGGATATGTAGGATCACATTTGGGCTATACAATAGAAGATGCTATGAAGTTTACTTGGGAACATGGTCTCGACTCTATAGGAATTAACCCTGCTACAGGAGAAAAGGATGGTTACCAGCATAATCTACTCTATAGAGCAAAAACATATAGATGGGAATTTCTTGAGAAGCTTCATGATTACACTATCGGCCGTAAGAGAGAACCAGAAAAAGACAATCCTGATCAATCAAATAAGGTAGAACGAGAGTTAGGCACGGAACTAGTAAGAGATAACCATGATCAGCCACTAGAAGAAGGCGACCCTCTTCGACTACGAGGGGGAGGTCAGCCAGATAAGGTAGTACGAGAACTAAGCACAGAACAAGAAGACAAGCCTAATCAACTACAGCATGATCAGCCAACAGAAGAAGATAAGCCTGATCAATCAAATGAAGTGACACGAAATTTAGGCACGGAACCAGAAAATTTAAAAAACACTACAGAAGCTATAGAAAGACGTGCAGAAAGAGCTAGAAAAAAAGAAGAAAGAGATCAGAATGATGTTGATGATTTTGGGTCTGTTTTTGAAGGTATGGAAAAGCGTACTGAAAGAGAAGGAAGAAGAAAGCAAAATGAGGTTTACAGTCCTTTATCACTTTTTGAGATGAATACTCCAGAAGCGATAGAAAAACGTGCTGAGAGAGCTAGAAAAAAAGAAGAAAGAGATCAGGAAGACAAAAGTTATGATACCTCATCACTTTTTGGAGAAGACAGAGAACGTGAGGGTAGTGAAAGAGCTGATAGCAGAGGTGATAATGACGAGGAATCTTAATTTTAAAGGACTAAGTTATTATGGTCTTCAGCAAGACGAAGATGGTAATATCAAGTTAAACGATTACAATGATGTTTTAAATGCGCGCAGAGCGAGGGTAGATTTGTTACTAGATAGCACTAAGCAAGGTGATGTTAGTCTTTCAAAGCTAAATAAAGCTCTGAATGAGAGACTTATAGATGATAAAGGGCTATCGTCAGAATTTGACAAAGAAGACAAAGAAATTGCACAGAAGGAGCTTAAGATGTTCTCTATTTTAGGCGATCTTGATAATCTTGCAAACATTGAAAGTGAAGATCTATTAGAGGTTAGTTTGTTACTATCAGATCTTAGTTTTATAGAGAGAAATATTGTGTTGAATGCCGATCAGAGTTCTGATCTAATAGGGTTCAAAAGTCTATTTATAGAAAAAAAAGCATCTGGTGAGGAATATAGTGATGAAGAGTGTCACAATTTCCTCGATAGTATAGAGAAAATCAATACTTTAATTAAGTTAGAGTTAGAAAGTAGAATTGAAGGGATGGGTCATGATGAAAAAAACAACCATGATGATTTACAAGACGAGATTGGTCGTGCAATCAGTATAGAAAATAAATCAAAGAAAAGCGATTGATCTTGCGTTCCTCCACAAGCAACCTTCTTTCTATTAGACTGCTGAAGCTATGTTGACATTAAATGTGTATTATAAATAATTAGTTAACTTCGAACTTGTTTTATATGTTACGTGTTATTGCGGGTAAATATCGTGGAAGAAAAATAACTACAGGCAAGAATTTAGCTGCACGGCCCACTATGAGTAGTGTCCGAGAAGCAATATTTAGTATACTTTCTTCAAGAAAACCTATTTATAACCTAAATGTACTTGATTTATTCTGCGGAAGTGGCTCTTTTTCATTTGAAGCACTTTCTCGAGGTGCTAAACATGCATTCATGGTAGATTCAGATTATTACAATTTGCAACTGCCTAAAAAAACAGCAGAAGATTTTGGAATTACGAGCGATATCACGTTAATTTGTTGCAATGCTAACGGATTACCAAGACCTATTTCAAAGTGCGATATAGTTTTTATGGATCCACCTTATAATATCAATCTGTTTAACTCAACTTTAGACGAGTTAGCTCACTCAGGCTGGTTAAATGATAATGCGTTAATAATTCTAGAAATGAGGAAGAACGAAAATTTTGAGTGCAATAAAAACTTCAGTGTAATTTTGGAGCGTACCTACGGTATTGCAAAAATAATTTTTCTTTCTCTATCAACTTAAACTTGTATAGGCTTTTCATTGACGAGTTTCAGTTCTATTTTCATCAAATTTCTGGAGATACTACTTTTACGGTAGTCTCCTAGGTTAAAATTTTTATTAAATTCACCTTTCAACAAATATTCATGTGCTTCTTCAATAAACTATAATGCACCCCATAAACTAGACCAAAAAAAAATGGTTGATCCGAGTAGGAAGGTAAAGGGGTAAAAGTATAATGCACCCCATAAACTAGACCAAAAAAAAATGGTTGATCCGAGTAGGAAGGTAAAGGGGTAAAAGTATGGCAACAAAAAAATATGAACCAGAGTTAAAAGCAAAGATAGCTTTGGAAGCAATAAAAAATCAAAAAAGCACAGCTGAGATATGTAGTGAATATAAAATACCATCAACAAATCTATATGATTGGCGTGATAGAGTATTGGCAAGGTTAAAAGACCTATTTGTTGAAGAAAGTGAAAGTGCGAGAAAACAAAGAATCTTAGCGCAAGAAATAGAAAGTTTACATAAAGTAATAGGAGAATTGACAGTGGAAAATAGCTATTTGAAAAAAAAATTACTGAAATAAGCAAAAAAGATAGAGTAAGGTTTATAGAAAAAGATTCTGATCTGTCAATTAGGAAACAGGCTGATTTATTGGGGATTTGCAGATCTAGCCTATATTATAGGCCTATAATTAATAACGAAAGTGAAGTAGCAAATTTGATTCAAGAAGTATATTTGGCTTCTGATTGCCGTTATGGATATCGTAAAATTACTGCTGAAATCATAGCGAGTGGAGTAGTAGTCAATCACAAAAAAATCTTAAGAATTATGAAAAAAATGAAGATTAGTGGGCTGTATTGTAGAAAAAGATGTAATACAAGTATTAAAGAAAAAAAGCATAAAATATATCCTTATTTACTCAAAGATTTGATTATTTGTAGAGTTAATCAGGTATGGGCTACTGATATAACATATATTATGGTAGAAGGTAAGTTTATCTATTTTGTGGCAATAATGGACTTGTATAGTCGCTATATTATTGCTCATTCATTATCACCATATCTCGATGCTGGATTTTGCCTTTATACTCTCAAAGAAGCTCTAAAACAAGGTAAACCTGAGATTTTTAATAGTGATCAGGGGGTGCAGTTTACTAGCTACAACTTTATTATGGAATTAGAGCGTGCTAATATTAAAATCAGTATGGACCATAAAGGACGTTGCTTCGACAATATATTTGTTGAGCGCTTATGGAGAACTTTAAAGCAAGAAGCTATATATTATTATAGACCAAATAGTATCAGAGATTTAAATCTTATAATAAATGATTTTGTTGCTTGGTATAACTATAGAAGGCGACATCAGACTCTACATTATAAAGTTCCTGCTGATCTTTATTATCATAAACAGTAAATGAATATATTGATAAATACTTTAAATGTGTGTCGACGTATTTATCAACATATTCATTTTAAAAATCGGATCACTTTGAAAAAAATGGTCTAGACAAATGGGTGCATTATAACATATATTATGGTAGAAGGTAAGTTTATCTATTTTGTGGCAATAATGGACTTGTATAGTCGCTATATTATTGCTCATTCATTATCACCATATCTCGATGCTGGATTTTGCCTTTATACTCTCAAAGAAGCTCTAAAACAAGGTAAACCTGAGATTTTTAATAGTGATCAGGGGGTGCAGTTTACTAGCTACAACTTTATTATGGAATTAGAGCGTGCTAATATTAAAATCAGTATGGACCATAAAGGACGTTGCTTCGACAATATATTTGTTGAGCGCTTATGGAGAACTTTAAAGCAAGAAGCTATATATTATTATAGACCAAATAGTATCAGAGATTTAAATCTTATAATAAATGATTTTGTTGCTTGGTATAACTATAGAAGGCGACATCAGACTCTACATTATAAAGTTCCTGCTGATCTTTATTATCATAAACAGTAAATGAATATATTGATAAATACTTTAAATGTGTGTCGACGTATTTATCAACATATTCATTTTAAAAATCGGATCACTTTGAAAAAAATGGTCTAGACAAATGGGTGCATTATACTGATTGATAGTGCCTCAGCTATAGCATATAACCTTTCAATTGGAACTCTACGATTCCCTTTCTCATATTGCAGTATTACCCAATACTTTACACCAATTTTCTTAGCTAAATCCTTCTGAGTATACCCTCGCTCTAACCTCCAACTTTTTACTTTTTGCCCTACTTCATAGTCTAGACTTCTTTCCACGCAAAGAACCATATATAATATTTTCTACTATAGCTCAAAGGCTCCAGATATAATAGCCAGACTCTGGAACCTTTAAATTAAAGTGCCCTACAAGTTTTTTTACTATTTTCACGTACTTTGTCTGCCCATGAAGACAATACTTCATCATTGCTAATCTCTTTTATAGCATACTTTTCACTCCATATGCCACATCTAGTGAAATTACCTTTCTCTACTGCTTCTTGAAGTTTCACTCCTCCAAAAAGGCAGTTTTTTCCTATTTCTTCGCCTCTTTTTTGTAACTCAGCCCACATTTCCTTGTTTTCTACTCTGACTTGTACTTGATCATATTTTTTTACATCGTGGTACAATATAATATTTAGCTTACCAATGCTTGTAGGAAATTCTAACATGATAGAGCTGCCATCTGAAATATCGGTATAGTTTCTTATACCTCCCTTCTCACTTTTAACTTCAACTACATCATTACCAATTTTTAAGATATTACTTCCTAACTTTCTCGGTATTTTGGCTACCTCTACCTTACTATTCCCAGAAAATTCTATATACGATGTTGTATTATCTATCTCAACATCTATTAATTCTCCTTCTTGCACAGCATTTTCGCCAGCTTCCTCTAGCTCTTCTAGTTGCTTATCTATCTGTGGCTGAACTTCTGGCTGTAGCTCATTATAGATTTCACCTATTAGTTTATTCTGCAATAAAGTATCATGAAAATCTGCACCACTTAGCATTAATTTACGCATTATCTTTTTTCGATCAGTCTTATCAAATTTATGAAAATGTGTACCCAATACTACATACTCTGCAATGCTCCATTCCCCATCGTTATATGCATTTATTCTTGCTCCAGAGGCTAGTACTTGGTCTATAGTTTTGTGCAATTCATTTACGTTTTTTGCCTCTACCACTTCACTTTTAAACCAGCTCAACTTTTCGCTTTCGCTTATACTTGGCTTTATTTTTTGCAAAGCTGAAGCAAATGGATTTTTATCTTCTTGATCATTTAAAGGTTTTGTACCATATATGTAGTCGAGCCCTTTTCCGTAGTTGATTTGAACGTCTCTATCAGGGGAGGGCACTTCTCCAAGCTTTTTAGCCTTATTAATTTTGCTCACAAAGGTAGGCTGCTGGCTAGTACGACCAATACCTCTAATAGAATTTGATATTTCACCCTTCGATAATCTATCAAGATCAATGTTTAACTCGTAAGTACCTCCTTCTTGATCATCAAAAGGTACAATTATTTTATTACCCATATTATCCTCACTATTAAAAATACTTTTTAAGCGTACAATAAACTTTATTATTATACATTTTATTACTCATTATAAATTATAGTGAGTAGATTTGCAAATACTTTCTACTATAACAATCCGTTTTCTCGAAAGCTGAAATAGCCTCCACTTGTGATGATAATATGGTCAAACAATTTTACGCTTACAGTACTACATGCTGCTGCTAAGCTCTTCGTTACTTCTTGATCTTCTTCTGATGGTTCTAAGCGTCCCCCAGGATGGTTGTGTGACATTATTACTAATGTTGCATTCTTTATTAATGCTTTTCTTATAATTTCCTTTATGTACACTGGTGCTTTTTCCATTTCACCAATATAGGATTCTTCTCCGATTAGTTGGCGCCTTTTATTCAAGTACAGTATTTTTACACATTCCCTCTCTGCATGACCTATACTTACGTTCAAGTATTCTACTAGCCCTTGTAAGTCCATGATTGGTTCTCCCTTGAGCTTTTCTCTCAGTACCCTTTCTAGTGTTTCCTTAACGCACATAATCATTGCTACTGCAGAATCAGTTACTCCTTCTATGACTTTCAGGTCATCCATTTCTCGACCTAAAATCCTTCCTACTCCTGCATAAGTATTCACCAGATTTTTAGCAATTTCTTGAGCTTGTGGCCTTTCATGTACTGCACTTAAAAATGTTTCCATTATTTCACGATCAAGTAGTGCTTTGCCTTTGCTTTCTAATATTCTGAATTCGATTTCTTCTTTACTTTTATTCATATAATTTACCCTTCACTAACAACAAACTTTTTTTAGATATTTACTGCTGTTTTTTATCAGCATTGGCATAAAGCCATAGCTTTCGAGTGAAGTCAAATCAATTTCTCAATCTTTTTTACTTATTTTTTCATCTAAGAGTAAAGATATTAATAGATACTGATTTTTTATTTTAAATTTGTTGAATTTCGTCTAAAGAGATGCCTACTGTTTTTAAAATAATATTGATAGAAATTCCTTCCTTAACTAAATCCTTTGCAATTTTCATCTTTTCTGCTCTTTTCACTTTCTCTTCGCAAATTTGTATGCTTTCAAACAGAGATTTCATTAGTGCATGACGTAGTTCTTGGCTTTCAATTTTTTTGTATTCTTCAATTAAATTAGTACCACTTTATCATCTGCATCCTCTGTTAGTTCAAGTAGGTCCATGATATTAATCGATAACGCCTTTGCTATCTCATATAATCTTCCCAGTGGAACAGCAGTTCTTCCTTGTTCATAGTTGCTTATTTCATCACGTGTTGTACTCATTTTCTTTGCTAAATCCTTCTGAGTATATTCCCGCACTAGTCTCCATTCTTTTATCTTCTTTCCTATTTTGCAGTATATAGAACCTATTTTTTCTTCAACACATTCATCAGCAGAGAGGCCAATTGCTTGTGAAACAATATCAACAGAAATCCCTGCTTTAACCAGGCCCTTTGCAATTTTTACTTTCTCTGCTTTTTTACTACTTTTCTCACCAACTCGGGTAAATTTTGTTAGCAAGTAAAACACCTTGCGCAACTCTTGATCATTAATCGTTTTATATTTTCTTACTAGATTTAATATTTCCTCTCCCTTATCTTCAAAACAGATTTTTTCATTTGATACAGGAATAAGATCCGTAATATTAATTGATAACACCTTTGCTATAGCGCACAACTTTTCAATCGAAATTTTTCGTGTTCCTTTTTCATATTGTAGTACTATTTGATACGTTACGCCAATTTTTCCCGCTAAATCTTTTTGAGTATAACCTCGCTTTAACCTCCAGCTCCTTACTTTTTGCGCTATTTTGTACCTTATCGAGATATTTGTCATAGATATTATACAAGTTAACATAAATCAAAATTGTTGAACATTTCTTCAAAATTGTGTATAATTATTAATGTTTTCTAGGTTAACCCGTCATGGCTCTTTCGAAGTTTCTCGATCCAAAAAATGATATATCGTTCAAGCGCATCTTTGGCACTGAAAAAAACAAGGACATTCTTATTCACTTCCTTAATGATATCCTTGGCTTCACTGGCAAAAGTACAATAAAGGATATAGAGTTCTTAAGTACTATTCAAGACCCTGATATTGCTTCTAAAAAACAAAGCATTGTTGATGTTCTTTGTAGGGATGAAAATGGGCTGCAAGTCATAGTCGAAATGCAGGTCGCTAAAACTAAGGGCTTTGAAAAACGTGCCCAATATTACGCAGCTAAAGCTTACTCAAGACAAGCTAGTAAGGGTGATCAATATCATGACCTTAAGGAAATTATCTTTATTGCTATAGCAGATTGTATTTTATTTCCTGATAAGTCTGAGTACAAATCAAAGCATACTATTCGTGATGAAGATACTAATGAACATGATCTAAAAGATTTTTACTTTATATTTATTGAGTTACCTAAATTTACAAAAACCAAGGAAGATCAGCTTTCAAGTATAGTCGAGAAATGGATCTACTTCTTTAGATATGCAGACGAAACTAGTGAAGAAGAGCTAGAGAGAATAATAGGAAGTGATCTAATAATTAAAAGAGCTTATGAAGAACTAAATAGATTCAACTGGTCAGAAAAAGAATTTATTGCCTATGAACAAGAGATCAAACGTATTCGTGATGAACAGGCTGTCCTTGCTCAAAAACTCGATGATGCTAAACATGAAGGTAGACAAGAAGGTAGACAAGAAGGTAGACAAGAAGGTAGACAAGAAGGCATCCAAATCGGCCATCAAAAAGGTAGGGAAGAGGGAGAAAAACAAGCTAAAATAGCTGTGGCAAAAAACCTACTTAAAGCTGGTGTCTCTACTGATATCATATCACAAACTACAGGTTTTTCTCATTCTGAAATTTCACAACTCAAAGAAAAAACATAATATTCCTACTTATTCACTTCAACATTTATGAAAACCTTTCTTAAGTTAAACATACCCCATAATTAAGAGTCTAATGAACTGTCTAAAACAGCTATAAAGATAGCACACAGAATTATATAAATTACTATCATAACGTTACCCAAACTTCTACATCAAAGCTACGTGCTGTAAGCTCAATATGGAAAACACATCAAACATTTAGCATTTAATGTCTACTTCATCCATTTTAGTATTAGGATCATCAAACTTGCTACTGGTTTCCCTAATTATTTTGGCTACCCTCACTTTAAATTTTCCACTACTTGGCATATTATAGCTCCACCCCTTATATTATAACTTACCTATTGAGATTACCTCCAAGTCTGGTTACTCCTATCTCAGAAAGACAAGTTGATACTTCTGAATGGCTGTGAACTGAAGCATTACTTAAATAACTTTGAGGCTCTAAACTCATTTGCTTTGCACCATCAACTTCTAATGTACCATCTCTGTTGTGTAATATCTGCTCTATTGATTGATTTAGCAGACCCTTATTAAATTGAGCTATAAACTTGTCAAATTTCTTCAGACTTAATTTACCAGCTTCTTTACCAGGGCATGCTTTCTCTACATACGATTTTAAAATCCCTGAAATTTCATTAAATTTACCACTCATGACTTTCCTAGTAATCTCTTTCTGCATTTCCATATAATCAATATTTAACCGGTGCATTGATATGCCACTTTTTAATGCAGCTTGTTCTACTACTTTCTCAAATTTCTCTGTAATATTCAATGCATAGCCCTGCGCTTCCAGTAATGATACGTTCTGATCTGATGTAAAAATGTATTTTTGACCCGTAACCTTTCTAACAAGCACATCAAGTAACATTATCGTACCATTTACATCTATTGGCGCATCAACTTGTAAAATTGAACTTGTAGTACTTGATGTTTCCTCAGGTAAAACAGCTCTAAACCCACCTACAGAACTTTTCACCCAACTAAACAAATCATTTATCCATGAAGATGGTCTTGTGCTACTACTTGCTGCTATTCCAGGTTGATTACTTGAATCTACAGAAAGGAATTTATGTGATGAGTGATTATGATTGCGATTGTGATCCCCGTGGTGATGACGGCGTCTGCGTTGCACAGGTTTTTCTCCTTTTTCATTGAGTTTTTTCTCTAAATATTCTGCAATACTACTATCTCTAGCAATATCTAGCGGTGCCTTGCCGTAATCACCTCTAGCATCAAGATTAGCATGAGCATCGACAAGAACTTTTACTATATCAAGACTGTTGGTATCAGCAGCATAATGTAAAGGTGTCCAATTGTCTTTGTCTTCAGCGTTAACGTTTGCACCACGATTAAGAAGCAATTTGACCACATTTAGTCTTTCATTTAACACAGCTCCATGCAAAGGAGTTGCTTGATATTCCCCATTTTTAGTTTCAATATTAGCACCATTATCAAGAAGGAATTTTATTCTATCTAAATCACCGATTTCAGCAGCTGAATACAGTAGTGTACTGCCATCTTTGTCTTTGGTATCAATATTAGCACCTTGAGCAATAAGACCTCTAACTTTATTAAAATCACTATTTCCTATTGCGCTTAATAACTGTTTATCTAGGATTAATTGTGTTTGTTGTAAGTACTGTACAAGATTATTATGTCCCTTATCTCTAGCAATATCTAGTGGTGTGTTGCCACTACTATCTTTAGTACTAATATTAGCTCCATTATTTATAAGATGCTGCAATGTATCTAAATGACCACCCCAAGAAGCCAAGTGTAGTGGCGTCTCACCATTTTTATCAGCCCCATTAATACTTGCTCCTCTCATGAGAAAAAGTTGTATAACCTCTTCATCACTGCTCTCAGCAGTAGTGTATGTAGAACCTCTACCATATACATCTTGAATATCCTTGTGATTATTCATAACAGCAAAGTGAATAGGAGTCCTGCCAAGTATATCCTTAGCATTCACATTAGCTTCCTTATCAACTAAAAACTTAGCAATATCTGAATGACCTTTCAATGCAGCCCAGTGTAGTAATGTGCAGCCATATTTATCAGTCGCATTAACACTCACATCTTTACTAACAAGAAACTCTACTGTACCTAAATTACCACTCCAAGTATAATAAAACCCACCATGCGTTCTGTCGTCAATATCTTTCGCAATAAGATCACTAATTGTCTTTAGATCTTTTTCATTTTTTACAGTAAGTAACAATTCTTTATCTAAGTGTGCTTGCATAAAAACTTGCCTCATTGTATCAGAATTAGTATAACGTTCCTCATCTTCAGGAGTTCTACCACTGTTATCTTTAACATCAATATCAGCACCTTTACTTATAAGATACTTCACCATACCTAAATGATGAACAGAACATGAAGCATAATGTAGAGGGGTTTTACCATCTTTATCTTTAGCATTAACGTTAGCACCTCGATTTACAAGGCCTTGAACTTCATTAAAATCACTATCTTTTACTGCAGCCAGTAATTGCTCATTTAATTGAGCTTGTTTTAAGTATTTTACGATGCTATCATGCTTTCGGTCGATGGCGATATCTAGCGGTGTCTTACCATCCTTATCTTTAGCTTTGATATCTGCTCCCTTACTTGCAAGATACCCCACTACATCCAGATGGCCGCCACCAGAAGCCATGTGCAATGCTGTCTGCCCATCACTATCTTTTAGATTAACATCAACTTCCCCTTCATCTACAAAATACTTTACCACATCTAGCTTACCATTGTAAGCAGCATAGTGCAGGGGAACTCTACCGCCATTATCTTTAATTTCTAAGCTATTTTTTGCATCTGCTACAAAATATTTTACTATATCCAGATTACCACCATAAGCAGCAGAATGCATAACAGTCATCCCATTACTATACTTAGCATTCAAGCTAGCCCCTTGACTTACAAGATCTCTAACTTCATCAAAATTACCATATTGTGCTGCAATAAGTAATTCTTGATTTAGCTGCACTTGTTTTAAATAGTCTACAACATCGCTGCGCTCTTGATGAGTAGCAATATCTAGTAATGTTTTACCACCTTTGTCTTGAGTATAAACGTCAGCTCCCTTTTCTACAAGGTACTTTACTACACCCAAGTGACCATTCCAAGAAGCACAGTATAGTGGTGTTCGACCATATCTATCAACATCATCGATGCTCATTCCCTTGCTGAGAAAAAATTCTATAATGTTTGTATTATTATTTTCAGCAGCAACATGTATAGGTTTCCTGCCAAAAATGTTCTCAACGTTAATATTAGCACCCTTTTCTATTAAAAAGTTAGCGACTTCTAAGTAGCCTCTCCATGCAGCAAAATGTAGCGGTGTCCAACCATTATTATCAGACTCATTAATATCAACGCCTTTCCCAATAAGGTACTTTAGTATATCCAAATTACCACTATAAGAAGCATCACATATAGAGGGGCGACAACGATGATCTTTACCCTCTAAACTAACGCCATTTTCAACAAGGTATTTAAATATACCAAAGTGACCTTTTAATACAGCATTGCGTGCAGGGGTATTACCATCTCTGTCTTCAGTATTAACATTAGCTCCTCGATTGACAGAATCTCTTACTTTGCTCATATCTCCAACTTTTACAGCATCTAGCAATTCTTGATCTAATTCTCCCTTAGCATTACTAACAATATCTCTAACTTTTCTTACATTAGACCCACAATCTTCTATCTTCCATACACCTTGCATAACCTTGCCCCCTGGAATCCAAGTAAATACTCTTCTCCTATCTTTGTCATATTTAGCATAATCAGCAGCATACAAATACTCATTATGCTTAACATTCCTTATATTACATTTATCACCGTTAGGCTCAATCTTCCACACACCTTGTGTAACCTGTTCACCTGGAATCCAAGTAAATGCCATTCGTCTATCATTATCATAATTAAAATAGTTACTAGCAGCATACAAAGTTTCATTAAATGCAACATTCACTATATAAAAGTTGTCACCATCAGGTTTAATATTCCACCTAAACTTATCATTTTTTTCATTCTTTGGAGTCCAAGTAAATGCCATTCGTCTGTCGGTATCATAATTGAAACATTTGTTAGCAGCATATAAATATTCACCTTGATAAATATTCTTAATACATACTTTCGATGAAAATACTGCATTCCTTACTGATTCTGGCAATCTGCTTTTTAGTTTCTCAAGGTTAGATCTTTCTTCTTGATGAACATCAGGATAGTTCTTCATCTCGATTGCTTCTTTAACATAGTAAGCTAACTTAAATACTGCACTATTATTTAAATCATTATTTCTTTGCATTGCGTTAAATACAGCCACATAACCCAATATACGCTGACTAACATCATTATGGCTTTCTACACAACTTAATATTTTTTTCGTATCTACTTTCCTATATACGTCATTTATAACTCCCTTAATTGTATTATTAAACAACCTTTGATCGAAATTATAAATGTCATTAGCAAGTGTATTAACCGAACCATAACGATCATGTAACATACCATCCTTTAGCTTCTCTTTTACTACATTTTTTATTGAATATTTTAACTTTTCTACAAAAAACTCTGCCCATCTTTTTACGTTAGGCACGGTTTCTGCTTGATTAATAATCTCCTTCTTTAAAACCTTAACCGTTTCCATCATCTTATATGGATCGTTGTTTCTATCCTCAATACTTGTTGCATCCTTACTAAGGAAGAATTTGACCACATCTAAATTACCATTGCAACCAGCTATACGAAGAG
Organism: Wolbachia endosymbiont (group B) of Eucosma cana; assembly: GCF_947250645.1. Taxonomy (NCBI): domain Bacteria; kingdom Pseudomonadati; phylum Pseudomonadota; class Alphaproteobacteria; order Rickettsiales; family Anaplasmataceae; genus Wolbachia; species Wolbachia endosymbiont (group B) of Eucosma cana. Next base: position 212,743 of record NZ_OX366334.1, read on the forward strand.
GTGTTCTACTATCTTTATCTTCAGCTTTAGCTTTAATATCATAACCTTTATCGATAAGGAACTCAGCTATATTTAATTTACCCTCCTGAGCAGCTAAGTGCAGAGGAAGGGCGTCCTTATTTTCAACACTAAAATTCCTTTCTATCAAAAAGAACTTTTACTACATCCAACCTACCTCCTTGAATAGCCATATTTAAAGGTGTTAATTCATGCTCATTTCCAATATCTATACTTTTAATCTTTTTTATCAAATCCTCAGCTTTACTATTATTTCTTTGCAATGTTGCATTAAATACCTGCTCTTTTAATAAATCTACTTTTTCCTTATAAAAATCCTCTATAATATCTTCTGAATTACAAGTAGAGACTATGCATTTCAAATTAGAAACCATCGTATCATTAAAAGCAAACATCATTTCTCTTGCTGGTTGATAACTATTCCAATTTTCTACTTTCGCTAAGGTATTATTCTTATGTGATAACACTAAACTATCATCAGTAATCTCGGTATCAAAATCCAATATAGACTTATCTCTAAAATCAACCAAACCAATATCATTCTTATCGATAGGTTGATTATGATAAATTTGTAACCCTTGTTCCTCTGGTTGATAGTATCTGAAAGAGTCCGGGTTCATTTCTACGTGCTCAAGCCCTAAGTTTGTACTATCAATTTTATAAAGCTCATTGTTCATTTGTAACACAATTTGTTGATTCTCTGGATTTTGAAAATAATCAACTAAACCAATGGATAAAGACCATTTAGTACCTACACTATCAAATATTGTAATATCTTGTATCTTTAAACTATCCTCTGTAAGGTCAGAGATTGATTTGCCATAACATTCATTTATATAATCCCTTTTACCTTCTTCTATGCTTATACCATCAACATCTGTTACACTTAACTCAGCAAAATCAATGATACTATAGGGTATATTTTGATAAGACACCACTTTGTTTTTTATTTTTAAATTGAGCCTTATTGGCGACAATGAAGTTTTGCTATTTAATGTATCTGGTAGTTTGATAATATACTGGTGTTGCCCTTTCTCTCCTTCTATTGTAATGTCCTGATAGTAATTACACAGCATCAGATAGTCATCATAACCATAGTTCCGTCCACCATTAAGGTATTTCTGATAACTACTTGTAACGTCAGAGCTACTATAGCTAAAATCAACAATGACTTGACCTGAGTACATGCCAGCAATTATCACTTTTTCACTAGGTACTCCCATGTGGTTTTTAATAACTTCTACTTGAGATACTGGTATGTCAAAATTATTGTTATTGACAATATCTTTTGCAATTTGGTAAGTATCAAGTAGTTGTTGGTCTAGAATACTTGCTTGTATAAATGCTTTTAACTTTTTTGCACTATTTTGTATTACTTCTCTACTAATATCACTTCCTGAACTTTTCAGCTCTTGATATCTAATATCTTCTATTGTATCAGACAAAGACTTATCTTGTATTGCAACAGACTCTGTTATTCCATTGCTATTTACTTGAATTACTAGATTTTTAAAATCATTGATTTTAGTACTTGAAACAATACTTTGTGTATTATTAGCTAAAACATCTAAGCTATAGCCGACCTTTTCTATATCTTCACTTATTCCCCACTGTGTGATATTAGCAACTTGAACCTTTATTATGTCAATATTTCCTTTTATTTTTCCTGTACTGCCCAAATCACTTACTATCTTAGCATTATCACTATCTTCATTAACAACAAATATTGTTTGTTTTAATCCCCTGTTATGCACATTTTCTTTGTTAACTACTCTAACTTCATAATCTTTGTCTGTGCAGTTAAATGAATTCTGCCAGACTTCTGCATTTTTTACATTAATCAATCTTGTTTTACAGTGAGTAGTAATATTTTGCTTGCTGTCAGAATTAGACACATAGTTATATGTGTTAACCAATCTCATGTTATTACTATTACCATAACGTATAGTTCTACCATGCAAATTTGCAACGACATTATTAGCCTTAACATTCATTACTAGAGTATTTTCTTTTCCTGGTCCACCTTCAAGAGTACCAGACGTATAGTCATTAATAATAAAAATAGTTTCATTATTTTTTGAGCCAACATAACGTATATTACTACCCTCTGGAATATGCATTACTGCTGGATAATTTGCTGCTGCTGTTAACGTTCTTGGTCCTGAAATATATAATACTGATCCTCTAGGAAATGTTTGCTTTTTTGTATTACTATGCTCTTTTCTTGTTGGATTAGTAAAGATAAAAGGTTCGCCTGAGAGAGTAAAGCTCTCTTGACAATTTCTATAAATTTTGCCACTGTTACATGGAGCGAACGCATCGTCACCTGTGTGCTTTGTATTGATTGTTTTGCTGCATTGAGATTTTTGTATCGGATTTGTTAATGGTGCATCTACAATTCTTAAGCCAAGATTTTCATACTCGTATTTTGTTAGATGAGGGATATGTTTTGCATCCGTATTAACAACATAAACTTTCTTTTCTTCAATCTCTTGATAGCATTGAGGACTATTCTTTATACCACAGATAAACCTTTCCCAACCTTCACTCATAACCAAAGTATAAGGTGTCATAGTCAATATCTTAGAGATATCAATAGAAGACAAATCTCTTTTTACACTAGAGGCTATATTGATCTTGTCAAAAGAGATATCTTTATATTTTTTTTCTAAATCACATGTCCACTTCATCTGCGTCGCACACTCAGGACCATACGGTGATGGCATAATACATATAGCCTGTGCACCCATATTTTTAATCACCTCACTATATTTCTCTTCAATGGAGATTACGTATTGTACAACCGCATCTATGTCATAATTGTCATTTAACAGTTTAATAGCTGCTTCTTTTACGTAAGTTAAATAACCTTTTATTCTAATTGTGTCTTCATATTCTTTTTCTACATCTCTTCCTGTAAAAAACTTGATTACCCCTGCAAAAAATACTTCCGCTTGTTCACCACCAGGTAATAGAGGTACTTGTTCTGCTATTGCTTTTGTATACTCTATTCTCTCATGAACTTCTACACCAATTGTTATTAATACATCAGCAACCATAGTAACTACTGCTACCCTACCTAAAACTTTACCTGCAGCAGATAACCCTCTTAAAATCTTAGTAGTAGCACTTACACTTTTTACTGTAAAGCTAACACTTGCACTTATAGGCCTTATGCTCATACTTGCTAGTTTTACACCACTACTAGCTGTCCAATAATAATTTAATGGATGATGATTACCTTGAGCTATTTCATTTATACTATACCCAAATTGATAAGCAATAGTTGCAAATGTAATACTTTGAACTATGGGGTTACTGATAATCTTAACAAACGTTTGACGTACAGGTTGTGGTACTTTACTAATCAATTTTCCTACTTTACTATTAGAAGAAATACTTACACTCGTCCTAACATCATCCATAGCATCTAGTATACCATTGATACCAAATACTTGCTTTAAAGCATTATTATCATGTCGTCCAAGTGTTGCTGTATCACCTATACTATCAAGCAAGTCATATATAGCCATCATGGAAAAAAACTTTCCACCTTTTGCTCCTTTTATTTTCGCTGAATCAAATTTATCACGATCAAATGCAATTCCTTTTTCTTGAAGGCTGCTTTCTACATTACTAATATAATCTGCAAAAACTTTTTCACCAAGATCATCAAAATGATTTTTAAACGTATCAAAAGTATCTTCCCTAACACCTTTTGCTAGCAAGTTCTGTTTAATTTCCTCTACAATATTAGAGTAATCTTGATTAGTTTGAACATCACCTATATCTTCAATGTATTTTTTATTCTCTAACAACTGCTTATCATTTGATAGTTGATGTAATTTATTATGAATTTTCTCTCTTTCTGCATCTGTAGTAAAATTTTTAATTATATCATCGAATTTTACTTCATAGCCATCGATGCTTAAATAATACTCAATATTTTGTCCTTTTATTTTTTCTTTTATAACGCGATCCTTATCTCTGCCTACTTTTACTAAGATCTCAATACCATCACTATAATCATCTACAAAATATCTTTCTGCATTCTTCATTTCTATAATATCACCTATTATCAATTTTTTATCATTACCATTGTTATCTTTTACTTTTACATCAGTCCTATCAGCATTGCCTATCATATCAAACACTTGCTCACGACCTATATCTACAATTTCATTAGTTAAATCCTTAGCATTATCAATATCAAATAGCTCTTTAACACGTTGCTTTTTTTCTTCCTTTGTAACCTTTTCTTCATCACGTGAATCTATGCATGGTATACCTATATCACGTCTTTTTCTTGTTGCACATTGGCTAAAACTAAAAATGGAGCTATGAACTACCTTAACAGGAGTAAATTCATCTTTACTTACTAAAATAAGAGAATTTGTATTACTCGCCCCTTTGTCAAAAATAACACCCATAAAAGCAACTTTGTTGCCATCTGTAAGCGTTTTATAAGTAACACCTTTTGTATACTCTTTAGTTATTTGATTATTTGCTTCTGTTATTAATGCATCAGCTGTCTTACCTTCCCTTGGTCCTTTAACCTCCAATCCTACCGGATCATACTCTTTAGCACTGCTGGCTTGGTTTGCAAACTTAATACCATGAACTAGCATATCAATGCGTTTTCCCCTACCTGTTTGAAACTCTGTTAATATTAACGCTCTATCTTCTTGTTGTGGTTCTCCTAGCTTGATATCACTATAATGGTCAAATGCTCCATGCAATACTGCCTGAGTATGTGCTTCTTTTTCTATTAAACCTTTAAGAGGTAATATTGCCTCGCCTACTTTGCCAAATAACTTCTTGTACTTACCTATTGATGAAGATTGATCTTGTAAAGAAGCAAGCTGAGATACTAGTACTTCATCAAATGTTTTCTTAAAATCCTTAGGATAAGGAATATCTTTAAAATTACCTTCAAATTTATTAGTTTCTCTTCTATTATACTGCTCTAGGGAAACGGATTCTCCCACTTCCACGCTAAAATACTCTTTAAATTTTGATTTTTTCTTAATGTTAAAATTAAGATTTAGTTCAACTATTTTTCTTTCTCCTATTTCTTGCTGAAGTCGATCAAGAGGAATTCCCTTGTTCATCACATTAGCTCTTCCATCTGTTTCAATAATATTCATTACACAAACTGATTTTTGAGCATTGCTTGGAATAAATACCATTGTTACAGCTCCATGGCTTTGATCCAAGTGAGATGGTTGACCGGCACCTTGCCCTTTACTTTTCTGATCTTTAAGACGTTGAGATTTAGGTTCAGGTTGAGCTTCGGTAGGTATATTTTCACCGTAAATAAAAACATGCTTTTCAAAATTGCTATTTAAAACCTTAACTTCATTTAACAATAATGATTGTCCTAGCAAAAACCTGCTAAAATAATGATTATCTCCCTTTTCTCCTGTACCAGGAAATGTATGATAAATACGCTCTATATTATTTTGAATTCGCTCTTTCAACTCTCCTTTATCAATTTTACGATTATTGTGCTCATTAATAGATACCAATACCTCATCAAAAAGAGGAGTAATTTCTTGATCACGTGATTTAGCAACAATATTCGAAACAGGAGATGGATGATCAAGGTTTACACCAACGCATAGCATGTCATTTGCAGTAGTTAAAATTCTCATTACATTCGGTTGAAAACCTTTCGTGTAATCCTCAGCTTGCTTTAAAGCAGCTGCTGGTGTAGTTTTACTCTTTTCTCCTATTTTACCTTCTTTTAACTCTGCTTTAGTAGCAGCCTTCATCTCTATAATAATAGGATAGCATTTAATGATCTATCCTTACCACGAGGTACCAGAACAATATCAGCATAACCCCTTCCTGCAAATTGCTCTAGATAAACTCTAAGATTATGTCTATAGCGAAAATTTACAAGAACACCTGCTACAAACCCATGATGCGCTGCTTCTCGTGTTCCTTGAGCATAGGTAAGTGAATTCTTATATTCAGAGTGAATTTTACTAACTTTTTTTAGAATATTTTCAACAGGTTCTTTCACTTTTTTTACATCAGGATTAGTCAGCTTCGCTATATCACTTTCTGGATTACTCCACAACCCTCCTCTTACCTCATGAAAACCTTTGCTAACAGCAGAATTAAGTACTCTCGTATCTATTACTTCGACATTAATACCCTCTTTGTTAATATTATTTCTGGAAATATGTATTAACCTAAAGTCCATTTCTAATACAGAATCTATCGGACCTTTAAATGCATCTTTTATATCTTGAGCTTCAGCTTGTATACTTTTGCCTTTAGGTGGAGTAAGACATTTCTTCAATATCTCTACCAGATCACCTGAAGTAAACTTACAGTTTTTATTATCAGAGTTATGCTCTGAAATAGAAATTAATTTTACATGCTTTTTAACGTCTTCATAAGATTGTATTTTATCATTACTAATAACAGCTACTTTTAATGTACCTGAATCAAATCTAAAATACATTTTTTTAATCTTCAGACTTTTCGCAATTTCTGTATCTATCAAAGTAGAAAAACTTCCTAAAAAGAAATGAGGAAAAAATCCTTCTTTACCTACTGAATGTAAATATGATGGAATTTGATCGATATATGACTGAAACCTTGCTTTGAAAGATTCAAAATCACTTCCTTGTTGAGTTGAAGTACTTGGGCTAGCTCCTGCATTTGAACCTGCTTCTCGAATTAATAGTTCTATTAACTCAAAATCTTGTGTTCTTTCTTCGTTCGGCATAAAACTCCCTGTTAATATATAACTTTTTTTATTTACTTAGACTGGCTATGTGTTTTTCTAACTTCCACTTCAGTTAGATCACCACTTGGGCCAGGTATATTTTTGGGATTAAGTTCTTCATCAGCAGACTTACCATATGCCAAAAACCTATTTAATGAGTTACTATCTTCCTTCCCTAATAATATAGAACGTATATGATCTTTTTTAGAATCCATAAACTCCTTGATTTGCCTAGAATTAGCCTTATCTAACATTGCCCACACTGGCTCCATATAACCCTTCTCAATCAAAGGCACTAAAAATCTTCCTTGAAAGAAAGAATCATTCATCATTTCTTTTTCCAATATCAAAACACAATGATCATCAAAACCCCTCTTTTTCCACATGTGCGTGAAAACATTTACACCTTCATCTAAATAACACTCCGGACAGTCTCCTGTCATGGACTTTACCCAGAGAAGGTAATCATCTTCTTTAACATCACTTGGTTCTAAACAATCAAATAATTCTTGAAATTTACCAAAGTTGAGTATATCAATCATAACGTTTAAAGAACCATAATAACCATTCTTCTCTAAATCTCTTTTCAAGAGCTCTCGATATCTATCAGGATTTATCTGATTAAGGAAGAACTCGAATATATCAGGGTAAACGCGAAAATTAGGTCCTGCCGTATAAGCTGCATTTTTCATCAAGATCTCATCTTTCTTCTGAGCACTTAATTCACCTGCAGGCAATGATTTTATCTTATTCCAAAAGAATTCCACTGCTTCTACTTTTCTACGATCTATAGCGCAGTAAAGCCCATACTCATATGGATGACGACCTCTTAAATCCAATTTATCGAGATACCCACTAATGAAATGTGACCAAAACTGAGCTAAAGGACCTTCTCCACAACACCTAACTAAGTGACTATATTCAAGCAAACTGTCATTACCTTGGGCAGACAACTCCTCCTTTCTTTCCTCAAATATAGCTCGTATTTCATCTTCCAAGCAACACTCACATGCAATCTGATATCTTTTTTCTCTAATAAAGGGATTATCTGAATCTGGTGGTGCAATAAGCTTTTTACCTACCATTTGTCTATTAAGCTTAACTCCGTGCAAGCCACTTACTTCTTTCCAAGACTGCTTGTCAGATAGTACTTGTGCAAGAAAATTGTACCACTTTTTACCAATCTTTGTGATTAAACCCCAATGTGCATAGCACCAGCGTTCAATTTGGAGGAGCTTAGATGCCTTGTAAGGATCATCCTCCTTAATAGATGAAAATAAAACTTCCGGAATATCTCCACGGTCCATAATTACCCCTCTTTGCAAATGATGAAAAAATACTTTGATTCTTAACCCTCTCACGTACCATAATGAACTAGCCTCTATCATACTCTAGGCATATTACTCTGTCTTTACAACTTGTCAATCATGATTTTAGAAATTTTTCCAACCCAAAGTAATTTCCGATGAAAGACTCTTAACAGGATCAATTTGTTTTTATATTTTATTTTTATCATACGCTTGTTAATTCTTTCGAAAGTAAAATGCTATTAATTTAGTGACGTACTTTATTAAAAATAAAATAATATAACCAATTTCCAGCGCTCAAAATCAAAGTCGGTGAGAATTGTTCTTTTTGGAATGTATTGGTCTACCAAACGATACATACGAACTTTTCTTTATAATAATTTTACTATGCGCTAAAACTAGCCACATTAGCCCATTTCATCCATATCTACATACGAACTAATTTGCTCAAGCTTATAGAAATAATTTAAATCTTCTATTTTTATAACCTTATTTTTACGCGGCTTGTTCTCACAAATATACGACCTTTTTTGCAATCTTAGGAAGAGTCAATAATTCAATTCCTTATAACACTAGCTAGCATGGTATCTTCACTAAAATATTTTTTTAAAAAGTTAGTTGACTTATAAATAATTCTCTACTAATACTAGCATATGTTTGTTTATTCTGCTGAAGTGGCTCCGCAGGTTACTGTATAAGCTTCAGCAGTTTTTGTACTCCTTTAAAGCATCATATTCCTATATATTAAATATAGCTGGTGTTCTCAATTTTGTTGATCTATAGTAAAATTGGCTAAAACTTCCAGTAATAAACAACTTTTAACCTAGCAGTACTCACCATAAAAACTTAACAAAAATATGAGTAGTAAAAAGATTATGTTGAAATTAGTTTGACACATACTACACATTCTATATAATATATTCTATATCTAGAGCTAGCAGGTAATATGGGTACAGGGTCAGTAAAATATATTGCAGAACCTATCAGTGAACAAAGCAAACACACTGATGAGCAAAAACTGAAGTGTGACCTAAGTGCTGGACAAGAGTGTTCAGAAATAGGTAGCCCAAAAACAGAAGCAACTGAATTACCAGTAGATAGTTATTATGAATTCATTAAGCGAGGTTTACTTTGGGCTGATAGAAGTTTGATAGATGATAAAAAATACTTAGAGGATTTAATAGATGAGTGGCTTATTCATGCACCTAACTTAAAACTGGAAGAGAGTCAAAAAAAGTTAAATCAAAAATTACTCAATAGTATTATAAAAGATTTTAATATGGGGAATTATGACTCATTTTCAAATCTTAAGCAGTTTTTAGAAAGTAACGAGAAAAATAAAGACCTGAAGTACGTTCTTAATCTAAAAAGAGGGCATCTAGGAACAACAGTATTGAATGTGTTTGTCGCACACGATGAAGCCATTCATCCTCTTCTCAAAGCTGGTGCTGATCTAAATATGCAGGATAATAAAGGTAAAACACTTTTGCATGATACTGCTATTTATTCCAGTGAGTATGAAGGTCTAAAGTATCTCTTAGATGCAAAAACTGATCCAAATATACAAGATAAAAAAGGTAATACACCTTTACACTATTATGCTGCTAATTGTAATGATTATAGCAGAAAGGTTATGGATTTACTCATAAGCAAAGGAGCTGATTTAAACATAAAAAATAACAATGGAAAAACCCCACTGCAAATTGCAATTGATAGCAACAATATTATAGAGTGTTTTTTAACTGACAACCAAAAAAAGTTAAGAGACCAACTACGTAAAATGGTTAAAGCTACAGATTCTGATGAAGATTGGGATAATCCTTATGGTCCAGGTGTTGAAGATCTGAAAAAATTTTTAGATAAACATAAAAATAACCAAGATTTAAAGATAGTTTTAAATGTTAAGGGTGATAGTTCAATTTGGCCGTTTTGTCAATTTCCTGATGTAAAAGCTTTACTCTTAAAAGCAGGAGCAACTGACTTTGTAGGTAATAAGCAAGATAATTGTGAAAAATGTGATAGTCTCTTATCAGAGATGTATCAAACAAATCAACTTGCTAAGCTAAATAAGTTTTTGAGTAAGGTAGTAAAAGCTAAAAGCATGATTGAACTACAGGAAGTTGTAAATGAGATTATAGCTTCTGGAATGAGATTAAATTTTGCTAAAGACAAAGATTATTACTTTGCAGATCACGTACTAGAAAAAATTGCTCAGCTAGAAGGAAGCTATGGAATTGCCAGTGATATAGTATGTGCATTAATATCGAGAGGAGCAAAGTTAAAAAACTCAGATAGTTTAAAAGTCATTGATACAATAGAACGAGAGTTTAAAGATCATAAAGCTAATGTAATCAAGGCTCATGTAGAGTACATTAATTATGCTGAAGAATTTTTTAGAGTTGCAAAGGATGCTACCAGTGGTCAACTGTGTGATGGAAAAATCGATAACAGTGTATCTTACTTAGAATACTCAGAGGATAGTATAATAGATGTTGCAAAAATCACAGATAGAACAAGGAATTTAGGAATACCTCAAGGAGAAAAAGGATATGGAAGGAGTGTAATAAAAATTGGCAAAAGTGAGGTGGAAATTATAACCCAAGATGGCATAAGGAATTACACAGATCTTACAGAAGGCAGCGATGTAGTATTAACTTTCTATACTAGTTTGGGAAATGTAGACGTTAGGCTGTATCCTGACATACAGAATAAAAGCAAAATTATAGTAGAAGTGAGTAATAGAGAGGAAATATTAGAAAAATTCAAAGGTCGCGAAGAAGAGTTAGGCAATGATTGCGAGCTTGGTAACTACTGGGTCTACGATGCTATTGAACAGGGATATTTTGAAAGGTCTGGAAAATTAATGCATCCTGAAGTAATAAGCGAGTCTAACAACAAATGGACAGAACGTGAAGAGTTAAGAAAGGATTCTATGGAGGAAGTTGCTAGAAGGCATAAGTTATTACAAGATTTACGCAATATTGAGTCTAATATTGTAAAAAAGGAGAAGAATTTTGACGTAAAAACTTACCTGATAGATATCTTTAAAATTTTATCTAGGTTCTATGAAGAAAAAGGGGATATTTCTAAAACAGACTTAGCTAAAGCAGCAGAAAAGGAAAGTAAAAAATTGGGGTTAGAAGGTAAATACAACTGGAGTAAGATTTTTGGTTTAGAGGAAGAAATTATTGAAAAGGCAGAAAAACAAGGTGATAAAGAGCAAAAATCAAACATACCTGATGACTTCTATTTAGGGCACGCAATCAATAATGGAAGCTGTTTTTTTGATTCATTCAGGCAAAGTCTGGAACAACAGAAGGGAATCAAAGTTACTGTAGAGCAGTTAAGGAATGAGTGTAAGAGATTTGCGCAAGACAATCCTCCAGAGTGGTTTATAAGTAAAATTGGCAACGACTTTGATGAGGTTGAAGGTGAGTTCGTAAATCGTGGAATTACGTGTAACCAATATATCAATAGCATTGGAAAGAATGAATTGTGGGGACGTTCCGATGTCGAGGGCAGAGTACTTTGTAGTAAGTATGGTGTGAAATTACATGTTGCAGAGAGTAATCCATTCAATGCTACTGATGAGCAACAAGATCCATACTTGCATCAACTAATAGATAGTTCAGGATCAAGAAGTGCAGGTGAGTATAATAGGATAGATTATGATGACAATAATGTCTTACATATAGTAAATAAGGGAAGTAATCATTTTCAACCCCTACTTTGTAGAAATAAGGTCTTGGCAAAATGCTATTCAAGCTCACCAAGGTGTAATATGGACGAGTTAAAGATAGAATCTCACCAACATAAGTCACTACCTGTAAGTGGATCATAGCTCGGTATATGACTTGCTACACAGCAATGATGGAGGAAGTTTATTTAGATGGTTAAAGAAGAATTTATTTTATTTAAAAAGTTTACTTAGCGCTTATCAATTTTCAAGCACACTCTCAGATTCAAAAAGGGCTATAGATTGCTCCACATGTACTACTTTCTGGAGTTGTGTGCTGGGGTTTAGAGTATTGAATTTTTTGATGTTTATTTGATGTTTATTCGATACATTTTCTACCACTATTGCATTTGATATGCTAAAATCTTCATCATTTATATTGATATTTTGTATAATTGAGTGTCGATTCCTGTAGCTTTTTCAGCATTAGTTTGTTCTTTTACCTCAAGATCTCTTGGTACATCAGAGGTCCTTGATTCCTCTATATCAACTGCAGTAGCAGCAATTTGGCTACCTTTCTTATTTCTCAGCAATACCTTTCAATAGTTTTGGTGTTTTCATAGTTTCTCTCCTTTTGTTGTTTTTATAAACGGTATAATTACGCCGCTAATCCATAAAATTTCTCCAGTTGCTCACTCCACAGCATCGGTATTTCTCTTAAATCAACTAACTTCAAACCCCTTGGCTGTCTCCCATTTACTATATCTTCTTTAATTTTTGGTGCTAAATAATTTAACCTTAAAATTTGCTGTATACGTCTTGTACCTATATTAATTTTGGCACTCAGCTCTTTCACACTTCTATATTTCCCTTTCTCTAGTTGCTGTTTCCATAGATGGGCTCTTACCACTGCTTTGAGTAACGCATTGTTTGTTTTTCCTTCTGGTTCAATTACTGTACATTTGCTTACTTTCTTCTTTATTGCTATAAACTCCACCTTATCCTCTGAACTCACCTCTATTCCATCGTCTCTTACCATTACCCCACTTATTAAGTTCCTTACTACTTCCTCCTGTTTTCCAAAACTTAAATTTTTCCATTTTTCTTCGGTCTTTTCTTTCCAATTTTCATATAGCTGTTCAGCTTTCTTCATCACTTCTTTTTCTACTTCTCCTGCTATTACATTTCGGTTTTCTGATCCACAACCTTTTCCCCTTAAATGATTGTTGCATACGTAATATCGGTACCTTTTATTTTCTTTTTTTGAGTATGTCAGCGTCATATTTACACTACAGCTCTTGCACTTAATTATTCCCCTAAGCAATGCTTCCTCATATTTTGCTTTTCTATATGGTTGATTCCTTATCAATTCCTGCGCTTTTTGCCATTTTTCCTCTTTTATTATTGCTTCATGCTTTCCCTCATACTCTTTCTCATAATGCCTTATTTTTCCCATATATATTGGATTTGTTATTATTCTCCTTACCGTCGCTTTTTTAAAGATATCTGATTTTGTTCTGTAACCTTGACTATTTAGCTCCCTTGCCAATTCTGCCATTGATTTTAGCTCCAAATATATAATGCACCCATTTGTCTAGACCATTTTTTTCAAAGTGATCCGATTTTTAAAATGAATATGTTGATAAATACGTCGACACACATTTAAAGTATTTATCAATATATTCATTTACTGTTTATGATAATAAAGATCAGCAGGAACTTTATAATGTAGAGTCTGATGTCGCCTTCTATAGTTATACCAAGCAACAAAATCATTTATTATAAGATTTAAATCTCTGATACTATTTGGTCTATAATAATATATAGCTTCTTGCTTTAAAGTTCTCCATAAGCGCTCAACAAATATATTGTCGAAGCAACGTCCTTTATGGTCCATACTGATTTTAATATTAGCACGCTCTAATTCCATAATAAAGTTGTAGCTAGTAAACTGCACCCCCTGATCACTATTAAAAATCTCAGGTTTACCTTGTTTTAGAGCTTCTTTGAGAGTATAAAGGCAAAATCCAGCATCGAGATATGGTGATAATGAATGAGCAATAATATAGCGACTATACAAGTCCATTATTGCCACAAAATAGATAAACTTACCTTCTACCATAATATATGTTATATCAGTAGCCCATATCTGATTAACTCTACAAATAATCAAATCTTTGAGTAAATAAGGATATATTTTATGCTTTTTTTCTTTAATACTTGTATTACATCTTTTTCTACAATACAGCCCACTAATCTTCATTTTTTTCATAATTCTTAAGATTTTTTTGTGATTGACTACTACTCCACTCGCTATGATTTCAGCAGTAATTTTACGATATCCATAACGGCAATCAGAAGCCAAATATACTTCTTGAATCAAATTTGCTACTTCACTTTCGTTATTAATTATAGGCCTATAATATAGGCTAGATCTGCAAATCCCCAATAAATCAGCCTGTTTCCTAATTGACAGATCAGAATCTTTTTCTATAAACCTTACTCTATCTTTTTTGCTTATTTCAGTAATTTTTTTTTCAAATAGCTATTTTCCACTGTCAATTCTCCTATTACTTTATGTAAACTTTCTATTTCTTGCGCTAAGATTCTTTGTTTTCTCGCACTTTCACTTTCTTCAACAAATAGGTCTTTTAACCTTGCCAATACTCTATCACGCCAATCATATAGATTTGTTGATGGTATTTTATATTCACTACATATCTCAGCTGTGCTTTTTTGATTTTTTATTGCTTCCAAAGCTATCTTTGCTTTTAACTCTGGTTCATATTTTTTTGTTGCCATACTTTTACCCCTTTACCTTCCTACTCGGATCAACCATTTTTTTTTGGTCTAGTTTATGGGGTGCATTATAACTCAAAAAGGTAGACTAGAAGGCATCCAAATCGGCCATGAAAAAGGCAGAAAAGAAAGAGAGTTTGAAGTTGCAAAAAACCTACTTAAAGCAGGGGTTTCTGTTGATATTATAACTCAAACTACTGGTCTTACATCTGATGAAGTCAAAAACTTAAGCTTTTAGATGAATATCTTTATATTAGATGAAAACCCAGCAATTGCAGCACAAATGTTATGTGATAAGCATATAGTAAAAATGCCATTAGAGACTGCTCAACTATTGAGTAATGTTTTTTCAATAGCATTAAAAGTGCTAAATCCTTTCGTCAATATTGCAAACCAAGATATAACAGTTCCATATAAACTTACTCACAAAAATCATCCTTGTTCTTTGTGGGCTAGGCAGTCGAAGGGGAACTTTTATTGGTTGATAGAGTACGGAAAAGAGTTATGTAAAGAGTATGCTTGGCGATACAAAAAAAAGCATAAATCGGAAGAAGTAATAGATTGGTGTAGTAGTAATAAGGATTTGCTCATTTTCCAATCAAATGATACACAAACTTTTATACAAGCCCTGCCGGATCGATATAAATGCAGTAGCCCTATATAAGCCTATAGAGAGTATTACCTAAAGGAAAAGATGAGATTTGCTAAGTGGGAAAAAGGCAGAGGAGCACCATGTTGGATAATATGAAATCTTACCCACAGCTCATAAATAAAAAAGCCATCCTCATCGGTCATGAAAAAGGCAGAGAAGAAGAGAAAATTGAGGTGGCAAAGAATTCACTTAAGGTGGGTGTCTCTATAGGTGTTATTGCTGAAATAACAGGCCTTTCTGTTGATTATATTGAGAAAATTCAAGAAAAGAAGTTTTAGCCATAACGTTTTTTTACTAAATCCTCTGTTCTAGTAATTTTTATGTTGCAGTCCATTTTGGTGTTTGTATAATACTCCTTGTACATAAAACATTCAATAGGAGGGTAAAATGCCAAGGAAGACAGATCGTCATGCTGCGGTACTTAATAAGTTACAAAATGTTGTTGAACATTCGGATTGTAATATTGCTGCTGGAAGGCGTTTAGCTATTGAAAGATGGGTGAAAACCTATATGAGGCAAATAGAGTATCTCAAAGATAACGGGTTACAATTTTTATACAATGTATTCCAAGATGAAAGTTGTTGGTCAGGTACAAAGTTGAACAATGCAATGTTAGGTCAGAAACTAGTTGAAGAAAAAATGGGTGGAATAGAGAATCCTCTTTCTAGATATAAAATGGCATGCAGGTATTGTGTGAAAGAAAAAATTAAGGATCTCTTTCAGGAAAAGTTCGATCTTCACAAGAGCAGGTTTTCTCCTGATGCAGTAGATAATGATGATAGACCCGCAGCTGGCAATAACAAGTATATAAGAAGTGATCTGTTAGACTCTATGAAAAGTTATGATCCTGTATCCAGTTTTTGGATTGATAGAGAGTCTGAAGAATTAAAATTAAAAGAATACAGCAATGTAGATGGTTTCCGAGAAGCTGTAGATCTTAAATGGAATGAGGGAGCGGAATATTTCTATAATCGTTTAAGTGAGCAAGAGAGAAAAGAGGAAGTCACTAATGCAGTTATTGCTTTGTCTACTATTCAATGTAACTACGATCGTGCTATTGTTTTGGATTTTTGTCTGTATAAAATGGATGATCCAACAAAACGCGATCTGTTGCTTAAGTTATCAGAGAAAGATCAAGGGGTATATTCACTTCTTAATAGGTTAATACGTTGGGGTTTTCTTGATGCAGTTCAAGATATAGTGAAACGCTGGTGCTATGAGGAAGTTTCATTACCTGCAGACAAAATACTTTCGCATAAGGATTATTCGCGCCTTCTTTCTATGCTTTCAGATATGATACTTGAAAATCCTGGGTCAAGCATTCAAGTTAAAGCAGTTATGATGGATCTCTGGCAACGTAATCTCTTCGATGAGCATAAAAAAATTGCAGTTGATTTTTCTAAGGGCATAAATTCAGTAACACATGTACTAGCAAATCTAGTTATAGATTGGAGAAACGATAACGACGATGATAAGAATAGGTCAATTGTAAAAAAAAGCCAAATATTAGAGATATTGCAATTCACTCAAAAAATTTGTTCAGCTCAAGATTTTAGGAATTTCAAAAAGGATGTGGCTGATAATCTAAAAATGGTTGATAGGGTTGGCATGAAAGATGGTGTAGATTATATTGAATCAGTAGAAGAGTTGTTTTCTGAGCTGGAAAAAATATCTTTGCTTCCAGGAAGTAGTAATCTCGATTGCTCTGGTAATCCACAGTCCATGCTAAAGGGTGCTGGAATCAGTGGTTTTTCTGGTCTTAGTAAGTAGGAGTTCTTCATGCACAACAATGGTGAGAATATTGGACTAATAAGAAGTTTATTGAATGGAAATAGCCGTGGGTTTGTTGAAAGATTTGAATCTTTTTTAGATCAGTGTCCGTCTTTTTTGCATTCTGTTGGCAAAGATCGCTTTTTTCCTGCATTCTTTTTTGGGATGTTTGCTACTGCATTTGATTCTGATGTTGCAGATGATGGAAGAATTTTTTTCCGTTTTGAAAATTATGGAGAGCAGAATAGAAAAGGAAACCTAAAGGTTGCTGTTTTGACTAATGATATTGCTAGGAGGAGGAGAATTGTAAGATGTTATACCATTTCTGACAGAATAAATAGTCCACATTCAAGGTTTAGCACGGAAGAGAGGGAATGGGTAGAGAATACACTATATCCAGAACGCGTTTTTTGTGAAGAGTACAAAGTATCTGCATGGGCAGATAATCAAGGTGAAGATGAAGAAGAAGAGGCAATAAGATGTGTACAGTTTAATGAAAGAGAAGCCTTTGCTCATACTAGGCCTTTCAATGATGGCTTTCGGGAGATTGTTAGAACTAGACAGCAAGACTACTTATCAGACCTTATAGAAGGGCTAGCAAGTAATGATGCAGGTAGTATAAGGGATGACACCAGGAGAATTTTGCAGTATATAATTGGCATCTACAATAGATATGATCATGTGCTAGATTTTAATGGTAAGGAGTCAGATTATCATGGTTTTCTGTCAGGGTTTTTAATGAATTTTAGGTATCGCCATATAGCTGGCATTTACCTTGAGTTGTTTGTGGGAGGTGGATATACAGATATTACTTTTCTTGTGCGTGGTGTACAGCGGTTGAGAGATTCTGTTCCCATTATTATTGAACTCAAAGCAGGACAAGCAAGAGACAGACAAGTTGATCGAGCATTAGTACAGGCTGAAAATTACGTTAGAAGATGTCCCGTTTCATCTATATCTATTCACACTTCATCAGAGAATGCCGTTTGTGTCGGGCTGAATTTTGAGCTTGGGCGTTTTAGGACTAGTATAGAGGATTTTTTAGAGAAAGAACTGTCCTTAGTGGAAAGACTATTTGAGCCTGTGGCAGAAGAAGGAATTGAGGAAAACGTTAGAGATTATTTACTATACCCAGCGTTTGGTGTACCTGCTGTACCTGGCATTAGAAATAGGGATGGTGTCAGTGCTAGGGATAGGAGAATATTTCTCTATACAACTGGGTTTACCTTTGGGAATGCTACTTTTGCAAAAAGAAGAATTGAGTTGGAAGATGGAAGTGAAGTATATGTAAATAAGTACTTGCTCAGATACCACGATGACGATAAAATGCTAGATCTGCAAGGAGGGGTTACGCAGGTAAATGTTGGAAATCGTGCCTTTACCATGATTTTACATGCATTATTAGGGAGAGAGGAAAGAGTTATTATACTTAATGTACGTCATGTACTAGCAACGCACCAATTTCCAGAACGAGGCCTAGATCTATCACGTTGGCCAAATGCTAGAGTGCGTGAGGTATTATGTGAATTAGACCCAGTGAGAAGAGCTGAGGATGATCTTGGTTTGACTGTTGCTATAGAAACGTTCGACTCACCTGCTGACTACTTACGAGATAGAGGTAATCAACATTTTCAAGGTGAGCTTTCGCAGATAAGTGGTGTCAGTAATGTACACAGCGCTGCAGGTATAATGATGAATACTGGTTGGCAAGTACAAAATCGTCATGCACAAATGTTTCAAGCAATTTCTAATGTGCTATTTCCGTTAAGGTGGATAGTAAATAGGGATAACGCTAGAGAGGCTGGATTTCATTCCATACTGCATGGGTTATTTTACGCCTGTGATAATCCAGCTAGGGTAATTATTGAATTTCAACTTGGAGGAGGAGAGAGATTAGATCTGGTGTTATTACGGTCTCCAGATAGTAGAGATGGTGTTCACCCGATAGGAATAGAGTTGAAGTTTGCTGGTACTGGTGAATTACAGAGTAAAAAGCGGGAGGCAAATAACCAACTAGATGATTATATGCATTGTAGAGGTTATAAGCGTATTACCGATGGAGACACAGTAGTTTTATCGTATGCCATATGGAATGATCGTGCACAGGGGCCAAATACTCTTATATCAGTTAAGGATGTTCTTCGTATAAAGGACAACTTAGGACACAGTTCTGCAGATGATCTTCCTGGTAGATGAGGGTTACTGAGAGTTTATATGTCAAAAATGAACTGCTATTAATTCAGCAGCATATAACGTTAAAAACTTAAACAATGCAGCCATTTCCAGCGCCCAAAACCAGCCAGCGTGAGAGCTTTTTGTTTTGGGATGCGTTGGTCTGCCGCTAGATCCGTGCGAACTTTCCTTTATAGTAATTTTAATACAACACGAAACTAGCTATTTTAGCCTACTTTCACCAAATTTATATACGAACTAATTTGCTCAAGCTTATGGAAATAATTTAAATCTTCTATTTTTATAACCTTATTTTTACGCAACGTGTTCTCACAAATATATGACCTTTTTTGCAATTTCAGAAGAGTCAATAATTCAATTCCTTATAACACTAATTAGTATGGTCTTTTCATTAAATTTATCCTCTCAAAAAGACTGTGCTTTATTCACCTGCTTTAATGGTATTATAATATTTTACACCTAAACCTACTCTATAAAAATTCACAATACGAATTAGTAAATAGATTATATTCAAATTGATTGTATTTATGATATATAGCGCATACAATATATTACTTGTTTATTTTAGTAGGGGGTATAGGTATGTTTAGTTTAAAGCAGGTAGTACAATATAATTTATTTGGTAGTAACGACCTTGAAGGCAATTCATCTTGTGAATTTGAAGATTTTCCTGAAGAGGTATTTGAGATTAGCAATGAAGAAAATCAAGCAATAGATAGTTTGAAAAGTAAAATAGAAAATCTACAACAAGAAAATTTTGATCTTAAAAAAAATGTAGAGTTACAAAAACACTATAAGAAAAGAGTAGAAGAGTATTACGAAGAAGTAAGTGAACTTACCAGAGAAATGCAAACCCTAGAAGGGAAAATTAAAAGGCTTGAAGTTGAATTACAAAGAAGGACGAGAAATTTAACTGAAAATGATCAAGACATCGAACAGCTAAAACAGAAAGTAGAAATATTATTATTAGAAACTCAGAACAAAAGTGATATAATTAAGAACTTAAATAATCAATTAAAAGAGGCAAAGAATGAAATTCAGTTAACAGACAAAATAAATGAAGAATTACAGCAAAAACTGGTTTTGACTGAAGATGAGTTAAATAGAGTAAGAAAAGAAAGTACAGTGCTGATAAACAGTATAGAGGATTTGAAAGGTGATTATGAAAATCAGATATTAGAAAAAGAGAAGGAGCTTAATGATGTAAGAGATCAATTTTGTATTTATTTATCAGAGTATAAAGAACTATTTGCAGAATTCAATAGACTGCAGAAGGAAAACGAAAGTTTAAAACAGAAAAATTTCTATATTAGTAATGAAGTGTCTCTTGCAGATGAAATAAACAAAGAAAACGTAAGAGAAGAAATAGCAAAGCTTCAGTTTGTACCTGAAGTGAAAATTAAACATATTATTGATAATAATGACCAAGAATCAACCTTACCAGATAGAGAAGCAGAAAATTATCGAACAAGTGAAGATAAAAACCTTGAAAATACTGATTTCGAGATTGGAGTATGGAATGAAGCTGACGATGAAAGTAGCGATGACCAGAAATCAACCTGGCTATATGGAAAAACAGAAAATTGTCGAACAAGTGAAGATGAAAACCTTGAAAATAATGATTTCCCAATTGAAGTATGGAACGAAACGGATAGTGAAAGTGACGATGACAACAATGTTAGCCCTTGCCCTGATTATGATGAAAGTTTTGGTAGGCGTTACAGTCAACTATTCTATGATGAAGCCATAATTCATAAAGAAAAAGATACTTTTGTTTTAATTCGTCAAAAAGATTCTTTTTCTTTAGCGAAAGTAAAACCGAATACAAGAGAAGAAGAAAAGTATGAAAGTATTTGGCAAAAAATAAATAAGATCCATGATTATCTGGACATTTTAGGTTACTCTGGTAGCGAAGAAGATTATGAGGAGTGCGAAAAAGAACTTGATAAAGTTATAAACGAAGCACTGAAACAAGGAATAATGTTCACTTTTCCATATAAATCTGATATGTCCTTGATAGATCGTATAGCTGACACATTCCCAAAGCTATATTTATCTGCTGACACTACTCGAATTTATGAGTTTTTACACAAGAAAAAAATATTTCAGATAATATCAGAAGGTGCATCTTTAAACAGATTTAGCGATGAAGAGCATGGAGATGTAGTAAACGTAATTTGTTCAGATAAAGATACCTTAGGTCAGCGAAAAGCAAACCTTTCAAAGCTGAAGGAGTTAGCACTTGAAAGTATTATAAGTAAAAGTGAGCAAATTGATAAACATGACTTTGAACTAGAAATAGATAATGGATATTTTTGTATAGATTACCCACAAAATAGTACTATTGAAGTTGCAAAGATATTCAATAATCAAAAAGCTAAAGATTTAAATCTAAATATTGGTATAGTTCAAGTTGGAAAAAGTATAATTAGAGTTGAAAACATAGAAGGAAGGAGAAATTATACAGACATCTCAGGAGATATCATTGAAATGTCTTTTACCACTGAAGTAGGAGAGATCAGTATTCATCTATGTCCTAATGAGAAAGATAGTAATAAAATAGAGGTGAGGCTTGTCGATGAAGTAAGATTTAACAAATTAGAGAATAAATCAAGTTTAGGGCTAAATTGTCTATTAGGGGGGAAAAGTGTTTTAACAGCTATAGAATATGGGTATTTTAAAAGAAATAGCAGCGTATTTGAAGAGTTAGATAAGGCTATTAAACAGTCAGATTATACAATAGAAAATCCATCTAGCTTTCTAGAGGGGGTTAATAAAAATCAACTACTCAAAGTAAATGCAAGGGGATATGGTCCAGGATTATGATAATACAAATTATCTGCATTATACTAAAATGTAAAAACAAGAGGAGCGAAGATGCTTTTTAATTTAGAGCCAGGCAGTGTTGGTTATAGTGATAAACATAGGATTGGAACTATCAAAATAAATGATAAAGAAAGAAGGAACTATAGCCCTTCTCATAATAGTCCAAAAAGAGTAAGATATGGATTGATAGTAGTGGAAGGTAAGGATGCCAGTAGCATATAGTTATGACTTAAGGAAAAAGGGTAATGGAAACGTTGGAGGTGGTGTAACAAGCTTTTTGCCTACCATTTGTCTATTAAGCTCGGGAGTATAATGCACCCATTTGTCTAGACCATTTTTTTCAAAGTGATCCGATTTTTAAAATGAATATGTTGATAAATACGTCGACACACATTTAAAGTATTTATCAATATATTCATTTACTGTTTATGATAATAAAGATCAGCAGGAACTTTATAATGTAGAGTCTGATGTCGCCTTCTATAGTTATACCAAGCAACAAAATCATTTATTATAAGATTTAAATCTCTGATACTATTTGGTCTATAATAATATATAGCTTCTTGCTTTAAAGTTCTCCATAAGCGCTCAACAAATATATTGTCGAAGCAACGTCCTTTATGGTCCATACTGATTTTAATATTAGCACGCTCTAATTCCATAATAAAGTTGTAGCTAGTAAACTGCACCCCCTGATCACTATTAAAAATCTCAGGTTTACCTTGTTTTAGAGCTTCTTTGAGAGTATAAAGGCAAAATCCAGCATCGAGATATGGTGATAATGAATGAGCAATAATATAGCGACTATACAAGTCCATTATTGCCACAAAATAGATAAACTTACCTTCTACCATAATATATGTTATATCAGTAGCCCATACCTGATTAACTCTACAAATAATCAAATCTTTGAGTAAATAAGGATATATTTTATGCTTTTTTTCTTTAATACTTGTATTACATCTTTTTCTACAATACAGCCCACTAATCTTCATTTTTTTCATAATTCTTAAGATTTTTTTGTGATTGACTACTACTCCACTCGCTATGATTTCAGCAGTAATTTTACGATATCCATAACGGCAATCAGAAGCCAAATATACTTCTTGAATCAAATTTGCTACTTCACTTTCGTTATTAATTATAGGCCTATAATATAGGCTAGATCTGCAAATCCCCAATAAATCAGCCTGTTTCCTAATTGACAGATCAGAATCTTTTTCTATAAACCTTACTCTATCTTTTTTGCTTATTTCAGTAATTTTTTTTTCAAATAGCTATTTTCCACTGTCAATTCTCCTATTACTTTATGTAAACTTTCTATTTCTTGCGCTAAGATTCTTTGTTTTCTCGCACTTTCACTTTCTTCAACAAATAGGTCTTTTAACCTTGCCAATACTCTATCACGCCAATCATATAGATTTGTTGATGGTATTTTATATTCACTACATATCTCAGCTGTGCTTTTTTGATTTTTTATTGCTTCCAAAGCTATCTTTGCTTTTAACTCTGGTTCATATTTTTTTGTTGCCATACTTTTACCCCTTTACCTTCCTACTCGGATCAACCATTTTTTTTTGGTCTAGTTTATGGGGTGCATTATACTAGAAGGTATCCAAATCGGTCATGAAAAAGGCAGAGCTGAAGGTAAGCAGGAAGGTAGGGAAGAGGGCAAAAAACAGGCTAAAATAGCTGTAGTTAGAAACTTACTTAAAGCCGGCTTATCTGTTGACTTGATAGCCCAATCTACTGGACTTTCTAAAGCTGAAATTTTACAACTCAAGAAAGAAATAGCTTAAAAACTTGGTGATCTTATTAATTGATTATCTATTGTTGTATCACTTAAATAAGTTTCAGGGTTATCATCTATTACGTCATCAGTTTCTTGCCCGTTTTTGCTCCAGTTTACGGTACTCTTCCGGGTTTTTCTCTTAATTTTAGAATCACCTTGTTGTAAACTACCCAAGTTTTGTTCTTGCTCCGTTTTACCGGATGAATTACTCGATGCATTAGTTACTTTGTCTCCTTTACTAATATTCTGTTTATCTAAAAAAATAGGAGAAGCTTTTTTAACTTGTTCATGTAATATATCAGATATCTTATAACGACCATTTTTGATGAGATTGTTTAAATATTTTGTTTTGTTTCCCTCTTTATCAAAACAAAGGTCATGCAATCTTTCAAAAATAGAACAAACATCAATTCCTACTCCATGTAGTATTCTAGATAAATCTTTCGGCGTAAAAAGCTTTTTCTCGGCCAAGAAGTGATTTAAATAATTTTCTTCATTAAAACAAACTTTATGAAAGTTTCTTAAAATAAAAGTGGCATTATTTCCCGACATGGATAATATATTAGATAAATCACTTGGCGTAAAACCTGCCTTACGAAAGTCACCTAAAAGCTGTGTTTCGTTTCCTTTCTCATCAAAACAAACATCATGAAAATTTTTTAAAGCAGGGCAAATATTAGCTCCTGCTCCATGCAATATCTTAGATAAGTTACTCAGCGTAAAACTTTCTTCCTCGCTTAAGAAACGATTTAAGTATCTTTTTGTGTCTCCTATAAAACAAAAATCATGAAACCTCTTCAGACTCTTTTCTAGATTATTCTTTGCTCCACTCAACATACTACATAAATTACCCGGCCTAAAACCTACCTTACAGAAATCATCTAAAAGTTTTGTTATTTCTCTTTTCTCATTAAAGCAAACAATATGCAATCTTTTTAAGATAGAAGAAGCACGAGCTCCTGTTCCACATAATGCAGAGGATAAGTTACTTGGCCTAAAGCCTGCTTTATAGAAATCATCTAAAAGTTTTGTTCTTTTTCCTTCATCATTAAAACAGACATTATGCAATTTTTCAAAAGCATATCTAGCTCTAGTTCCTGCTTTACTTAAAATACTGGATAAGTTACTTGGCTTAAAGCTTTTTTCTCCACCTTTTTCCTCAATAAAAAAGTGCTTTAAATGCTGTTTTCTATTTCCTTGCTCATCAAAAAAAGTATCAAATAGTTCTTTAAAAGCTTTAGAAACATTAGCTCCTGCTCCATGCAAAATACTGGATATATTAGTTAGACTCATTCCGTCTTTTTCTAAAATTTTTAAATATTGAGTTTTATTTCCTTCTTCATCAAACCACAGATCATACAAGCTTTTGAAAGCTGCTGCAGCATTAACTCCTGCTCCATTCAAAATACTAGACATATTAGTTAGGTTTATCCCTTTTTCTTCTAGAGTTTTTAAGTATTGAGTTTTATTTCCTTCTTCATCAAACCACAGACCATATAAGTCTTTGAAAGCTGTTACAGCATTAGTCCCTACTCCATGCAAAATACTGGATATATTAGCTAGATTTATTCCCTCTTTTTCTAGGGTTTTTAAATATTGAGTTTTATTTCCTTCTTCACCAAACCATAGGTAATATAGATTTTTAAAAGCTGTTGCAGCATTAGCTCCTGCTCCGCCTAAAATACTGGACATATTAGTTAGACTTACTCCTTCTTTGTCTAGAGTTTTTAAACATTGAGTTTTATTTCCTTCTTCATCAAGCCAAAGGTCATATAAGTCTTTGAAAGCTGTTGCAATATTAGTTCCTGATCCACCTAAAATACTGGACATATTAGTTAGATCTATTCCTTTTTCTTCCAGAATTTTCAGATGTTGAGTTTTATTTCCTTTCACGTCAAACCATAGATTATATAAGTTTTTAAAAGCTGTTGCAGCATTAGTTCCTACTCCATGCAAGATATTGGACATATTAGTTAGACTTATTCCTTCTTCTTCTAGAGTTTTCAGATATTGAGTTTTATTCCCATCTTCATCAAACCACAGATCATATAAGCCTTTAAATGCTTTTGTAGCATTAGCTCCTACTCCATGCAAAATACTGGACATATTAGTTAGATCTATTCCTTCCTCTTCTAGAGTTTTTAGATATTGAGTTTTATTTCCACCTTCATCAAACCACAGATCATATAAGCCTTTAAATGCTTTTGTAGCATTAGCTCCTACTCCATGCAAAATACTGGACATATTAGTTAGATCTATTCCTTCCTCTTCTAGAGTTTTTAGATATTGAGTTTTATTTCCACCTTCATCAAACCACAGATCATATAAGCCTTTAAATGCTGTTGCAGCATTAGCCCCAGCCCCACTTAAAATACTGGACATATTAGTTAAATTTATTTTTTCTTCTCCTAGAGTTTTTAAATATTGAGTTTTATTCCCATCTTCATCAAACCACAGATCATACAAGCCTTTAAATGCTGTTGCAGCATTAGCCCCAGCCCCACTTAAAATACTGGACATATTAGTTAAATTTATTTTTTCTTCTCCTAGAGTTTTTAAATATTGAGTTTCATTCCCATCTTTATCAAACCATAGATCATGTAAGTCTTTAAATGCCGTAGAAGCTTTAGCTCTTGCTCCACTTAAAATACTAGACGTGCTAGCCAAATTTACTCCTTTTCTTTCTAGAGTTTTTAAATATTGAGTTTTATTTCCTTCTTCATCAAACCACAGATCATATAAGTCTTTAAACGCTGTGGGGGCTTTACCTCTTGCTCTATTCAAAATACTAGATATATTAGCTAGATTTATTCCCTCTTTTTCTAGGGTTTTTAAATATTGAGTTTTGTTTCCCTCTTTATCAAACCATAGACGATATAAGCCTTTAAATGCTGTAGGAGCTTTACCTCTCGCTCCGCCTAAGATACTGGACACATTAGTTAAGCTTATTCCTTCTTTTTTCATGACTTTCAGATATTTTTTTCCTTCTCCTTTAATTAAAAAACTTAAGAACTGATTAAATGCAGGTGTTCCTTTTTTACCAACCACACTTTTAGCAAATTTAATTTCTTCATCAATGTTTTTATTTTGAATTTTCTGATAACTAGATCTATTATTTTTTATATCTTCCAAAAGCTTTTCCATTATTCCTTTCGTAATAGGGCCAAATTCATGAGATTCTGACCAACGTAACGCTACTTCATGTAATTTCTCGTAATTATATGGAATATCAGACTTACCTATCTCATTTCTAATAACACTATTCAAATTTTCCCTATTAGGTTGGTTAACTGCAAGTATTAGTTTATCTAAAAATTTCTCTTTTATTTCTATTTCATTCTCATCAGAGAGTCTTCCTTTCTCTTCTTCTTTCTGCAAAGAAGGTGGAAGCTTTAATAGACTTAAAAGTTTCTCTCTTGTTGTTCCTTCTTGCACAAATTGATAAAAACCATTCCCATTTATACACGAACAATTTCTTAAAATTTTATATCTTTTTTCTCGAATATCTATACTATCAAATTTTAAAGGATAAGAATCTTTAGATTGCCCTTTTTTTAATTTTTTTTCTTCTGTAAGGTCTAGATCTGCATCAGTATAGATAATAAAATATTTTATATCCTTATCATTTTCTAATTTTTCAATGAAAAGAGTAAAATATTTATTAATAGAAAACGTATTCTTTCTTTCCTGTCTTTTGGAGGGAAATAACTGATCATAACCAATATTACTATCTGCATTATGAGCTTTTACATAAGTAACTCTATCTTTATAATTAATAGTAATATTATTAGATGTATCACGGCTTTTTTCCTCAAAACTTATGGAAAGCATGTTTTTATTCAAGAACATTTCATGCAAGAAGAGTATTAATAAATTGAATTCATATATAACTCCAGATATATAATTCTTAAGTTTTTTATCCTTTTCTGGAGCTGTTAAATCACACAATATTCTTTCTTGTAATGCTATATAATCGTCTTGAACTTTACTATTTTTTTTTATTTCGTTTTTAACGATGTTGTTCAGTTCTTCTCTATTAGGCTGATTAACTGCAAGTACTAATTTATCTAAAAATGCTTTTTTTGTTTCTTTTTCAAACTCTTGAGAAAGTTTTCTCCCTTTTATTGCTTTTCGCATAGCAGGAGAAAATTCTAATTGTCCTAAAAGTTCTTCTCTTGTTGCATCATCCTGCAAAAACTGATAAAAACCACTCCCTTGCGTATTATCATTTGTAAACAAAAAGTCTTTTAAAATGTCACATTCCTCTGTATTTATGCTATCAAATTTAAAAGGATAAAAATTTCTCAACTGTCCTTTTTTTAATTCCTTTTTTTCTGTAAGATCCAAGCCTGAATTAGTATAGACAATAAGATATTCTACATTATTTGATAAACTATCTGATTTAGAGATTAGATGTTTAACAAAACTACCAAAGTAACTATTAATAGAAGAACTTCGTCTTTCTTTAGTAAATAATTTAGCATAGCTAATATCATTATCTATATAATATTCGTCTACATTTTCAATTCGTATATGAATAGACTTCTTTTCGTAACGAAGAACAATATTACTAAACATATCAATTTCAGAATCTTCAAACGCTAATGACAATGAAGGATATTTATGTTCATACGTAGACTTTCTAAGTGAGCAAAGCACTGACAAGTCTAATCGATACATAAGCCCTATCAAATGATGAGGAATGTATTGCTTAGTTTGACAAGTATTATCTAATTCATTCTGTCTAGGTTCATCTTGTAAATCACTAGGAGATTCTAAATCTTCATTATTAGCAACATTTACATCCATGCGCGCCCTTTTTGGTGCTTTATTATCTTTATCCATAACAGAACGCCCACGTTTTCTACTTGTTTTATGATTTTTCTTACCTGGACCCCTTGAATGACTACCTTGTTTATGCGAGGAGTTTTCAATATCTTGTAATGGTGTAGAAATGTAAGATTGAGAAATATTGTTTGAATTTGAACCTACCACATTACCGTAAGCTTCCTCTCTAGAAACTTTTATGCTTCTCTTTATATCTTTTTCAATATTACTAAGAAGTGGTACAAAATGGTTCCTGTAATTCACTATGTAAATAATATTATTACCTGTACCTACCTTACCTTTAGTAACATGTAATCCATCTATCTCTTTATCTCTCAATTCTATAGTCCTAACTTTCACGCCATACTTTTCGCATATCATTTTTCCTTCAACTTCAGGTCTTCCCCATATAGCGTTTTCCAACTTTAGAATTTTTATTTCTGAATCAGAGCTTGTATTTTCAATGTCTTCTGCAGTAAATTCAATACGCGGAATATATTCACAAAGTTTTTCACCTTCTCCTTTTAAAGCACTACCCAACCATGAACCTTTTTTTGATTGATTAACTTGTTGTGCATATTGCTTACAATTTTCCCGCAAAGACTTTACACTAAATCCTTTACTACCTGCAATCAGACCTTTATCTTTTAGCTCGTTCAATCCTTGAGCTATGGAATCAAAGAAACAATCCCCTTCACCTATAGCAGCTCCTATCTTAAAGCCCTCAGGCAATTTCTTCCTTAGTGTCTCTAAAAGTTGATTAAGCTTCTTTTTTTCCTCTTCATTCTTTGCATTTTTTATCCCACTGAAAATGGAAATAGGTTCTCTAGTAACAAAATCTGACTTTTCTAGAGTGCTCTTACTATTAGGTGATTTACCGGACTCTTTATTCCCTGCTAACATATTGACTCACTATACTACACTATTCACATGATAGTTGAAAAAATCAACAAAGTAAAGTTATCTTTTTATAACTAATAACATTATTTCGATATTTTTTGTCATTAAATTAATAACATGGTCGCTTTTGTTTAATTAAAAATAATAACCGTGAGAACTTTTTGTTTTGGGGTGCGTTGGTCTGCCACGTGATCCATATGAACTTTTATTTATAATCACTTTGTTATACCTTATAACTAGCCATAATAGACTACTTTAGTCAAATTTAGATATGAACTGATCGGCTTAGCTTTGTTACAAATTTTACACTTTTATTTGCACAACGCTGCTTTTATTTAAGCCGTTCTCGCAAGGATACGTACCTTTTTGCGATTTTAGGAAAAGTAAATAAGTAAATTTTACTTGATGCTAAATGAGATGCATGTTTTAAAATGTTTCTCTGAAAAGTTTTACAGCTTCTTCTTTGAATTCTGCTGTATACTCTCTTCCATTTGTCATATTACACCCCTTTATAAAAACATTTTTTACTAAAAACGTCCCAACTTTTTCTCCACTTTTTCTGGAAGGTCAGTATCTTTTCAAGAAGAGAAAATATAAAAAAACACTAAAATGAGTAAAATTATACTTGCATTAGGTTTTTTATTTTACATAACATATAATGTCTTTTTGTAATGGTGGAAAGTCAAAGGTATCTTTAATCCTAAATAAGTTTCTGATACAAAAATAAGTCCATCATCTAGAGAGTTACACTGTTGTGAAAATGTTTTAATAAAGAATGTAATGTTTACAGGTAAATTTCAGGGCTCTTTTTCTCAAGAGCGAAATAATGAAGATTCATGGAGCTCTTCATATCTTCCAGATGGAAATGATGATGTAGGTGATTGGGGTTTAATGGATCTGACATCTTCAGATGATAATTCCCTTGTCAAAAAGGGTGGTTTTTCTGAATATCTTCCAGATGGAAATGATGATGTAGGTGATTGGGGTTTAATGGATCTGACATCTTCAGATGATAATTCCCTTGTCAAAAAGGGTGGTTTTTCTGAATATCTTCCAGATGGAAATGATGATGTAGGTGATTGGGGTTTAATGGATCTAACATCTTCGGATAATGACTCTCTTATCGAAAATGATGATTTTTTTGACTATGAAGAAGATGATGATGATGAAACTGTACATGATCAAATTTCAGCAGATGGCGATGAGAGAACTGTGCATAATTCAATTTTAGCAAATTTAGACATGTTGTTAATTGAAAGTAATGATGATAGAAAGCTGATGGATGAGTTTTATGAGAAAGTAAAAAACGTTAAAGAGAAATATAGTCAAACAGAGAGTGCTTTAAATCGTATTCAATGTATAACAGATAAATACTTAGAAAAGGTATAAGGCTAAACTTATGTTATAGTAACTGTGGCGAGACTGTGACAAATCTTATATTTGAAGAAATAACAGATATTCTTGATAATATTGTGCGTGTAAGATCCAGTACCACAACATCTAAGGGTGGGTATAGCTATAGCGATGCAGATGGATTATCAATTGGCAGTTTAGATACAATACAAAAAATTGCTGAGAGTTTATTATTAAAAGGTGGAAAGGTAAGACGAGATCTCTTTTATCATGATGAAATGCAGTATGCAACTGAAGCATTTATGAATAATGAAGGTTTCCAATTTGATGATCATATTTATATACAATGCCAAAAAGTTAAAGATGAGCTAAAAATTTTAGCATATGGAAGTGTTGTAAACAAAAGCAATCAGATCAAATCTGTATTAAGAATATGCAGAGATAATAAATATTTTTTTATAGAGTATTCACACGATAGTGTTGTTAACTCTGCAAAAATTACAAGTAATCCAGAATTAAAATTTTATGTGTTACAGATTGGAAAAAGTATAGTAACAGTCAAGAGTGTAGAGGGAAAAAGGAACTATACAGACATCTTAGAAAGCAGTATCAAGATGACTTTTACCACTGAAGTAGGAGAAGTCAATATTCAATTAAGTCCTAGTGAGAAAAATAGCAACAATATAAGAGTGGAGATAAGTGACAAGGACAGAAAGAACTTTGATCAATTAAAGAATAAGAAAGAAATAGGAGAAGATTGTTTACTTGGTGGATACTCAGTTTATGACGCTATTAAGCAGGGGTATTTTGAAAAGCATAAGAAGCTATGTCAATTTTCTGAAAATGCTGAAAAAATTGTGAAGGAAGATTCTCAAAATAGCGGTAATTATTGGGTGAATAAAATACAGCTCTCAAGAGAAAATAGCATGAAGAAACAAATATTTGAGAAAAGTATATAATACTTAAAACACCTATATAATACAACTTTAGACTGCGTTGTTATTTTTAGTTTAGAAAGCTAGGAGAAAATACAGTTCTGTTGCATCTATAAACCATAGAAAAGAAGATCATTAAAGCTGGGATTATTGTGTAATAGTTTAGACTTGATCTGACAGATTAACAAAGTAAGATAAAAATATAAATAAATTTTAAAGGAGTGTCAGATATGAGTAAAACACAAGAAAAAATACTAAAACCAAAGTTGGGGTTGCTAGAACTTGCAAAGCAATTAGGAAATGTATCACAGGCGTGTAGAGTAATGAAGGGATACATTTTACCGCTTCAAAGAGCTGTATGAAACAGGAGGGGAAAAAGCATTATACGAGATAAACAAAAGCAAACCATTACTTGCCAATAGAGTACCAAAGGATACAGAAGAAGCAGTAGTTAGTAGAGTTTCCAGCATATGGACAAGAAAGAGCAGCTAATGAATTAAAGAAAAAAGGAATTCTAATATCTGCTAGCGGCATAAGGTCAATATGGCAAACTCGAAAATTTTAAAAAGAGATTGAAAGCCCTGGAAGCAAAGGTGGTCCAAGACGGTATAATTTTAACAGAGGAGCAAGTTGCTGCTTTAGAAAAAACTAAGGAACAAAAAGAAGCCAATGGCGAAATTGAGACACAACACCCTGGATACTTAGGTAGTCAAGATACCTATTATGTAGGCAATATCAAAGGTATTGTATCAACAAACTTTTATTGACACCTACTCTAGAGTGGCTTTCGCTAAGCTTTATACGGAGAAAACTGCTATCACAGCTGCAGATCTTCTCAATATACCATTTTTTGATGAACAGAAAGTTCCATTGCTACGCATTTTAACTGATAGGGGTACAGAGTATTGTGGCAAACCAGGGAATCATGCGTACCAGTTATATTTGGGAGTAGAAAATATTGATCATTCTAGAACCAAAGCTTATTCTCCACAGACTAATGGTATATGTGAAAGGTTTCATAGAACTATGCAAGATGAATGTTACAATATTATCTTCAGGAAAAAGATTTATAGTACTTTGGAGGAGCTTCAGTTAGATTGGCTGCATTCTTACAACAGAACTAGACCTCATTCCGGTAAGTACTGCTATGCAGACCTTTTTTGATAGTATGCATATTGCTTACCAAAAAAATATTGATAACATTAAAATAGATTCTGATATCGGTTTTGACTTCGTCGATTCTTCTGTCAGTTAATTCATGCCTGTCAGATCAAGTCTAAACTATTACACTTTCATTACACTTTAATATAGCGAAACTAGATTTCACTTTTACACACCTAGATAAGGGGTAACAGCAGATACTAGAATGACGAAATCGTTATTCTGCTACGCATTATCGCTGTATAACTATAGCTATATATGAACTAAAAAAGTAATATTCACTAGATCTTAATATTTTAGATCTATATTTCAATAAAATATTACAATTAGTATGAATGATCCATTTAAAAGTGAGGATTATAAAAAAAATCTCGATTCTCTGATCAAAGCTATAAAGCTAGGAAATTCAGAGAAACAATATGGTAAAACAGTAACAGATTTATCTCATGCTTTAGAGGGTTTTACAGATAAGGCAGAAGATGTAGCTAAACTTGTTATACGTGATGACTTGAATAATTGTGTAAAGAAGGCAAATAAAAAGCCATTAATTCTTAGGATATTCAATAGAATATTAGGAAGAGATGTTTCGATTAGGAATATAAGTAATTTTATAAAAGATAAATTGCCTCCTTCAACTGCTAGAACAGTAATCGAATATACAGATGTTATTCAAAAAATTTCAGATTTAGAGCGAATAGAAAGAAGTCAAGATAAATATAGGTCATATGGAGTAAATTTAGAAAATAGACAGCAAAAGAAAAATCTCTTATATGAGCGAGAAGATTCAGGTTATGGAGGTTCATTAAACGAAGATCCTGAGTATGAAGAAATATCAAATTATCAAGAGGAAAAGAGCAAATCTTTAACAAAAGATTTGCGTAATCTACAATCAATTAAAGAGGAGCCGATTTATGCAACAATTCCTAAAGAACATATAGAAGCAAAAAGAGAAAATAGGAAGAAACAACAACTTCAATCTCTTGCACCACCAAAACCACCAAGAGTACCACCAGTACCAGAGAAAATGTTTACTATCAATCAAAAAATTAGACAAGAACCGAAAAAAGATAAACCTGCAGTACCACCAAAGCCTAAAGATTTAGGCGAAAAAGTAAGCACAGAGCAAAAAATAGTAGTGGAAAAATCAGCTGAGAGTAACCCTACACTACCACTAAAATCTGAAAATCAAGATGGTAAAGAATCAGCAAAAAAAGCTGATGGACCAAAAGTACTAGTAGTTGCTATGAAAAAAGAAGTGACTCGCGAGAGTAGTAAAGTAAAGGCATTAAAAGAAAGATTTGAGCGAAATCAAGTAAAGAACGTGTTGCCTGCTGAAAACAAAACTGCTTCAGTAACACAAACGGATATCAG
Source organism: Wolbachia endosymbiont (group B) of Eucosma cana (assembly GCF_947250645.1). NCBI lineage: Bacteria > Pseudomonadati > Pseudomonadota > Alphaproteobacteria > Rickettsiales > Anaplasmataceae > Wolbachia > Wolbachia endosymbiont (group B) of Eucosma cana. Next base: position 247,065 of record NZ_OX366334.1, read on the forward strand.
TGTGAAGAGAAAACAATCTCGTTCATTTCCAGTAGGGAATAAAAAATCTTCGATCAACCATCTTGCCAGCAAAAATTTACCTTCCACGAATGTAAGTGTAAAAGAAATGGTTAAAAAATTTGAAGGGAGAAAAGGTGAAAGATAGTAATATTTGGGTATTTCCCTACTCATGAAAATTAGCTCTTATCATAACATTTTCACAGCCATAAGAGGAAGTTTTTATAAGATTGGGGCTAAAGAAAACTTGCATGTAAATGTATCAAGGTATAAAATTATAAATATTAAGAATGAATAGGTTAGTTATGAATCTTGTAACAAAATCCGCTATCGATTTTACTGCTTCGGCTGTTCTTGCTAGTGGAAAAATAGTTGATGATTTCTGTTTAAGTAAACATATAAAGGATAAGTATGCTGTCCTTTTTTTCTATCCACTTGATTTTACTTTTGTCTGTCCAACTGAGTTGATATCATTTAGCAACAAAATAGAAGATTTTTCAAAACGTAATGTTGAAGTGATAGGAATAAGTATAGATTCAAAATTTTCACACTATAAATGGCGAAACACTCCAGTTAATGATGGTGGTATTGGAGAGGTTAGCTACAATTTAGTGTCTGATATCAAAAAGTCTATATCAAGAGACTATGGGGTCTTATATGATGACTCAATTGCACTAAGAGCAACTTTTGTTATTGATGATAAGTTTGTTGTACGTCATCAATCGATAAATGATTTTCCTTTGGGACGTAATATCGATGAGTTTATTAGAATTATTGATGCAATAAAACATAATGAAGAGCATGGTGAAGTATGTCCAGCAGGGTGGAAAAAAGGTAAGCCAGCAATGCAGGCAAGCGATGAAGGAGTGGCTGATTATCTAAACTCACACAGTGCAGAATTATAAATTGAGTACAAAAGTTCTTATTATTGGATCTGGAGTAGCGGGTTATGCTGCTGCTATATATGCAGCACGTGCAAATTTAGAGCCAATTGTAGTAACAGGAATGCAACCTGGTGGTCAGCTTACAATTACTACGGATGTTGAAAACTATCCAGGTTTTATTTCTATACAAGGTCCAGAACTCATGGAACAAAAGAGGTTGCATGCAGAGAAGGTGGGGGCAAGGATAATAGATGACGAAATAAAAAGCGTTGAACAACTTGAGGATTCTAATGAGTATAGATTTAGATCTTGTGGTGATACTAGTGACTACTATTCGAATGCAATTATAATCGCAGCTGGTGCGCAAGCGAAGTGGCTTGGCCTGGAGAGTGAAAAGAAATTTCAAGGTTACGGAGTTTCGGCATGCGCAACTTGTGATGGTGCATTTTTTCGGAATAAAGTTGTAGCTGTGGTTGGTGGTGGAAATACTGCTGTTGAAGAAGCAATATTTTTAACTCGATTTGCTAAGGAAGTTATACTGATACACAGGCGTGATAAGTTAAGAGCAGAGAAAGTAATGCAAGACAGGCTCTTTAAAAATGATAAGATAAAGGTAATATGGAATCATACCGTAGAGCAGATTCTTGGAGAAGAAAATCCTAAAAAAGTTACTGGCATTACAATTAAATCGACGAAAACCAATAAATTTCAGGAATTAAAAGTGGATGGAGTGTTCATTGCAATTGGGCATGCACCAAATACAGGTATTTTTAAGGGCTTTGTTGAAATGGATCAGCAAGGTTATATAATTACGAAACCTGGAACAACTCTAACCAGTAGGGCAGGGGTGTTTGCTGCTGGTGATGTTCAAGATAAGGTATATCGCCAGGCAGTAGTTGCAGCAGGTACAGGGTGCATGGCTGCACTTGATGCAGAAAAATTTTTGGAATCATAATTAGTTCTAAAATTTTTAACTAAATTACTTGCAATTTTCTTTGTTTTTTTTATAATTATGTCAATAAATTATAGATTGAGGAGAATTTAGTATGCTTTCGAGAAGTAATGTAGGTTCTAGAAGAAGTGTTGTTAATGATACAGGATTACGAGCTCAAAATCAAACAACTTCAGGACAATCAACAAAAAAATTATTTAAAGCTATTCAATTTCAAGGCACTGATGATGAAAGAGTAACACCTGAAGAAGCTTTGAATCATTTTCAACAAGCATTGCAAGAAGGTGCGGATGTTAATGCGTTTAATGAAGAAGGCATGACACCTTTGATATCTATAATTTATGATTTATCTGCAGGCTCTGAAACAGAAGAAGAAAAAGAATATCAGAGTATGATTAGGTTACTTCTACTTCACCGAAGCATAGATGTTAATATTCAAAAAAAAGGTGATGGCAATACAGCTTTGCATCTAGCAATGTCCTTTCAACAAAGGAAAGTGTTACAACTCTTACTAAGTCATCCGAGAATAATGATGTATCTACTAAATAAAAGACTTCAAGATCCTGAGGAATGTGCTAAAAAAAATCGTGCTGAGCATTTGATCATAGAAATACAAAAAGCAGAAACAGGAAAACAATTATTGAATGCTCTTTCTAACAGAAATATTGACCGAGCAAAAGAACTATTAAATCAAGAACTCAACCCTAATTGTTGGAAAAGAAATTCAAATGGAGAAATAGAAACACCACTTAGCCTGATTATCAAATCATGTTTACAAGGAATAACAGAAAGTAACGAAGAAGTATTGAGAAAACTTTTAAAACATAAGGAGCTAGATTTTAGTCAAATAAAGCCAATATCAGCTATAGAGCAAAATTCAAGATTGAAGCAAATCATTGAACAAGCTATGAAAGAGCGATTAACTGATACTATTAATACAAAAGATTCGTATTATGTAAAAAAATTAGTAGAAGATAATTGCTTCATAAATCTTGCAATTGTCACCGCTGTGTTGAGGAATGTTAATAATCCAAGTGAATCTATTAAAAATTATCTCAATGAGAAATTTCCTGCAAGTGCAGAGCAACCTGTAGCAAATACACATAATGTTCAATCAGAAATAAACGATGAGTTTATTGCTCAAGAATTGCAGCGACTTGAAAACCTTAGAGATGAGCTTGAAAGCACAAAAATTCTACTTAGAGAAAAAGAGCAAGAGTTGAATAGGACCGTAGATGAAAGAACAAGAGACACTGACAAAATTTCACAGTTAAAAAGGGATTTAAGGCAAGAGAGATCAGAACTTCAAGCTCAAAATCAAGACTTAAAGAACAAAAACAGAAAACTTTCAGAAGCAAACATTTATAATAGAAGGCAAAGTAACTATGCCTCTGCCTCTTTTGTGTTATCTGGAGCGTTTGCTATTGGTGCATGTTTAACAATATCGAATTTAGAAATATGTATTTCACTTGCTGTAGCTGCATTTGTCTTCCTTACAATTGGATGCTACTGTTCATATAAAGCAAGTACAGTACTGAGTGATGTGATAAGCACTGAATTTGGTAATGTTATCAGTTTAAGATAGAGTTAAGGTTTTTACTTCTTGTCTAAACTCTTCTGAAAATTTTTGTACATCCTGAAAATACCTTGATAATTCGAGTGAATGTAAACCTGAGTGGTTTCAAGACTGAAATAGTTGTTGTAAACTTGCTTCTATTATCTTTTAGTTCAAGAAATTAAAAGTTTAACGATGAGAATTATAATTACAGACCAAAGTAAAAAGTAGGCTTTTCCATTTGATTTATTTTTCACCTGTAATTTTTTGTCAGCTATTAGGTTTAATTTTTCTATAAGGCTAAATATTCCCTGAATTGCTTTTATGGGATAAGAGCTTTTAATTTTTTCCCTATACCCTATTTTACTTTCATGTTGATTGTTTATCCATGTTTCAACTACTTTCCACATATTGATTTCTGGATAGACTTTCCTACATGTTCCTTCTAATAAAATCATAGTTTTCTGCAGCAATAACAATTGTGTTTGAACTTTCATATCAAAATCACCAGTTATTTTTAGTAGCTGAGTAAGTAATCGAGCAAATGAAATCTTCTGTATAGGCTGTCCAACAATGGGTTCACCTATTGCTCTGCAAGCTGTAACAAAATTTCTATGCTGTGATGGAACATAACCGGCTCTAAAGTGCATTTTTGCAACGTGATCATAATCCCTATTTAAAAAGCCTTTGAGTATCTCTATAACGTAATAGCATGTCTCACGATCTATTCTACCCATGATTCCACAATCCAGGGCAATAATATTGTTATTACTATCGATCATTAAATTTCCAGGATGCATATCAGCATGAAAAAAACAATCCCTATATACCTGATTACAAAAAGATTCTATAAGATTGATAGCTATTTGCTTTCGGTTATTCAGCTTTTCAACTTCGTATATTGGTATAGCTTCCATCCATTCTAATGTTAAAACCTTTTTTGAAGTTCTACTCCAATCTATTTCAGGTACGTAGAAACCTCTGTCATGTTTAGTATTTTCCTTCAGTTCCGAAGAGTGGGCAGCCTCAAAGCGTAGATCTAACTCTAATCGGCAAATTTCAGCAAAAGTTTTGACTAATTCAACTGGCTTCAGCCTTTTTGATTGTTCACTAAATTTTTCTGCAATTTCTGCAAGCCAAGAAAGCATTTTTATATCCCTTGAGAATGTTTTCTCAATATTTGGCCTCAAAACCTTTACAGCAACTTCCTTACCCTCAATTGTAACTGCTCTATGCACCTGAGAAATTGATGCTGCTGCAATTGGCTTTTCAGAAAAACTTGAAAAAATGTCGCTTAATTTACAATTAAACTCACTTTCTATAGTTTTAACTGCGATTTTATACGAAAATGATGGCAATCTATCACATATCAATAGCAAGTTATTTGTTATGTCCTCATTTAAAATATCAGTGCGTGATGAAATGGATTGCCCAAATTTAATGAACACCGGACCTAATCTTTCAAGAGCACGCTTTAGTTTATGACCTTGTATTTTATTTATTGATTTTTTTGATGGTGGAAGTAAATAAGGTAACACATTGTAGCGTGTTAGCACTGTAGTTATTTGCAGAAGACGTAGAATATTTTGAATCATTTCGCTGCGTAACTGCCAAATATTTCATTTATCTCCATAATTTCATCAGGTTTACCTTGATAATAGATAGTATTATTTATGCAAATTATGTAATCTGAGGATGGTAGAGCAGAGTTAAGGTCATGAGAAGTCATGAGAATCGACACTGATCGTTCTTTTGCGATTTTATTTATAATATCATAAAATTTAGATCGTGCGTTAATATCCATTGCACTGACTGGCTCATCTAAAATGATCAAATCAGATTCTGAAATTAAACAGCGTGCAAGCAGCAGTAATTGTGTTTGTCCTGCAGAGATTTCTAATACTTGATTTTTTAGGATGTTACCGATACCAACCAATTCTATTGCTTCTGTAACAATGGGTTGATTTTTCTTCAATTTCTTCGAGGAGCTATTGAAAAGGAAAGACTCAACTGTTATTGGCATCAAATTACCAATACTAAAATTTTGTGGCATATAGCTAATTTTTATATTGTCAGCGAATACAATACTGCCAATAAAACCTTTATTTATACCAGCAACTGCTTTCACTAAAGAGGTTTTACCTCCGCCATTTGGACCAAGTATTGTAACTATATCTCCTCTTTGTACTGATATGTTGATATTATCAAGAACTTTTTTATTACCGTATGAAAGAGTAAGGTTTTCTATTTTTAGAATGCAGTTATTGACACTACTTAATTTTTTGGCAAAAATTGACTTCTTCTCAACATTTATATGAGACATTTACTGTTTTTTTTTCTATTACTTTCATTTACATTATACTACAATAGTGCCTTTTCATCCAATTTAAAAATTGTAGCTACAATCAAACCTATACACTCACTTGTAGCTTCTGTTATAGATGGAATTTCAAAGCCAGAACTACTAATGTACGAAGTAGTGTCTGAACATAACTACATGCTCAGGCCTTCAGACGCAAGTAAATTAGAATCTAGCAATATTATATTTTATATCGATGATTCTTTGGAAACATTCATTAAAACTTTCGCTAAAGAAAATAAGAAGTTAATACCGCTATCAAGTGCAATCGATCTACTTCCTGCTCGAACACATTCATTTTCTAGTCACATTCAAGATGAAAAAGATTTGCATATTTGGCTGAGTCCTGAAAATGCAAAAAGTATGATACTTTCTATCAGTGCAACATTATCTAATATAGATAAAGAAAATGCCTATCGATACAATACTAACGCAGAGGAGGCTATAAGAAAGATAGACCAAGAAGTAGAAAAAATTACGAAAGAATTGGATGAGTTAAAAAATCAAAAATACATAGTTACTCACGATGCTTATCAATATTTCGAAAAATATTTTGATTTAAGTTACCCAAGCGCCATTCTTTCTATAGAAGAAGATTCTTACATAGGTATGAAGAGTTTAATGAAATTAAAAAAGGTAATGAAAGAGGAAAACGTTAAATGTATTGTTTCTCATTCACGAGAGGATAGCATAAAGCCTAATGTCTTTTCTAGTGACGTAAAAATGGTGATTCTTGATCCTATTGGATCAGATGTAGAGCCTGGAAAGGATGCATATCTAGATATAATCAGCAGCATTGCACAAAATTTCAAGTCTTGTTTCACTGAGTAATGAGTTCTTTTATCTATTCAGGTAGCATTGCAAACTTAGTGCTTTCTATTCCAATCACAACTATACCGACATTATCTACCAGAAGTATATCATCCCAGCCTGGGATTCAGTTAAGTTGGTAAGCATAAAAATATTATGTTAAAGCACAACGTTCTTGATGAGATTAGGGCAAGCCAATGTCAGCTACTTGAATGACACCATTTGCTATGCCCTCAAAAATGAATGCTCGTACAGCTGTGTGCCAGCTACTTGCATCTGCTATTTTTACTCATAATTATCTTGCCTGAACGAACTTAAATTCAAGTAGTTAATAATAGAAATAAAAAAAAAGAAGATAACCAATATCTTCTTTTACTCTAATTAAAAAGACATTGAATTGTAATTGTCTATTTCATCTGATATAAGCGATAATTTTATGCTCTCAAAACGGAGATTACTTGCAATATCTGTTAACTGTTCACTAAGTGTTACTTTTTCTGGTGAATGGTGTTCAGGAGCTTTAATATTTCTATTACAGTCAGCCTTACACCAAGATCTATTAATTTTTGTCAATAAATCATTACCCTCGTATTTATTTTCACACTGTCTGTGGCACAAATTAAGTAAATCAACACCATGCAATGTCAATGAAGCAGAATCTTGTGTAAATTTTACCATAATATAATCCTTAATCTTATTATATCTATATTAACATATAAATGTGAATATTATACTAATATAGTTACTTTTTATGGCAAGTGGTTTTTGGTTATTTTCTAAACTTTCTTTATAAAAACCATAGGCGCCTATTGGTTTTTAGCTAAAGTAAAGATCAAGTATCTGGAATTCTGGACATAAAATCCTCCTGTGTAAAAAAGATTAGAAAAAAAGTGCGGCGCACATACGACAGAGATTAAGTATGTGTGTGCACCTACGTACGCTGAAGAAGATACGCCACATTTTTTAATGAATTTAATGAAAAAAGTCTGCAGATAAAGATAAATTTTGAGCTCTTAAAATATCTTTTACTATGATTATAGTCAGATTTAAAATATGCGCAAGCAATTTTTTTCTGTAAAAGTTTAACAAAAGAATTCAAAAGTTTGTGAACAACCTCTAAGTGTATGGTCCCAGAGTGTGATGGTATATAGACTATCTGGATCATTTAAAGTGTCAGATCAAGTCCCATTTAAGCAATAAAAAGACCAGATCAGGACAAAAACGCTACCATTTTCAGCCCTTATTCAGGTGGCTCAATTTCCCGTAACTTATATAAGTTACCGTAATCTTTCAAAACCTCAAACAGACTTTCTCTAATGCAAAACAGTATAACTAGTGAGCAATAAGCTACACTCCTTTTAGCTGTAAGCTTTGCATGATAATATACTTACTTTAATTTTTCTTCTTTAAATAATACGTGTCTTCTGACCACTGGGTCATACTTCCTAAACTCGAGCTTCTTGGGAAGGTTCTTAGGATTACGTTTTTTTACACAAAAATAGCCTGTTAGTTTCTCTTCTCCAGTTTTTGTTGTTTTAGTTGCAGTGCTAACTAGCTTGACAAGCAAAGAAGCATTTTTTTTCGCCATAATTGTTAGTGACATAATAAACTCTATGCAAGTTTATTACGCAAAACACTGAAAGTCAACCCAATAATGCAGATCGCAAAATTCTTGACAATCAATAATATATTAAGTAGTATAAGAACATTTCAGAATGAAAAGTAGACGGTAAATAAGTGGTGAGTGATGGCAAAAGGTTATTGTTGATAGAAAGTACTACCTGTTCTAACGAGGTAAGGGTTGCCCTACTAGTTAATGGTAGGGTTGTAGAGTTTGAACAAGAATTCAAGGAAAAAAAACAATTAAGAGGTAATATATACGTTGCTTATGTAAAGCGTATAGAGCCTGCTTTGCAGGCCGTGTTCATTGAGTATGGAAAAAATAAGCAAGGTTTTTTGTCTTTTTCTGAGATATCTCTAAATTATTTTAATATTCCAGAAAAAGAGAAGGAAATTTTCCCTGATGAAGACTATTCGAGCGGTGTGGACTGTTCAAATGATAATTGCACAGAAGAAGGCCTAGATTCTACAGCTAGTAATGAATCCAGCAGTGGTTTTGTGAGGGGGGTACCTTTACATAGAAAATATAAGTTACAAGATGTGATTTCAGTAAATCAAAAGTTATTAGTTCAATTAACTAAAGAAGAACGAGGAAATAAAGGAGCTTCATTTACAACATACGTAACTTTGGTCGGTAGATACTGTGTTTTCATGCCCAATTCCATAAGTAGGGGTGGAGTATCTCGCAGAATTGAAGATACCAACGTTAGAAAACAGTTAAAGGATATATTAAATTCAATAAATTTACCAAAAGGCTCAGGTTTAATAGTAAGAACTGTTGGTGCAGGAAAAAGTAAGAAAGAAATTGAGCAAGATTACAATAATTTGACCTTATTATGGCAAAATATTCAGCAAAACTTCTCTTCTTTAAATGTTCCATCATTAATTTACAACGAAGCAGATGTAGTTATGAGATCTGTACGTGACTTTTGTAGTAATGATACAGAAATTATAGTATCTGATAGAGAAGTTTGTGAAGCGGTAAGAAAATACACTAAAAATGTGTTACAAGGAAAATTGCGTCCTAGATTATATAGAGGTTCTGTTCCAATCTTTACTTACTATCGAGTCGAAGATCAAATTTCTGAATTATATAGCAATAGAGTAGAATTGCCATCTGGTGGGTCTTTGGTGATAACCTTAACTGAGGCATTTGTTTCAATAGACGTAAATTCAGGGAAAATGACAGGAGAAGATAACATAGAAGAAACAGCTTATAGAACTAATATGGAGGCATTATCTGAAATATCAAGGCAAGCGAATCTCAGGGGCTTATCAGGGTTAATAGTTGTTGATTTTATTGACATGTTGAAACTTGAGTATTGTAAAAATGTTGAATTTGCTATCAAGCAGGCGTTTAAAGATGATAAAGCTAAAGTTCAATTTAGCTTTATCAATGACTTTGGTTTAATGGTCTTTTCAAGACAAAGAATTAAACCAAATATACAGGAAATTAATACTACAGAGTGCTTACACTGTAAAGGTATTGGAAGAGTGAAATCAAACGAAGTGATTGTTGCATCGATACTAAGGGATTTGCAACATATTGCTAATAAAAATCAAAATAAGTCCTTTGATTTAATAGCACGCAGTGCAGTTATAGCGCACATTTTTAATAATAAGCGTGATATGGTTTCTACAATCGAAAAAGAGTTCAATATTACATTAAATGTTAGTATTGATAATAGTTTAGATGCAGATACATTTATTTTAAAGCAAGGAGACCATATTAATTTTAATGATTATAAGCCATTGCAGAATTCTGGATGTCAAATTGTGAATAGCAGGGATAAAGAAGCTGGTAAACTACCGGGCAACTTTTGGTTAACTAAATGGCTTTCGCGCCTTTTGGGCTCTAACAACTAAACGGGACTTGTAATTAACGAGTTTTATACTTATATATTTTACATCAGATAATATTTAAAAGGGAGTATTCATTATGGGAAGAGCAATAGGTATAGATCTTGGAACAACAAATTCTTGTGTTGCAATAATGCAAGGCAAGGATGCAAAAGTAATCGAGAATAAAGAAGGAGCAAGAACTACTCCGTCTATAGTTGCATTTACTTCGTCTGGAGAAAGGTTGATTGGTGCTCCAGCAAAAAGGCAAGCAACTACCAATGCAAATAATACTTTTTTTGCAACTAAGAGATTGATAGGTCGCCAATATAGCGATCCTGAAATGAAGAATCTAGGTGTACCGTATAAGGTATTTGCAGCAAAAAATGGTGATGCATGGGTTAAAACAACTGATAGTAAAGAATACTCTCCTAGTCAAATTGGTGCATTTATACTACAAAACCTGAAAGAAGCAGCTGAGGCTTATCTTGGGGAAGAAGTAAAGGATGCTGTGATAACAGTGCCGGCGTACTTCAATGATTCTCAACGTCAAGCAACAAAAGATGCAGGAAAAATTGCTGGATTAAATGTTCTCAGAATAATTAACGAACCAACTGCTGCAGCACTTGCTTATGGTCTTGATAAAAAGCACGGACACACAATAGTAGTGTATGATCTTGGTGGTGGTACATTTGATGTTTCAGTTCTTGAAATAGGTGACGGAGTTTTTGAAGTAAAGGCTACAAATGGTGATACTCACCTTGGAGGGGAAGACTTCGATAATGCAGTAGTAAATTATTTACTGGCTGAATTCAAGAAAAGTAATGGCATTGATTTGAAAAACGATCCAATGGCTATGCAAAGAATCAAAGAAGCTGCAGAAAAAGCAAAGGTAGAATTGTCAAGTGCAATGGAAACAGAAGTAAATCTACCGTTTGTTACAGCTGATGCAAGTGGCCCAAAACACTTAAATATGAAGCTAACAAGAGCAAAGCTTGAAAGTTTAGTGAATGATTTAATTGAAAGGACTATAATTCCTTGCAAAAAAGCTCTTGAAGATGCTGGTTTGTCTGCTAGTCAAATTGGTGAAGTAGTTCTTGTTGGTGGCATGACTCGTATGCCAAAAGTCATAGAGAAAGTTAAAGAATTCTTTGGCAAAGATCCACACAGAGGGGTTAACCCTGATGAAGTTGTAGCAATTGGAGCTGCAATACAGGCGGGAATCATTCAAGGTGATGTAAGAGATGTGTTACTACTTGACGTAACTCCACTTTCTCTTGGTATTGAAACTCTAGGGGGAGTGTTCACTCCACTTATTGAACGTAATACTACTATTCCCACAAAAAAATCTCAGGTGTTTTCAACTGCAGAAGATAACCAAACAGCCGTTACAATTAAGGTACATCAAGGTGAAAGAAAATTGGCGATTGATAATAAACTGCTTGGTCAGTTTAGTTTAGAAGGAATACCACCTGCTCCTCGCGGGGTTCCTCAAATTGAGGTGACATTTGATATAGATGCAAATGGAATAGCGCATGTTTCTGCAAAGGATAAAGCTACTGGAAAAGAGCAAAAAATACGTATTCAGTCTTCAGGTGGTTTATCGGAGGATGAAATAAATCGGATGGTGAGAGAAGCTGAGGAAAAAGCACAAGAAGATGAAAAGCGTAAGAAATTTATTGAAGTGAAGAATCAAGCGGATAGTTTAGTTCATTCTACAGAAAAATCTCTGACAGAATATGGTGATAAAATTTCTCCAGAAGATAAATCTGCTATTGAAAATGCAGTTAATGAGTTAAAGGAAGTGAGTAAATCTGACAACATTGATGATGCTGATTCAATACAACAGAAAGTTACTAACCTCTCTCAGTTATCTATGAAACTTGGAGAAGCTATGTATAAGGAATCTCAACAACAACAAGGTGGAGAAAGCTCATCCACAACAAATAATGAGGAAGAAAAAGTAGTAGATTCTGATTATCAAGACATGGATAATAAAGAAGAGAATAAGTAATTCGATTGTCATCCCAGTGCCCAGATACTGTGGGATGACAAGAGGAGCGTATTGTTGCTTAAAGGAACTATTGTGGATATTATTAAGACAATAGAAGAAAAATTACGCGATTCAATAGGTGTAATTGATATTAATATTATCGATGAATCAGCAAAGCATGTAGATCATTATTTTGCTTCTTCTTCGACACTACCTTCACATATCAAATTAGTATTAATATCTAACGACTTTTCTGGAATGAGCTCTTTAAAGAGGCATAAATTGATCTATGAATTATTAAAGAGTGAAATAGAACGAGTACATGCGATTTCTCTTAACTTATATACGCACAGTGAATATAATTTAAAAAATAAATAGTAGAAACGTGAGAGAAGAGTCTTTATTAGTTAAAGCAGGAAGAAAATTTAATGATTATAAAGGATCGATGAACCCACCAGTTTATCATTCTTCTACCATATTATTTCCTACTTACAAGGATTACTTAAGTGCAGCGAATGGGGAGAGTATATATGATGTGATCAATGATGGTGTTGCAAGGGATTACAGCTATAGTAATGTTGGTACGCCTACTGTTCATTATTTTTCAAATGCACTGGCTGAAATTGAGGGTAGGGGACAAGCACTCATCTACCCTTCTGGATTATTTGCACTTACTTTTGCTATTTTGACTTTCACTAAAGCAGGTTCGCATGTTCTGATACAAGATAATAGTTATTATAGGCTAAAGAGATTTGCCGAAAATGAACTACCAAAAAGAGGAGTAGAAGTAACTTTTTATGATCCGACACAGGATATAACTGATTTAGTTCAGAGTAACACTTCACTCATCATGATTGAGACTCCTGGTTCTATAACGTTTGAGATTTCGAATGTAGAGCATATAGTAAAAGTTGCTAAAGAACGTGGAATTGTAACCGTTTGTGACAATTCATGGGCCACTCCTTTGTTGTTTAAGCCGCTTGATTATGGAATTGATATTGCACTATATGCGGTGACAAAGTATCTAGCCGGTCACTCAGATTTAGTGATGGGAGCTATGGTTGCTGAAGGTAAAATTTTTAAATTGCTTTATGAGAGCTATAAAAATTACGGAGTAACCATTCAATCGTACGACTGTTACCTTGCACATAGGGGACTTAGAACACTGCAAACACGCATGAGGAAACATCAAAGTACAGCAATGCAAGTGGCAAAGTGGCTGGAAAAACATTCAAAAATCAAAAAAGTCTTATACCCGGCACTTTTTTCCTATTCTCAGCATGATTTATGGAAAAGTTATTTCAAAGGGGCAAGTAGCGTATTTAGTATAGTACTCGATAGAGAATATTCATGTGAGGAACTAAGCTGCATGGTTGATCACATGAAAGTTTTCGGCATTGGTGCTTCTTGGGGAGGGTGCGACAGTTTGATATTACCAGTAGATCGTAGATCTATGTCAAGATCTGTAATGAATTCAGATTGTGGTGGAAGTTTCGTGCGAATATTTTGTGGACTGGAAGATCCTGAAGATTTAATCTTTGACCTTAATGACGCACTAAAAAGGTTACCATGTTTAGACTTTCAAAACGATGAAGTAGGACATGAAACTGAGAGAATTACTGCATGATATTGTTGATGTTAACTTTGACGTTGAAATCAAGGGCGTTACATGTAATCCCAAGAGAGTCAGGGAAGGTTATCTTTTCGTTTGTGTGTCAGAAAGGAGTAAAGAATACGCAACATGCGATACTGGAATCCATATCCTTCCTACTGAATCACAGTGCTACGTACACAACTGTGTAGACGTTGTGATACAAGGGGCCAAGAAAGATGTCATCCCAGTGCCCAGACACTGGGATCCAGAAAATTTAATTGTAAACAAGCACACTAGGCAATTGTATAATAAAAACTGGATTTCAGTGTCCGCTACTCGAATGACAAGTACTCCAAGTTTTGCAGTGCTTTACCACTCGGACCCTCAAGGAATATACAGTGAAATAGTCAGCAGGTTTTATCAATTCAAACAACCTAAATATGTTGCTGCTGTAACTGGTACGAATGGTAAAACTTCAGTGGTGGAATTTTGTCGCCAGATTTGGCAAGATAATGCAGCGTCTATAGGAACACTGGGAACATGTGTCAATAATAATAGAAAAGATAATAGCCTTACAACGCCAAGTGCAGATGATCTTTATTCCACATTGCGTGACATAAATAATAAGAACGTAGAACACTTAGCATTAGAAGCTTCAAGCCATGGAATCGATCAATACAGAATCCATGGACTCAGGTTCAATGCTGCAGCTTTTACTAATTTCTCTCAAGATCATTTGGACTATCACAAAAGTATCGATGAGTATTTTGAGGCCAAGAAAAGGTTGTTTGATGAGGTATTGCCAAAAGAAAAAACAGCGATTTTAAATGCAGATATAGGCGAATATGGAGAGTTGCTCAACATAGCTGAAAAGCGTGGCAACAAAGTTATAACCTATGGAAAAAAAAACTCTGATATTACTTTATTAAAGCAGATACCCACTGCCAATGGTCAATACCTAACAATTCAAATCGGTGATGAAATTTATAACGCATTTTTTCCGATTTTTGGGCAATTTCAAGCATATAATTTGTTGTGTGCAATCGGTATAGTTATTTCATCTGGTATGGACTATCAAAGAATGTGTATAGATAAACTCGCTTCTCCACCTGGAAGAATGGAAAAAGTGAACACTTTTGCATTTGTCGATTACGCTCATACTCCAAGTGCACTCAAACAAGCTCTGTTGTCTTTAAAATGGCACTTCAATAAAAAGATAGTTCTAGTGTTCGGTTGTGGCGGGAATCGTGATCAAACAAAACGTGCAGAGATGGGTAAAATAGCACAAATGCTTGCAGGTAAAGTTATAGTCACAGATGACAATCCGCGTGATGAAGATCCAGGGAAAATTCGTTACGATATTTTGTTACATTGCCCTGATGCACTGGAGATAGGAGATAGAAAAAAAGCTATAGAGAAAGGTATAAATATAGCACATGATGAAAATATGATTCTGCTAGTTGCAGGAAAAGGACATGAAAGATTCCAAATAATAGAAGGCCAAGCCCTTGAATTCAGTGATGTTGAAGTTGTTAGAGAGGGCCAAAAATTTGCTACTGCTGTTTTGCTCTCTCCTTCATCCAACGCCTGAATGGCTTTTTTCCTTAAGTCATAACTGTACGCTGCTGGCATTTTTACCTTCTTGTTACACTAAATCACTATCTTATCTTGTTCCTACTATTATGAGAAGAGCTATACAAGGATATGAAAGTGGAGATTGTGGTTACAAGATTAGTGAGAGAATATAGAAAAATTGAGGATGAAATATGCGTGATATAGTTCATTTAGTGATAAAGGCTCTTACAGGTATAGTAGCGCTTCATAAGTAAGAATATTTTTACAAAGAATTTAATAATCACAATTTAGGCAATGATGAAAGTTCTTTAAGAAAAAAGTTTAATACTATCAAGAAAAGTTTGCATAGGCATAGCAATATAATACATAATAATCAAAATATCTAAAATCCTGTCAATTTATTTGCACAGTCAATCACTTGAGAATTCGGAAATTGATTTTTAAACCAAGTGTACTGGCGTTTTGCATAATGCCTTGTGTTTGTTTGAGCAATCTGTATTGCTTCGTCTAAAGTAATCTCCCCTTTTAAGTATCTTATAATTTCTGGCACTCCATGTGCTTTCATAGCTGGCAAATGTGGAGATGGGTTCATGCTAAGTAGGTTTTTTACTTCATCAATTGCTCCATTTTCAACCATTTCAATAAAACGAGAATTTATTTTTCGGTATATATCCTCACGTTTAGGTAGAATTGTATATACCTTAAAATTATTGAACAAAGGAGGCTGTCTATTTTCTTGCCATACAAAGATTGTCTTGCCAGTTTCAGTGATAACTTCAAGTGCTCTTGAGAGGCGATGTGAGTCATTAATAAATATTTTACCTTGAATCCTTGGATCTTTGCTTAGCACTAATTTGTAGAATTCCTCTTTACTTAAATTTTTTCTAAGTTCATTTACGTTTTCTCTCACTTCTTGGCTTATTTGTGGAATCGATGATAATCCCTTGATTAAGCTGCTAATGTAAAGCCCACTTCCTCCAGTGATGATGGGTATTCGTGAATTTTTCAGCGCGTTGTTAACTTCCCTCTTTAAATCCTCTAGCCATAAACCTACGGAATAATTTTCTCTTGCTGAAACATAACCGTATAGCCTATAAAATTCTTTCTGCTTTGGTGGTTGAGCAGTAATTACGGGAATCTCTTTGTATACCTGCTTTGAGTCACAGTTTATTATGCTAATGTTTTTATGCTTTTTTATCAAGTTATCGCATAATTCTGATTTACCTGAGGCTGTAATTCCTGTAATAATTACTATATTATCTTTCATTTATATTAATTTAACTAACCTATGATAGGGTGTAGTAAAAATTTGGATTCTACAATCTAAAATTTGGAGACTTTTATGGCAGAAAATGATAACGATAACTCGTTTACTAAGCGTTTTACAAATAGGACTTCTAATGAGACAAGAGGAGGTTTTTCCAGTAAGTATTCATCTCAAAATACCAAAGAACATGCACTAGGAGCAAAAGGAAAAATTTCTGAATTGGCAAACAAAAAAGCTGAAGCCAAGGAAGCTTTTTCTGAAAGTGGCGGCATAAAGAGTAAAAGCAGAACTATCAATGAAAGATCCTTTGCTGATGCAACAAGAAGAAGTAGATCAGATCTCATATATCTAGTTCGTGGTAAAGATCGAGGAAGATCAGCTTGGCACTATGTATTAGTTGATAAAGATAAAAGAGAAATGTTTCTGGCAAAAAGTAGAACTGGCTCTATAGATGTTGCAGATTATGGAGAGATTTTATATTCAGGATGGGGAGATGATCCACCACAGACGATAGTCGATAAAATCAATGAGGAGTTCGGATTGTAGTAAATCTGTTGTAAAAGCAACAAGGACAACATTGCAAATTTAGAGTTCAAGAGGGTTATTCCTCGAGAACTCCTGCGTCAGAAAGCTGGCGTTGAATTTGTATATAATGTTGATCTTGGAGGTTTTTATGAATAATAGTGAGAGAAAAGAAAAATTAGAAACTCGTATTCTATCAAGCAGAGGTAGGTCTTTGCTTGACCATGAGCTACTGGAACGTAATCTATCTGCATACACAGAAGGAAGAGAAGTTGCCAAAAAGCTAATGGAGCTCTTTAGTAGTTTAGGAAGGGTAATTAATGCTGATCTTCACGAGCTAAAAAATGTTACAGGAATGAACGATGGAGCAATAGCAAATATCTTTTGCCTGAAAGAGATTTTCGATAGGATATTGAAAGGTAAGTTAAAAAAGCTGTCGATTCTTGATAATAGAGAAGAGCTACTAAAATACTTTAAAGCAGCAATAGGACAGTCAAGAAAGGAAAGCTTACGAGTGGTATACTTAGATCGAAGTGGTCATTTAATATATGAGTATGTTCAAGACTGTGGAACTATAGATAGAGTCCCTCTATATGTGAGGGAAATAATCAAACAGGGATTACTGATTGACGCAGCATCTGTTGCAATTTCACATAATCATCCAAGTGGAGATATAGAGCCATCTAAAGAGGATGAAGATAACACACTTACATTAGCTGCAACCTGTGAAAATGTAGGAATGAAATTAATAGATCATATAATCGTAACACAGAAGAGCCATTTTAGTTTTTATAACAGTGGTTTATTGTAATCTTTAGACTGGAAGGAAAGTTCTCTAGCTTTCCTTCTTTTTTTCCACTTCATAAATTAAAAAATTCAATATAAGCTTGAACAGCTAAAATTAGTAATAAAAAGTGGAATTAGGCAAAAAAATAAAGGAACTTAGGTTATACTGTGGTTTAACACAAACTGAGTTAGGAAAAAGAATAGGTGTTTCATATAGGCAGATACAAAGGTACGAAAATGGTTCAAATTGTGTTTTGGCCAGTAGATTATATGACTTAGCAAAAGCACTATCGATAGATGTTGCTGATTTCTTTACTGTTATGCATACTGACTCACATGAAAGTTATGATGAAGAAATACTAAAATTAGTTAAAGAATATAATAAAATTAAGAGTAAAAGGCTGCGTAGTGTAGTTTATACGTTAGTAAAATCTTTTTCTCAAGGTTACAATGAAAGTTAGTATTGTTTGTATATATGAATTAAGACATTAACAAATGGATACACAACATCCTATTGATAAACAAATAGGTGAAAGAATAAGAAAGCGAAGGTTAATGTGTGGTTTTAGTCAAAGGGATTTGGGAAAAAAGCTTGGAATTTCATTTCAGCATATACAAGGATATGAAACTGGAGAGGTAAGGCTTGTAATTGATAGTATAATGCACCCCATAAACTAGACCAAAAAAAAATGGTTGATCCGAGTAGGAAGGTAAAGGGGTAAAAGTATGGCAACAAAAAAATATGAACCAGAGTTAAAAGCAAAGATAGCTTTGGAAGCAATAAAAAATCAAAAAAGCACAGCTGAGATATGTAGTGAATATAAAATACCATCAACAAATCTATATGATTGGCGTGATAGAGTATTGGCAAGGTTAAAAGACCTATTTGTTGAAGAAAGTGAAAGTGCGAGAAAACAAAGAATCTTATACCAATTCCCGTTACACGGGAAACAGATAGACAATAATGGAAGAAAAGCCATAATGAAATAAGTGAAATAGTTTAGGTATAAATGGCACTCAGATCAAAATTATTGGATGAAGAAGTAGTAAAATCAGCAAAAGAGATGCTGAAGAAAGTAAGGAATAATGCATATGTTTCAAAAAAACTAAACGCTGTAATTGCAGCAAAAAAGTACAGTATAACGTCTGTAGCAAAAATATATTGCATTTCAAGAAAGGCACTAACTTCGTGGATAAAACTCTTGAAATTTGGCAGAGAAGAAAAACTGTTTGCTCCTCGATCACGCCGAAGAAAAACTAAATTAAATCAGGCTCAACTACAGCAAATTGAAGCATGGATAGAAGAAAACCCTAATATTACCATTAAAGAAATGAGAATAAGAATACAGGAAAAGTTCGACTTAAATATTAGCAAATCTACAGTACACCGCCATATGCAAAAGATGAAATTTTCATATATTACACCAAGACCAGTACACAACGTACAAGATAAAAGTAAACAAGAGGAATTCAAAAAAAAATCTCAATGAAGTTATTGGAAAGTATCCTGAAAAAGAGCTATTTTTCTTTGATGAATCAAGGTTTGGCACACATTCGAAAGTTGGGCATGGATGGTTTAAAAAAGGTACTAGAACTCGGGTTAAAATAAAGTTAGGTAGGCATAATTTTTATCTCTACAGTGCAGTTAATCCTAAAAATGGAGAGAGTTTTAGCTTATTTGCACCAAATGTTAACACTGATTGCATGAATATATTTCTTGAGCAAATGTTGCAATATCTAGGGACAAGAGAAGCTGTTCTTGTTATGGACTGTGCTAGTTGGCATAAGTCAAAAAATTTAAAGGTACCTAAAAACATTGAGATTATATACCTACCTCCATATTCACCTGAACTTAATCCTGTTGAGAGGCTTTGGTTATATATAAAACAGAACATTTTGCGCAATAAAATATACAGTACTATTGCTTTGCTTGAGAGCACTTTATGCAAATTTCTTACCTCTCTTGCTACTTCTACAATTAAACAACTCTGCTCTGTTTCCTATTTGACTCCACAACAATGAGAATTGGTATTAGCGCAAGAAATAGAAAGTTTACATAAAGTAATAGGAGAATTGACAGTGGAAAATAGCTATTTGAAAAAAAAATTACTGAAATAAGCAAAAAAGATAGAGTAAGGTTTATAGAAAAAGATTCTGATCTGTCAATTAGGAAACAGGCTGATTTATTGGGGATTTGCAGATCTAGCCTATATTATAGGCCTATAATTAATAACGAAAGTGAAGTAGCAAATTTGATTCAAGAAGTATATTTGGCTTCTGATTGCCGTTATGGATATCGTAAAATTACTGCTGAAATCATAGCGAGTGGAGTAGTAGTCAATCACAAAAAAATCTTAAGAATTATGAAAAAAATGAAGATTAGTGGGCTGTATTGTAGAAAAAGATGTAATACAAGTATTAAAGAAAAAAAGCATAAAATATATCCTTATTTACTCAAAGATTTGATTATTTGTAGAGTTAATCAGGTATGGGCTACTGATATAACATATATTATGGTAGAAGGTAAGTTTATCTATTTTGTGGCAATAATGGACTTGTATAGTCGCTATATTATTGCTCATTCATTATCACCATATCTCGATGCTGGATTTTGCCTTTATACTCTCAAAGAAGCTCTAAAACAAGGTAAACCTGAGATTTTTAATAGTGATCAGGGGGTGCAGTTTACTAGCTACAACTTTATTATGGAATTAGAGCGTGCTAATATTAAAATCAGTATGGACCATAAAGGACGTTGCTTCGACAATATATTTGTTGAGCGCTTATGGAGAACTTTAAAGCAAGAAGCTATATATTATTATAGACCAAATAGTATCAGAGATTTAAATCTTATAATAAATGATTTTGTTGCTTGGTATAACTATAGAAGGCGACATCAGACTCTACATTATAAAGTTCCTGCTGATCTTTATTATCATAAACAGTAAATGAATATATTGATAAATACTTTAAATGTGTGTCGACGTATTTATCAACATATTCATTTTAAAAATCGGATCACTTTGAAAAAAATGGTCTAGACAAATGGGTGCATTATAGATTGAAATAGCAAAAAACCTACTCAAAGCTGGCGTATCTGTCGACTTAATAGCTGAATCTACTGGTCTTTCAATTGATGAGATTGAAAAGCTAAGACTAAACTGAAATCACTCACTTTAAGAAAAATTCATGTAAACATAAAATTATGCTTTACACAGCATTAATTTATATTAAACTTACCATGTAGAAATAGATTGAAATCGCTAATTTGGGAAAGAACTCTGTGTAAAGGATAACTTTTTATCCTTTACACAACTTAAATTTTATAGTAACCATTTCTTGTCAATGAAAAAAGATTACCAGTACCATGCATGCAAATTTTTACTGTAATAAAAAAGAAAGTCAAGCAAAAAAAGGCAAGAAAACTTCTTTTTACTGTAAATTCCATAACTTTCACGTGCGCGGTAGCTCTCACGTAATTAATACCAACAGCAAACATCTTCGAGCACAGATCAATTCCAGAAGAAGAATAAAAGCGCGAGAAAAATCAGTTGAGCTCAAGCTTTCGATTAGAACTTTCAATGATGAAACTCATCTCACCTCTCGTGAGTTACTGCAAGTTATTAAAAACAAGGAAGTACAGGAGTTTAAAAATGGAATTTCTGCTCAATTAAAAGGACGTAGCACGTATGTTTCAGGGCACTTTAATCCACATAAAGCAAAAAAAATCTACGCTAATCAAGCACAAAAAGAAGCAGCTAAATACTTTATTGAGCTAATGACCGATAAATTTTACAGTTTTAAAAGGTCAAAAATCACGGATTTAATTCCTATCAGAGAAAATATTATAAGAAAAGTTTTTGAAAAATTTCAAAATCACCATGAAATTAAGGCAATAATGGTCTACATCAGAAATCTATGGGTAACTTATAATAGGCATTTATATAGCCTTGAAGGTATGAAAGAACAAGTTGATCACCATATTAACCTTATAATTAAAAATACTAATCAAGAGAGAATTAAGGAGCTATTGGATTTAGGAACAACACCCCATGAAGTATATTGTACTTTGAGAAAAGTCCACGGTGCAAATCTTTATCGAATAGGTATCTTGGCATATCGTGGTGGCTATCTTCTTAAAGTATACATTGAAAATAAGTTATGTAAGTTATTAAAGTATCACTTTAATAGTTTTAAAAATAGAATGTCTAACATGGGGATCATTACTAGAAAAGATTTTTTTCTGATTGTACAGAGGCACCTACCCTTCCTCTTTAATAAAAGATACAGAAGCCTTTACCGAAGAGGATTTTTATGCTATTCACGTAATATACATTATGTAATTTTCGATGCTAATAAAAATATCTGCCAATCTAAAAACAACTCAATTTGCCACCTTACTCTGTAATACTTGCTCAGCACTAATTTTATCCTCTGGAATATTAGTTTTGACCAGTTCAACAATTTCTGATTCCTTTTGGAAGATCATGTGATTTTGCCAATTTATTAGCTTTTCTTCTTCTGGCTAGAGACTGCTCTTCAGTTAATTTATGACATATCATTCTTACTCTAATCTTTGCTTCTTTTCCCAACAACACCTTCATTTCTAAAAATAGCTTGTCTCCTAAACATTCCAATAATTCCATTTTTTGATTTGTTTCTATAGCATATACATTGGTATCAACGACTTATAAAATAAGCTCCCGTTCCATTGATCTGTTTAAAAGAACTTGAACCAAGGTCAGATATTAGCAACTTCTCCCTATAACCTTCTTACTCCCTCCGTTATGTTAAGTTGATCCAATGTCTGATTTAGGTAATCAAAAACTAATTTTAACTTTATTCCACACTTAGTGTTACTCTCATAACCTTTGTCCATAACCTTTATATAGATTTTCCATGCTGTTAGGCAAAGCTACTATCCAATTTTTAAATTGCTGCAAGATTCTACAATCAATTTGCAGGGTATTTTAAATAAAGCCATTGTACATTCTTTTCATAAATTCTACTGCTTCTTTAGTAAACCTGAAATCTAAACCCTGTTTCGTTATTATCACAGATTCTTCATTTA
The DNA here is from genome assembly GCF_947250645.1 of Wolbachia endosymbiont (group B) of Eucosma cana. NCBI lineage: Bacteria > Pseudomonadati > Pseudomonadota > Alphaproteobacteria > Rickettsiales > Anaplasmataceae > Wolbachia > Wolbachia endosymbiont (group B) of Eucosma cana. The sequence goes on from NZ_OX366334.1 coordinate 269,889, forward strand.
ATAATTGGCACATTGTATCTATGATTCAGTTTGTAACCCCTATATTATCCAAAATTATAGCTTTTATGAATCATCAATTACTCAATTTTCTCTTCCTTTTCTGTTTCAATTATTTGCCATTTCATTGAAAAATTTGTTGAGGTAATTTGATAAGCAAGTTATTTTATTCATCATTAGTTCTCTCACTAAAATATATCCGAGAGAATTTTATATCTTCTTATCCTATCTTCTTCATACCTTTATTTCCTTAACTTGACCCTTATGCTTTTTTGAATATTCCACTTTATTAATTAATATATAAAATAGCTTTTTCTTATTTCCTTTCTTCCTTACGCCACTTCTTCTTAACTTGATGCGTATGGTTTATTTAACACTTCCGATATACAACTAAAAAATAGCAAATTCTCTATAATTTGAATATAATTCTAGCTTTACCTAAACAGAAAGATGAACTACTTAATGGATTGTGTTTTTACATCTCTTTCCTTGCCACTTTTTATTACTGAGAATTATTTGTTAATTACCGCGTTGATCCCACTTTTAAGCGCATTAGCTATTTTTTTTACTAGTAAATGGCCCAAAGTGAATAATAGCGTTACTGTTGCTTCTTCTATGCTTCTATTTGCATATACATCTCTATGCACTTTATATTTGGTATATGGTGATCATCCTCAATTTATTCTCATGGACTTCGGTAATAATTTGCATATTAGTTTAAAGCTAGAGTCTAGTGGAGCAATATTCAGTTTATTAATATCATTTTTGTGGGTGCTGACCAGTATATATGCAATATGTTATATGCAGAATAACTATGCTGATAGCAATCACTCAAGTTTTCTATGCTTTTTTTCAATATCAATTAGCTGTGCAATGTTTATTGCTTTTTCTGGAGATTTGCTTACTACATTTATTTTTTATGAGCTTCTAACTATTAGTACATACCCTTTAGTTACTTATAACTCAACAAATGAATCAGTGGTTGCAGGGCGCTATTACTTTGGTGTGCTGTTTTTCTCTTCTTTAGTGTTATTTTTTCCTGCAATAGGCCTTTTATATAATGAATTTCATACTTTAGATTTTGTAAGTGGTGGAATATTCAAATTTGATACTTCACTCATAACTTTTATTGCAGTGTGTTTTGCTATGCTAATTTATGGGATAGGAAAAGCTGCGTTAATGCCGATGCATTTTTGGTTACCAAAAGCAATGGTTGCACCAACTCCTGTAAGCGCACTACTACATGCCGTTGCTGTTGTGAAATCCGGAGTTTTCATCATCATAAAAGTCATATTATACACCTTTGGCGTCGATACCATGCAACGTTTTGTGCAGCAAAATTGGTTTGCTGGAGGGTGGCTTCCGTACGCTGCTGGATTTACTATTATTACTGCATCGTTAATTGCATTAAAGCAAAAGGAATTAAAGAAATTGCTTGCTTATTCTACTATCTCTCAGTTGTCATATATTATATTGTTTGCTTCAATTTTTAGTGAACTCAGTATGAGGGTTGCAATTTTTCAATTAGTTTGCCATGCGTTTGCAAAAATTACTTTATTTTTTGTTGCAGGTAGCATAATAACAAAAACGGGTGAAAAATATATAGATAGAATTCACGGTATAGGACGTAGTATGCCAATTAGCATGACAGCATTTACCATAGGTGCATTATCCATGATAGGAGTACCTCCTGCTCCGACCTTTTGGAGCAAATTTCTCATCTTTCAAGCTGTTTTTAACTCTAGTAATGTAACACTTTCTATATTTGTAGCTCTGGTGTTAATTGTCAGTACTATACTCAACGCTCTATACTTCTTACCGATAATTTACAATGCTTTTTTCTTAAAACCTTCTAGAAATTATTTTATTAAAAAGACACCAATCCTTCTAGTTTTACCTCCAGTTCTTACTGCTGCGTGTACTGTAATTATTTTTTCAGTAATCATCTATACTTATAATTATTAACAATAAATTTAAATGGTACTGTTCCAGCTAGAGTTGCTTTTATATTTGACAAAGTGAAGCTAACTTCCACAGCATAATCTTTCGTTTTCTTATTTTGCTCAGCTGTAAAAATTACAGTAGCGTTTCCAGCAAATGTAACTAAGTTCTTGGTCAACCGGTCAATAGATAATGTTGTTACGTTTATGTTGGTAATTTTTCTTGTGGATGAAACAGCTTCATCGTTTACTTTTTCCTGAAAGTCTTGATAGATTTTATATATAGAATTGTTTTTTATAAAATTTTCTTGATACTTTGATTCAACGATCTGAGAGGACTCGTATGCTTCAACGTATTGACTTACCAAGTACCTTGCTATGGAAGTGTATTCATCTTCTTTTTCACTAAAACTAAGTTTATGTATTGTAGAAAACTCATCTTCTGTGTGGTTCGTGTACTTCACAAAATTTAAATCTTTTTTAACAGGAAGTAATAGGTATATGTTTAGTAATGATAAAAATAAACATACTAAGAGAAGTAACGCTATTAACGCCATCCAAGATCTTTCTACAACGCAGAACAGGTATCTGTGGCAATACCATTCTACTGCTTTCCTGAAATAACTTTTGTTTTTTACTGATTCAACTTCCATAACCTAATTATAATAACTCTAAAAAAACTTTAAAATATGTCTAAATTTTCCAAAATAGGATGAATGATTATATCACCTTGTTCTGCAATAAGGTGAAATTTATCAATTTTCTTCACATCTAAATTTATCATTTTTACACTGAAGCTTTCAGGATCATAAGTATTACTTTCTGCACTTTTGTGATAATTATAGTAGTGTAATTTATTTTGATCATCAAAATAACCAAATTCATCAGCAAGGGTTCCCACTTTTCTGCCTTTACCGTCTCTGACTAGCTCAAATAGATCAATTACATGGTTTTCAGATCCAGGCTCAATAAGACCTTCTACAGCAAAAAATTTAGGTGCATGACCAACATACTCCTTAAATTTTAGATTATTAGTCTTTTTTACACTACCAAAATCCACGAATTTATATTCATCTGAAAGATCAGAATATTGTGGATCATACTTTTTATATTCAAAAAACTCATTACCTAAAAAATTACAAAACGTTAGTTTATAGTCATCATGATTGAGTTTAATAACTTTAAGATAATGAAAATCTCTAGGAATCTTTACTTCTTCTTTCGTAATATGATTAAGTATGACTAACTCGCCACTGAGCATGCGATGGCCAATTTTTGGCAAAGTAGCTATATTGATTGCCTTGTTTAGCTTAAAATTTGCCTCATAGATGCCACTTGATAGCTCCTTCCCTTTTTCTAAAGTGACGTCTTGATCTAAAGATGTATTCTTGATTAAACTCAATTCTTTCTGCATGTTCAATATGGTTTTTGTTAAAACTTCTATTGATTGCCATAAAGTTAATTTATTATCAGTCAAACTATATACTTTAAGTATTAAATTATCAGGATTTTATCATGAATTTATGTTAAAAGTATTATATTTTTGTGTCATGATGTTAACTACATTAGCTAAAACATGCTTTTTATCTAAGCGAAATTGCTTTGCAGCAACGAAAAGTTCATCTATTTCTTTCCATTGACTTAGTAGAATTTCAACATTATTTACTTCTTTCTTTATACTTTTTAAAATGGAGGTTTGAATTATATGTGATGCTAGTTCTAGCTCAATCTCACTATTAATTATTTTATTAACTATATCAGAATTATTTAGATTACGGAAAAATGTATAAAAATGCTTATGTGACTCATAAGCACCACTGTTTATTGCATTTATTATTACTCCCGGAGTTCCAGGAAACAAAGTAATGATCTCACTAAATATTTTATCGTCGAATTTACACTGAGATGAAACAACCTGCTTTGTTTCATCGTAAGTTAATGGAAGTAAATTCAGCTGAAAACACCTACACCGGATGGTGGTTTGTACATCATATGGCTTATGGCTAATTACAAATATTTTAGAATTTTGTGGCGGCTCCTCTAATATCTTTAATATTGCATTTTTAGCATTGCTAGTCATTGCCTCCAAGCTATCTATTATAGCTATCTTATATTCTGATTGAATGGGGCTTAGGTACAGAAAATTTTTCATTTCTCTCACCTTTTCCACTCCTATTGTATCACCTTCAACAATGTGTAAGTCTAATGCTACTTCATCGTAATTTTTGATAAGAAACCAATTAGAAAAGGATTGTGCAAGTGTTGCTTTTCCTATGCCTTTTTTACCACAGATCAGCCAAGATTGAACAGACAAGTTGTTCATTATCTTTTTTTTTGCTTGGTTGTGGCCTATCACCTTTTTCATTCTTTCTCCTATAGATCTTAGTTTGAAAATTCGTTATTTATTGTTTGTAATGAAATTTTACCTTTTCTTAAAACCTTAATCTTGTCTCCAGTTAAGTCAATAATAGTAGATTCTATACCAGAAACTAATTCATCATCTTCAATTACTGCAGATAAGTGTTGCTTAATAGACTGAGGTATATCTCTTGCTTTGCATATACTTTTTTCTCCTGAAATGTTAATACTAGTTGCAACTACTGGAGTTTTCAGTTCATTTAATATTGAAATCGCAATAGGATGATCAGGAATTCTTATGCCTATACTATCTTTAAAGAACTCATTTGGTAATATACTGTTATCTTGAAGTGGTAAAATATAGGTCATTGGTCCAGGAGAAAAATAGTTTATTAAATCGATATACTCTTCCTTTACCTTTGCTATATTTATCAAACTATCAATATTACTAACAAATACAGAGAGCGGCTTGTTTTGAGAACGCTTTTTTATTCGATATATTTTTTCTATAGATTCGTTACCTAGCGCATTACAAGAAAGAGCATATACTGTCTCTGTTGGAAAGCATGCTAACAAATTATTTTTTATTGCATTTATTACTTCAAATACCATATAGCTAAAACTTATGTCTACAATAGCTCTGGGTTTACCGTTATCTCGCTATATGGTAGCAATTAAGATACCGAAATGGCTACTGTTGTATACTTACAGTAAATTTTATTAGCAACTGCTCGTTTTGACTGCTAGTACAACATTGCATAATTCTATTATGCCTATTTTGATCAAGATTTGCAAGACTTTTTATGCGAAACACTATATACAAGTGATTGTGATTGATTTCAATTTGATGAATTAACATTCTGATAATATTTTGCTTAGTCTGCCAATCTACCAGATCAAGTTTTGATTCAACACTTGAGGAAAAGTTTTTCAAGCTATCTGTAACAAGGCTCAATTCTTGTTGTAATTTCTTTTGATCAAGTACTTTTTCTTTTTCCTCCTCAATTTCTTTCAAATGCTGTTTCATTGTTGTAATTCTTGGTTCAAATTCTTCTTGGCTTATAAACCCTTTAGAATAGCTATCAATAAATTTTTTGATACTTAATCTTAGCTTACTTTCTTGCTTTTCACGTGTTTGATTATGTAAAGGTTTTTTGTTCTCTGACAATCTACGTTGATATTCATTTGCAATCCTATCTGGCTCTTTTAATATACTCTTAACTTCTTCCCATATAACTCCATCTAATATATCAGTGCGTATTGATTTATTATCGCAGATTTTATTGCCATTAAATTTGCTAGAGTTTGTACCAGAGCAACGATAGTAATAATATGTCGACTTTTTATGGATGTGGTTTGTACCACAATAAGTATATTGACAACGTTGGCATACCATTAAACCTTGTAATAAATATGTTTCTCTTCTTTGCCGTACTCTTGCTCTTTGTCTATTTTCAGCTAATTGTGTTTGCACTGAATCAAATAAATTTTCATTGATTATTTTTGGTACTGGAATATAAGTCCAATTCTCTTTATCACTATTAAAGCGACCACTTTTAAGTTTACCACAAGTTCCTTTTTTTGACTTTTTTACTTGTGGTTTTGAGCATGTCTTAGTTTTACCATAAGCTGCTTGTCCTATATAAGCAGGATTTTTTAACATGTTCCAAATAGTGCTCCTTTTCCAATACCTTTTTCCTGTTCGTGTTATTACCGGTATCTTATTCAGTTCATGTACAACTTATAATGCACCCATTTGTCTAGACCATTTTTTTCAAAGTGATCCGATTTTTAAAATGAATATGTTGATAAATACGTCGACACACATTTAAAGTATTTATCAATATATTCATTTACTGTTTATGATAATAAAGATCAGCAGGAACTTTATAATGTAGAGTCTGATGTCGCCTTCTATAGTTATACCAAGCAACAAAATCATTTATTATAAGATTTAAATCTCTGATACTATTTGGTCTATAATAATATATAGCTTCTTGCTTTAAAGTTCTCCATAAGCGCTCAACAAATATATTGTCGAAGCAACGTCCTTTATGGTCCATACTGATTTTAATATTAGCACGCTCTAATTCCATAATAAAGTTGTAGCTAGTAAACTGCACCCCCTGATCACTATTAAAAATCTCAGGTTTACCTTGTTTTAGAGCTTCTTTGAGAGTATAAAGGCAAAATCCAGCATCGAGATATGGTGATAATGAATGAGCAATAATATAGCGACTATACAAGTCCATTATTGCCACAAAATAGATAAACTTACCTTCTACCATAATATATGTTATATCAGTAGCCCATACCTGATTAACTCTACAAATAATCAAATCTTTGAGTAAATAAGGATATATTTTATGCTTTTTTTCTTTAATACTTGTATTACATCTTTTTCTACAATACAGCCCACTAATCTTCATTTTTTTCATAATTCTTAAGATTTTTTTGTGATTGACTACTACTCCACTCGCTATGATTTCAGCAGTAATTTTACGATATCCATAACGGCAATCAGAAGCCAAATATACTTCTTGAATCAAATTTGCTACTTCACTTTCGTTATTAATTATAGGCCTATAATATAGGCTAGATCTGCAAATCCCCAATAAATCAGCCTGTTTCCTAATTGACAGATCAGAATCTTTTTCTATAAACCTTACTCTATCTTTTTTGCTTATTTCAGTAATTTTTTTTTCAAATAGCTATTTTCCACTGTCAATTCTCCTATTACTTTATGTAAACTTTCTATTTCTTGCGCTAAGATTCTTTGTTTTCTCGCACTTTCACTTTCTTCAACAAATAGGTCTTTTAACCTTGCCAATACTCTATCACGCCAATCATATAGATTTGTTGATGGTATTTTATATTCACTACATATCTCAGCTGTGCTTTTTTGATTTTTTATTGCTTCCAAAGCTATCTTTGCTTTTAACTCTGGTTCATATTTTTTTGTTGCCATACTTTTACCCCTTTACCTTCCTACTCGGATCAACCATTTTTTTTTGGTCTAGTTTATGGGGTGCATTATAAGTTGAAGCATAGACTTCGTGGCGTACATGTTGCCGTCCACTTCCGCCTAACAAGTATAGTGCGGCTTGGCTACAATATAAATTAGCCATATCAGACCGCGGAGAGAACCATGGAAGCATGCTATTTTTAATTTATATCAAGGATTATGGAGGAAATATGCTATTTTGATCTATGTGAAAATTATTGTTGACTTGTACGCAATTAGAGAACCTTAGTCGCACTTTGCCAACGTCGTGATGACATTACGCAAATGAGAGTTCAAGAGAAATGTAGATTAGCAGCACCTGAAAACGACTATATAAAAGAAAGTTGCCAAAAGGCTGTTGACTTTTTTAACAATCAGATAAATGAACTCAACGATTCTATACAAAAAATTATTGATGGAAATCCAGAGTTACAAAAGCGCCAAAAAATCATAAGAACAGTACCAGGAATAGGTATAAAATTATCTCAAGACTTTGTGTGTCTGATGCCAGAGCTTGGCCATTTAAACAAAAAAGAGGTTGCAAGTCTCGCTGGAGTTGCACCGCATCCAAAAGAAAGTGGAAAAACTATTGGCTACAGAAGAATAACGGGTGGTAGAAGTAATGTCCGTAGAAAGCTTTTTACGGCTGCAATGGCTGCTGCAAAGTCCAAATCTGCACTTGGTGCCTTTTATTCTAAGCTTGTTGAAAGTGGCAAGAAGAAGATGGTAGCTATAACAGCTCTAATGCGTAAAATTATAGTTATTGCCAATGCCAGGCTTAAAGAAGCAATTAATTTGCATATTTAAAATTTACACAGCAGTAACTGAAATGGGTCAATGAATATTGTGAATAAGTTCTCTAATTGCATAAAAGTCAACAATAATTTTTTGTATCATGAAAAATATTTTTTGATGTAAAATTCAGCTCTAATACAACCTTTTATTTATTATTGTATTATCTTATTCAATCAAAAGAGGTTTTATTGGCAATAAAAACATCAACACTAATTTCCAATTAATCTCTTTTAAACTATGTAGCCAATGAATATGTGGATAAATACGTCCACACAAACTTAAAGTATTTATCCACATATTCATTAAGCTTATAAAAACTAAGGTATCATTCTTTTCCTCTATAGTCTTAATGATTTTACATAAGTTAAAAGTAGCATGCTTCCATTGTTCTCTCCGCGGTCTAATATGGCTAATTTATATTGTAGCCAAGCCGCACTATACTTGTTAGGCGGAAGTGGACGGCAACATGTACGCCACGAAGTCTATGCTTCAACTTATCCTCTTGCTTATCCCTTCCATCGGCATTGCTATCTTTACTTTCAGTAAAATTATCGTTTTATACTTCTTTAGTGTTTATTGATAGCAAAACTCTTTTCTATCGATTAGCATCTTGTGCATAATCACGGCTAATTTTCTTGCTACTGCAACAATTGCTTTTTTCATGCCCTTTTTCTTTTTAAGCTTCAATCCCCAGCTTCTTAATTTAAATGTCCTTTTACATTTTACCAGTAAGACCTGCGCGGCTTCATATAACATATTCCTACAGTCCACTGGTCCCATTTTTGATATACTTCCGTGTCGATCAATCTCACCAGAAGCGTACTGTCTTGGACTTAATCCCATATAGGCTCCAACTGTATAAGATGTTTCAAACCTATGCAGATCATCTATTGCAGCTTTATATGTCATTGCTACTATAATACCAACTCCTGGAACAGTAGTTAATAATTTACAATCCTCATCTTTTTTGCTTTGTTCTGAGAGCATTTTATCAAGTTTTCTTGTTGATTCTTCTATTATTTCTAAACTATGTACTAATGATTCAATTGAGGTTTGGCTAATTTCATCTAGATTATTAACCATTTCTTGCACTTTTAAAGCAAAGTTTGCAGAACTAAGACGTTGATTAACTTTTATCCCGTATATTTTCAGTAATCCCCTTATTGTTCCCGCAATTTGCTCTCTGCAACGTATTAATTGTCTTCTGCTTCCAAGTATTATTTTAACCTGACAAGCTTCGTCTGATTTTACTAATACCTCCTTAAATAGCCCAACTCTCATCATTTGTGCTATGCCTCTTGCATCATTTTTATCATTCTTATTGATTCTCGCAGATAATGCTGCTGCCATATGCCTTGCATCTACACAAGTTACTGGTAATCCAAGATTCCTCAACTCTTTGCACATCGATATTGATAATTGCCCGCTTTCTATTCCTATGGACTCGTATTTTTTGTTTTGACCAAGCAGAAACTCAGCTATTGCACTGCTTTCACTTGCAACAACCCCTTCTTTAACAATTTTTCCTTTCTCATCAATGATACTAATAAAAGTTTCTTTGAGTGAGACATCTAACCCGCTATAATGTTTCATGAGACTACTCCTACTGTAAAAGTTTAAATTATTCTTGAAGAACTAATTCATTGAATTTGTTACTTCGTGCTAAAATAATGGAGTATGTCTCTCCATCATTCAATAGCAATTACAGTATGTACGCTCACACAGACTTAAAGTACTTATTCACAATATTCATTGAGGCAGTAGCTGTTTGACATAAAATTCTATTTCTACGACAAACGGGTTTTTATTGCCCACATGATTGAACAAAGTTATAGAATTACACAAATAAAAAATTTTTAAAAAAACATAGTTGATAAAAAAAAGATTAGAAAAAAGTGCAGCGCACATACGACAGAGATTAAGTATACGTGTATACACTGAAGAAGATACGCTACGCTTTTTGATTAAAAATTTGACTGAAAAGTCTGCAGACAAAGATAGATTTTGAGCTCTTAAAATATCTCTAACTGTAATTATAATCAGATTTAAAATATATGGAAGCAATTTTTTACATTCCCTTATCATTTGTTACTTTTCTATTTCTTGCTTTATTCTTTTCTTTTTTCCCTTTCAAGACAGGTTCTAAGAAATTTGAATTAATGCGAAAAATATGCTATAATTAAAGCATAGGTTAGTACGGATAGATCAGTTATGACAGGAATACCAATTTCACAATCAAAGAATCAGGAACCTTCGAAGCCACCTGTTCAGGCGGTGGAGAAAAATGAGATGGTCCTCAAGGAGGAACATAGGGTAATTTATGATGACTTTGTGAAAGTGCTACAAGATAAGGCCAAAGAGAATCAAGGAATAACTAATGCTTTCATATCAGTTTATAAGGACATACTACTTAATAATGTCAATCCGGAAAAAATAAGACCACTCAGTGAAGAGAATTTTTGTCAGTTTTTACTTTCTATATTTAAAGAAGTTAGAGAGAAAAAATTGGCTGGAGAGGAAGATAGTAAAGTAAAGCAAGTAGTAGAGGCATGCTTAGATGATATACGTGGTACAGAAGCTAAAGATTCACTAATAAAACTTGTTGGGTTACCATTGGGAATAAAAATAGACCCGAAAAATATTTCTGGCTCCTTTATGGAAGGAGTGAAAGAAAAAATACCATTTTTAGGTGGGGATAAAAAAGAGGATGATGAACCACCACTTAGTGATCAGGAGATGGTAACAAAGTGCTTACGTAAGGTTTTTCTTCCTATTCTTTTTTCAATTGCTTCAATATTAATTTTTGGTCCTACTACACTTGCAATAGTTGCTGCTGTTATTGGTACAATATTTGCCGTAAAGGGAGGAGTTGAGGTTCTTTTTTCAAATAACAAAAAAGGTACTTTATATGATCCTAGTTCACAAGATAAAGATGATACAGAAAAGAGAGCAAAATTGAATGAAAAAATTTGCAAGGGTATTGATGATATTTTAAAAACCGAAATTAAAGAAATTCCTGAACAAATTTCTCAGGGAGACGGAGAGAATAAACAGCATTTTGCTTCTGAGCGAGTTTGCAGTCCACGAAAAGAAACACCTGCTACCCTTAAACAACCTACTTTAGATCAGCCAGCTAAAAGTACAGGACAGCAAACAGATTTACCAAATATGTAAGAGGTCTTTTATTGTTTTATAACACATACAACAGGAGTATGATCAGATGGGTTTTCTAGTTTACGCAACCTATCATCTATGTAACATGTTTCCAATTTATCTGCAGCTTGTGGCGATAGCAGCATATGATCTATTCGCATTCCTTGATTGTTTCTGAGTGAATTACCTTGATAATGCCACCAAGTGAATTGTTGTAAGTTGAGGTGAGATATTCTAAATGCATCTTTAAAACCAAGATTCAAGATCGCTCTTAATTTCTCACGCTCTTTTATATGAAAGCACACTTGGCCATTTAATAAATTTGAATCAAAAACATCAATTTCATCCAGTGCAACATTATAATCGCCAGCTATAATAGTTAACTCTTCATTTTTCAACAAAGTGCCCATCCTTTCATATAGGTTATCAAAAAACTTGAGTTTATACTCAAAAGTATGAGAGTCTGGGCTTTGACCGTTTGGAACGTATACACTTCCTACCCTTACCTTATTATTGGTGTGTTTTATCACACACTCTATATAACGTGCTTCTTGATGACTCTCTACAATATCAATTTTAAACTTCTCCAGTATTGGATATTTAGATAAAACACAAACACCATTTCTTGCAACCTGTCCATAGACAGCATATTCATATCCTAATTCTTCTATCTCTGCATAAGGAAATTGCTCTTCTGTACATTTTATCTCTTGCAGCAAAACTATATCTATCTGACTATCAACTATAAAACTACAAAGTTGGTTAATTCTTTTACGTATGGAGTTTACATTCCAAGTTGCAATCTTTAGCATCAACAATCCTTATTAATTATATCAATTAAACTCTCCCCTGTAGGCAACCTCGATGTTATAATTTTTTTCCACTTGATTAACTTTAAACTATCAGCAATGTTTTTACTCATGGTATATGCAACTGTATTATTCATCACAGGAGATAGCCCACTTTTTAGAACTAATGAACAAAATACCCTTGCAGTTTGTGAGGAAAAAAAAGCAATGCTATCAATTTTACCGTCCAATAGTAAATTTTTACACCTATTAGTTAGACTCCTTTTAGTAATTGTTTTATAGAGTACAACTTCTCTTACGTTAAAACCTTCTTCAGATAATCTTTTTTTTAGGTCACATGATACTTCTTGTCCCCTTATATATAAGAACTTTATTGCATTTGAATAATGAGATTTTATGAATGATATCAGACCATCAACGTTGCTGTCTGCTGAGATTATATCGGAAAATCCCAAATTTTTTGCAGCCTGCATAGTTGAATTACCAACTGTAATAATCGAAAAGTTATCCTCTTTGCATATTTGACTGAAAGCCTTTACACTGTTTTTACTTGTAGATATCACAACGTCAAATTCATACGTAGATATATCAGGATTTAAGTACTTTATTGTGAATACTGGCTCTATAAAAACTTTGTATCCATATTTTTTTAGCGTGCTTCTTGTGCTCAACGAATCTAATAAAGGCCTTGTCAATAAAATAGACTTCATTCTGGTTTATTTCGCTAGCAGTAAAATGATATCCCTTATACACAAATTATTGAATAAAAATTTTATTTTTCAAGTTTCTTGCATAACCTAGAAAAAAAGGCAAGAGAAACTCAATAATTGGCCCAGTGCTAGAAAACTGATCTTAAATAAGCGAACATTTTGATCAAATGGAAAAAGGATGTTACTCATTGAGTAACATCCTTTTAGAATGATAAGCGGTTTTGTTTATCCTTTACTAGGCTCAGCTTTTTGTTGAACAGATTCTACGTTTGGTTGATCTACAATCGCACGTCGTTTTGCCAACTTCTCAGTGAGCTCTTCCGTAACTCCTAGACCAAATCTTGTTTCTTGAGAAGGACTGTGTCTTTGTGGAGTAGAAGAACTTGGTGAATTGAACCCACTATCAGAATTACGACGGTAACTGGCAAAGCTAGAAGTTGTAGCAGTACTGTCAGTGCTTAAAGAACCCATTGAATTGCTTCTTGGCGATTTCTCCGGAGCAACATAAAAACGGCTATTTCCTATCTCCGCAGATTGTATCTGATCCAACTCAGAATCTTGATATCTTATATAAGTAACTTCCTCTGGCTTTTTGCTACCTTTTGACGAGAACATCCTACCAAAGAATGAAGTAGGTGCTTTTACTTCCTTGTGCTCACTAGGGTTTAACAACTCCGCTTCGCTGCTAGTAGTGCTGTAACTACTTAAAGAATTCATTGAACTACTTCCTGATAAGCTATTTTCCAGTGAATTCATAGAACTTGCTTTATGCCTTTTTGCTAACTTATTAAGCCTTTCTAAAGTATTAAAACGAGTATGCTCTTCCTTGCATTCTCTAATAACTTCCTTAATCTCATTATGATGTTCAGAAAAAATTTCATATAGGCTGCTATTATCTTTAGCTAACAAATGTTGCAACTTCTTAGCATCTAATTTATTGATAAAATCTATTTGCTGCTTCAATCGGTTGATCAACTGGTCCTTTTTGGCACTGTGTTGACCATCAACAGAATAAGCTTTCTCTAATATTTTTTCCCCCAGCTTAGAAAATATTTTCCTAGTTAAAGCAGAGCTATTCACACCTTTGTCTTCAAAAACTTCCTTGACAAACATTTCCTTTACACTATTAAAACTTCTCGTTTTTTCTTTTGTTTTCAAAATAACAGTTTGATCTTCATTACCTATTGAATATGCGATGCCATCTAAACTAGACATGCTTGCACCACTATCACTCATCTTCCTTCCAAGGTTTTGAATGTTATCCCCCATTTTTCTTAATGTAGAGCTAGCTCTCTCTTGTGTTGCCTGTTTTACAGAACTTGCAGTTTCTTTTACCGAATTCTTGGCATATACAGCACCATCTTTGATTTTTCCGCCAATATGCTTCGCTCCTTCAACTGTTTTTTCTGCTGACCATTTGAGTCCTTTATATCCAGATAGAACTGCTTTTACAGCAACTTTCGCAGCGAAAAATAAAGTAAGACCAACTATAGCACCTGGTATAGCAAGCGTTGCACCAACTGCCAAAAGTGGTAGCACTGCTGCAAATAATCCACTTGCTGTACCTACTACAAGAGCCTGATCTCCTTTTTTCATCTTGGAGAATTCTGTATCTCCTTTTAACAAGTCAGTAATTCTTTCCTTTAGTTTTTTAGAATCATGAACAATATCTGCACTTAATGAATCTTTCATAATTGTACTAACACCAAAATTATCTTGTTGAGCTTCAACAGGACGTGAGTTAGATTTTATTGCACTAGGTAACATTTTTAACCTCACTATTAATTAAATATACTAATATTGTATATATCTGATTCTTAAGTTAGGGTTAATTCATCTAACAATGTCCACTTACTCTCAAATGATTTTACTTGATGTGTTTTTTTGAAAGCACAGAAAATTAGTGATTGTTGCAATATAATATCTCGTTTGGACTGGCTATAGCTGAAGCAAAAACTCATCCTTTTGAAGGAGTAGATTTTTCTGGAACCTTAGCAGGGGTTGATTTTGGATCTGATAATTCTGTATTTACCTTAGTTGGCTCTAATGGAATTCGCTGCTCTTCTGGTTTATCGTCTGGAATTGGAACAGGCCAATCCATAATGTTTTGTGGTATGTTTGTTCGAGCTTCTTCTTCCTTAGCCTCTTTTTGATCTGTTGAAGATGATGCATCAACACCTGCATTTGTACCTTGGTCTTGTGTTTTAGGAACTGTAGTTTCGTGATCACTTGCCTCTATTCCTCTACTTTTATATTCAACTTCAGTTTGAGTTGAGATAGCTGCCAGATCTTTTTCCTGCTGTAATATGTCCTGCAATTTCTCTAGAGCTTCTTTAACAGACTTCAGCTCTTCTTGTAACATACCCTCCTTTGCCTTAAACTGTTGTTTAAGCTTATCTATTTCTTCATTCGTATTTATCTCACTCATCTCATCTGCAAGTGATTTTCCAGATTCAAGTTGCCAAATTTCCCTCTCTAAATTTTCATTTCTTTTTTTTAGTTCATTGAATTCTTGAGACAATTGTTTCAGCTCTTTAGTCAATGTATTGTTTTTCTCTTTTGCTTCCGTCAATTGTTCTGCCAACTGCCTTTCATGATTATCCTTTGAACCTTCTGCCAATATTCTCTTTAGATCATTTTCCAAATTTGCATTCTTTCTTTCTAGTGCACTTAACTTGGCTTCACTTTGCTCCAATTTTTTCTGTAGTTCCTCATTTGTTCTATTTGTTGACTGAACCTCACTTTTTTTATCTTTCAATTGATTAATTAAATTTGTTATTCTAGCATTTTTATTTTTTTGACTTTGTTCTAGTGTGCTTACCTTTCGTTCTAATTGCTTAATGTCTTGATCCTTTTCAGCTAACTCTTTTTCCTTTCTTTTCAATTCATCTTTAAGTCTTGTGACTTCTTTTTCCAAATCTTGCTTTTCCTTGGTTAATTTATTTAGTTCCTCATCACCTTCTTCTGTTATCCTTGTATTATGTTTTTTTAACTTTGCGCTTTGCTCCTTGAGATATGTGTTTTCTTCCTCTAATTCCCCTATTCTATCCTCTAACTCATTTCCTTCTTGTTTGTTCTCTTCTTCATCAAACGTGTTGCTCTCAAATGTTTCATCTTCACCATTAAATTCACTACTAATAGACAAAGAACTTCTGCGTGAAGAAGGTGTACTAAGAGAAGAATACCCACTGCTACTTGGTATAGGTGACTGCAGTGAATCTTTTGTAAATGTTTCCTCTGCTGGTGTTTGCTGATTGTTCACACTTTTGCCCATGTCAGTAAAAGCTTGATGCAGAGTTTTTCCGTTGATAAAAACTTCTTTATTCTGCTCAACTAATTTTAATACCTCTTCTGGGTCAGTTATTTCTCCAAATTTTGGTTCATCAATCACTCTTTTTATGCCCTTAGAACTTACTTCTACAGTCATGCTACAATCTATGCTATTGCCTTTAGAATCCTTATTGCCAGTTAATGGTCATCTCACATGAGCTTGAACCAGTAAAATCATAGTGCCTTTCGCTGCCTTTTTTGGTTGCAGTTATTTGACTATCTTTCCCTAAAGATAGGTTATAAACCTTGCCTTCGTCACTGGCTCTTAAAAGGGTGCTAATCTCTATTGGTTTTTCTTTATTTTCAAATCTAATTTTAAATTCATTATCTTGTGTTGTATATACTAAGAAATTTTCACTTGGTAGAGATTCTGCGAATTTTTTATGTGTTGCATTTATTGATTGCTCAAACTTTTGAAACTCCTCTTTCCACTTTGAACTTACCTGTTCTTTAATGTTCTCATCTTTGTGTAAAGGACCAATAAAGTACCAGATTAAATTTTCTTCTTCTACTTTTCTGATAAAATCCTGAAAATTTTTGCAAGATTTAATGAAACTTAAAATATCATTTTTCTTTTGCTCATCTACATCTAAACCTTGATTTTCAGCTATAAATAAGTTTTCTTTTAGCATAATTTCTATTTTTAGAGAATTGTATTATAATATTAGCATATTTTCTTAAAAAATCAACTAATCTTATAGTTAAATAAACTTGAGTATTTGTCGGGAATGTTATATATTAACTACTCCAAGAAGTGCACTATGGATAATACTATTATAAGAAAATACGATATTAGAGGTGTGGTAGGCAGAGATCTGCAAATCAGTGATGGGTATGAAATAGGTAGAAAATTCGGTCAAACTGCAGCTAACGTTTGTGTAGGCTATGACAGCAGGATAGATTCACCAAGCATAGAAAAAGAATTGATCAGAGGCTTAATTTTATCCGGTGCAAATGTTATACGAGTTGGTCTCTGTTCTTCACCTATGCTCTATGCTGCAACAATGAATGCAGATCTTGGGATTATGATCACTGCTTCTCATAATCCCAGAAAATATAACGGCTTTAAATTTTTCAGTAGTAAAAAAGTTTACTCAGATCAAGAAATGAAGGAAATTATAGGCAATACAATTAAAAACAGCACGAAAATTGGAAGCTTAATTAACACGAATATATATAGTGAGTACGTTAACATATTAAAAGATGTGCTCAAGAATAACGCTACACAAAAACTAAAAATAGCCTGGGATTTTGGCAATAGTCCAACAATTGTAAGGTATATTGAAAAAGTTTTACCAAGTCATATACACATCATAACCAATAATTCTATCGATGGAACGTTTCCACTGCACGACCCAGATCCCATAGAAGAGAAAAATCTTGCTCAGTTAATAGATATTGTCAAGAAAGATAAATGTGATCTTGGTATTGCACTTGATGGTGATGGTGATAGGGTACGCTTGATTGATAATAAAGGTAATGTTGTTTCCAATGATCACTTGTTTATGATTTTTGCACGTGAAGTATTGGCGGAACACCCAAAAAGCAAAGTTATTGCCAACGTAAAAATGAGTATGAAAGTGCATGATTTCGTTAGCAAATTAGGGGGGCAAGTAATTACCTGTGCCACTGGACACTCACTAGTTAAGAAAAAGATGGTAGAAGAAGGGGCAAAATTTGCCGGTGAACTCAGTGGGCATTTTTTCTTTTCTGAGCTGGGTTTCGATGATGGACTATATTCTGCTGTTAAAGTCATTAACATTTTACTTAAGAAAAACCACAGCCTATCTGAGATGATTGAAGATTTGCCAAAGTTATATATCACTCATGAAGTGAAAATTGTAGTGAAGGATGAGAAAAAATTTCAAATAATTGAGTCAGTAAAGGAGACACTAAAGCAGAAAAATATTGTATTTTCAGAGCTTGATGGTATTAAGGTAACCGATAATAAAGGTTGGTGGCTTCTTAGAGTATCAAATACGCAAAACTGCATTACAGCAAGATGTGAAGGAAATACCTTAGAAGATTTTGAACTCACTAAAAAAGTTTTGTTTTATTACATTGATGCACTAAAATTATACATTTAAATTTTTTTTGATGGTTTACTTATTCGTCAATGTTTGCAGTTTTGTTTGATTAGTCATAGGAATTGGTAACCTATGGCGAATTGCTGTGGATAATAGCTGTCTACGCTAGTTTAGCTATAGAAAATCAACACTCACTTTTCTTTATTGTTTTGAGGTTTTTCTTGATCAACCATTTCCTCACCGATCTCTTTTATTTTTAGTATCAATGATTCTGGCACATACATGTTAATTACTTCTTCTGTTGTCACAAATAAAGCCTGATAAGAGTGTGAATTTATTATCCAATTGGGCAATATGTCTTCTGCGTCTATTTTAGACTCTCCCTCTTTTTTATCATATACTGTGTGGCAATATAAGTGCACAGCAAAAAATAGTACATAAGAAAGCAATATTCCTCTGAGTGCTCCGACAAAGATTCCAGTAACTCTATCCATTAATCCCAACCTTATAGGTGATAATATGTACATTAGCCAGTTATTCATTGTCATGAATGTAAGATTAAGTATGATAAATACAGAGATTGTAGAAAGTATGTTTTGTGTAACTTTAGAGTCAAAATACTTACTATAATTTATAATAAAAAAATCATAGTAACTAGCTGTCAAAAAGACTGATAAGAGCAAGAACATTAATGCACATAGCTCTTTTATAAAACCTCTAGTTATCGATATTATTACACACAAGACAATAATAAAGATAATTAGGCTATCGAAAAACATATTTTGTATCTATATGATTTTCAAGATATAATAGTTGTAAATAACAAAGTTGTAAAATTAATTGTGTTGATATTTTATCAGCTGGTCTAAGTACCGAGCAATCATATCAACTTCTAAATTTAGGTAATTACCTATTTTATTATGCTGAAAAGTTGTGTTTTTCCATGTATAAGGAATGATATTCACAGTGAATTCTTGATCGACAACTGAATTTACTGTAAGGGAAACTCCATCTAGCGTTACAGAACCTTTTTTCGCAACAAATTTAATTAATTCTTGTGGGCACGATAGCTTGATTTCATGAGAATCTAAATCTTGTTCAATTATTAAAATTCTTGCTATCCCATCAACATGACCCTGAACTAGGTGGCCATCAATACTGTCACTCAGTTTCATTGCTTGCTCTAGGTTTATTTTTTTTCCTGTTTTCCACATATTTAAGTTAGAAACCTTCATAGTTTCTTGAGATACTTGAACTGTGAATACATCGCTCATTATGTTGACAACAGTTAAACACACTCCGGAGCAGGATATTGAATCTCCTTTGTTTATAGAGGATAAATTTTGTGTCTCAATATGGAAGGTTTGATCAGAGTTAGGGTGGATAGTGATATCAGTTATAGTGCCAATATCTTTGATAATTCCTTTAAACATGCAATAAAATAAATAATTATATCACAAAAGATCTTATTTGTTAGGTGCGCAAAGGAAGATCTTTTTTACTTATCTGCTCAATAGATTCTACAGAATATTCAGAATATATAAAGTAAGCCAGGTTCAAAACGCACAGCGTAATTAATATTGGTAACCCTATGTTTAATGTTAGACCGATACTTTCCCTTTTTTCTGCTGGCACCAATTCCTTTAAAATTGACACTTTTCCCAGCGGCAAATGCCATAGGCAGAGTGCTGATATAGAAGCTGCTACTAAAAATAGACAAAAATAAGTCTCTTTCGAAGAAAACATAGCTTTTAATGGTGATTTGAGCCTAATATTAGTAGGCAATCGAGTTTTAGCTTCATTTGTTTTTGGTAAATGGTCTACAGCTTTGCTTGGTAAAATTTCATGAGAAACATTTTTAGGCTGTGGAGAAGGTTGGCCTGAAACTAATTTAATCAACTGCTCTTTTTTTCTATATACTTGCTTTTGTAAATATTCTTTACCTAAAAGTGAATTATTAGGGGGTTGTGGCCTTTTGAGTACCTCTAGCACTTCTGATATCTCATTCGGCTCTAATATTTCATGTAGTTGTTTATCTTGGAAATAAATAATATTAAACACTGAGTTGAAAATATTGTAAAATGCATCTGAATCTTGATTTTTATATTCACTTATTACTTCTACGAATATTTCATCAAGTTTTTTTCCCTTGTGCTCAGCCAAATTATCTATCATAGCTACTCTAGCATCAAGTTGAACTTGTTTTATGATTGATTGTTTTTCCTCTTCTGATAGCTCTTTGGCCTGATTTTCGGATTTCTTTTTTCTGTTAGCTTTAAAATAATCTGTGTGCGAAGTAGTTTGACCTATATCCCGTTCCACTTCTTGAGGCATTGGATTTCCTATACTACCCTCTGTTATCCGAGTGTCTAACACTGGTTCTTTTTCTTTTTGGTCAAGTGCTGGAATAACACCAGGTGGCATATTGTTACTCTGTATAGAAAATTTGGGCAGTTGTGGGAAAAAGAATTGTGCCGTATTAAAAAAATTGAATGGCTGAAAAAGAGACCTAAACCAGGAAATATTTTCATGCATTGCAGCAACAATTACTGATGCGCGTGTAATTTGCTTTCTGTTACTTACTATATTGTAGCCAAACGAACCTTGCACAATTTGGTTGCCTTGCGTGTTCCCTTTTTCAACCACATTTTCGTTTTTATTTTCAGTTTCTTCTGCTTGTAACGTATCTTGACTTTGCTCCTCGCTTTTAGCTTTTTCTACATGTTTTAGCTTCTCATTTAAGAGTGCCTCGATTTGTTGCAAGCTACCGAGGTTGATGTTTTTAACGTCTGTTTGTAGCGTTATTGTTATGCCCTGCAGAAGGATTTGAATTGAAGCATTACTTATGAATTCTTCTACAGTTTTATTAGCTTTATGGTAGTTGTTGTATAGTTCTTCGCTTTCTTTTGCTACTTTTATATTGGCTGTGAAGTTTTTCTCCTGAGAAAGGCAGATTTTAAAAAAGTCAATAAAATGTTTTATTTGAGGTAATATTGTATTAGGGTTTACCTCTGTTAGCAGCTTGATCTTAAATGAAAATTCTTGTGTATCACTTGTAACACTTCTTGAGCGAATAGTGCTGATTTCTACTACTTCATCGGAAAATACTTTGCCTATCTCTTTAGATTTATCTTTGAAAAATTTAGGTAAATCTTCTACCTCATATTTTTTCTCAGCTCCAACTTTGGTGAGATTTTTTTCTGTGTCTTGAGCTTTATTTTTAAATAAATTCTTTGCTTGTTTCTGCAGTGTGGTATTAAGGTTAGTAACATCTTCCTTTATGTTTTCACAATCTTTTTTAAAGGACTTAGAGAAATCTTCTATTTCATGTGTTACCTTATTTTGAATTTCGGAAGCTGCTGTATGTATGGTTTTTTTAGCCTTATCCATAAAAGACTTAAATGAATTTTTTGTTTGCTCCCACGGAGTTGTGGTATCATTACTGTGCATGTTTCTAATTTTTTAATTTATTAATATAATATTAACAAAAAAATATAATTAGTCAATAAATTAATAATTATAGCACCCTTGCATAACAGCGGCGTGTTGGATTCAATAAGAGCAGAAAAAGTTACTTTACAAATCTCATCAATCTTCTTATCATAACAATAAGAGTGTTTATCCTTGTTTTTAATCTCTGCAGATTTAACAACAAAATTCAGTAAAAAACTCAGGTATATATTGGCAGATTACATAAAATTATAGCGGCTGCATGTCTTTTTTATTTTTTCTACATTCAGCCAAAACGCGCTTTAAATAAGCGTTAGCACATTATTACAATGCCGATTTACATTATTATAGGGTTAAAACTCACTACTGGGGGATTCTTTTGCCTTTTTTTTGCTTGGTAAATTTCTTAATATTTTGGATTAGTTAGGAGTCCTATAGAGATGTCATTTCAGTGCTTCTTATTACCTGTTCTGGATCCCAGTGTTATGCAACTGGGATGACACCACAGGGGCTACTTGAATGGCAAGAAAGAGGGCTACTTGGATGACAGGGAAAGGAGTACCTAAATGACAGATCAAAAGCTTTTACCTTTTTTCTATTTAGTAAATTTCTTGATGCTATAACTAAAGCAATTTAGTAGCACGTAGTATAATATCAAACCTTTTTATGCGCCAACTTTTATCTACTTCCATCATGTTTCGCAGTAGGTCTATCTGCTGTTGTACCAAGAGGTATTGCATAACAACTGCATTTAAGCTTTCGATTACTCCTTTACAAAACGTATTTATGAAGAAATCGACCGCGGTGAAGGGGGCTTTGTCTCAAGTCGTAGATAATTTATTGTCTATAAGTTGACTATACTAACTTTTTCATATATAATATTAATATATTATTAATTTATTTTCAGGAGTAATTATGTTAACTTTTAAAAAAGATCGTAAAACAACAGACACGGCAGTTATATTACTTGCTTCTCTGTGTGCCATTGGAAGCGCAGTATTAATATTCTCATTACCATTTTTAGCGCCTGCAGCTTTAGCTTCACTTGGAGCGTTTTTTGCTACATTTCCTGGGATATTTATCTCAATACTTGTTTGCTCTTTACTACTGACTTTAGCATTTGGTGCTATCGTTACCGCATTTGAAACATCTAATACCAATTCTCATTGTTGTGGAGTCAAATAGGAAACAGAGCAGAGTTGTTTAATTGTAGAAGTAGCAAGAGAGGTAAGAAATTTGCATAAAGTGCTCTCAAGCAAAGCAATAGTACTGTATATTTTATTGCGCAAAATGTTCTGTTTTATATATAACCAAAGCCTCTCAACAGGATTAAGTTCAGGTGAATATGGAGGTAGGTATATAATCTCAATGTTTTTAGGTACCTTTAAATTTTTTGACTTATGCCAACTAGCACAGTCCATAACAAGAACAGCTTCTCTTGTCCCTAGATATTGCAACATTTGCTCAAGAAATATATTCATGCAATCAGTGTTAACATTTGGTGCAAATAAGCTAAAACTCTCTCCATTTTTAGGATTAACTGCACTGTAGAGATAAAAATTATGCCTACCTAACTTTATTTTAACCCGAGTTCTAGTACCTTTTTTAAACCATCCATGCCCAACTTTCGAATGTGTGCCAAACCTTGATTCATCAAAGAAAAATAGCTCTTTTTCAGGATACTTTCCAATAACTTCATTGAGATTTTTTTTTGAATTCCTCTTGTTTACTTTTATCTTGTACGTTGTGTACTGGTCTTGGTGTAATATATGAAAATTTCATCTTTTGCATATGGCGGTGTACTGTAGATTTGCTAATATTTAAGTCGAACTTTTCCTGTATTCTTATTCTCATTTCTTTAATGGTAATATTAGGGTTTTCTTCTATCCATGCTTCAATTTGCTGTAGTTGAGCCTGATTTAATTTAGTTTTTCTTCGGCGTGATCGAGGAGCAAACAGTTTTTCTTCTCTGCCAAATTTCAAGAGTTTTATCCACGAAGTTAGTGCCTTTCTTGAAATGCAATATATTTTTGCTACAGACGTTATACTGTACTTTTTTGCTGCAATTACAGCGTTTAGTTTTTTTGAAACATATGCATTATTCCTTACTTTCTTCAGCATCTCTTTTGCTGATTTTACTACTTCTTCATCCAATAATTTTGATCTGAGTGCCATTTATACCTAAACTATTTCACTTATTTCATTATGGCTTTTCTTCCATTATTGTCTATCTGTTTCCCGTGTAACGGGAATTGGTATAAGAACCGTAGTACAACAGTGAAAGAAAAAATGGATGGGAAGATTGTTGTTGATAGTGCAGGATGTCTGCAGTTGAAAGTAACAGATGAAGCTCTTGAGTTTCTCAAAGAAAACAACCAAAATAAGAATCAAGATGGCATTGTTATCCCCGATGAGTATCGTATAGATTTTCCCTTCAACGATAAGAGTTACTACATAACTGCTAAAGATGAGTCAGGTATATCTGACAATAATAGCTGCTTAAAAATAAATTCACTAGCAGTAAAAAATGATGAAGGTGAGTTTAAATTAATAGATGGAAGTGACCAACAGCTCAAAACGTTAAGTTTAGGCTCTGAAGAAAATGATGCTAAAGAACTAACCATTGAACTTACGCCAAGCTCAATTGTTAAATCACCAGAAGCTGAACAACAAAAGAACGAAAGATCATTATCCAACTAAGTATAAAAGGGGTAGACTAAATAAGTCTGCCCTTCATTTTTTAGTGTTAGGTTACTTAAACTTATTGTAGAAACTGCTGCAATGTTAGTATATTCATTAATAACAATTGGTGCTGGTGTATCAAAATCAATTAACTCACATACTGCAATACGCAAAATAGATAAGCTTATAAGATTTAACCGTGAAAGTGACCAGCTTGGGTGTAAATAAGACTCTATTATTTTATCATATTCTTCACTGCTTTTTATAACCTTACATAACAAGTTTTCTAAGAACTGATGTTCAAATTCTTCACATTCAAATATATCTTTCAACGTACTTATGTAATCTTTAAGCTCACAATTTTCCAATTTAAAAGTGTAACCTATGAAGATATTCAAATAAACAACATACTGTAATTGCGATTGAATGATGGAGAGACATACTCCATTATTTTAGCACGAAGTAACAAGTTCAATGAATCTGTTCTTCAAAAATAATTTAAACCTTTACAGTAGGAGTAGTCTTATGAAATATTATAGCGGATTAGATGTCTCACTCAAAGAAACTTTTGTAAGTATCATTGATGAGAAAGGAAAAATTGTAAAAGAAGAAGTTGTTGTGAGCGAAAGCAAGGCAATAGCTGAGTATTTGCTCAGTCAAAGTAAAGAGTATGAAGCAATAGGAATAGAAAGTGGGCAATTGTCAATATCGATGTGCAAAGAGTTAAGGAGCTTTGGATTACCAGTAATTTGTGTAGATGCGAGGCATATGGCAGCAGCATTGTCTGCGAGAATCAATAAAAACGATAAAAATGATGCAAGGGGTATAGCACAAATGATGAGAGCTGGGCTGTATAAAGAGGTATTAGTAAAATCAGATGAGTGTCTTGTCAAGTTAAGGTAGCGCTCGGAAGTAGAAGGCAGTTAATGTATTGCAGAGAGCAAATTATGGGAACAATAAGAGGGCTATTGAAGATATACGGAATAAAGCTTGGCAAGAAGTCAAAGATTGTAATCTTTTCTTTAAAAGTGCAAGAAGCAATAAAAGATCTAGATAAAGTCAGTAAGGATTCAATTGAAGCATTAGTTTGTAGTTTGGAAATAATAGAAGAATCAATAAAAAAGCTTGATAAAATATTATCAGAGAAAGGCAAGAAAGACGAAGATTGCAAATTATTAACTACTGTACCAGGAGTTGGTATTATAGTAGCAATGACGTATAAGGCTACAATTGATAATCCACATAGGTTTGAAACATCTGATACAGTCGGAGCCTATATGGGATTGACGCCAAGACAGTACGCTTCTGGAGAAGTTAATCGTCATGGTAGCATATCAAAGATGGGACCGGTAGAATGTAGAAATATGTTGTATGAAGCTGCGCATACAATACTGACAGTTAGCAAGAAAAAATTCAAATTAAAAAGCTGGGGAATAAAGCTTGCAAAAAAGAAGGGTGTAAAGAAAGCAGTAGTTGCATTAGCAAGAAAACTAGCTGTAATTATGCATAGAATGTTGGTTGATAAAACAGAATTTTATTATCAATAAACACTAAAGGAGTATAGGACAATAATTTTATTGAAAGTAAAGATAGTAATGCCGATGGAAGGGATAAGCAAGAGCTATGGTTGAAGCGTAGACTTCGTAAACAACATGTTGCCATCCACTTCCGCCCTAACAAGTATAGTGCGGCTTGGCTAAAATTAAACTAGCCATATCAGACCGCGGAGAGAACCATGGAAGCATGCTATTTTTAATTTATATCAAGGATTATGGAGGAAATATGCTATTTTGATCTATGTGAAAATTATTGTTGACTTGTACGCAATTAGAGAACCTGTATGGTTGCTATACTCCTTTTTATTCAAATAGTTTTATTGATGATATTAAAGATTTCACTATAATAAAAATTTAAGCTGGCGTTTTTAAGGTGAACAAAGAGCTAATAAGTGAAATACCTTTACTTGAAGATAAGGTAATTTCTGAGATTGAAAATGCTGCTTCTTTGCAGGATTTAGAAAAAGTTAGGTTGTCATACTTGGGGAGAAAGGGTGTAGTAAAAGCTTATTTCGATGACTTAAAGAATATAGATGATGCAGGAGAGAAACGCGACCTAGGTGCAGTGATTAATGTTTTACGCAATAAGATAGACCAGCTTATAACAAGCAAAGAAAATGAACTGAAAGATAAAGAAGTTAAGTTAAAACTGCAAAATGAAGCAGTTGATATCACACTGCCTGTCAGACCAGAAAGAATTGGCAAGATTCATCCACTCAGTAAAGTTATAAGTGAAGTGAAGCTCATTTTTGCGCATATGGGCTTTAAAGCAGTTGATGGTCCTGATATTGAAGATGAATTTCACGTATTTGATGCATTAAATACTCCAAGTCACCACCCTGCACGAGAGGAGCAAGATACCTTCTATTTAAGGAATAAAATAAATGATAAAAGAATGGTGCTGCGCACTCATACCTCATCTGTGCAGATTAGAACCATGGAAAAGACAAAAACTTTTCCAATTAAAATAGTGGCTGCAGGCAGGGTATACAGAAATGACTTTGATGCAACTCACACTCCTATGTTTCATCAGATAGAAGGACTTTATGTTAATGAAAATGTCAATATGGGCCAATTAAAATTTACTATTCATTGCTTCCTTAGTAAATTTTTCGGAGATAAGGGTCTAAGAATACGCTTTCGTAATAGTTTTTTCCCTTTTACTGAACCTTCTGCGGAAGTGGACATAAGCTATAAAGATAGTAAATGGATTGAAGTACTTGGATGTGGTATGGTGCATCCAAATGTCTTTAAAAATGTTGGAATAGACCATACTAAATACAGTGGCTTTGCATTTGGAATTGGCATAGAAAGGCTTGCGATGCTGAAATATCAAATTGGTGATCTAAGGAGTTTTTACGACAACAAAATCAATTGGCTCAACCATTATGGTTTTCATTTTTCGTCTTTAAGATAAGTGACAAATAAATCTTATACATTTGTTGTACTTGCTGCTGGGCATGGTAAACGAATGAATTCAAGCTTGCCTAAGGTTCTGCACAAAATAGGTAATTTCTCCATGCTTGAGCACGTCATTTACAATGCAAAGCAGCTAAATCCTGAAAATATTGCTGTTGTAGTTGATCAGCCTTTAATTGAAAGACTAAAGTGCTTTGAGGATATAAAATTAATTACACAAGAGTCAACGCTCGGCACAGGGGATGCAGTCAAAATTGCAATGAGAAACCTGAAAGAATTATCAGACATAGTTGTTGTGCAGTATGGAGATACTCCGCTGATAAAAAGCAGCACAATAACTAAAATGATAAGCTGCTTAGGAGAGAGCAATGCTTTAGTTTGTCTTGGGTTTAAAACTGATAATAAAGGATACGGTAGACTAATTATTGAGAACGGTTCCCTAAGAGAAATAGTAGAAGTACAAAATGGTAGAAATAATGATGAGGAATTTCTTGCTAATGCTGGAATAATGGTTGCATATACAAAAGATTTACATGAATTAGTGGAGAAAATAGAGTGTAATAATCAAGCTCGCGAATATTACCTGACTGATATAGTTGCCATTGCAGTAAAGAGTAATTTAAATGTTGGCTATGTTATTGCTGATGAGGAGGAGGCAACTGGCATAAATAATAGGAATGACCTTGCAACGGCCGAGTTTTACTTTCAAGAAGAAAAAAGAAAGTTTTTCACTAACTCTGGAGTAACACTTGTTGCTCCAGAAACTGTTTTCTTCTCTCTTGATACGCAAATTGGTATGGATTCGATTGTTTACCCATACGTTTTTTTTGGTCCTGGAGTAAAAATAGGATCTGGTGTTAGGGTTGGTCCATTTGCCAAATGTGAAAATACAACAATAGGTGATGGTGCAATCATAGGTAATTTTGTTGAAACAAAAGCAAGTGATATAGGTATAAATACTAAGATAAAGCACTTAAGTTATATAGGAAATACTCAGGTAGGGCAGGGGAGTAACATAGGTGCAGGTACCGTTATTTGTAATTATGATGGGAAAAAGAAACATAAAACAAATATTGGAAGCAATTGTTTTATTGGTGCCAATAGTTCATTAATTGCACCGCTTAATGTTCATGATGACTCTCTAGTTGCAGCAGGTAGCGTTATAGTAGAGGATGTGCCAGAGAAAAGTCTTGCAATTGCAAGAGAAAGGCAAATAACTAAGAAAATAAAATAACTCTAATTTTTATTACGCGAATTATGTTATTTTTAATATATGCATTAGTATACATGTATATCAATATACATGTTAAAAATGAAAAAGTTGCTGATTTTGGTGGTCTGTTGTTTCCTGTCAGTACCGTCTTTTGGAGTTGATTGGATTAAAGATAGAATTTATACTTCTTTGTCATATAGCCGGCTTGGTGTTAATTATGACGTTGGTTTTCACTATACAAATAGCACTAAAATTTCAGTTGGCTATGTAATCAAACCTATTATTAATTCTGTAATCAAACCTACTCTTGATGAAGAATTTGGAGGAGTTATAGGGCTTATGGCAAAGCTTCATTATCATCATAAATTTGAAGGTACGAATATGACTCGTTATATTACTGCTGGTGTTGGTGCTGTTATAGTTCGTACAATGAAGGCTAAACCTAATGTAAGTAGAGCTGATAATGTAGGTGAAAACATAAGTACCCTATTGGCAGAGGTTTTCGAAACTATAGTCAATGATAAATTTTTTTCTTATCAAATAGGTGCTGGTATTAATCTTCCACTTTCTGAAAGAACAAGTGTTTTTGCTGGCTACAAATTGCAAAGGTTTCATAAAATTTTCCATGGAATTGAGCTAGGAATGAGCTTTAATTTGTAAACTCTGATTGAATATTTTTAGTAAAGGCTAGTGGGAAATTATATTGAAGCGAAAGTAAGTGATGTAGACTCAAATGATGATTGCAGCAGATAGTGAAAGATATGCCAATTTGCAATTGCAAGAGAAAGGCAAATAACAAAAAAAATAAAATAATTCCAATTTTTTACTTGCAATTTATACTATTTTTAATATTTATATGCTTGTATATGCATATATTAATCTTTGGAGGATAAAAATGAAAAAGTTACTTACTTTGTTGGCTTGCTGTTCTTTGTCAGCACCGTCTTTTGGAGTTGATTGGGTTAAAGATAGAACCTACACCTCTTCGTCGTATGGCATGCTTGGTATTAATTATGATCTTGGCTATCACTGTACAGATAGCATTAAAATTTCATTTGGTCCTGCAGTTAAACTTGTTATGAATGAAGGGATTTTAGACGCGGGACTTATGGCAAAGCTTCACTATCATCATCAATTTGAAAATACAGATATTACTCCTTATGTTACTTTTGGTCTGGGAGGTGTTGCTAAAATTCCTCTTTCAGAAAATCAAGGGCCAGACGTAGAAGAATTTTTTTCTTATCAAATAGGTGCTGGTATTAATCTTCCACTTTCTGAGAGAACAAGTGTTTTTGCTGGCTACAAGCTGCAAAAGTTCCATGAACTTTCGCATGGGGTTGAATTTGGAATGAGTTTTAATTTGTAAAATCTGATTGAATGTTTTTAGTGAAGTCTGGTTTGAATTTTTGTTGAAATAAAAGCAAGTTATATAGGCTAAAATGATGATTGCAGTAGGTAATAAAATGTGAAAAAGAAAAGTTTGGCAATTGCAAGAGAAAGGCAAGTAGCTAAAAAAGTGATTCCGATTTTATTATGTAAGTTATGTGATTTTTAACTTTTCTATGGATATATATGCGTATATTCATGGTTAGAGGGTGAAAATGAAAAAATTACTTACTTTGGTTATCTGCTGTTCTTTGTCAGCACCGTCTTTTGGAGTTGATTGGATTAAAGATAGAATCTACACTTCCTTTTCAGGTGGGGTTGGTGCTAATGTTGATCTTGGCTATCACTATACAGATAGCATTAAAATTTCAGCTGGTCCTGTATTGAAATCTGTTTTGTTTGGAGGATCTTTGGCAGAGTTAGGATTCATGGCAAAGCTTCATTATAATCATCAATTTGAAAGTACGGATATTACTCCTTATGTTACTTTTGGTGTAGGAGGTGGAGCTAAAGTATCTCAACCAGCACAGCAAGGTCAACAGCTAGACGTAAAAAAGTTTTTTCCTACCAGATAGGTGCTGGTATTAATCTTCCACTTTCTGAGAGAACGAATGTTTTCGCTGGCTATAAACTTCACAAGTTCAGTAATTTTTCTCATGGGTTTGAACTTGGAATGAGTTTTAATTTATAAGCTCCGATTGAATGTTTTTAGTGAAAGCTTGAGTTTTTATTAACGTCGTAAAGTTTTCATGATACTAAGAGAATTTGAGAGTAGTCAAGTTTTAAAACTTGACTACTCTCCAAGGAAAAGCAGATAAAGGTAGAAGTATTTCATGTTTTTATTTATATTGACAGTATGTGTAACATCATTTACGATTAGTGTTAATAACAATAATTGATATTTGTCATGTTTGCAGTAATCGAAACTGGTGGAAAGCAGTATTTAGTAAAAAAAGGCAGCATAATTAAAGTAGAAAGATTACAAGCTGAAGAAAAAGAGGAAGTGGAAATCAATAAAGTGATTTGTGTTTCAAGTAATGGCTTATCTTGTTCATCTAATGCTGTTGTTAAAGCTGAAGTACTGGAGCAGTGTAGAGATAAAAAAATTATAATCTTTAAGAAAAAGAGAAGAAAAAATTACCGTAGGAAAAATGGTCATAGGCAGTATATTACTGTTCTTCGTATCAATGAAATTAGTCTTCAAAAGTAAGAGGTAAGATATGGCAACTAAAAAATCAGGTGGTAGTTCCTGTAATGGTAGAGATTCGGCAGGGCGTCGGCTCGGGATAAAGAAGAATGGTGAGGTTATTCCAGGTAACATAATTGTACGTCAAAGAGGTACAAAATTTCATCCTGGAAAGAATGTTGGTATGGGTAAAGATCATACGATTTTTGCTAAAACGAAAGGCTGGGTGAGTTTTAGAAAATCAGCAAATAAAAAGACGTTTATTGATGTTGTGCCTACAGATGATATGCAAGCCTTGGCTTGAATAGATACGGGTCTGTAGCTCAGGTGGTTAGAGCGCACGCCTGATAAGCGTGAGGTCGGAGGTTCAACTCTTCCCAGACCCACCATTTAAATTTGCAATAGTTTTGATATTGTGTAACTAAACGATGGTTTTACATAAGAATTCAGTAACCAGTGAATCAGTAGCAGCCGGTCATCCAGACAAAGTAGCAGACCAGATTTCAGATGCAATACTTGACGAATACCTTTTTAATGACTCTTCCTCTCGTACTGCAATAGAGACTTTAGTTACTAAAGATAATGTTATTATAGCTGGGGAAGTATTTGGGCCGAACATTGAAAATAGCAAGATTGAAAGTATTGTACGGAATACAATAAAAGGTATTGGTTATGAGCATGATGGTTTCCACTGGGAAACAGTGAAAGTAAATATATTGCTACATGAACAATCAAATGACATTGCAATAGGTGTGGATCAAGGTGCTGGGGATCAGGGCATAATGTATGGCTATGCAACAATAGAGACAGAAAGCCTCATGCCGGCACCCATTTTTTATGCACACTCGATTCTGAGAAATATCATGAGTATGGTCAAAGGGGTAAAGCTTGGTCCGGATGCAAAATCGCAAATCACTTTGGCGTATGAGAATAACCTTCCAGTGCGTGCTGAAAGTATTGTTGTTTCAATACAGCATCTTGAGGATCTGAGTCAATCGAAAGTGAAGGAAATAATTTATCCTTACATAGCTTCATCTTTACCTGAAGGGTGGATGTGCCCTAAAGAAAATCTCTTAGTCAATCCAACAGGTAGATTTGTTATTGGTGGACCAGTTGGTGATTGTGGATTAACCGGACGAAAAATTATGGTTGATACTTATGGAGGCTATATTCCACACGGTGGAGGAGCGTTTTCTGGAAAAGATGCAACAAAAGTTGATAGATCCGCAGCTTATATGGCGAGATACCTTGCTAAAAATATTGTCTTTGCAGGTTTAGCTGAACGTTGTCTTGTGCAGCTTTCTTATGCAATTGGTGTCTCAAAACCTACTTCATTTTACATTGATACATTTGGCACGAATACAATAGATGAAGAGAGGATTAAAGGGTTTATTGAAGGTAACATAGATTTATCAACTAAAGGCATAATAAGACATTTATCACTTAATCGTCCTATATATAAACGTACAGCCTGCTATGGGCATTTTGGTAAAGAATCGGAAAGTGATGGTGGATTTTCTTGGGAAGGTGTGGACTTATCTACTGATTTTTGTAAAGAATTTAATATAGAAGAAAAAAAGAGAGAATTTCTTTAAACTATTAAACTCTTTTATTTCTAGCTTGATACTGATATAATAACTTATTATAAATTGTAAGTAACTTTTTAGTAACTATACTAGTTTTAATATTTATGAGGCTTACAAGATGTCCGACAAACCAAAAGAAGAATTTTACGATATTGCTGTAAGAGAGTCATCTGGCCTTATTGAAAAAATAATAAAACATCCTTTCAATGTTGAATTGATGAACAATACGCTAGATTATGAAAAGTTTAAATTTTATCTTCAGCAGGATTTTTTATATTTAGTGGACTGTACTCGTGCTTTATTGATTATTGCAGCTAAAGTTCATGACATTGAAATAATGAGCAGCTTAATAAATGTGGCAAGAGGAACATTTGATGTTCGGAGGCAATATAAAGAACATTTTGGAGATTGTGATTTATCTGATAATCACAAAAAATCAAGAGCCTGTTCTGCCTTTACTGACTTTTTCATGCGCGCTGCATATCACAGTTCTGTTGCTGAAGCTTTATCAGCATCTTACCCTTTCTTTAACATATACCAAATCATTCTACATAATATGATGAGTGAGGTAACACCTGATGAGGTTAAAAATAGCAAGTACGAAGGATGGATCAATATTTACAATAGCAAAGCAATGAATGCTGCAATTGATGAGTTTACTAATGTTATGAATAAATTTTATAAGAAAGCTGGCGATTGTGAAAAAAGAAGGATGCATGAGTTTTTTAAGAGAGGTTTAGAGCTAGAAATATTGTTTTGGGATGAGATGTATTCTCTAGCATAGTCTGTAGTATTAACACTAAATTATATTCTAGTTTATGTGATGTTCAGTGGTATAATTAAGAGCTATTATGGGTCAAATCTTTTAAAGGATATTATTGAGCATCCTTTTAATGTTGAATTAGCAAATAATACTTTAAACATAGAAAACTTCAAATTTTATATACAACAAGATGCATTCTTTTTAGCTGATTATGTTCGTACTGTTTTAATGATTGCATCAAAAATGGAGAGTTGTAATAACATTGTTCCATTGATTGGGGTGGCTAAAGGAGGAATAGAGATTATGAGAGTGTTATACGACCACTACTTTACTGTATACTCCATAAATCGTGGAGAAAAGTCGCTTGAGTGTTTCAATTTTACTAACTTTCTTTTGTCTACTTCATATAGCGATGTTTATGAAGCTGTAACAGTTCTTTACTCTTGCCATTTCATATATAAAATTGTTGTTGATAATATGAGAAATAAAATTAAAAAAAATAATAGGTATAAGGATTGGCTTGATTTTTTTGGCAGTAGCTTGATGGAATCTGGATGTGTTGCTTTGGAAGATATTGTTGACGAATATTGTAACAAAGTAGGAGAAAGTGAAAGAACCAGAATGCTAGAATTATTTAAAATAACTGCACAATTTGAGTTAGGCTTTTGGAATAGCGCATATAATTTTTCAAAATTTGATCAAGATTTTAAGAAATATTGACAATTTTAAGCTAATTTGTATGCTTGGTACGTATTTTTGAAGATGATATGAAAAGTAAAGAACATGATTTTCATTTAGTAGATCCAAGTCCCTGGCCAATTGCTATATCAGCAGCAATTCTTGTTCTTGCACTTGGATTAGTTGGTACACTCCATAAACAAATTTCTGGAATATTTGGTTTAGTTTTGGGAATCTCTGCGGTATCAGGGGTGCTGTTTTATTGGTGGAGAGATGTAATAAGAGAAGCAATTTATGATAAATGCCATACTGCCATTGTAAAACATGGACTCAAGCTTGCAATGTACTTATTTATCCTCTCGGAAGTTGTGTTTTTTATAGCGTTCTTTTGTTCATTCTTTAAAGCCTGGCTTGATCCGGTTTTTTTATTTGAAGCGTTTTCTCCTACAAAAAAAGTTGAATGGCCCCCTGAAGGGATTTTACCACCGGATCCGTGGTCATTACCATTCATGAATACATTAATATTATTACTTTCTGGTACAACGATTACTTCAGCACATCATTTTTTACTTGAAAATGATCAAAAGAGCATGATTAAAATGCTGTCTATAACTATATTGCTTGGGATGTTCTTTATAATAGTGCAAGCAATTGAGTATTATGAAGCAAGTTTTTCTCTACAAGAAGCGGGAGAGAAACTTATCTATACATCCAACTTTTACATGATTACTGGTTTTCATTGTGTACATGTTATAATAGGGATAATATTCTTGTCAGTATGTTTATTTAGAGCTCGAAAAAATCAGATTACACCTCAAGATCATTTATGTTTTGAGTTTGCTTCTTGGTATTGGCACTTCGTTGATGTAGTTTGGATATTTTTATTTTTGTTTGTTTATTGGCTCAGCATTTATTAAGTGATTAAGATAATAGGTCTAGATCCAGGAATAAGCAAAACTGGTTGGGCAATTATCAATCTGGAAGAAAAAAATAGTATTGAATTTTTGGGTGGTGGTGCCATATCAACTGATAGTAAGTTGGGTACAGGTGAGCGTTTACATATAATTTTTGAAGAATTAAAGAAAGTAATTTCTCTATACTCTCCAAATGAAGCTGCAGTAGAGAAAATTTTTGTTAATAAGAACCCAAAATCTTCGCTAACTTTAGGATATGCAAGAGCGATTGCAATTTTAGTATTACAAATGACGGATTTACCCATGAATGAATATGATGCAAACTATATAAAAAAGAGCATTACTGGAAATGGTCATGCTGATAAGGGTCAGATTATATTTATGGTAAAGCAAATAGTTAAAAGCTCAAATATAAAATGTCACCATACTGCTGATGCTCTTGCTACAGCAATTTGTCATGCTTATACGAGAAATTCTTGTTTTATTGAATAGTTTTACATGAATTCAGTTAAAAAAACTATTTGATGGTATTTATCTTATCTAACGTTCGTTGCAGAATAATACATGCAGCAATTTTATCATCTATTTTTTTTGATTTTGTGATTGATATTCCAGTAATTTTTAGTGCGTGAGTTGCAAGAGATGTTGATAGACTTTCGTCTTGTAGGTATATGTGTACTTTACATTTTTTTATTATTTTATTTGCAAACTGGATTATTGCTTTACACCATTCAGTCTCTTGGTCATCTATTTTGAATGGTAGTCCTATTACCATTGATCCAGCTTCATTTTCTTTAAGCACTCTATTTAGATAACCTAAATCTTTGCTCATATTTCTTCTATAATATATACTATGAGCTGTAGCTATAAGCTGTGTTTTATCACTAAATGCTATGCCTATTTGTTTTTCTCCCATATCAAGGCACATTATACGTTTATCTCTTGGAATAGACTTTAGAAATTCATCTGGATTTCTATGTAGCATCTATGAAAACATAACTTTTGTACAATTGTATTTTTGTGACAGTAAGTTATGTACAGTCTACTGGCATGATAGACATTCATCATAATTAATATCTGTTTTTTGTTGCAATATTTCACTTTTTTTGAATATGTCATGTGAGACCTTGTCAGCTCTCTGCATTGATTGTGATCTGCAGTAATACAAGCTTTTTAATCCTTTTTTCCAAGCAAGCATATGTATTTTATGTAAGTAACGTTTATGCACATTGGCAGGTAAGAACAGATTTACTGATTGAGATTGACAAATATAAGGAGTTCTATCGCTTGCATGTTCTATGATCCATTGTTGATCAAGTTCGTATGCTGTTTTAAATGTCAGTTTTTCATGCTTGCTAAGAAAATCTAAATGCTGAACAGAACCCTCATTTGTTGAAATTGAGGACCATGTTTCATCATTGTCTTGATTTTTTTCTGCTAGTAGTTTTTGCAAGAATTTATTTCGTACTACAAATGAACCTGTCAGTGTCTTCTGTATAAATACGTTTGCTGCATATGGCTCTATTCCAGGAGAAGTGTTGCCTGCGATAATCGAAATTGAGGCAGTTGGAGCAATAGCGAGCTTATGTGTAAACCTTTCCATTAGATCGATTTCTTTAGCGTCAAGACATGGCCCTTTTTCTTCTGCTAATTTTTTAGAAACTACATCCGCTTGCTCGCGCAAATGCTTAAATACTTTTTTATTCCATTGTTGGGCTGTTACTGATTCAAAAGGAACCATTTTACTTTGTAAAAATGAATGAAAACCCATCACGCCAAGACCGATACTACGCTCTCTTATTGCGGAATATTTTGCTCGCTGTATTTCATTTGGTGCTTGGTTTATGAAATCCTCTAATACATTATCAAGAAAACGCATTATATCTTCTATGAAAAGCTCATTATCTTTCCATTCTTCGTAGTATTCAAGATTTACGGATGATAAACAACATACAGCAGTGCGTGACTTTTTCAGGTGATCGTAACCTGTAGTTAAAGTTATTTCACTGCATAGGTTTGACATTTTGATGTCTAAGTTGAGTTTTTTGTAAGATTCTGGCTTATTGTTATTTGTTGCATCAAGGAAAATAATGTAAGGTTCTCCAGTTTCAACTCTTGCTGTTAGTATTTTAATCCATATATCCCGTGCTTTTACTGTTGAAATAACTTTATTGTTATGAGGGCTTATTAAATCCCATTCTTGATCATCTTCAACAGCTTGCATAAACTTATCTGTTACTATTACAGCATGATGTATATTTAATGCTTTGCGATTTGGGTCACCACCAGTTGGCTTACGTAAATCTAGAAACTCTTCTATTTCTGGATGCCATACAGGAAGATAAACTGCTGAGCTTCCTCTTCTTAAGGATCCTTGGCTGATTGCAAGCGTCAGAGCGTTTTGTACTACGATAAATGGCACAATTCCTGATGTTTTACCGCTACCTTTGACACTTTCACCAATTGAACGTAAATTTCCCCAATAACTACCTATTCCACCACCACGTGCAGCGAGCCAAACATTTTCATTCCATAGATCAACTATTCCCTTCAAGCTATCTTCAGTTTCATTAAGAAAGCAGGAAATAGGCAATCCTCTTTTGGTACCGCCGTTACTAAGTATTGGTGTTGAAGGCATGAACCACAAGTTGCTCATGTAATCATAAAGACGTTGTGCATGTTTTCTATCATCAGAATAGTAATTAGCAATACGTATAAAGAGATCTTGATAACTTTCATTTTCTATTAAATACCTATCCAATAGAACTGCTTTTCCAAAATCGGTTAATTTACTATCTTTTGCGTAATTAATAGTAATGTAATTCATAAGGCTCCTTTTATGATAATATAGAAATTTATTTGAGCGATTTCTCGATTAAGTTGTTAAATTTTTTTGTGGATACTGTAATGCAAACAAGATACCATCAACTTGGCTGCCATATATTTTACAGTAACTCATTTGACTTATTTGCATATTTGTTTCTTTTGCAACATGCTGAATATAATCTTCTGAGTGACGAAAATAATCTCCTTTGTTTACAAAGTCAATACCTTTACTTTCCTTTCTTCTTACTAAACATACAATAATCCCTTTTTTGTTTGTCAATCCTTTTGCTAGTTCCAATTCTGCTAGAAAATCATGTAGATAGTGTAGCACTTCAGCAAAGATAATTACATCATATTGCTGATTCTTCTCTTGTTTAAGAAATTCTTTCATTTCTGTATGTATTAACTCATCGTAAACAGGTTTACCTTTTATAAGGCATCCTCTTGCAATATTGAGCATTCTATTTGAGATGTCAACTCCTGTTATGCGACTTCTAATATTACTTATTTTTAGGAAGTGACCACATATTCCAGTACCGCAACCAAGGTCGAGTATATTCAGTTCAGAAGTGGAGTTGTTAAAGACTTTTGTAATTATCATGTGTATGAGTTCATGCCCTCTGTATTGTTTGGCAATTAGCCAATGCTCAACAAAATATTCACCTGTGTAATCAAAATATTGCTTTATGAGATTTTTAGGCAATTCTACGATATCTGATGTGTTTGTTATTTTTTTTAAGTAGTAAGAAGCTTCTTTGTGACTACTATCTAATTTTAACGTCTTTGTTAAATAATTATAAGCTTTATTAGTATTTCCTACTGCAAAATGACATCTTCCAATATTATACCAGATTATAGGTAAATTGGGGTAGAATATGCTAATTAACCAAAATCTTAACTTTGCATCTGATATATTACCTTTATAGAAGTGATATAACCCGATTTCAATGTTGGTATTTAACAGGTTTTTAGATTTTTCAAGAAGCACTATAGTTTCTTTATGGAGAGTATTGTATTTATCCATAATGAAATTTTTTACTTTTTTAATGTTTAATAAGCCAGTAAGCTTAGATATAAAATTTAAAGCAAAGTTTTTTATAAGAGATAGATTACTTTTCATACATTAGAAATACTCCAAATGTTCATTGTCATTTTTAGGTAACTAATTTTAACACATTTTATCTTACAAAATATCTTTTTCATTAATTTTTCTGTACATATCAATTTATAGAATATTTCTCAGATTTTACTGTTTAAGATTGTTGATAATAATAGGTAAATGTTTTGTATAAAAAGGCGTTGACATATGATTTATCAGATTGTAACATATAAAAGATTAGTTTTTAGATGTTTGAAAAGTTTTATGGTAGAGATTATTTAATCTCAATTCAATTGTAAGTTAATATTTAACTCTGCATATTCTACATATAGTCAGATAAATAAATTATTAAGAGCACTTGATGGATGCCTTGGCGTTAAGAGGCGATGAAGGACGTGGCAGGCTGCGATAAGCTGTGGGAAATTGTCAACAAATTTTGATCCGCAGATTTCCGAATGGGGAAACCCAACTAGCTTAGCTAGTTATTATATACTAAGTATATAAAGCAAACTTGGTGAACTGAAATATCTAAGTAGCCAAAGGAAAAGAAATCAACCGAGATTCTGTTAGTAGTGACGAGCGAAAGCGGAAAAGGCTAGTGATTTAAAAATAAGAATTAGAATACTCTGGAAATGGTAACCATAGAAGGTGATAGTCCTGTATAAATAGAAAGTTTTTAAATCCTTGAGTAGAGCGGGGCACGTGAAATCCTGTTTGAATATGGGGGGACCATCCTCCAAGCCTAAATACTCCTTAACGACCGATAGTGAACAAGTACCGTGAGGGAAAGGTGAAAAGAACCCCGGGAGGGGAGTGAAATAGAATCTGAAATCAAGTGCTTACAAACAGTTGGAGCTCTATATCAATTTATTGATATTTAGAGTGACAGCGTACCTTTTGCATAATGGGTCAGCGAGTTAATCTATGAAGCAAGCTTAAGCCGTTAGGTGTAGGCGTAGCGAAAGCAAGTCTGAATAGGGCGTTTAGTTTTATGGATTAGACCCGAAACCAAGTGATCTAGTCATGACCAGATTGAAGGTATGGTAAAACATACTGAAGGATCGAACCAGTTAATGTTGCAACATTATTGGATGAGTTGTGATTAGGGGTGAAAGGCCAATCAAACTTGGAAATAGCTGGTTCTCCGCGAAATCTATTTAGGTAGAGCGTTGTATTTATGTTGTTGGGGGTAGAGCACTGGATAGACTAGGGGGATTCATCATCTTACCAAATCTAACCAAACTCCGAATACCAATAATTAATTATACAGCAGACACACTATGGGTGCTAAGTCCGTGGTGGAAAGGGAAACAGCCCAGATCACTATCTAAGGTCCCAAAATTACAGCTAAGTGGGAAAGGAAGTAGAAAAACCATTACAGCTAGGAGGTTGGCTTGGAAGCAGCCATCCTTTAAAGAAAGCGTAACAGCTCACTTGTCTAAATAAGTTTTTCTGCGCCGAAAATGTACCGGGGCTAAAGCTGTATACCGAAGATGTGGGTGCTTATTGATTTCGATTAGTAGGCGCGGTAGCGGAGCGTTCCGTAAGTCTGTGAAGGTGGTTTGTGAAAACTGCTGGAGATATCGGAAGTGAGAATGCTGACATAAGTAGCGTAAAAGAGTGTGAAAAACACTCTCACCAAAAATCTAAGGGTTCCTACGTTAAGTTAATCTACGTAGGGTTAGTCGGTTCCTAAGGCGAGTCCGTAAAGGAGTAGTCGATGGCAATTAGGTTAATATTCCTAAACCTCTTAAGTGTGACGGGTTTTGTATTTGTATAGGTCTTATTGGATTGATCTATGCTTAAAAGAAGCTCCAGGAAATAGCACTTATATTTATGAGGCCGTACCGTAAACCGACACTGGTGGATGAGTAGAGTATACTAAGGTGTTGAAAGAATGATGTTGAAGGAACTCGGCAAATTATACCTGTAACTTCGGAAGAAGGGTAACCTGCTTTTAGGCAACTATGAGTAGGTGGCACAAAATAGGGAGTAGCGACTGTTTACTAAAAACACAGGACTCTGCAAACACGTAAGTGGAAGTATAGGGTCTGACGCCTGCCCGGTGCTGGAAGGTTAATAGGAAGAGTGCAAGCTCTGAATTGAAGCCCCAGTAAACGGCGGCCGTAACACTGACGGTCCTAAGGTAGCGAAATTCCTTGTCGGGTAAGTTCCGACCCGCACGAATGGCGTAACGATTTCTCCACTGTCTCCAACATCATTTCAGCGAAATTGAATTCCCCGTGCAGATGCGGGGTACCCGCGGTTAGACGAAGAGACCCCGTGCACCTTTACTATAACT
Organism: Wolbachia endosymbiont (group B) of Eucosma cana; assembly: GCF_947250645.1. NCBI lineage: Bacteria > Pseudomonadati > Pseudomonadota > Alphaproteobacteria > Rickettsiales > Anaplasmataceae > Wolbachia > Wolbachia endosymbiont (group B) of Eucosma cana. Next base: position 311,072 of record NZ_OX366334.1, read on the forward strand.
TTACATTGCTATTAAAAATGTGATGTGCAGGATAGGTGGGAGACTTTGAAGTTATGGCGCTAGCTGTAATGGAGTCGACCTTGAGATACCACCTTTTACATTTTTAATATCTAACTATGTTTCATTATCTGAAACTAGGACATTGTATGGTGGGTAGTTTGACTGGGGCGGTCGCCTCCTAAAAAGTAACGGAGGCGTGCGAAGGTAAGCTAGAGCTGGTCGGAAATCAGCTTGATAGTACAATGGCATAAGCTTGCCTGACTGCGAGGCTGACAAGCCAAGCAGAGACGAAAGTCGGTCATAGTGATCCGGTAATTCTGTATGGAAGGGTTATCGCTCAACGGATAAAAGGTACGCCGGGGATAACAGGCTGATGGTGTTCGAGAGTTCATATCGACGACACCGTTTGGCACCTCGATGTCGACTCATCACATCCTGGGGCTGGAGAAGGTCCCAAGGGTTCGGCTGTTCGCCGATTAAAGTGATACGTGAGTTGGGTTTAGAACGTCGTGAGACAGTTCGGTTTCTATCTGCCGTGGGTGAAGGAAATTTGAGAAGATCTGACTCTAGTACGAGAGGACCGAGATGGATATACCTCTGGTGTACCAGCTGTTATGCCAATAGCATCGCTGGGTAGCTATGTATAGATGGGATAATTGCTGAAAGCATATAAGCAAGAAACCCTCTTCAAAAAGATTTCCCAATTAAGGCCGTGGGAGACTACCACGTTGATAGGCTAGGTGTAGAAGCATGGTAACATGTGAAGCTAACTGGTACTAATAGCCTGATTGATTTATTTGCTTTCTATATGTGCATATGCAGTGTTAAATATTAAATTAAAATTTGTTAAGTCAGAAATTTTTGTTGACTTGGTGGCTATAGCAAAAATGAACCACCCGATCTCATTTCGAACTCGGAAGTGAAACTTTTTAGCGCCGATGATACTTAAAAAGGGAAAGTAGGTCGTTGCCAAGTTTATAAAAATTTCTTTTTATTTATATCTGTTCAGTAGAGCGATGAAACAAGGTAAACATAGAGTAGCTGTGAGGTAATATAACTGATCTTTTACAACTCTGCGAAAACTTTAAAATAAAAGTAGAATTTGTTACCTATTTGCAAACGAGGAGGAGAGATAGCAGTATTTAATAAATCATTAAAATAAGCTTGGTTAGTGCTCAAGCAATACTGAAAGTTTTAAAGGGAAAGAAGATTTTAAAAGACAGTGTATGTTGCAATCGTAATAGTCGCTGACAGATATGCAGCGTACAATTATTTTGCTGATAAAAAAGGTAAATTTATTGGATACCCTTAGCAAGGTACTTTGAAACATAGTTGAACTATTGAAGTTAAAATTCTGGGCTGTTACTTAAAAAACGCATTCACTGAATTATTTGTGCTAAAAAAAAGCTTTATTAAAAAGTGAAAGAGATGTTTTAACAGAAGTGTAAGAAAGTTGCAAAACGTATAAGGTATTACTTAAAGCTACCTATCTGAAGCAACTGGAGCTTCTCAAGTTGCGAAAAATATTTTAAAATCCGAAAGAATGATGTGAAATTTTTAAGTAAATCAGAAAGTATTCCACTACCATACTGAACAGCAAATTAGGCATTATATCGCTTACTGTAAAAGCTCATATTTTACGTAATCAGAGCGAGGAACTTGAAAGGATAATTTCATTATACTTAACATGAAAACAAAGAGAACTGTACAATTCCCTGCCTATCGTTTCTTGAACCACTCCCCTGAACGGGTACTTTTACTTTTATCAAACTATTCTCTTATTGTAATAAGTTGCTTCTATATTCAAATTTAGCAATTTCCCTCTAGGATTATCCTTATTTTGTTCTAAATATAGGCTTTGTTCAAATGCCATTCCCCATTGTGTGCGATAGCTAGACTCTCTATATTTATAAAAACTCTCCTTAGCATTATTTGTATCGAGCTTTTTATCTTGTTTTCTTATACTCTCTACCATCAAGCACCCACATCTATTAATTTATTTTTAAAAACTTTACTTATCTTATCATAAAAAATATAGCTGTAAATACTTTAGTGAAAATTTCTTCTTATTTTATCTTTCTTTAAGCAAATATTGAGGTCTTTTTGTAAATTTTTATAGCCTGCTTGCATAATGTTTTTATGGGTTAGTATTATGTAATAGCATCCTACATTACTTATATTAGAAATGCTAACTTTAGCTAGCATTCGTAATTGCCTTTTTATTTTATTTCTTTTTGCTGCTTTTCCGACTTTTTTACTGATAGCCAGACCTACTCTAATAACATGAATATACTTTTCAGGTTCTCTTTCTTTTATAGCATATAGTGATATATATACCCCTCGATAAAAAAGACTGTCAGGTGCTAATCTATTTTTAAAGGCAAAGGAAAACTCTTTTTTTTTATACTTACTATGCGCATAATTTGTTACACCCTAATGAACGGCGCCTATTAAGGATTTTTCTTCCAGCTTTTGTTGACATACGTGAACGAAATCCGTGTCTACGCTTTCTTATCAAATTTTTTGCTTGTAATGTTCTTTTCATTGTTTTTATATTAATATGACTATTTATTTTAAATTATTTTGCTCTATTGTCAAATAATGGTCAACTTCTATAGCATTCTTATTGAATAAAATTTGATATATGGAAAAATGAATTTAATTATAGGCGTACCTGTTTTACTAATCCTTTTATTTTGTTTGAGTAGGTTTCAAGCAGTAAGTAAAGTTAAGTCTTATATATATTTGAGTTGTATTTGGATGTTAGCTTGTTTGTTAGCACTCTATGGTGGTTATTTTATAATTTCTATTTCTATAGCGTTACTTTTTTTTATGCTGATTTTTATCTTTAAAGATAAAAGAAATAAGATGGTAAAATTTTTGTTATTTATGGCTTTAACCATATCACTTTTTATCACTTTATTTATAATGCTATCTATTTTTATTCAGTCCATTTCTTTTTTTAACAAAGTCGCTATTTCAGAATTCTTATTTTGCTTAAAATGGAAGCATAATGTAGCTATTATTGGTGAAGGAGAGGTGGGGTGTTTTGGTATAGCGCCACTTTTAGTGGGGACATTACTTATAACTATTGTAGCAATGTTAGTTGCGGTGCCGCTTGGTTTATTTTCTGCAATATATATTAGTGAGTATGCGAGTGAAAAAGTGCGTTATGTTATTAATACAGCCTTACAGGTTTTGTCTGCTATTCCTACTGTTGTATATGGATACTTCTCAGTTGTATTTTTGTCTTTTTTTATAAAGCAGGTAGCGAATTTTTTTAATCTAAGTATACACTCAGAAAGTGCTTTGATTGCTGGTTTATCGATTGGAATAATGATTCTTCCTTTTATTATTTCTTTGCTTGAAGATGCTATAAGATCTGTTCCAAAAAGTTTACGTTATGGTTTTATGGCGCTTGGCGCAACACCAGCGGAAACTATATGGCATATAACAATACCTTATGCAATTCCTACAATTTTAAGTGCAGTTTTATTATCAATTTCAAGGGTGATAGGTGAAACAATGATTGTACTAATGGCTGTGGGAATCAATGCAAATTTGACCTTTAATCCTCTCAATTCAGTTACTACTATCACTGTACAAATTGCTACATTACTTACCGGAGATCAGGATTTCAATAGTGTGCAAACTCTTGCTGCTTATGCGCTTAGTTTGGTGCTGTTTGTTATTACTTGGCTATTGAATGCATTTGCATTGTTTATAATGAAACGTAACTAGTAAGTGTTTTAATATTGCAAAGTTTCTGTTAATAATATAAGATTTATTTTCTTTAGAAGTTCTTTTATAGAATTGTAGTGTTAGGTGATGAAAGAGATGAGTACAGGTAAAGTAGTTAAAATAACTCAAGCAGTTGTTGATTTAAAATTTGAAGGCGAGTTACCTAAGATATTTAATGCTTTAAAAAGCAAACTAAAATGTAAGGGCAAGGAGCTAGTTTTAGAGGTTTCACAACATATAGGTGACAATATAGTTCGTTGCATTGCTATGGATAGCACAGATGGTATGTCAAGAGGTGATGAGTTTGTTGATACAGGTGCACCAATATCAGTTCCGGTTGGACGCTCAACTTTAGGAAGGATTTTTAATGTTGTAGGAGAGCTTATAGATGAGTGTGGTCCTTTAAAAGGAAAGTATAATTTAGAACCTATACATAGATCACCTCCAAGTTTTACCGAGCAGAAGATACAGGAAGAAGTTTTAGTTACAGGAATAAAGGTTATAGATCTTCTTGCTCCTTATCTTAAAGGAGGAAAAATTGGCTTATTTGGTGGAGCTGGTGTTGGTAAAACAGTTCTGATAATGGAGCTGATTAACAACATAGCAAAAGCTCATAAAGGATTTTCTGTGTTTGCCGGAGTAGGAGAGAGAACGCGTGAAGGTAATGATCTTTATAACGAGATGATTACTTCGAATGTAATAGATATAAATGAGCACGAAAAATCTCAAGCCGTTTTGGTTTATGGTCAAATGAATGAACCTCCTGGAGCAAGAGCTAGGGTTGCTTTAACAGCACTAACTATGGCGGAGTATTTTCGTGATCATGAAAATCAAGATGTTCTATTTTTTGTAGATAATATCTTCCGTTTTACTCAAGCTGGCTCTGAAATTTCTGCTTTGCTTGGAAGAATACCGTCGGCTGTTGGTTATCAGCCAACTCTTGCGACTGATATGGGCGCTATGCAAGAGAGAATAGCCTCAACTACTGCTGGTTCTATTACTTCTGTACAGGCTATATATGTTCCTGCAGACGATTTGACCGATCCAGCTCCAGCAACGACATTCTCTCATCTTGATGCAACCACAGTGTTGTCAAGGCAGATAGCTGAAATGGGTATATACCCTGCTGTTGATCCACTTGACTCAACTTCTCAGTCTTTATCTGCTGAAATCATTGGTGAAGAACATTATAATGTGGCTTCTGAGGTGAAACGTATATTGCAAACTTATAAGTCGCTGCAAGATATTATCGCAATACTTGGTATGGATGAACTATCTGATGAAGATAAAATTATTGTTGATAGAGCTCGTAAAATTCAGAAGTTTCTTTCTCAACCTTTTCATGTTGCGGAGGTGTTTACTGGCATGTCTGGCAAATTTGTTTCACTTTCTGATACTATTTCTAGTTTTAAAGGAATTATTGAAGGTAAATATGATCATCTGCCAGAAGCTGCTTTTTATATGGTGGGAAGTATAAGTGAAGCAATAGAAAAGGCTGAATCAATAAAAGCTGAAGTTGGAGCCGGACATTAAAGATTATGAACACTTTTAAGGTGCAATTTTTTTCTCCTGATAATCGAATTTCATTCGATGAAGTAGTTTCTCTTTCAGTGAACGGGCTTAAAGGGGAATTGATGATTTTAGCCTACCATTCCCCTTATTTAATTTATTTATTGCCTAGTATAATTACTGTTCAAATGAGTAACCAGATAAAGGAGAAAGTTGTAATTGACAATGGTGTATTAGAGGTTATAAATAATGATTGTAGCATTCTAACAAATCAAATTCAGGTTTTTGATCATTTGACTCATGATGAGGAATCATTAAAAAATAAGAGAGTTGGTATATATTTAAGTTATCTTGATGTCAAATCTCTTTAGGGGCTCTTTTTGTGTTCAAGAAATGAGTTTACTCTTGTCATTTCCACGTTTGTTGTTCAGGTAGTTGACACACAACTGTACGAACATTATGGTTCAGGGAAGATGTCATTCCAGTATCTTCTTTCTTGTTATCCCAGTGCGTGACACTGGGATCCAGATATAAAAAGTATTTGCAAATCATGCAGTAAACAATAGTTCTTAAGAACATATGTCAAAAACAATGTCCAAAAACTAGATCCCAGTGTCACGCACTGGAGTGACAAGAGTTGGGTGACAAGAAGAAGCACTGGTTTCACATACATCTGAACAGTATTAAACACTTGCAAGCTGACTTTGGCTACACACCTTTGAGGGACTGCTGATTAAGTCTAGAAGTGAATTACAGTGATCGCTATGAAATGCGCTATCAAGGCTTAAAGACCTAGATTTTTTTTCTGAATCATCAATTTTCTCTGTAAGCTGGTAAAACATTTTTGAATTATTATCAAAAACTTCCTTTTTATTAACAAGTACTTGATCAATTACTGGACTTAACAGTTCTACTTGGCTATTTAAGTATTGCACTGTACCGTTTAGCTCTTTTCTTTCTCTAGTTATTCTTTCAATTTCCAGAGCTTTATTTCCAATTATTTCTGTCAAGTGCTCATTACATTCTTCCAATTCTTTAATCTTTGACTTCAGTAATTGATTCTCTTTTGTTTCTTCTCTCTTCTGCGACAACTGTTGCTTATACTTCTTAATTTGCTCATCTTTAAGCTCTACCTCGTTCTTTAACTCTTCATATTCCTGCTTTAGCTGATCTACCTCTTGTTTATAAGATTCCAGATTTGTGTTGTACTTATAATCTAAGCATCGAATTGTAGATTTTAAATCCTGTATATCTTTCCAATTTTCATCTAATATACCTCCTGCTTCCTCTTCCGCTTTTTTAAACTGTTTCAATTTATCTTCCAGTTTTTCATTTTTTGCATTAGCAATTGTTAACTTTTTCTCTAGATCTTTCTTTCCTTCATGTGCACTTTCAAGTTCTTGTATTTTCTCTTGCAGCTCTGTTGATATATTTTCTAGCTTCTCATCTTTTTGTGTTAGTCCAATTTGCAATTTTACGTTTTTTTGCTTTTCTTCTTCAAGTTTATTCTGTAAATCACTATTATGCTTTTCAAATTTTTGCTCAGCATCTTCGAGCCTACATTGTAAGTTGTTTCTCTGCTGATTTAACTCTCTAATTTCTTGCTCAGCCTCGTCGAGCCTATATTGTAAATCGTTCCTCTGCTCGTTTAATTCTCTAATTTCTTGCTTTTCTTTTCCAAGTTCATTCTGTAAATCACTATTATGCTTTTCTAACTCTTCAAATTCTTGCTCAGCCTTGTCGAGCCTATATTGTAAATTGTTCCTCAGTTCATTTAATTCTCTAATTTCTTGTTCAGCTTTTGTAAGCTTTTGATCTAGTTGTTGTGAGTTAACTTCTGTTTGCACTGCAGCTTCTTGCAAATTAACTTCTGTCTGAGTTTCAGTTTCTTGAGAGCCAATTCCTGTTTGAGTTTCAGCGTGCTGCACAGTAACCTCTGCTTGAGTTTCAATGTGCTGTAAATTAACTTCTATTTGAGTTGCAACCTCTTGTAAGTTCTGAGCTTCAGACTGTTGAGGGATAATTTCTGTTTGAGTTTTAATGTGTTGTACAGCAATTTCTGTCTGAATTGCAGCCTCTTGTAAATTAACCTTTGTTTGAGTTTCGGTTTCTTGAGAGCCAATTTCTGTTTGAGTCTTAACGTGTTGCACAGAGACCTCTGTCTGAGTTTCAGTGTGCTGTGAATTAACTTCTGTTTGAGTTGCAATTGCCTGAGTTGCAATCTGCTGTGGATTAACCTCTGATACATTGTTGCTAGTGAAAGAAAGAATAGGATTGCTTTTAGGATCATTTTCAAGATCTTTCATCTTTTCATCTTTATTGATTACGATATGTTCATTATTTTGCAGATTAATAACAGCTGGAGCATCTTTATTCTTTCCCAATAATGCTTTTACAGCATCGTGTAGAGAGAGGCCTTGAATATATAATTCCTCATTTTGTCTTATTAAATTCCAAAACTCCTCAGGTGGCGATTTAAAATCTTTACCATTAAACTGTAGTACTTTAGTTATACCAGAATTACTTACATTCATAACCATAGTACAGGTAACAGTTTTTCCATCCTTGTCCTGCAAAGACCAAGTGCTTGTCATTTCATAATATGCACCCTCTTTAAATTCATAATGTCTTTCCTTACCTTTTCGGTAAGCGTATATGTCATGCTTTTTATCGCAATAAATATTCAATGTGCTAATATCCCTCTCTTGCTGCAAGATATCACTAATTCTTATTGGCTCACTTCTATTGTAATTAATAAGATTAATGTTTAACACTCTATCAGAGTTGTTAGTTTTTGCATAAAAAGCTCGAAGGTCTATGTCTTTGTTTCTAAAATACTTACTTACAGTTTTTTTTGCCTGATTTGCTAATTCTGTATAGTGATCAAAATCTTTCTTAAAGCTCTTGCTGAAAGAGTTATCTATATATGCTTGCTTGAAATTTTCATCATTTGTCAAATCCATTAGCAAGTCATAAAATTCCCATTTGTCCTGATAGTATTCTTCTAAAACAGTAATGCTATTTTTTCTTTTCAGTTCTGCTAATATGTTTTTCAATATCAAGAATTTTGCTGACATAGTATACCCCACTTACTATATTGTTCTGGTAATATATTTACTTTAGGAGTGATTAACTCCTTTTATATTAACCTTTTTAGTTGAATTTAATTGCGAGCGTTAAACTCGATCTTAGTCATTTTGTTTATTGTTCCCCACTATCTATTTGTGTTACTATACTAATAGTAGCACTAAGTTTTAGGCTATGCAAGAATTTCTATTGAACGTAAAGCTAGTAAACTTCAGAAATTTGGTATGCTAATTCTGTTGCAACTAATTCATGTTTATTACCAGAGGTATACTGTGTCTCAGTTCAATATTTTCTTTCCTAACAGACTTAGAATTGAGTTGAGTTAAAAATCCGATTTTATTTAACACTTTCCAAAGATGACAATATTTTGTAAAAATAGGTTTTGAACAGGATAATAATATGGAAATTTTTCTTGATAGTGTTGATTTAAATGAAATTAAAGAACTAAAAGAGTTCATTGATGGCATAACAACTAATCCTTCTTTAATAGCAAAGTCTGGGCGTAAAGATAAATACGAGGATTTAGTGCGTGAAATATGCTCTATTATCAAGGGGCCTGTTAGCGTTGAAGTTGTTGCAGATAGCCATGAAGATATGGTTAAGGAAGGCCTTAAGTTAGCAAAAATCGCTAGTAATATCGTAGTAAAGTTACCCCTTACACATGAAGGATTAATTTCTTGTAAAAAGTTGTGGACAGAACATAAAATACCTGCTAATATCACGTTATGTTTTTCTCCTGGACAAGCACTGTTTGCCGCTAAGGCAGGTGCTTGTTTTATTTCTCCCTTTGTTGGTCGCCTTGATGATATAAGCTATGATGGCTTATCACTAATAGAAGATATATGCACTATATATTCTAATTATAATTTTAAGACAAAAGTTCTTGTTGCATCAGTGAGAAGCCCAGCACATGTAATAGAAGCTGCAAGGATTGGCGCTGATTCAATTACTGTACCAGCAAAAATACTTAGACAATTAATTAATCATCCACTTACTGATCAAGGGCTCGCAATATTTGAAAAAGACTGGGGCGTAAAGTGATACATGATATTGCTATAAAATATAATATAAAAAGGACATATGTACCATCTGTCCTTTAAAGACATGCAGGTTAATGATATGCGTAATTCAGAATTTTAAACATAATGATCCTCCTGTTAATAAAAAAAGATTCAAAAAAATGTATACAGCTACGACCGAAGTATAGCTAAAATATATTTTAACTGAAGATTATAGATTAATTGAATTGAAAAGCCTGCAGACGAAGATAGATTCCAAACTCTAGAACACCTTCATTACGAATAGTAAAAAGACTATCAGAATTTGTCAAGTAATTTTTATCGTAATTTTATGAACATGACGTACATCTGTATAGAGATTGAATATGTCATTTAGGTAGCCTCTTTGTTGTCATTCCAGCATTGGAATCCAGTTAGATTTGCGAGTATAAAAGTAATACAACATTTTTGATGATGGAAGCCATTACTAGGATGACAAGAAAGGAAGTACTGGTTTCAGTTTTTGTACGTTAGCCATGTATCTCAAATTTAATTATTTATAAATAAAAGATCACACTCCTTGGCTTTGTGATGGAATAAGTTTTTCAATGCTGTCTACACAAAACTCAGCCGTGTTGTTAGCTATTTCATCGAATTTATCATTTATATCCTTACCTATTTTTTCATCTTTAATATATTCATACAGAGCTAAAATAGCTATAGTTGAGCATATTGCGATGAAACCAACTTTTGCTGTAATAAGTAATGATAGCCCACCTGCAAGTATGGACACTGCTCCAATAGCTAGGTTTATAATTTTATTTTGTGTTGATTGATTCTCTTTATCCTCTAAAACGTTTGATATTGCTTTTGAGGCAATTTTTATTGCTATTGCTGTAGTTGAGATTATAACAAACATCATAGCTATTTTTGCTAAGAGAAAAATTGATGGTAGCATTATTACAAGAAACAGTGAAGCACCTCCTATAAATAACCATTTCTCATTTATTTTTTTAGACTGATCTGTATTATTAGGCATTGCAACCCTCCACTTTCATTAACAGTTTATTCATATAATATGAAACATGCGATAGTCAAGATGTTTTTGTGTGGAGAAGTTTGCGATTGAGTTTTGGCATGTTATTTAAAATTCTTATATAATATTAAATGAGTTTAAGAGAGAGTTAAATGCAGAATGCAGCTTTAGTTTTACAAGATGGCAAGTGCTTTTTGGGAAAATCGATAGGTAAAAAAGGTAAATGTATAGGTGAGGTTTGTTTTACCACTGGTATGACCGGGTATCAACATACTATAACCGATCCTTCTTTTGCTGATCAAATAATAGCGTTCACTTTTCCTCATATTGGTAATGTTGGAATAAATCACAAAGATAATGAAGGAGAAAAAGTTTTTGCAAGTGGTGTGATTATGCGTGAACTTTCTCCTATGTCTCACTCTTCTTCATATATTAGTTTAAATGATTGGTTGGAGAAAAATAATGTAGTTGGGATATCGGGAATTGATACTAGAGCTTTGACGAGATATTTGAGAAAACATGGATCTCAAAATGGAATGATATGTCCGTCAAGTGAGGCACATATATTAGATGAATTGAAGAAATACAAATCTGTAAATGGAATAGAAATAACTAAGAAAGTCAGTTTAAGTAATAACTTTCAAAGCGCTCTTAATGCAAAATATAGGGTTGTAATTGTTGATTTCGGTGTAAAAAATAGTATAATCTCACGCTTAGTAGAACTTGATTGTACGGTTGAATTAGTCAAACCAGATACAGGTTTTGCTCACAAAATATTAAGCATGAATCCAGATGGTATAGTGCTTTCAAATGGCCCTGGTGATCCACAAGAGATAGGAGAGAGTGTAATTTCAGAAATAGAAATTATTGTGAAATCTAAAATACCAGTTTTTGGTATATGCCTGGGCCATCAATTACTTGCAGTTACTTTGGGGGCAAAGACTGTTAAGATGGATATTGGTCATCGAGGGAGTAATCATCCAGTTTATGATCTGGAGAGTAAAAAAGTTGAGATAACTAGCCAAAATCATGGTTTTGTTGTTGATTCAGCTTCTCTTCCAAGTAACGTTGAAGTTACTCATATTTCTCTATTTGATAATAGTGTAGAGGGAATAATGATGAAGGATTACCTAGTCTTTTCTGCTCAATACCATCCAGAAGAAGCGCCAGGTACGCATGATTCACATTATTTATTTAGGCGTTTTATTGATAATATTTTGTTATATAAAAGTAAAATCTAACTGAAATCAGTTAGATTAGCTTTTATTACTTGATCTTTTGGATTTGGATGTTTAATATTAGGGATAATAAAACTTAAGTTAAGGTAGTGTTCTCTTAACAGATTTTTGTGGAGGAGTGACCGAGTGGTTAAAGGTAACAGACTGTAAATCTGTCCGCGTGAGCGTACGTAGGTTCGAATCCTACCTCCTCCATTGTGCGGGTATAGCTCAATGGTAGAGCTCTAGCCTTCCAAGCTAGTGACGTGGGTTCGATTCCCACTATCCGCTCTTTTTTTTGTTGTATTTATATAAAATCAACATATTATTTATTGATGTATTTGTATTTTAGGTAGAAGAGTTAAAGTTATGACAGCGATAGTAGAAGCATTTGGAAAGCCGCATGTAAACGTGGGAACGATAGGACATGTGGATCATGGGAAGACAACGTTAACAGCGGCGATAACAAAGCATTATGGTAATTTTGTAGCATATGATCAAATAGATAAAGCGCCAGAAGAAAGAAAGAGAGGTATAACAATAGCAACAGCGCATGTTGAATATCAAACAGAAAAGAGACACTATGCACACGTTGATTGCCCTGGACATGCTGATTATGTAAAGAATATGATAGTAGGTGCAGCACAGATGGATGCAGCGATATTGGTAGTGTCAGGGGTTGATGGGCCGATGCCACAAACGAGAGAGCATATATTGCTGGCAAAACAGGTGGGTGTTGGATATATCGTGGTATATATAAATAAAGCTGATGTTGCTGATGCTGATATGATAGATTTGGTAGAAATGGAAGTGAGAGAGTTGCTGAGTAAGTATGGATTTCCAGGTGATGAAGTGCCTGTGATAGTTGGGTCTGCGTTAAAAGCATTAGAGGATGATGGTAGTGAGTATGGAAAGAAATCAATAGATAAATTGATGGAGAAGTTAGATGAGTATGTGGCAGTACCTCCAAGGCCTGTAGATTTGCCGTTTTTGTTGCCAATAGAAGATGTATTTTCAATATCGGGCCGAGGAACGGTAGTAACAGGAAGAATAGAGAAGGGGGAGATAAAGGCAGGGGATGAGATAGAGATAATAGGTCTGAAAGCGACGCAAAAGACGATATGTACTGGTGTTGAGATGTTTAAGAAGTTGCTAGATAAGGGAAGTGCAGGACTCAATGTAGGAATACTACTAAGAGGAACAAAGAGAGAAGAAGTGGAGAGAGGGCAAGTATTGGCAAAACCAGGGACAATAACCCCGCATAAGAAATTTAATGCGGAGGTGTATATATTGAAGAAAGAAGAAGGAGGAAGGCATACACCATTTTTTGGAAATTATCAGCCACAGTTTTATTTAAGGACAACGGATGTAACTGGGAGCATAAAATTGCTAGATGGAAAGGAGATGGTAATGCCAGGGGATAATGTAAGTATAGAAGTGGAATTGCAAGTACCAATAGCAATGGATAAAGGATTGCGTTTTGCGATAAGAGAAGGTGGTAGAACTGTTGGTTCTGGTGTTGTTTCGGAAATTTTAGAATGAGTATAGTAACTAAGATGAAGCAAGATATATATATTAGAATTAAAGCTTTCGATTGTTCTTTATTGGAAAAGTGTATTCGGGAGTTTATTGATCAATTAAAGCAGTTTAATGCAGATTTATCTGGTCCGATTGCGTTGCCAAGAAAAGATTCTAAATTTATTGTTAATAGGTCTCCTCATGTTGATAAAAAATCTCGCGAGCAATTTGAAATGAGAATTTCTAAGCGGTTAATTATTGTACATAATCCTACTTCTACTATGATGAAGATGCTTGCAGATTTATCTTTTTCTGCTGGTGTAGAAGTGGATTTAAAGGTTAAGGAAGTTAATATTTAGGAAAAGAAAATGAAGAGAATAAATTCGCTTAGGAGAGTTGGTTTATTAATGACTAATGTTGGCCATACTGCTATGTATTTTGATAATAGTCGCATGGCTGTAACTTTACTGCATCTCAGCGAAACTTGTATTATCGATATAAAAGGACAAGATAAATGTGGCTACAATTCAGTCATTTTAGGCACGGGGGATTTAAAAAAAATAGCAAAACCTCAGTTGGAATATTTAAAGAAAAAGGGTATAAATAGTAAATGTAAATTATACGAAAGTAGATTAATTGATCTATTAGGAATAGAATGTGGTAAAAAGGTGGGGGTTAATCATTTTGTAGTTGGTCAATATCTTGATATTACGGGTTATTCTTTAGGTAAAGGGTTTGCTGGTGTGATGAAGCGGCATAACTTCAGTGGGCTTAGGGCATCTCATGGTGTTTCTATTGCTCATAGATCGCAAGGTTCTACTGGTCAATGTCAAGATCCTGGTAGAGTATTCAAGGGGAAGAAGATGGCTGGTCATTTAGGTAATAGCAGAGTAACTGTACAGAATATGAAAATATTATCCATTGATTATGAAAATAGCATAATTGCTGTAAAGGGTAATAATGTTCCTGGATTTAAAAACTCTTATGTTTTTGTGAGAGATGCAGTTAAAAAGCCTTTACATAAAGATGTTCCTTTTCCAGTAGGTCTGCTGTTGAATACGAGTGATGATGCTAATAATTTGGTGAGTTAGTTATGGAATGTGAATTAGTTGATCTATCTAATAATAATGTAGGTAGTGTTGAGCTTAATCCCTTGATATTTTCTGCCAAGCAAAAATTGAGTATTTTGCATGATATAGTGAGATGGCAATTAGCAAAGAGAAGAGTTGGTGCTCATAAAACAAAGGGTATCAGTGATGTTTCTGGTACAACAGCTAAACCGTATGGTCAAAAACGTACCGGTAGGGCGAGACAGGGGAGCTTGCGATCTCCTCAATTTAGGGGTGGTGGAATTATTTTTGGCCCTGTTGTGAGGAGTCATGCTTATTCTCTTAATAAAAAAGTACGCAAATTTGGTTTGAAAATTGCTTTATCTCTAAAATATTTAAACAATCAAATTATTGTTCTTGATAGTTTAAATGTTGATGTGAAGAAAACATCTAAAATGTGTGAATATATTAAAAATTTTAAATTTTCTTCTTTTTTAATAGTTGGTGATTATGGAGATGATTTATTGCGTGCTGCTAAAAATTTGCACTATGTAGATTTAATCAAACCTATTGGGTTAAATGTTTTTGATATATTGAATCACGAATGCGTGATGTTAACAAAGGACACTTTAAAGCATCTTGAAGGTAGATTGTTATGATTAAATATAATAATATAATAAAATCTTCTATAATCACAGAAAAGGCTTCTCTTTTAAGAGAGAAGTTTAATAAATACTCTTTGTATGTTTTTGTAAATGTAAATAAGCGTCAAATAAAATCGGCAATAGAGTCTTTATTTAATGTCAAAACTTCTTCTATAAATGTTATTAGAATTAAACCTAAATATAGACGTTTCAGGGGTGTGATTGGTTGTAAAAAACAGAGAAAAAAGGTTTATTTTTCTTTGATAGATGGTCAAAAATTAGATATAATAAGCGTTTAATATGGGTATGAAATTTTTTAATCCTGTTACTCCGTCTTCTCGTGGGACTATATTAATAAGTAAAGTTGGTTTATCAAAAGATAAGCCGGAGAAGTCTCTTGTATTTGGTAAGAAATCCAGTGGTGGAAGAAATAATCATGGTAGAATTACAATTCGTCACAGGGGTGGTGGTCACAAGAAGAAGTATAGAGTTATAGATTTTAAACGTAATAGAAGTGATCAGGGTATAGTTGAGAAAATAGAGTATGATCCAAATAGAAGTGGGTTTTTAGCATTAATATCATATAAGAAAGATGATATTAAATCTTATATATTAGCTCCTCAAGGTATGAAGCCTGGTGATATTGTGACAGCTGGAGATGATGCTGATATTCTGCCAGGTAATTGTTTGTTGTTGAAATATATACCTGTTGGTTCTTTTGTTCATAACGTTGAATTAAAGCCAGGTGGTGGTGCTGTAATTGCTAGAGCTGCGGGTTGTTGTGCGCAAATTGTTGGTCGTGATGGTCAATATGTTTTATTGCGGCTTAGATCTGGTCAAGTTAGGTTGATTTTATCTTCTTGTAAAGCTACTATTGGTGTAGTGTCTAATCTTGATCATAAGAATAGAAAGCTGGGTAAGGCTGGAAGAAGTAGGTGGCTTGGAATTAGACCTGCTGTGCGTGGAGTTGCAATGAATCCGATTGACCACCCTCATGGAGGTGGAGAGGGAAAAACTTCTGGTGGTCGTCATCCTGTTACTCCTTGGGGTATTGCAACAAAAGGAAAGAAAACTAGGAAAAAAAATAAATCTAGTGATAAGTATATAAAAAAATTGAAAGGTTAATTTATGAGTAGATCTGTATGGAAACCACCTTTTTTACACCCATCTGTACTAAGATTAGTTCAGAGAGCTTTAAAAGAGGGTTCTATTAATAAGGTGATAAAAATTCATTCCAGGGCTTCTGTAATTCTTCCTAATTGTTTGGGTTTAAAGTTTGCTGTTTATAATGGTAAAGATTACATTCCTGTTAGTGTTGATAACCAGAATATGATAGGTCATAAATTTGGTGAATTTTCACCTACTCGTAAATTTACTGGGCACGGTGGTGATAAAAAGGCAACAAGAAGATAGGTAATTGATATGAAAAGTAGGGATATAATAGTTGAGGCTGGTTCTAGGGTTTTAAGATCAACTCCTCGCAAATTGAATTTGGTTGCTGGTTTAGTACGTAATAAAAAAGTTTCTTTTGCTAGTGTACAATTAAGATTTTGTAAAAAAAAAGCTGCTGGTTTTATAATGAAGGTGTTGAATTCTGCAATTGCTAATGCTCAAAATAATTATGGATTGAACATTGATAATTTATATATAAAGGAAATTTTAATAGGCAAGTCTCTTACTTTGCGTAGAGTATATCCAAAAGCTATGGGTAAGGCTAATAGAATGAGTAAATTTTATAGCAATATAACTATAAAATTGAAAGAAATTGTATAATTTATAGAAATGGAAAATTAATAAGGAAAGTGTAAAAATATGGGACAGAAGGTTAATCCTAAAGTATTTAGATTGCAAGTAAATAGTAATACCTGGGATTCTATTTGGTGTGCTACAGACGATTATAAACAGAAATTACATCACGATCTATTTATTCGCAGCTATATAAATGAATCCTTTAAGCATGCTGGTATTTCTAAAGTAATTATAGAGCGTACAGTTAATTTAACGTCTGTAATAATACATTCTTCTAAGCCTGGAGTTATAATAGGTAAGAAAGGTTCGGATATTGAGAAGATAAAGCAAAAAATAGCTAAAAAAGTAGAAAGTAGCGTTGAAGTGAATGTAGTAGGAGTTAAAAAGTCTGAAATAGATGCAGCTTTAATATCAAAGAGTATTACACATCAGCTAGAAAAAAGGATTTCATGTAGAAGAGCGATGAAAAAAGCTATTCAAAATTGTTTGAAGATGGGTGCTAAGGGTATTAAAGTAAGTTGCTCTGGGCGTCTTGGCGGAGCTGAAATAGCTCGTACTGAATGGTACAAAGAAGGTCGCTTGCCTTTACACACTTTGCGTGCTAATATAGATTATGCTTTTTGTAAAGCAAAAACTATATGTGGTATTATAGGAGTTAAAGTTTGGGTTTATATTGGTAGTTAAGGTGTATTGAAATGTTTGTTCCCAAAAAGAGTAAATATAAAAAGGCATTTAAGGGGAGAATTAAGGGTAATGCGAAGGGTGGTAGTACACTATCTTTTGGCGATTATGGCTTAAAAGCTTTGGAAGCAGGTAAGATTCAGTCTAAGCATATTGAAACTGCAAGGCGTATAATATCTAGAACGTTAAAACGCTCTGGTAAAGTGTGGATAAGAATTTTTCCTGATACTCCGGTTAGTAAGAAGCCGGCAGATGTGCGTATGGGTAAAGGGAAAGGTAGTGTTGAATTTTGGGTATTTAAAGCTAAGCCAGGTAGGATTTTGTTTGAAATTAGCAGTGATGTTCCCATGCCTTTAGCAAGGTTGGCGCTTGAAAAAGCGACTGCCAAGCTTCCTATGAAATGTAAATTTATATCTAATCATAATTGAATGGAGTTGCAATGGATATAGTTGAAATTGAATCAAAAGCCTCAAAAGAATTGCATGAAATTCTTTTGAGCTTGAGGAAAGAATTTGTTAATTTGGCTTTTCAAAAAAAACTGGGCCAGTGCAACAATTTTTCGCGTTTTAGCTTAATAAGAAAGAGCATAGCTCGTAGTCTGACTGTACTAAATAGAAGAAAGAGAGAGGGAAAAAATGCCTAAGAAGGTTTTTTGTGGTGTCGTAACTAAGGCTGACTCTGATAAGACTGTAAAGGTTTCGGTGTTACAAGTGTATAAGGATAGGCTATATAAAAAGGTTATTAAAAAATATAAGAAATACACAGTGCATGACGAAAATAATAGTTGCAAAAAGGGAGATAGGGTTTTAATACAGGAACATAAGCCTATTTCTGTTACTAAAAAATGGGTTGTTATCAATAGCTAAAAAGGAATAGGTATTTATATGATTCAAAAAAATACATTGTTAGAAGTAGCTGATAATTCTGGTGCGCGTGCAGTGCTTTGTATTGGCTTGTTAGGTGGTAGGAAATCTGCATCTGTAGGTGATACGATTATTATATCTACTAAGTCTATTAACCCAAAAGGTAAAGTTGAAAAAGGAAAAGTATATAAAGCAGTTGTTGTTAGAGTAAAAAATAGTGTTAAGAAATCTGATGGTTCTGTAATTCGTTTTTCTAGCAATGCTGTGGTTTTAATTAATGATCAAGGTGAACCACTTGGCACTCGGGTGTTTGGTCCAGTAAAAAAGTTGTTATCTGGTTCTTTTATGAAAATAATGTCATTAGCTGATGAGGTTTTATAATGAGTGCTAAAATAAAAAGTGGTGATGATATTATAGTTTTAACTGGTAAAGATAAGAGAAAAATTGGTAAGGTAATCAAAGTTATAATACGTGATGCTAAAAAGAAAGTAGTTGTTTCTGGCGTAAATGTGTGTAAGAGACATACTAAACCAAGAGCTGGTAGTGGTGGTGGTATATTGAATAAAGAGTTAGCTATTGATGTATCCAATGTTGCAATATTGGATCCTAAGTGTAAAACTCCAACTAAAGTAGGATTTAAGATTATAGATGGTAGAAAAGTGCGTTTTGCAAAAGTTTCTGGAGAAGTGATAGATTAGGTTGATATGTTTAAACAATTGTATAAAGATAATATAGTAAAATCCTTAAAGGATAAGTTTAATTACAGCAATGTAATGCAAGTGCCTAAACTTGTCAAGGTGTGTATCAATATGGGCGTTGGAGATGCTGCTACGGACAATAAAGCGATAAATGAGCCATTTGATAATCTACATTTGATTGCTGGGCAAAAGCCTGTGTTAACCTTTGCAAAAAAATCTATTTCTGGTTTCAAAATTAGAAAAGGTGCAACTGTAGGTTGTAAAGTGACTTTGCGTAGAAATAAAATGTATGAATTCTTAGAAAGATTAATATATATTGCTTTGCCAAGGGAAAAAGATTTTAGAGGGTTTAGTGTGAAGCAATTTGATGGTCATGGTAATTTTTCCCTTGGTATCAAGGAGCATATATCATTTTTAGAAATAGACTATGATAAAATAAGTAAAATTAGAGGTATGGATATTAATATTATAACAAGTGCAGTTAGTGATAAGGAAGCAAAGGAATTATTACTGGCTCTTAAATTCCCTTTTTTTGATAATTGAGAGAAAATATATATGGCAAAAAAATCCATGATACAGAAGAATCTTCGTAGAATAAAGTTATGCGATCAGTATAGGGTGAGAAGAGAAGAATTGAAATCTATAATGAATAATAAGGATTTATCTATTGCAAAAAGGTTTGCAGCTCAAATTAAGCTGATTAAAGATTTGCCTAGAGATTGTGCTCAAAGCAGAATTAGGAATAGATGCGCTTTAACTGGTAGGCCGAGAGCAGTATATAGAAAATTTGGTTTATGTAGGATTGTTTTACGTGATTTGTGTTCTTTTGGACAAGTTCCAGGGGTTACAAAATCTAGTTGGTAAATGTGATATAAGGAGTGTAATAGTGTCGTTATCTGATAGTATTGGTGATTTTTTAACAAGAATACGTAATGCTCAATTGGCAATGCATAGGGAAACAAGAGTCCTATTCTCTAAAGTGAATTCTTCTATATTGAAGATCTTAAAAGAGGAAGGGTATATTCTTAATTATAAAAAGCAAGAGAGTGATAGTGTCCCTTCGCTTGTTGTGCAGTTGAAGTATTATGATAAATCACCTGTGATTAATGATATAGCTAGGGTATCAAAGCCCGGTTGTCGTTATTATTCTAAGTGTAAGGACATTTCTAAAGCATATAATGGTCTTGGAATTTTTATTATATCTACGCCGAAAGGAGTGATGACCGATTATAATGCACGTAGATTAAAAGTTGGTGGAGAAGTTTTGTGTCGTGTATTTTAAATGATAGGAGAAATGTATGTCTCGTATAGGTGCCGCACCTATCAATATTCCTGCTGATCTTTCAGTTGAATATAATGATGGTAGGGTATTAATAAGAAGTGTTAGGGCAGAAAAAGAGCTGAACTTGTGTAGTGGCATTCTGTGTCAGATAGTTGATAATCAATTGTTACTTTCTGTTGATCAAGGCAGGGATGATTATGATAAAATAAAATCTATATGGGGCACTTATAGAAGTAATATTAATAACATGATTAACGGTATGGTTAATGATTTTTCTGTTGATCTTGAGATTAATGGTGTAGGGTATAAAGCAGAATGTGATGATAAGTATTTGACTTTATATCTTGGTTATAGTCATAATATTAAGTATAAAGTGCCTAAAGACGTTGAGATTAAGTGTATAAAGCCAACTCATTTAGTGATTCGCGGTATGGATAAGCAAAAAGTCTATATGGTGGCTTCTGATATATGCAAAACTAGAAAATATGATCCTTATAAAGGTAAGGGTATTGTAATAAAAGGCAAATTTATGCTGCGTAAGGTTGTAAATAAAAAGAAGTAATTAAAATGAAAAGATTGTATAATTTTTTAAGTAGCTATGAAAAAAGGAAACTTCGTAATAGAGCGAAGCTCGATAAGAGCGCTGGGCGTTTACGTATAT
This sequence comes from Wolbachia endosymbiont (group B) of Eucosma cana, assembly GCF_947250645.1. Taxonomy (NCBI): domain Bacteria; kingdom Pseudomonadati; phylum Pseudomonadota; class Alphaproteobacteria; order Rickettsiales; family Anaplasmataceae; genus Wolbachia; species Wolbachia endosymbiont (group B) of Eucosma cana. The sequence continues at coordinate 331,805 of NZ_OX366334.1, forward strand.
CCATATTTAAGTCTAATAAACATTTTTACGTTCAGTTGATTAACGATGCAAAAGGAACAACCCTAGCTTCTGCTTCTACTTTAGATGATAAAATTAGGAATGTATGTAAAGGTAGGGTCAATGCTGAAACTATAAAACAGGTTTCTTCTTTATTGATTGAGCGTCTGTCTAGTACAAAATTGCAGCAGCGGTTCGTCTTTGATCGGGGGGCATATAAGTATACAGGATTGATTTCTCAATTTGCTGAAGCTTTAAGAAGCTCTGGATTTGAATTTTAGAAGGTTTGAAGTATGGCTGTAAAGAATTTACAAAATAATAATGATTTATCAGAACTTTTGGTTTCAGTCCGAAGGGTAACAACGGTTACTAAAGGTGGTAGAAGATTTTCATTTTCAACTTTGGTTGTTGTTGGTGATGGTAAGGGTAGGGTAGGATGTGGAATAGGTAAACACGCAGAGGTTGCTGAAGCAAGAGTGAAAGCTGTAAATGCTGCAAAGAAGTCGATGATTAGGGTGTACTTACGTGAAGGTAGAACTTTACATCATGATATTAAAGCTAAATTTTGTTCTGGTGAGATAGTTTTAAGAGCTGCAAGAACTGGAACAGGTATTATTGCTGGTGGAGCAATGAGGTCGGTTTTTGAGGTATTAGGTATAAAGGATGTGGTAGCTAAGTCTACTAGATCAAATGATCCTCATAATATTATATGTGCAGTATTTAAGGCTTTTGATGTTATGTTATCTCCTCGCCAAGTGGCAGGTAAGAGGGGTAAAAAGATTAGTGAGATAGTTGGAAATAGGTAAAGTATGAATGATGCTGTAAAATTAAATTCTGTATTTACCAAATTATCTAAGAAAAAGAAGCCTAAATTATTAGGCAGAGGTATTGGTTGTGGTAAAGGTAAAACATCCGGTAGGGGGCATAAAGGGCAGAAAGCGAGAAGTGGCGTTTCTATAAATGGTTTTGAAGGTGGACAGCAGTCTATATATACTCGTTTACCTAAAAGAGGTTTTAAGCCTATACGCAAAAACTTATACTCTATATTTAATGTTGGTGATGTACAGTGCTTAATGGAAGCTAAAAAAATAGTCAAGGATTCTATAATAGATAAGGAGCTACTGCATAAATTAGGTTTTATCAGATCTGTAAAAAGTAAAATCAAACTTCTTAATAAGGGTAAATTAAGCGAGAAATTTGTGTTTCATGTTGATTTTGCATCAGAAGCTGCAAAAAGATCTGTAGCTTCAGTTGGTGGTAGTGTAGAAATACTATCATGAATTATGAACAGTAAATTTGCATTTGATAGTTTGGGTTCTACGTTATTATATAAAACTGATTTACTAAAGCGCATATTTTTTACGCTGATGGCTTTAGTTTGTTATCGTTTAGGCACTTATGTTCCTATTCCTGGAATTAATCTTGATATAATCAATGATATATTTCCAAAAGAGAGTTCTGGTATTTTTGGAGTATTTAATTTATTTTCTGGTGGCGCTTTAGCTAGAATGACGATCTTGGCGTTAAACGTTATGCCATACATAGTTGCATCCATAGTTATGCAATTATTGTCTTCTGCCGTTAAAGGAATCAATGAAATTAAAAATGACGGAGAGTTGGGACGTCGAAAGATGAACTCTTATATACGCTATATGACTATAGTGTTTTGTATCTTTCAATCAATTACGATCTTAATAGGGTTAGAAAGAATGAATAGAGAAGGGGTATTAGTTGTAGTTGAACCTGGTATTATGTTTCGTACTATAGGTGTCTTTAGCCTTTTAGGTGGAACTATATTTTTAATATGGCTTGGTGAGCGGATCAGTGTGAGCGGTATAGGCAATGGTATCTCATTAATCATTTTTACTGGCATAACATCTGAATTACATAATGCTTTATCATCTCTGCTAACATTAAATAAAAATGGTAGTATGTCGTTTTTCATTACCCTTTTTGTTATAGCATTGTTTTTTTTACTGCTCCTTTTAGTCATTTTTATAGAATCTTCTTATAGAAAGGTAATTGTTCAATATCCCAAAAAACAGTTTAAAAAATTACATAATGATGATTTTACTTACATTCCATTGAAGATCAATTTATCTGGTGTAATACCAACTATTTTTGCTAACGCAATTTTATTAACGCCTATTTCAATTGCAAATTTCTATAAAGGTCATGCCATTGCTGATTTTATTTTAAACTACTTTATGGCAAATAAAGTGATGTACATTATAACTTACTTAATACTCATAGTACTTTTTAATTTTTTCTATACCAATTTTATATTTAATCCAGAGGAAAATGCTGATTTTCTTAGGAAAAATGGTGGTTTTATTCCTGGTAGAGGGCCTGGAAAACATACTTCTGATTATCTTCAAGATATAGTTTTTAAATTAACATTTATTGGGTCTGCGTATTTGGTGGTAATATGTACTATACCTGAAATTATGAGGTATCGTTATGATATACCATTTATTTTTGGTGGGACGAGCTTGCTGATTATAGTTAACGTTATTACTGATACTATTATGCAAGTACAATCTTATGTTTTTTCAAATAGGTACGATAGTTGGATAAAGAAATATGAGTCTAAAACAAGGAGACTAAAGTGATTATTACAATTTTTGGTCCTCCTGGCTCTGGTAAGGGTACTCAGTCCAGTTTGTTAATAGCAAAGTATAATTTTAAATTAGTTTCAGTAGGAGATTTATTAAGGAATATTATATCTAGTGGGAGTAAATTAGGTAAAGAAATAAAGGATACTGTTGAATCTGGTAATTTAATTCAAGATGAAGTTATATGTAAATTATTGTGTGACCAGCTTGCATTAATAGATGGTGATTTTTTGTTAGATGGTTTTCCAAGAAATTTAAATCAAGCTCATTTTTTAACTCAAGTTTTGCAAAAAAGATGTAATAGGGATGTTGATCTTGTAATTGAGTTGCAGCTTGACGATAATATTGCAATTGATAGATTAAAAGATCGTCTTACTTGTTTGGATTGTAAAAGTATATATAGTATATCTTCTTTTAAAAATACTACTTGTGCTAAATGTAAAAGTACGAGATTGGAGAAGAGAATTGATGATGCTAATATGCTTGCAATTAATAAGAGGATAAGAGAATATCATTTTCAGATGAAGGGTTTGCGCGAGTATTATAAGGGCAAGTTGTTAACAATTAACGCTAATTTGAGTGTTGATAGAGTAATGCAAGAGATTGAAAGTAAAATTTCTTGTAATTTGATTTGACTATAAGTTGTTTTATGGTATAAATTAAGAGTTATTATTAATAAAGTATCGAGGTATCAGTGGCACGTATTGCAGGCATAAATGTTCCAGTGAAGAAGTGTATTCCTTTTGCATTAACTTATATACATGGTATAGGTATTACTACTGCGAATATAATTTGTCGTAGCTGTAAAATTGATGAGCGTAAGCGTGTTTCAGAATTACAAGATGAAGATATAGAGAAAATTAGTAGTTTTATTAGGCAAAAATATGTCATAGAGGGTGAGCTCAGAAAAAAAGTGGCTATGGATATAAAATCTTTAATGGAAATCGGTTGCTATAGAGGATCAAGGCATAGAAAAGGTTTGCCTGTGAGGGGACAAAGAACCCATACTAATGCTAAAACTCGTAAAGGCAGATCTAAATTGCCTATTGCTGGGAAAAAATAAAATTTGTTATTATCGTGAGTTTTTATGAAAAAAGTTAAAACGGTTGGTAAGAATACAAAAAGGTTTATTACTGGTATTGTCCATATTCGTGCAACTTTTAATAATACTTTTGTAAATGTGACTGATGTTTGTGGTAATACGCTTTACCAGACTTCTGTTGGTGCATGTGGTTTTTCTGGTTCGAGAAAATCCACACCTTATGCTGCAGGTAAGGTTGCCGATTCTGCTGCGAAGAAAGTAATAGAGAGATTTGGTATGAAGGTTGTTTCTGTAATAATTCGTGGTCCTGGTTTTGGTGCAGAAGCTGCAGTTAAAGCACTTCGGAATTGTGGATTGACTGTCACTTCAATTGCAGATAAAACGGCGATACCTCATAATGGGTGTAGATTAAGGAAAAAAAGAAGAGTATAGGATATTTGGAAGGTTTTTGTATGTATTATAGTGATAGTGTTTCTTTCTGTGGAAATTTAGATAGATTAACTAAGCCTAATGCGATTAAGGTAATATCAGGTGATTCAAGTAAAAAAAGTGATATAGTTCTAGAACCTTTGGAAAGTGGTTTTGCTTTAACGTTGGGTCATGCATTAAGGCGTGTAATGTTGTCTTCTCTTCGCGGTAGTGCTGTTTATGGAATAAAAATTGAAGGCGTGAATCATGAATTTACTTCGATCCAAGGAGTTAGGGAAGACATAACTGATATAGCATTAAATATGGGCATGTTGAGATGTAAGCTAAATAACACGTCTAATAAGTGCTTAAATTTGAGCGCTAAAGGGCCTTGTCAAGTATTAGCTGGAATGATAGAAACTGATGACCAATGCTCTATTGTTAATAAAGATTTGGTGATATGTACACTAGGTCAAGATGTGGAGCTTAACGTTACTATATATGTTGGTAGTGGAAAAGGTTATCTTTCTGTAAATAAATATAAAGAAAATGAATTTTTAAAGTTTATGAATGAACAAGATTTAATTGGCTTTATTCCGATTAATGCTTTATATAGTCCTGTCGAGAGGGTTTCGTATAAGGTAGAGAATAGTCGTGTTGGTCAAGTTACTGATAAAGATAAGCTGATATTGTCAATTGAAACTGATGGTACAATCTCTCCAAGTCAGGCTATTGACTATGCTGCAAGAATATTACAGGAGCAATTGCGGCCTTTTGTTACTTCTAGTATAAGTGATAAAAGATCGAGGGTTTCTTTATCTGGTGATGCTAAAGGTTTGGGGTATGATCCTGTTTTATTGCGTAAAGTAGAGGAACTGGAATTATCTGTTAGGTCTCACAACTGCCTGAAAAATGAAAATATTGTTTATATAGGTGATCTTGTATCGAAGACAGAGAGTGAATTATTAAGGACTGCTAATTTTGGCAGAAAGTCTTTAAATGAAATTAAGGAAGTTTTAAGGAGTTTAGGCTTGTCTTTGGGTATGAATATACCAAATTGGCCACCTAAAGATATAGATGAACTAGCTAAACAACATACTGAGGAGGATTAGGTAGTGTATGAAACATGGAGTAAAAAAAAGTAAATTGTCTCGTTGTACCGAGCATAGGTTATCAATGTTAAAGAATCTATCTATCTCGTTAATTAATCATGAGCAGATTGTAACTACTTTACCAAAGGCTAAAGCACTTCGTCCATATGTGGAAAAGTTTATTACAATTGCTAAGAATAACGATTCTTTACATGGTAGGAGGCTTTTGCTTTCACGTCTTCATAATAGTAAGTTAGTAGTTGATAAGTTATTAAGCGTTCTAGCTAATCGTTATCAAGACCGTAAAGGTGGATATTCTAGAATAATAAAATTTGGTACTCGAAAGGGTGATTGCGCTCCAATGGCAGTGATAGAGCTAGTTGATAGAGATATTTCAGCAAAAGGTGAGATTTATAGTAAAAATAAAAAAGGAAGCAAAGTGGTTACACAAAGCTAATCATTCTTTTTATGGTAAATAGGTTACGCTATTTTGTAGGTTACTTTGGAGAATTGTTAGTTTCGATATATTTAAAGCTGAAATTCTATAATGTTATAAAACGTCGCTTCCGTTGTAAGTTGGGTGAAATTGACTTAATTGTATCTAAAAAAAGGGAGCTGATTTTTATAGAAGTTAAAACAAGTTTATTTGGAAAAGAAGTACCGATATCTCATTTTCAGTGTCAGTCTATTATAAATTCTTCTAAATATTTCTTAAGTAAAAATCTTGATTTTTTAGATTATTCAGTCAGATATGATTTATGTTTTCTTTCCTTAAAGAGAAGGCCTATTTATATAAAAAATGCTTGGATTGAGGAATGGTAGCTTAAATAACTTAGATTTACTAGAATAGGTAATTTAATATGAAAAACAATAATTTAGTTTCATCTTATGCTAGAGCACTGTTTCATGTCTCAGGAAGCAGATTAGGTATTATAAGAAAAGAAGTAGAATTTTTGTTAGCTTTTTTTAAAGATCAAAGTGATGTTTTTGTGTACCTATCTCATCCTATGGTTTCTCTTGTGCACAAAAAAGAAGCGATACTTTCTATAAATGAGAACTTGAGTGAAAACTTAGTCAAATTTATTATGGTTACACTTGCAAACAAGCGCTCCCGTTTATTAATCCTTATATTAGAAAAATTCTTAAATCTTGTAAGGGAAAGTGAAAACGAATTGGAAATTACTATAAAATCAGCAGAGGTTTTAAAGAAACCTGATATAAAAATAATTACTGAATCTTTGAACTTTCTTGGTAAAATAATAAAAGTCAGTAATGTGGTTGATCCTTCTATACTAGGTGGCTTCGTAGTTAGGTATGGTTTTAACTTGATTGATGCTTCGCTTAAGAGTTATTTGGATAGATTGGTTGATTTGAGTAAAATGGAAATGTTGAAAATAAGGAATTGTATATGAAGAATAGCATAAATGCCTCTGAAGTAGTAAACATAATAAAAGAGAAGGTTGAGACATTTGATAATCCTATAAAACGAGAAAATATAGGTGAAGTAATTTCAGTAACGGATGGTATCACATTGGTCTATGGGCTAGAAAAAGCAAAGTTTGGTGAAAAGGTATCTTTTGCAAGCGGTGTAGAAGGAATAGTTCTTGATTTAGATCATGATACAGCTGGAATAGTTGTGCTTGGCAATGACCGTGATGTAAAAGAAGGGGACGTTGTAAAATGTAGTGGCGACGTTGTACAGGTGCCTGTAGGTCATGAATTATTAGGGAGAGTTGTAAATGCATTAGGCGATCCTATAGACGATGGCGGAGAAATTAGAGCCAAGAACAAAATGTATATAGAATCTAAAGCGCCAGGTATTATTGACCGTAAATCTGTGCATGAACCTCTGCAGACAGGAATTAAAATTATAGATTTGTTGATTCCTATAGGTAGAGGGCAACGTGAATTAATTATTGGTGATAGACAAATTGGTAAAACCACTATTGCGATTGATACTATTATCAATCAGAAGAAGATTAATGATGAGGTAAACGAAAATCAAAAAATTTACTGTGTTTATGTTGCTATTGGACAAAAAATTTCGACGGTAGCAAAAGTGGTGAATAAGCTAAAAGAAAGTGGAGCATTAGAGTATACAACCGTAGTTGTGGCTAGCGCATCTGACTGCGCGCCTATGCAATTTTTAGCACCTTATACCGGTTGCACTATTGGAGAATTTTTCCGTGATAATGGAATGCATTGCTTGGTGGTATATGATGATTTATCTAAGCATGCTGTGGCATATAGGCAGATGTCCTTATTGCTCAGACGTCCTCCTGGTCGTGAAGCTTATCCTGGAGATATATTCTATGTACACTCTCGCTTGCTTGAAAGAGCTGCCAAAATGTCTGATGAAAAAGGACAGGGATCTTTGACTGCTTTGCCGATTATTGAGACTCAGGCTGGTGATGTATCTGCATATGTGCCAACTAATGTGATTTCAATTACCGATGGACAAATTTTTCTTGAGTCTGAATTGTTTCACAAAGGATTTCGCCCTGCAGTGAATATAGGTTTATCGGTTTCTCGGGTTGGCTCTGCTGCACAATTGAAATCTGTGAAAAAAGTTGCTGGTTCTATAAAGCTGAGTTTGGCCCAATATAGAGAACTGGAAGACTTTGCTAAATTTGGTTCTGATCTTGATGCTACTGTTCAATTGTCCTTAAACAAAGGTAAATACCTTATTGAATTATTAAAGCAAAAACAGCATTCACCTATGTCAATAGAAGAACAAGTATTGCTTATGTATATCTTTTCTAATCTGTATAGTCAATTAAGTAAGGTACAGGTGAGCAACATCAATAGGTTCGAGTGTGATCTTATCAATTATTTTCAAACTGTTCACCCTGGAGTTTTAAAAAAGTTGTCAGGTGACATGAATGATGATATAAAAGATGATATTGTTGGTATTGTGAGTGATTTTGTCACTCAATTTAATTGCGTTTAGGCGGTGATTATGACTTCATCCATTGTTAACAAGTTCCCTATTACAAGGGAAGGTTTTGAGAGTATGCAAGTCGAACTTGAGAAATTAAAGGAAGAAAAACCTTCTATCATACAAGCTATTTCTGATGCGCGTGATCAAGGTGATTTATCAGAGAATGCAGAGTATCATGCTGCGCGGGAAAGATTAGGTTTTATTGAAGGTCGTATAATCGAGTTAGAAAATAAGCTTTCGCATGCAGAAGTAATAGAAGTGAAAGATTTGTTTGGTGATTCAGTAATATTTGGTGCAACTGTTACGGTAAGCATGTTAAATGATGATAACAGTGAAATTGAATATGTTTATAAGATTGTAGGTGGATATGAAGCTGATGCTTCAAAGCAGTTGATCTCTACGGATTCACCACTCGGTAGTGCTTTAATTGGCAAAAAAGTTGGTGAGTATGTGGAAGTGATAGTGCCAAATGGAGAGAAATTGTATAAAATAGTTAAGATTGAGTTTAAGTAAATCATGGTACAAGTAACTTATCCTTCAATTAGTCTACCCGGTATTTCTTCTGTGGAAGATGTATTGAGGGATGCTAGTTCTGGTAAATTATTCATTTTAGTTGACGATGAAAACAGAGAGAATGAAGGTGATCTGATTGTATTAGCTGAGAAATTAGAGCCAGAACATGTGGCTTTTATGGTTAGATACGGTACAGGGATTGTTTGTTTAGCAATGACTAAAGTTCACATGAAAAGGTTAGGCCTTAGTTTCATGGAAAGAAAAAATATTGGTGAAAATCATACTGCTTTTACTACATCAATTGATGCACGTTATGGTATTACTACGGGTGTTTCAGCTGAGGATAGAACAAAAACTATACATGTTGCTATTGATAAAAATAGAACTCAGGATGACATTATAACTCCCGGTCATATTTTTCCTGTGATTGCACATGAGAGTGGAGTAGAGCAACGTGCTGGTCATACTGAAGCAAGTGTTGAGATAGCTAAGTTAGTGGGATGTAATCATTCTGCAGTTATTTGTGAATTAGTGAATGATGATGGATCTATGATGCGCTTACCCCAGTTGCTTGAATTTGCTGAACAACATAATATTAAGTTAACTACCATTGATAAACTTATCAGTTACGTTCAAAATTTAAACTAGCGTTTATAGATTCGTATAGTTTAAGTGTTAAAATATAAAATTCCTCAAAGTTATACAAACAAGGAATTTCCATGTCTAAGCTTTTTGTTTTACTATTTTTTTTCGTATACTGTAATAGCGCTTACTCTGTTAGTATTATTAGAGATAGTGAAGTGGAAGCGGTAGTTAAGGATCTAGCGCAACCTTTATTTTCTGCTGCGGGTATTGATAATGATAAAATAAAAGTTTTTATAGTTGATGATAGATCGATTAATGCTTTTGTAATTAACAATAATAGCATTTTCATTCATTTAGGGCTTTTACAATATTCGACTGAACCTTATGTCTTACTTGGTATATTAGCACATGAAATTGCTCATATATCTGCTGGTCATGTATTACAAATGAGTAGTGCTGTAGGTTATTTTCAATCAATAGCAATGGTTAGTTATATGGTAGGATTAGTTTCTAGTATTGTCATTAACCCTCAGGTTGCGAGTGCAATCTTGCTTAGTGGTGTAACGCTTAGTTCAAGGTTGTTTTTTAACTATTCTCAAGAGCAAGAGAGTGTAGCAGATAGCTATGCTTTAAGATACCTAGATGAATCTGGCTATGATAATTTGGGTATGAAAGAGATTTTTGACTATTTTAAGAGTATTGAGCATGAAAACACTGAAGAGTATTTCCGCACTCACCCACTTAGTGATAAGCGTATATTTGCTGTACAGAATTATAAGGTTAAAAACAATATAAAACCAATCCTTGCAGATAAATTGCTGAAGTTTGAGCGTATGGTTGCAAAGCTAGACTCTTTCTTTGCTCCTATTCATGTGTTATCTAATAAATATGAAGGTAGTTCTAAGTATGTAAATGCTGTAATTCACTATAGGCAAGGAAAGATAGAAGAGGCTATTACTAAAGTTAATTCATTGATTCAAGAGTCACGCAATGATCCTTATTTATATGAATTAAAAGCGGAGATGTTATACAAAGCTGGAAATTTAAGTGAAGCAATAAAAATGTATGAAGAATCACTTAGATATTTATCTGAGAAGAATAACTATTTAGTGAAACTTGCGTTATCTCATACTTTATTATTACACGGTGAAATAGAGAAGGCAATTTTTTACCTAGAGCAGGTTGCAAGCGTAGAAACAAATAACGCCTTTGTCTGGAAGTATTTAAGTATTGCATATAAACGTAGCGCTGATATGGCAATGTATTATTTTGCTTTGACGAAAAAGGCTTGTATTGAAGGTAATTTAGAGAAATTTATGAAATACGCTGAGTTAGCTATTAAAACTTTACCGAAAGATAGCTCTTGCTTGCTGCAAATTGAGGATATGAAGGAACAATACACACAAAAACACACTTATTTTTAGGTTATCTTTCCCCACACTTATTCAACGTCTCTCTTACTTCATCGCTTATATTGGGTATAATTTTCGTTATAATCGTTTTGGCACCAAAAAATACACCACAAAACATACCTAAGGCAAAGAGAGCTGGCCATGGCATTCTACCGAATATTGCAAGCAAAGCTGCACCTATTATGACTACAGTCATAAGTGGCCCACCTATTCCCCAAATATAACCAATAATATTGCATATTACTTGGGCAGTTGTATCATCTATATCATTAGCAGCATTTGCGTAATCTGAAAAAGAGAGAAACAGCACTATACATAAAGCATTAAAAAATTTTTTTATTATATAGCTCATTCTTTTGCCTCCAAGTAATAAACTAACGCGAAAATAAATTTATATATATACTTATTGTAAAGTAAAACTTATAATTTGTCCATAAATAAGTGTTGCTACATAAATAGCCCACCATTGATGTTAAGCACATGTCCCGTTATATATTTTGCCTCATCGCTTGCTAAAAACAATACTCCTGCTGCTATTTCTTTTCCTGTTCCCATTCTTTTCATTGGGATGTTATCTAATATTTTTTCCTTTTGTCCTTCATTTAAAACTTCAGTCATTTTAGTATCTATAAATCCAGGAGCAATACAATTTACTGTTACATTACGACTTGCAACTTCTTTTGCTATAGATTTACTCATGGCTATTATCCCAGCTTTAGAAGCTGCATAATTTGCTTGCCCGGCATTTCCTGTCAATCCTACTATTGAGGAAATATTTATGATTCTTCCCCAATTATTTTTAATGAATTTCTTGCATGCTTCTCTATTTAGCTTAAATGTGGAGGTCAAATTAATGTCAATCACCTTTTGCCATGCTTCATCTGTCATTCTCAACAATAAGCTGTCTTGTGTAATTCCTGCATTGCATATGAGTCCATCAAAGCCTTTCATCAACTCACTTGCTTTATTTATTAGTTGATTTACCTCTTCAGGATTTGATAAGTTGCAAGGAAGTACGTGAATGTTTTTTTCATATTTTTTAGCAACTTCTTCGAGTATTTCTTTTTTTGTACTAGAAATACATAAAGTTGCTCTGGCCTTATGCATAATTTCTACAATTGCCTGGCCTATTCCGCCTGATGCACCAGTAATCAGAAATTTCTTATTCTCTAATCCAAACATAATAATTTTTATTTGTTCCAGCTCTTAACAGAATATTAAAAGACTTGCAATAGATTTTTTCATAACTTTCATTTAATAGAAGCTTCTTGACAAATCTTGTATTTATTGGCGAAATTATGGCGGCTGCATGCCTTTTTTATTTTTTCTACATTCGGCCAGATCGCGCTTATTTAAAGCGTTAGCACATTATCAATTACAGTAATAAAATTAGCACCATGTGGATTCTTTTGCCTTTTTTTGATTGGTAAATTTCTTAACACTTATAGCTAAAGTAATTTATAGAGAGCCAGCGCGTGACTAGTTCTTATTACTTGATCAGTCTTCTGGATCCCAGTACTGGGATGACAGGAGTGTGAGATAAGGCTACATTCATACTCCAACAGGTATGACGGTGTCATTCCAGCACTTGATGCTGGAATCCAGAAGTCTTTACTATAAATAAGCATATTGAGCACAAAATTATGCTAAAACACAAGGTTTTTGTTGAGATTATGGACGAACTGGATTCCAGCGTCATGCGCTGGAATGATATCATAGAGTTCATTGAGATGACAGACTTGAATGACAATAGGGACACTAGAATGAAAGGAAAAGAGGCTATTTAATTGTGCTGAATTTTACAAAATTTATTACTCCTGCCTGACAAATTTATTAGAATAGTATGTATAGTATGTTTATTAGTGAAAATCCGAAAAAAATGCAAGAAAAGTTAATATATTACTTTAGCCAAAGCAACTGTGAAGGCAATGCAGCAATGAGAAATCTACTAGGAGGGAAGGGAGCAAATCTGGCAGAGATGTGTAACATTGGCATTCCTGTTCCACCTGGTTTTACAATTTCCACTGCTGTTTGTCAGGCCTATTGTCAAGATAATGAATTGTCTTGTGATCTACGTAACGAGATAAAAAACTACATGGCGATGCTCGAAAGTGACATCGGTTGTAAATTCGGGGATTCAAATAATCCTTTATTAGTTTCCATACGCTCTGGTAGTGTGAATTCAATGCCGGGCATGCTCGATACAGTCCTAAATGTTGGCCTAAATGATGCAACCGTTGTTGGTCTTGCAAAAAAAAGTGGCGAACGTTTTGCTTACGATAGCTACTGCCGTTTCATCATGATGTACTCGAATGTTGTACTACAGCTTGACCACAACCTATTTCAAGACATTATTGATAGTGAACAGCAAAAAAGTGGAGCAAAAAGCTTAGCTGATCTTGATGTTGATGTTTTAAAGGGGATTGTTAATGATTTCAAAGATGTAGTATATGAGAAAATAGGAAAAAATTTCCCGCAGAACGTTGAAGAACAGTTACTCAATTCAGTAAATGCAGTGTTTTCTTCTTGGCAAAATGATAGAGCTGTTTCCTATAGAAAAATAAATAATATTCCTGAAAACCTTGGAACTGCAGTTAATGTACAAGCAATGGTTTTTGGTAATCTGAATGATAATTCAGCAACTGGTGTGATATTTACAAGGAATCCTTCAACTGGAGAAAAAAAGCTTTTTGGTGAGTTTTTAGTTAATGCTCAGGGTGAGGATGTGGTTTCTGGTGTTTATACTCCTATGCCAATTGACGGGGAGCAAGAAAGTACCATGGAGAAGTTGCTACCAAGTGTCTACCGAGAATTATGCGCGGTATGTGAAAAACTTGAAAGGCATAATAAGGACATGCAGGATATCGAATTTACTGTACAGGACGGTAAGTTATGGATTTTGCAGACTAGGTCTGGCAAGCGCACAGCCGAAGCTGCTATTCGCATAATAGTTGATATGGTAGAAGAAGGAGCGATTACAAAAGAGGAAGGAATATTGAGAATTGATCCAAAAACTTTTGACAATTTATTGCATCCAGTTCTTGATGTTAAAATCGATCAAGAAGTAATAGGTAAAGGACTGCCAGCTTCTCCAGGTGTTGCTTCTGGATATGTAGTATTCAGTGCAAGTGATGCTGAAAAAGCTGCAGAGCAGGGTAAAAAAGTAATTTTGGTAAGATCAGAGACGAGCCCTGAAGATATTAATGGAATGAATGCTGCAAGTGGAATAGTAACAGCGAGGGGAGGTATGACCTCCCATGCCGCTGTTGTAACTCGTGGAATGGGTAAACCATGTATTTGTAGTCTAAGTGGACTTTATATTGATAAAGATGAAAAATTTCTTTCTATGGGGGATATAAAAGTAAATAAAGGTGAACCAATCACCATCGACGGAGGAACAGGAGAGGTTATGCTTGGTATTCTTCCGACAGTTTTGCCTGAATTATCTCAAGAGTTCAAAACGATAATTAACTGGGTAGATAAAATCAAAACAGTGAAGGTGAGAGCGAATGCTGATACTCCAAAAGATGCAAAAATTGCGAAAGAATTCGGTGCAGAAGGTATAGGATTATGTCGCACAGAACATATGTTTTTTGCTAGTGATAGAATCGAATTCATTCAAAAATTGATAATAGCTGATGATGAAAATGAAAGGGCAAATGCATTAAATAAACTCGAAGAAATGCAAAAGTCTGATTTCAAAGAAATATTTTCTATTATGGAGGGCAGGGAGGTTACTATACGTTTACTTGATCCACCTCTACATGAGTTTTTGCCCCACAATCAATCTATTATAGAGAAAATTGCCAAATCACTGAATAAGTCAGTTGAATCAGTAAAAAATAAAATAGTACAGTTATCAGAAAAAAATCCAATGCTTGGCCATCGAGGTTGTAGGCTTGCTATTTCTCATCCTGAAATATATAAAATGCAGATTAGGGCAATACTCAGTGCTGCAAGTGAATTAAGGAAAGAAAAGAAGATAGAAGTGAAACCTGAAATCATGATTCCTTTTATCATGAGCGAGAAAGAGTTTGTTCTGATATGCGAGTTAGTAAAGAAAGAGGCTAAAAATTTCGATGTGAATTATTCAATCGGAACGATGATAGAACTGCCAAGAGCAGCACTTATTGCTGACAAACTCGCAAAACACGCAGAATTTTTTAGTTTTGGCACTAATGATTTAACACAAACAACTATGGGACTTTCACGAGATGATTCAGTTAATTTCCTCGATTCTTATAAGGAAAGCAACATATTCAAAAACGATCCCTTTGAGGTGCTAGATGTCGAAGGGGTAGGGGAATTAATCAGAATAGCTATCGAAAGGGGCAAAAAAACCAGAAAAGAAATTAAACTTGGTATATGTGGAGAGCATGGAGCGAATCCACAGTCCATAGAGTTTTTCATCAAATCAGGGGTCGATTATGTGTCATGCTCACCCTATAGAGTACCGGTTGCAAAATTAGTGGTAACACAGTTTAGCATAAGTTTGTTGGGCAGCACAACTGTGCGAACATAGATTCCGCTAACAAGTAGCGGAATGATGATTTTTCAAATTGTCGATAAATCTAAGTCAGTTTAGCTATTTTGCTGCTACTTTTTTTCTGAATGTCTTAAGAAAGATTGACTTTTTGTCTAAAATAATATAGGATAAAATAATAGTAAATGAGGTAAAAATGTCAATATCAAAAAAACGTAAGGAATATTTACTAGAAAAGTTTAAATATGCTGCCAAAGAATTTGGCAAATCTGGTACAAAGTCCAATCATCTAGCAGTACCAAAGGAACAGCAACTCTCTATTGATTTAGGTAATAGAAAGGTTTTTGGTATCATAAATAAGATTCTGTATTGGATAGAGAATAATTTTACTTATTTTTTTCCACGATATAATTTGTTTCCAGAAGTTGGAGTTAAAGAAAGAAAAATTCCTGGAACTAATACAAGGGTTAATTATTTTACTCCAGATGACCAAGCAGAATATACCAACATTCCTTATAAAGGAAAATTATACGTTGACTTAATGCCAGAAATGGAAGGTAACAAGTTAAAAGGCTTTAAAGGCAAACTATATGATACAACTGATAAAATTAGTAAGGATGAAAAAGGTTGTGTAGCTTATGTGATCACGCTTGACGGAAAGCTAGTAACTCATGAACATATTAATGTTAAAAAAAGCGAATGGGCTTATCGTCATTCAACTCTTGCAGGTGGTAAGCCAGTTTTATGTTCTGGTTTAATGAAAGTGGTAAATGGTGAAATAACTTATATAGACAATAATAGTGGGCATTATAAACCAGAACCAGCAAACTTATACAATGCAGTGAAAAAATTAGAAGGTCTATTTTCGAAAGATGCAAAAGTTGTTTGCCTACCATATTGGATTAGCTTGAAAAAACAAATTCCGCTTATACGCAAAATTACTCTAGCCAAACGAGAGCCAGTAGAGGAATTCTTGAAAAGGATGGAGAAAAAAGGGAAAGATGGATTGACTCAATATGAAAGACATTTTGAAAAGATAAAGGAATTTAATGAAAAATACTCAGATAAATTAGAAAGCCAGTCGGTTTATGCTAAAGTAGCTGCTCATGATTATAAATCAGTGCCTGTTTCAGACTGCAGTAATCCTAAAATAATAAAAATGGCAGTAGAACACTCAATAAGAAGGATTATTGGAGCAAACTATGGCCATAAACCAAAAATTGATATTAAATATGATAAAGAAGAAGCTGTGGGTGTTAACGTAATTTTTCACTATAAACTATAAAGATGATAGAAGCAGATTTGTTGAAATTTTAGACTTACATAAATGTAGCTATTCATCGCGTATTCAAAAAAATAAATATATAATTACGATGAGCATAGAAAAGGCTAACAAGTTTATAAAGGACACTTTACAAATTAAAATTGATAGTGTTGAGCAATTGGGTACCCATTTAGTGATGGGCTATTACCCTATTTAAATATATGCTAATATATCTATTCAGCAGGGTGGCAAAATAAGGTAGATGAGAAAAGACAACCATATAAACAAATGGGTGTCATGAAAGTAGCTCCTTTGTTGTCATGCCAGTGCTCAGACACTGGCATCCAGTTAAATTTACGGAGTATAATGGATTCGAGTGTCTGCTACTTGAATGACAAGCAAAGGCTACTCGGATGACAAGAAAGGAAGCACCGAAAATAAATAGGTGTCATCCCAGTGCTTGACACTGGGATGACACCTATTTGTTCCTATAGTTGTCTTTTCCCATCTACCTTATTTTACCACTCTGCTGAATAGATACCTTTATTTTACTATAGAACTATAATGCACCCCATAAACTAGACCAAAAAAAAATGGTTGATCCGAGTAGGAAGGTAAAGGGGTAAAAGTATGGCAACAAAAAAATATGAACCAGAGTTAAAAGCAAAGATAGCTTTGGAAGCAATAAAAAATCAAAAAAGCACAGCTGAGATATGTAGTGAATATAAAATACCATCAACAAATCTATATGATTGGCGTGATAGAGTATTGGCAAGGTTAAAAGACCTATTTGTTGAAGAAAGTGAAAGTGCGAGAAAACAAAGAATCTTAGCGCAAGAAATAGAAAGTTTACATAAAGTAATAGGAGAATTGACAGTGGAAAATAGCTATTTGAAAAAAAAATTACTGAAATAAGCAAAAAAGATAGAGTAAGGTTTATAGAAAAAGATTCTGATCTGTCAATTAGGAAACAGGCTGATTTATTGGGGATTTGCAGATCTAGCCTATATTATAGGCCTATAATTAATAACGAAAGTGAAGTAGCAAATTTGATTCAAGAAGTATATTTGGCTTCTGATTGCCGTTATGGATATCGTAAAATTACTGCTGAAATCATAGCGAGTGGAGTAGTAGTCAATCACAAAAAAATCTTAAGAATTATGAAAAAAATGAAGATTAGTGGGCTGTATTGTAGAAAAAGATGTAATACAAGTATTAAAGAAAAAAAGCATAAAATATATCCTTATTTACTCAAAGATTTGATTATTTGTAGAGTTAATCAGGTATGGGCTACTGATATAACATATATTATGGTAGAAGGTAAGTTTATCTATTTTGTGGCAATAATGGACTTGTATAGTCGCTATATTATTGCTCATTCATTATCACCATATCTCGATGCTGGATTTTGCCTTTATACTCTCAAAGAAGCTCTAAAACAAGGTAAACCTGAGATTTTTAATAGTGATCAGGGGGTGCAGTTTACTAGCTACAACTTTATTATGGAATTAGAGCGTGCTAATATTAAAATCAGTATGGACCATAAAGGACGTTGCTTCGACAATATATTTGTTGAGCGCTTATGGAGAACTTTAAAGCAAGAAGCTATATATTATTATAGACCAAATAGTATCAGAGATTTAAATCTTATAATAAATGATTTTGTTGCTTGGTATAACTATAGAAGGCGACATCAGACTCTACATTATAAAGTTCCTGCTGATCTTTATTATCATAAACAGTAAATGAATATATTGATAAATACTTTAAATGTGTGTCGACGTATTTATCAACATATTCATTTTAAAAATCGGATCACTTTGAAAAAAATGGTCTAGACAAATGGGTGCATTACTCCGCTGTTACCTGCCAACTATTACCTGGTGATTTTTCTTCACATTCTCTATAGCAATCATGAAGTGCCTTCCATTCAAATGGAGGATTGAGTATAAGATTTGTCATAATATATTCCTTAATTATAGAACTAATACCACGTTAGTACTTATATGCTAATATAATGTTAATACTTATATTAGCATAATAACTTTTCAGATACGGTTTCTTGATTAAAAATTCCATTTTAGCAATAAAAAACTTACTTATTATAGGAAAATTTGCTCATATAAAACTATTTATAAAGTGACAATAGATGTATTATACTTAGATTCTGATTTGAAATTTTATGCAGTTGTTTCTAACAAGATTGGTCAATAAATTTTACTGTTTAAGGATGAGAAACAAAGTAATCATCGTTTCCGGTATTGCTCTTATTCTACTGTTTTTTATCAACAGTACATTTTTAAAAAAAGATCAGGCGGTTCATAGTGATAATCCAATTAGTAGTTTTTCAGTAAAAACTCAGGATTATACTCCACAAAATCGCGCTGTATATTTAAATTTTTCTGGTACAGTAAATCCCTTGCATAGAGCAAGCCTTGTCTCAAGAACAAGTGGTCAAGTTATTGCCGTTTATTTGTCTGATGGTGAAAAGGTAAAGAGAGGCGATGTAATTTTAAAGATAGAAGATTATGACAGAGTTGCACAAGTTGAGAAAGCCAAAGCTTTATTAAATCAGCGTGAAATTGAGTATCATTCCTCTAAAAAATTGAATACAAAAGGGTATGGAGCGCAAATAAAAGTGGAATCAGCTTTTACTGCGTTGCAGAGTGCAAGAGCTGACCTAAAAAGGCTAGAGTTGGATTTGGAAAATACTGCAATTAAATCCCCTATTGATGGTTATGTAGATAAGATCAACGTAAATGAAGGGGATTTTGTTAATTCTGGACAGAAGATAACTGACATAGTTAATTTTGATCAAGTTCTTGTAGTGTTGTATGTTTCAGAAAATGAAGTAAATAAAATAAAACTGGGTAGTGCAGCGCAAATTAATTTGCTAGACGGAAGGGAATTAGTAGGTGAAGTGAGTTTTATTAGTAAAATTGCTGAGCCTAAAACTGGATCTTATAGAGTGGAGGTAAAGGTAACTGATAATGAGATTATATCCTTGCAAGGACTGACTGCTAGTGTAAGCCTCCCTTCAGGTGAAAGATTTGCATATAAAATTCCTTCTTCGGCCTTAAGTTTAAGTGATGATGGCGTTCTTGGAATAAAGATTGTTGATGACAATAATTATGTAGTATTTACAGCAATAGAAATTGTTGATCATGAAGATGATGGTGTTTGGGTAGTGGCAAATAACGAAGATAAGCCTATAAAGTTAATAACATTGGGCCATCTATTTGTTAAGCCTGGTGATAAGGTATAACTCGAATGTAACATGACAACGAATCCTGTCATCCCAGTGCGTGGTCATAATCTCATCAAAAACTCAAAATTCCTGGATCCCACCTGGGATGACACCAAATGAGCTACTCGCATTTTTGAGGTATAAATCACAATATTTGTACAGTTGTGTGTGTGCTACTAAAAGGGTGTCATTCAAGTAGCTGACACTGAAATCCAGAAAAGAAGGCAGTGTCTGGACACTAACACTATGTTTTTATCTATCTTATTTTGCCACTCTGCTGAACGGATACTGTAAACTTACTCCGCAATAACCTTTTTTTCTTTTAACAAATTTTGTAATTCACCTTTTTCATACATCTCGCGGATTATGTCACAGCCACCAATAAACTCTCCCTTTATATATATTTGTGGAATTGTTGGCCAATCAGAAAAACTTTTTATGGACTGACGTATTTCATCATTCTCAAGTACGTTGATGCATTTAAACTTTACATTCAAATTTTTGAGAATTGATACGACGAGCCCAGAGAATCCGCATTGAGGAAAGTCAGAGGTGCCTTTCATATACAGCACTACATCGTTTTCTGCTATGTCTTTTTTTATTTGTTCAAAGTTGTTCATAAATATCACCTTAATTTTAAGCTCCAGTTTCTAGTTGCAATGCATGTATAGACTGACCTTCAAGAGCCTTGTATACCATTCTGTGTTGTTCTATTTTTGTCTTTCCAGAGAAACACTTGGAAGTTATTTTTAAATGGTAGTGATCATCATCTCCAGCAAGGTCTTTAATTTTTATATCAGCATCAGGAAATGATTGTTTGATAATTTTCTCTAACTCGTGAATTGTAATAGTCATCAGTTTATTTTAATTATAAGTCTAAAATATGCAATTGATTATTGTGAAGACAATAGATTCAGCGTGCTGAGAGCACTAGCAAGACGAGATTTTAATTGACTTGCATACTCATTCCAGTCCTTTATTTCCTTTCTTGCTACACCTGAGGTAACTGCAGCTTTTGCAACAGCAGGAGATACTATAGAAATTAATCTTGGGTCAAATGGAGTAGGTATTATATATTCACGTCCATAGCTCATTTTACGACCACCATAGGCTGCAGATATCTCGTGCGGCACTGGCTCGCGAGCAAGCTTTGCTATTGCATCTGCAGCGGCAATTTTCATTTCATCATTTATTGTCGTTGCATATACATCAAGTGCCCCTCTGAATATGTAAGGAAATCCCATTACATTATTGACTTGGTTGTTATAATCTGACCTACCAGTTGCAATTATTGCATCTGGCCTTACAGATTTTGCAAATTCAGGCCTTACTTCTGGATCAGGATTAGCAAGAGCGAAAATGACCGGGTCTTTGCTCATGCTTTTTAACATCTCTTCGCTAAGCACATCCTTTGCAGAGAGTCCGATGAATACATCAGCGCCTTTTATGGTATCAAGTAGAGAACGTTCTTTAGTGTCAATTGCATATTTTTCCTTCCACTCATTCATGTCCTCTTTTCTGTCTTTATGTATTACTCCTTGTTTGTCACATAGTACTATGTTCTTAGCGCCCATAGACTTCAGTATTTCCAAACACGCAATACCAGCTGCTCCAGCTCCATTCATGATGATCTTGACGTCTTCTAATTTCTTTCCAGCAATATCGAGGGCATTTTCTATACCAGCTGCAACAACTACTGCAGTTCCATGTTGATCATCGTGGAACACTGGAATATCCATCAATTCATTTAGACGTTTTTCTATTATGAAACAATCAGGAGATTTTATATCTTCTAAATTTATTCCCCCCCAACTTGGCCCAAGATACCTTACTGCATTGATGAAATTTTCTATATCTTCTGTGTCAACTTCTATATCGACTGCATCAATGTCAGCAAAACGCTTAAATAAAACAGCTTTGCCTTCCATGACGGGTTTTGAAGCAAGAGGACCTATATTACCAAGCCCAAGCACTGCAGTGCCATTTGAAATGACAGCCACATAATTGCTTTTTGCCGTGTAATCATAAACAGCTTTAGGATTTTTAGCTATTGCAAGGCATGGGGCTGCAACACCAGGGGAATAAGCAAGTGATAGGTCATGCTGTGTGGATAAGGGTTTTGTTGGTATAACCGATACCTTACCAGGTTTACCACTTTTATTATGGTACTTAAGTGCTTCTTGTTTTGTGGTGTTATCTAAATCATTATTCATGCTTTGAGCTTATTGTTAGTAATTTTTTAAGTATATGGGGTTTTTATGAATGTTCAACTATTAGCTTGTGAATTCTGTTGTACTTCTGTATAAGTTTATCTACCAATAGTGTGACTTACATGCTTAAGAAAAACGTGCCTAATTTGCTAACAATTTCTCGTGCGCTCGCGATACCGGCAATAATATCAAGCTTTTATATAGAAAGTAAATATGCAAGTCTAATAACAATATTGATCTTTATGTTTGCGTGCATTACAGATTTTTTTGATGGTTATTTAGCACGTGCATGGAAAGTCCAATCGAATTTTGGCAAATTATTTGACCCAATTGCTGATAAGTTAGTAGTAGTTTCAACAATAATCATGCTAGTTTATAAGCAAAAAATAGATGATGTTACAATTATACCGTCAGTTATAATTGTTTGTAGGGAGATATTAGTTTCGGGTTTACGAGAGTTTTTGATAGCTACAAACGTTAGTCTACCTGTGAGCAAAGCTGGGAAAATTAAAACATTTTTTCAGATGGTTGCTATAGTGGCATTAATAATGAGTGATTATGAAACAACTAAATACATAGGTGTGATTTGTTTGTGGGCTGCAGCTGTTATGACTATGTGGTCAGGCTATAATTACGTTCTAGCTGGCATCAAACAGATTGACTAAATTGCTTAAGAGTATACAAAGAAAGTTAATAATTTCACAATATTGACTGATTAGTTAAAATCCTGTATAATGTATTAGTTTATAAGTTGGTCTGTTCATATGACTAGTATTACAGGCACTAAGTTTTTTTTAAAAAGATCCAAAGGTAAAAAAGGTGCTAAAATGGAAGATTTTTTCTGGGATTTTTGGCCAACAGTTGATGAAGAAGTCAGAAAAGAAAGAGAGGAAGAAAAAAGCAAAAAGCTCGAACAAGAACTATTAACACTAAAAAAAAGAGAGCTACATAGGAAATGTGTATCATTGGTAACAATGGTTCCATTTGCATTATTGATGGCAATTGAGCTCGAAAAAACATGTAGCGATCAGGTATTACTTGGCCTTATAAGCGGTGCATTAGGCCATATTATATTACCTTTCACAGTCTTATCTCTTATTTGCACGCTATATTTAATTTATAATGATAGAAAAATAGCAGAAAAAGAACGAGAGTTGGAGAATATTGAAGATGGAGAAAAAGAAAAGAGAGACATTCCTTATACAGTTGATGATTACTGTAACTATGCTGATGCTGCTTTAGTTACATTAGTTATTGTGGCTAGCATAGTAAGCGAAGCATTGGCACAAGGAATAATAGAAGACGTAGCTTTTTCAATTTCTAGTATATTCTACTTTGTAGCGAGTGCTACTTTTTGCTATTGTGAGTACAAGAAAAATAAAAATTCTGAAGTAGAAAAAGAGCAAGGCTTTGATGAGAAATTTGAAAAAAAGACAAGCAATATGTCTACAGCTAAGTTAATGCTTGCTGGTTCTTCTTTATTACTAATTAGGAGGATAATGTTGATTTCTGAAGTAGCATTAGCATCATCTGCTGTTGGGCCTGCTTTAGGTCTGGTAGGTATTGCTCTTTTGATGGTCGGAAGTGGATTGATCATACATTCTTATATTAGAAAGCTAGAGAACGTAGAAGTGAGTGGAAAAGGTGTTCCAACAGGTGCTGGTATAGGTAATATAGGGAAAGGGCAGGTTTTTGCTTGATGATAATGCCAAAAATTTGTTTATTTAGGTAATATTTAGCCTATACTTTATTTTGATCAAAAAAAATCTTATGTATAAGACTTTAATCATATGCTTTTTTCTCCTTATTTGCTCCTTTGTGCATTCGTATGGGGATGATCTGGAACACACTGAAACTGAACTATATGAGGAGGCAGTTAAGCTTTATGATCAGAAAAAATATAAACAAGCTATTAGAGCATTTCAAAAGATAGAGGATTTGTATCCTTTATCTTATTGGGCAATGAAAGCAAAATTATTATCTGGAGTTTCTTACTATAATATGGGTAACTACAGCAGTGCTGCAAGTGATATGGATGATTATATATACGTTTATCCAAATGGTGAAGATTTGCCATATGTATATTACTTAAGAGTATTATCTTATTACATGCAAATTAATAAAGTGCAGCTTGGGCAACAAATTGCATATAAAACTTTAGAGCTAGCTACTGAATATATTAATCTTTTTCCGAATAGCGAATATATAGAAGAGATCAAAGAAAAAGAAAAATTAATCACAGAACATATATCAAAAAAAGAGTATTCTATTGGTGAATTTTACCTAAAGCGTGGTGAATATTTAGCAGCAATTAAGCGTTTTCAAAATATGATAAGCGATAAATATTCTTCTAGAGTTATTAGTTATTTAATAACAGCTCACTTAGCTCTTGGCCTTGACTTAGAAGCTGAGCAGTATGAAAATATGTTAGCAGAAGGGGTGAATTAGTTTTCTTATGGCTGGTCATTCACAGTTTTCAAATATAAAACATCGAAAAGGTGCTCAGGATGCAAAGCGCTCGCAAAAATTTACGAAGCTCATTAGGGAAATAACAGTTGCTGCAAAACAAGGGCTGCCTGATCCCGAACTCAATCCACGTCTTCGCTCTGCTATCTTTGCTGCGCGAAAGGAAAATCTACCAAAAGATAAAATAGAAACAGCAATAAAAAATGCAGCTGGTAACGTTGCTGGAGAAAGTTATGAAGAAATACAATATGAAGGCTGCGGACCTTCTGGTGCTGCACTTATTGTCCATGCTCTGACAAATAATCGCAACCGAACTGCTTCTGAGATACGTTATATCTTTTCTCGCAAAGGCGGTAATTTGGGAGAAACAGGATGTGTGAGTTACCTTTTCGATCATGTAGGCTTAATTGTCTATAAAGCAGGGGGTATAAATTTTGAAGATTTATTTAACTATGGAATTGAATTAGAAGTATTGAATGTTGAGGAAAATAACAAAGAAGAATTATATGTTATAACTTGTGAAGTAAAAGACTTTGGTAAAGTACGTGACGCTTTCTATACAAAATTTGGAGAACCAGAACTTGCTCGTCTTTCATGGCAACCAAAGGACCTGATTGAAGTGAGCGACAAAGAATTAATTGATAAATTATCTACATTAGTTGAAGAGCTAGAAGATAATGATGATGTGCAGTATGTTGAAGGTAATTTTATTTTTGCTGATAAACTATGAGGCTGGTAATACTTCCACTGCTTTGTATTTTACCAGCATATGCAACTGAAACATTTGCGCAGAAATACTATTGTCATTCCAGTGCCCAGACACTGGAAATTGATTGTAAACAGCACGCTATACAACATTTTCGATTAAAAAACTGTTCAAGCACTGGAATAACAGAAAGCAACCTAAACCACTTTCCAGCGTTACTTCAGCACGGGATCAGGAAAAAAAAAGCTGCTTTGGTGACAGAAAGTGATAGAAAGTTGTTATTCATATCCAGTGACATAAAATCCTCTTTTTTTGACGCAGAAGGTTTGGCGCCAAATACAGTAATGAGATTAATCGACATATATAAAGGTTATGGTGTAGATTTTAAAAAAGACATTGTGCCCAAAAGCAAATTGGAGGTGCTGTGTGAAAAATCACTCAGTAATCAGAAGGCCGAAGAAAAAATTTTATATACTTCACTGACAACAGATAAAAAGGTCATTAGCTTGTATCATTATGAGTCACAAGAAGCAAAAGAAGTGTATTTTAATAAAGAGGGGGTAAGCTTGAAGAGTAGCGAAATTTTTGTAAATCCTTTAAACGGAGATTTTCGTATATCTTCGAAATTTGGTAATAGAAAGCATCCTGTTCGCGGTAAAATTGCTTTTCACAAAGGAGTAGATTATGCAGCTAAGCTTGGCAGTCCCATATATGCTGCTGCAGAGGGTGTGGTAGAATATATAGGAAAGAATGGTGGCTATGGAAATTACATCAAAATAAAACACAAAAATGAATATTCAACTTGTTACGCACATATAAGCAAATTTAGTAGCGATATAAAGTTAGGCTCTAAAGTAAAGCAGGGGCAGATCATTGCTTATGTCGGCAGCACTGGTGTTGCAACAGGACCTCATTTACATTATGAAGTTATATATAATGGTAAACATATTGATCCGCTTACGATAGCTCATGGCAATGAGATAAAGTTGCCTGATCGTGAATTAAGAGAGTTTAAATTATTTGTAAGTAAGGTAGATGAAATAATCAGCAGAGAGGGTGCAAGTGAAAAAGCAATCTGATAAAGACAGCACAGATAAAAATACGATAAGTGATAGAAATCTAAGTAAAATTCAGGCTTTTCCTGTACTAATAGCGCTAGGGTTAATTTTATTGGTACTTTTTGTGTATGACAGCACAATTGCACTTGGAGTTGCTGCTGTTTCAATTTTGACTTTTCTTCAGGCACTTTTCGTTAATGACCCTAATGAAGCAAGAGTGATAGAGTTTTTTGGTCATTATATTGGAACTTATTTTAAGTCTGGAATATGCGTAACGCTTCCGTTTTCGAGTAAATATAGAGTGTCTCTGAAATTTCAGAATATTAACACAGAAAAAATTAAAGTTAATGATGCTAATGGAAGTCCGATAGAGATTTCAGTAGTAATTGTTTGGAGAGTGAGCAGTCCTGCGAAGGCATATTATAATGTTAATAATTATCATGATTTTGTTTTTGTGCAAAGTGACTCGGTAATTAGAGAACTGGCAAGTAATTATCCGTATGATAGCGAAAACGATGAGGAATCTTTGCGTAAAAATTCTGATAAAATTTCAAATGAATTGAGATCAATGCTACAACAAAGATTGAATATTGCTGGAATTGAAATTGCAGAAGCAAGAATATCGCATTTGGCCTATTCATCTGAGATTGCACAAGCAATGCTGAGGCGTCAACAAGCGCATGCCATCACCTCTGCAAGAAAGCATATAGTGCAAAATGCAATAGGAATTATCGAAGAAGTAATAGCCCATTCTCTGAGCAGGATGCACAGCCGACTATTAGTTTGGATAATAATTAGCATAGAAGCCGATTGGGTTTCATGAATGCAAGTCACTGTTAATTTCTTGATTAATAGACTAAATGATGTTATAAATTACACGCATTAGGGGTGCTCTAAAAAAGCTGAGAGTACATAAAGTACAACCCTTTGAACCTGATCTTGTTAAAACAAACGTAGGAAAATGTATGTATATAAATATTGAAGAATGCTTTGGCTTCATCGCGTTCATTACATCTCTCATTGGGTTATTGCCTCAAGTATATAGAGCATATATCACAAAACTTACTCGTGACATATCGATGCTAATGTTGGTGAATTATCTTATTTGTTCATCATCTTGGCTTATTTACGGTATTTGTCAGGGTTTAACTTTTGTGATACTCAGTAATATTGCTGGATTAGTGATCAGTATAATATCAATTGTTCAAAAATGTTACTACGATGCAAAAACTGCACGGAGCGTTTTATAACCATATGCTACATTGTAGCGTGGAGCAAGAATATCGTTCTATTGTAGTACTAAATGGAGAAATGCCTGATTCATCGTTTTTTAAACAAGATATACCTGTTATTGCTGTAGATGGAGGAGCAAACAAGCTTCTATCAATTGGCGTAAAACCTGATCTTGTAATAGGAGATTTGGATAGTATAAATCCGAATTTACGTGCTAATTTAAATACAGTATATCTACCTGATCAAGATTATTGCGACTTTTCTAAAGCAATGGCTCACTTAAAAACAGTAAAGTTATTGCCATCAATAGTAACGGGTATTACTGGAGGAGCAATTGATCATATACTACAAAATATCAACATTTTTTCAAGTACAGATAGTATCTTTTATATGCCTTCGCCTTCCATGGTGGGGTACGCCTTACAAAAGGGTATTACCTATTTTTCCTCTTTGCTAAAAAATACTAAAATGTCCTTACTTGGTATACCGAAAGCTCAAATATCAACTAAAGGATTACAATGGGAACTGTACCTTAGTAACCTTGCTTTTCCAGGAAAGAATTCTTGCTTTAATCGAAGTTTAGGCAATGAGTTATCTATAGAAATACACAGCGGCGTGTGTTTAGCAATGATATATTTAGAAGCAGTAAATGATGATGGTGTGTATTGAGTTAAAACATTAAGAAAAAAAAAGTAGAAAAACCGTGTTAACACTAATTCTAAAAACTACAGGCGCCTGTTATTAGCTAAAGTAAAGGTCAAATATCTGGAATTCTGGACATAAAATCCTCCTGTATAAAAAAGATTCAGAATGTACACACAACAGATGTGGCTGAATTTTTATTGAAAAATTGGTTAAAAGGTCTGCAGACCGAGATAGATTTTGAGCTCTCTAAATATCTCTGCTATCATTATAATGGCATCTTGAGTATGCGGAAGCAATTTTTTCATTAAAATAAAAAATTTTATTCTACAGCGCGGCTACTTGAATGACAAGGGCCACTCGGATGATAAGAAATGGATCACTGAAAAAAGTAGGTGTCATTCCAGCGTGTGACGCTGTAATCCACTCTTTTCGTTAATCTCATCAACTTAGGATTACTTTTGTACCTAAAATTCCTAGATTCCAGTGGGCTTTGTTGCATAGGTCAAATAAAAAGAGCTGGCAGTTACTGACAAAATTCACTATAAGACAAGCATTTAACCTACTAATACCAATTCTCATTGTTGTGGAGTCAAATAGGAAACAGAGCAGAGTTGTTTAATTGTAGAAGTAGCAAGAGAGGTAAGAAATTTGCATAAAGTGCTCTCAAGCAAAGCAATAGTACTGTATATTTTATTGCGCAAAATGTTCTGTTTTATATATAACCAAAGCCTCTCAACAGGATTAAGTTCAGGTGAATATGGAGGTAGGTATATAATCTCAATGTTTTTAGGTACCTTTAAATTTTTTGACTTATGCCAACTAGCACAGTCCATAACAAGAACAGCTTCTCTTGTCCCTAGATATTGCAACATTTGCTCAAGAAATATATTCATGCAATCAGTGTTAACATTTGGTGCAAATAAGCTAAAACTCTCTCCATTTTTAGGATTAACTGCACTGTAGAGATAAAAATTATGCCTACCTAACTTTATTTTAACCCGAGTTCTAGTACCTTTTTTAAACCATCCATGCCCAACTTTCGAATGTGTGCCAAACCTTGATTCATCAAAGAAAAATAGCTCTTTTTCAGGATACTTTCCAATAACTTCATTGAGATTTTTTTTTGAATTCCTCTTGTTTACTTTTATCTTGTACGTTGTGTACTGGTCTTGGTGTAATATATGAAAATTTCATCTTTTGCATATGGCGGTGTACTGTAGATTTGCTAATATTTAAGTCGAACTTTTCCTGTATTCTTATTCTCATTTCTTTAATGGTAATATTAGGGTTTTCTTCTATCCATGCTTCAATTTGCTGTAGTTGAGCCTGATTTAATTTAGTTTTTCTTCGGCGTGATCGAGAAGCAAACAGTTTTTCTTCTCTGCCAAATTTCAAGAGTTTTATCCACGAAGTTAGTGCCTTTCTTGAAATGCAATATATTTTTGCTACAGACGTTATACTGTACTTTTTTGCTGCAATTACAGCGTTTAGTTTTTTTGAAACATATGCATTATTCCTTACTTTCTTCAGCATCTCTTTTGCTGATTTTACTACTTCTTCATCCAATAATTTTGATCTGAGTGCCATTTATACCTAAACTATTTCACTTATTTCATTATGGCTTTTCTTCCATTATTGTCTATCTGTTTCCCGTGTAACGGGAATTGGTATAAAGAAAAATATGCCACAAAAAATGAGAGTCAGTAACTGCCATGAATATAACAAATTTCTCCAAGAGAGGGTAAATATTTTTTATTACGTCAATGATGCCATAGAAAATTGGTACGAAAAAGGTCCAAAAATGGCTGTTGGCAACTATATTTATAGCGATAAGGTCGTGATTCTGGTTCACATAATAACTTATTTATTTAGAATAGGTCTGAGACAAACAGCGGGATTTATAGCAGGGTACCTTGAGCAAAACTTGCAAGTTATTACAGGCCTCAAGAAGGCTTAAAAAACTTAACATCAAAATTGAAGACATGATAAAAATAATACAGAAGATATTGAGATTGCCATAGATAGTACAATAATATTCCAGGTCATAGCAAGGCAAATGGTACAGATAGAAAGTATCGCCGCTATGAGCAAACAAGATGTAATGCTAGAGATAGGTAGCAAAAAAGTTATAGCAGCAAAATACAGTGGTGGAGTTTATTCTGACCACTATGGAGCATGTGATCTTATTGCAAGGATTGATGTTAATATAATATAAGCACACTATATGCAGACAGATCGAAAGAAGTTATACAAACTGTGCGATGAGCTTGACATAAAGACAAGGATTCCTCCGCAAAATAATGCAGTAGAGCATCCAAAGTTGGATTATATGGATGAGAGAAATTCTACAATCAAGCTCATAAAGTCATATGATGAAGATGGTATGAAGAGGTGGAAAAAAGAGATAAATTATGGGAAGAGATCTTATATAGAAAGTTTTTTCTCGCGACTGAAGCAAACATTTTGGTTTAGTTTTAGAAACAAATCTGAGGTTAATCGTGAGAGAGCTCAAGTGTTATTTGCTTAACAAAATTACTGATATAGGCATGGCTAAATTTGAGATAGCTTCATTCCACGTTACCTATTATCCGAAGAGTGATGCAATAAAGCCATTCCAGTGTCACAAGCTGGAATAACAAGAAAAAGGGTACTGGCATGACATTAGATGATTTTCCTTATTTTAGCATTAAACGCGATGAAGAAAATCATTTATAATCGCTATAGCAACTAGTGTTGAAACCTGACGTACCTTTTGGCTTGACAAACGAGAGTTTTTATCTGATTTGACAACAAGGGCTTCTAGATGACTTTGAAAGTAAATATTACCATGCTTATCTTCGATAGCTTCTATTACCCCGTCATTGGCAAATGCTGCAATTTTATATCCAAGTAGCTCTAGCCTTCTTCTATTCTCTGTAGTATTACTTACTGTACCTGAATGAGCATTCGGAAAATAAGTTGAAAACCAGCCATTTTGATTAGGTAGTAAAAATCTAGCTACCACTTTTTCCAAACGACTACCTGGAACAATTTTTATCTGCTGAAGAGGTATATTCTCTTTTTGTGCTGATTTTAAATGATTCTTCTCATCATTAACAACATTTGTTACTTCAATTTCTTTTGCATACATAATGTCTTGTAAACCACCGCATATGGCAAGCAAATGAATTGTAGGATTGTCATCTACTATTTTTACAATTGCTTCATTCACAAGCTGGCGGTAAGGGTTAAGAGCTGAATGAAAGTTATCTGAAATAAATATTCTGTTTATCTTTTGCTTTTTGATAAATTTTGCAACTTCAACTTTTATTCGATCTAGTATCAGCTTTTTTGCCAATATTTCATCTTGTTTTGCAAACTCTTCTTGGATTTCTTTTAGATTAATTATTTTGTCGTAGTCAATGAATATAGTTTTAACCCCAAAATTATTGAATATCTCATAGATATTTTGAGATTCATCTGTTTTCAATAAACCAACAATTATATTATAATTTACTGCATTCTCTGCTGTCAAAGCAGATGGTTCTTTGTTTGCTTTTTCACTATAAGCGATATTACTTAATAGTAGAAATGTAATTAATAGTATATTAAATATTCTATTGTAACATTTATACATTATTTCCTAAATAATTATATTAATACTATAATATACTATAGAACATTAAGAAAAAGAATGTGGCCTGAGCAGGAATCGAACCAGCGACACAAGGATTTTCAGTCCTTTGCTCTACCAACTGAGCTATCAGGCCAACTACGTACTTTCATTTTTAGACAAAAAACGTTATCATGTCCATCAAAAGTTTTTGAAGTATAGAAACAAAGAATGAACATTAATAACAAAATAGGAATTTATCCTGGTACATTTGATCCTATAACTTTGGGGCACCTTGACATAATAAAAAGAGCATGTAAGCTAGTCGATAAGTTAGTAATTGGTGTTGCAGAAAATGTTAACAAACATACTAGTTTCAACATAAATCTACGCACAAGCATGGCTGAAAATGAAGTGAAAGGACTAGGAATTGACGCAGATGTCATATCTTTCAATGGATTATTAATGAATTTTGCCAAAGAGCAAAATGCTTCTGTTATTATCAGGGGGCTCAGAGCAGTATCAGATTTTGATTATGAATTTCAAATGAGCTGGGTAAACTATAAACTCCTTCCTGAAATCGAAACTATATTTCTTCCTGCATCTGAAGATACTCAATTTATCTCATCAGTTTTTGTGAAAGAAATAGCGAGATTAGGAGGAGATGTTAGCAATTTTGTATCAAAAAGTGTCCAAAGCGAATTGATTAATCTAAATAGGGTAAAAAATGGAGAATAAATATTTGTTGTTTTCTCCACTTCAAAGCGGTTATGCTCGATGTACAAAATACTATAAAATAAAGGAGCAGTATGTCAGAAGTGAGGGATAATAATCTAATAGTTTGCTGCCGTGGTGATGAGAATGATGATGGTTCTGGTCATCCAGTAGTATATTTACATAAAGAAGGAGAAATGTATTGTCCTTATTGCAGTAAGCCCATGAGTGAAATAGTAAACTCCGAAGAATTTCAATTTGTTGAGGTGAAAGCAGTGAATAAAAAGGAAAGGACCAAAGGTTAATAGCACTTCATTCTTTAGCTTATGTAAATAGCAATAAAGGGGGCAGTAAAGATGAAACTGTCCATACGGTCAAGTACTCCTCCATGGCCAGGTATTATACCTCCACTATCTTTAACATTGTAAACTCTTTTTATGAGTGATTCAGTAAAGTCTCCAAGTTGGGCTAGAATAGCAATTGTAACGCCAATTATTGGGGAATAGAAAATTGGAAATAAACTCAAAAATATTGAGCCAAAAATTGTACACACTATTCCAGCTAAGACTGCACCAAAAAGTCCTAACCAAGTTTTCCCAGGGCTAATGATTGGACAAATTCTAGTTTTACCAAAATTTTTGCCGAAAAAATAGGCAGCAATATCGATGCTCCAAATAGTTAAGATAAGCCATACTAATGCATATTTTCCCTGTGGTAGATTATATAGGCATATTAGCGAGGCATTTGGTAGTGCGATTAATAGTAATGCGAAAATGTATAAGATTCTATTGCCCTGAGTTAGATTATACCATTCAAAAGAAGATAAAACTGCAATTGAAAAAATTAGTAGATAAAATGATAAATCACTGAAATATGTAGCAAAAGAAAATATGAGTAATATTACTATTGAGGACAATATTCTAACCATAAAGTTATTATCTACCATATTTTTTTTCTCTTTTTGTATAATCTTCTAGTGCTTTGGTCAAATCTTGACAAGAAAAATCGGGCCACAAAGTATCACAAAAATACAATTCAGCATAAGCTGCTTGCCATAATAAAAAATTGCTTAACCTTTTTTCGCCACCAGTGCGAATTAATAAATCCAATTTTGGCAAATCTTTAGTATACAGAAATTTTTCAAATTCCTCTTCCAATACGCAATCAATATTTCCTTTTATGACGTTGTTGATAGCATGTATAATTTCCTGCTTTGCTCCATAACTAACTGCAACAGTGAGTAATAGACCATCGTTCTTATGTGTCACTTCTTCTGCTTTTTTGATTTGATCGAATATTTTACTGGGCAATAGACTTAAATTGCCAATAAAATTTAACTTAATGTTACAATTGTAAATGAATTTCATTTTATCTTCATTAGTTAAAGTGGAGTAAAATAAATTAAATAGGTAGTCTGTTTCGTTTTCAGATCTGAGCCAATTTTCCATGGAAAATGCATACAAAGTTAAGTAAGGTATGGCCAGGACTGTGCAATGCTTAGCAATATCAAATACAACCTCACTGCCTTTTCTATAGCCATCAATTTTTACCCTTCCTTGATTCTTTGCCCACCTACCATTACCATCCATAATAATTGCTAGATGTTTTGGCAGAGATTCTAGATTCAACATTTGAATTCAACCTGTTCTAATTAGCTTAATGTGTATGAAACGTTCACTATATCCACCTAAAACTATATTATTACTGAAAAATCATTGATAGTCTATATTACAAAAATTTTCTCAACCTCGGTGTCAGCTACCAGTGATTTTACCAAGAAAATATAGTAAAAACAGTCTGATATAGATGGTTTTACGATATAGTAAAATTATTATAAATAAATGAATTTAGTAGTGTTAGGAATACCTAGCTCTTTCATGTGGATTGATATTTTCAATAACTTGCTCTAGAGATAAATTATATAATGTTGACACAGGTTCTTTGCATCCAATATATCTTTTAAATCTAGGGAATGATATAAGTGAATTTATATTTATGTCCTGCTCTTGAGGAAGATCTTTAACGTCTAAGCCAATCTCTGGGGAAGGATATTGAGTATATATGCTCAGCTCTTGGGGAACATATTTAATTATATCTTCGTAAATACGTTCCTTGTTGTTCAAGTAATCGATATTAATATCTGTAATTTTACCAGCTTTACGCAGGAGTATAGCAAGCCTCAAAGTCGACTTTACGCTAGGTTTAAAATTTTTAAATATATTAACAAATACCTTACCAGTAACATTATCTGTTATTGCTTTTAGCTCTTGAGTGGTAACAGAATTGATGCCCTTAACAGCATTTTGATCTTTTAGTAGTGTTATAATCCTTTTGCCATTCAATTGTGCACTATCAAGTAGAAGTCGAAATTTTTCAGTATTAATAGAATTGATAAAATCCCGACTGTTTAGTAAATCCATAATCATGGGGCAATCAAACTTATTACTACTAGATATAAGTTCAAGTTTTTCAAGATCGATAGAATTGACTCGAACGAATAGACTCTGACATTTTAGTATTTCTCTAACATCTGTAGGATTAAACTTAACGCTTTTGCATATAATTTTTAATCTATTACCATCAATAGAATGGAGTTGAGGTAATGAAGTCTCTAGTATTTCTGCAATCTCTTTATCTGTAAAAAAATAATCACTTTTCATGATACTAACTTTACTCTCATCAAGAGAATTGATTTGATCAAACAAACTCTGATCTTTCAGTAAATTCATAATATATCCTTGATCAGAATATCTAAATATCAAGTCAAATATTTTACGATTCATCGAATTGATGCGTTTAACAACTTCCTGATTTTCTAGTAATTCTATAACAATACTGGTACCATAAAACTGCCTAAATACGGATTTAGATTTTTCAGGATCAATCAAATTTATAAGCTTAATAAATTCTCGATCTTCTAGTACTTTTATACTACTAAACTTATCATTCTCAACTATGTATTTAAGTAGTTCTTCACTAATAAGGTTGATATTCTCAATAGTGTTTGGATTTTTTAGTAATTCTACAATAATACTGGTATCATTAAACTTATCAGTATTAAGTATGATTTTAAATTTTTTAGGATCAATCGAATTGATACGTTCAAGAATTTTCTTATTTTCTAATAATTTTGTCATATCTTCATTACTAAACTTACCGATGTCAAATATGAATTTAAGTATTTCTTCATTAATATAAAGCTGACTACCATCAACAATACAAAACTGATTACCATGAAAAACATAAAACTGATCATCATCAACACGGTTTTCATTATCAGTATCATTTCCTTTATTTCCTAGTGCTTCTTTAGCAAAGTTATTCAGATCATTTTTTTCATCTTCCTTGTCATCAATATTATCATAATATTCATGATCTTCTTCACTCCCCTCGTCATCACTACTGTCAAATTCATCACTACAAACCTTCCCATCTTTTAGCATTTTTAGTATGCCTCCTTCATTTAATATCACTTCAAACACGTCATCATCAAAATCATTGATGTTATCAACGATCTCCTTATTTGATAGTAATTCTTCAATACCTTTGCAACTAAACTTATTATTATACTTGCATAAGATTTTAAGTTTACTGTAATCCATTGAATTAATGCCATCAACAACTCTTTGAATTGATAGTAACCTTCTGTTATAAGCCTTGCATATCAGTTGAAGTTTTTCGTTATCTAAATCTTCTGCATTGCCTGCTTTATCAGAATCCATAATCTTATTTTAATTTACTTAGTATTTTAGTTTAAAATATCTAGAAAAAATAATCAAGCATCTTTAGCCAAACTTTCTAATAGATAAATTAAAAAAAATTGAACGTTTGGTAATGACGACATATGTGGAGAAGGATGGCAACCACCACAATTCGGGAACATTTAAAAAAGCATAAGGGTCAAGTTAAGGAAATAAAGGTATGAAGAAGATAGGATAAGAAGATATAAAATTCTCTCGGATATATTTTAGTGAGAGAACTAATGATGAATAAAATAACTTGCTTATCAAATTACCTCAACAAATTTTTCAATGAAATGGCAAATAATTGAAACAGAAAAGGAAAAGAAAATTGAGTAATTGATGATTCATAAAAGCTATAATTTTGGGTAATATAGGGGTTACAGACTGAATCATAGATACAATGTGCCAATTATTAAATGAAGAATCTGTGATAATAACGAAACAGGGTTTAGATTTCAGGTTTACTAAAGAAGCAGTAGAATTTATGAAAAGAATGTACAATGGCTTTATTTAAAATACCCTGCAAATTGATTGTAGAATCTTGCAGCAATTTAAAAGCATTGGATAGTAGCTTTGCCTAACAGCATGGAAAATCTATATAAAGGTTATGGACAAAGGTTATGAGAGTAACACTAAGTGTGGAATAAAGTTAAAATTAGTTTTTGATTACCTAAATCAGACATTGGATCAACTTAACATAACGGAGGGAGTAAGAAGGTTATAGGGAGAAGTTGCTAATATCTGACCTTGGTTCAAGTTCTTTTAAACAGATCAATGGAACGGGAGCTTATTTTATAAGTCGTTGATACCAATGTATATGCTATAGAAACAAATCAAAAAATGGAATTATTGGAATGTTTAGGAGACAAGCTATTTTTAGAAATGAAGGTGTTGTTGGGAAAAGAAGCAAAGATTAGAGTAAGAATGATATGTCATAAATTAACTGAAGAGCAGTCTCTAGCCAGAAGAAGAAAAGCTAATAAATTGGCAAAATCACATGATCTTCCAAAAGGAATCAGAAATTGTTGAACTGGTCAAAACTAATATTCCAGAGGATAAAATTAGTGCTGAGCAAGTATTACAGAGTAAGGTGGCAAATTGAGTTGTTTTTAGATTGGCAGATATTTTTATTAGCATCGAAAATTACATAATGTATATTATGGAAAATATAAGAAACACAAGCTTTCAGCAAGAGAAAATGCAATTTTTGCTCTTCTTAAACAGCATAAAAAAGTGCCTGTTGAACCTCCAGATTAATATCTAAAAATACTCAAGTATTACTTTAAAAGTTTTACCTTGAAGTATCTAAAGCATTACTTTAAGAATGTTTAAAATTTTAATTTAAATACCATTCCTTACCTTCTTATTGTCTATTATCAAAAAAGTGTTAAAATAGCAATTAATTATATTAGTTTTTGCATAACTATATCAGCTTGGTTGCTTCATTGTTTGTTTCTTTTCTTTCAAACTCGAATAGATATTTTATAACGTCTTAATGCTAACTCCACCGACATATAAATTTGCGTGGCTTTTTCCAGTATTAAGCAATACAAGTCCAATATTGTCAACACTAGAGCGTAGTTCTCCTACTTCTTCATTATGTTCATTGATTACTTTAGTGCCAATATTTGGAAGTGCATTTTTTCCCTCAACAAGGTAAAGTTTCCTTCTGAATTTTTCTTGTCTGCTCATTCGATTTACAACTTCCTGACCTATATAGCACCCTTTATTAAAACTTATACCATTTATCTTATCGATTAAATATTGCAGCGGAAATGATGAATTTTGCACCATATCTTTTGCTCCATCTGGGACAAGGTTTGTAATTCTAACTTTTTCATACTGAATAAAATCTCCAACCGGTTCTTTTATTTCATCTTTATGTATGATCCTCATTCCTAGCAGCTTGTGCCTTGGATCTTGAAAAATAACTTGTGACTTACTACTACACTCCGCCAACTTAGCATCAAACAAAACTCCAACCTTATATAGTGCACTAATGTCTTTAATTTTCACTCTCAAATAAGTTTTAAGTAAATCTAGTTTCTCGATAATTTGCTGTAAGTGCACATTTTCGCACTCTAAGAAAATATATCCACCATATTCAATGAGAAAAAAATCGTACAGATATTTTCCCTGAGGGTTGAGTAATAAAGAGTAAATTGCCTGCTGGCTACTTAGTTTATTAATGTCATTTGTTATAATACCCTGAAGAAAATCTCTCGTATCTGGTCCGTATAAAGATATTACACTACGGTTTGCTAGCGGTATGTAACCCATAAAACTTCTGTTCAAACCTTAAATTATACACTTTTACTAACTCCAGCCCTTGAAATGTAACCTTTAGATGACTACATAGAATTGTAGGTTAATCTATTAATGAGGAAACATAAATGTCAAGTGTAAATTTGAATGTATTAGATGATAACGTGCTAATAAAGCCTATTACTGAAGAAAAACAAGGTGGAATTGTACTACCATCAAGTGCTGAAAAGAAGCCTACTAAAGGTGAAGTTATAGCAATTGGTAGTGGTTCACGCAACTCAAGCGGAGAGCGTATAGCTTTAACTGTAAAAACTGGTGATAAGGTTTTCTACAGGCAGTGGGCTGGCACAGAAGTAGAGCATGACAATGAAAAGTATGTCGTGATGAAGGAGTCAGACCTACTTGCTGTTATCAAGTAGGTATCCCTATTTTAATGCGCTATATAGTGCATTATGTATTTTAATATTCTAAATTTTTTATTAATTTAAGGAGTGATAAAAATGGCTAACATAGTAGTATCAGGCGAACAGTTGCAAGAAGCCTTTCGTGAAGTTGCAGCAATGGTTGACTCAACGGTGGGAGCAACTGCAGGGCCTAGGGGAAATACAATAGGAATTAGTAAGCCATATGGTGGAC
The DNA here is from genome assembly GCF_947250645.1 of Wolbachia endosymbiont (group B) of Eucosma cana. Taxonomy (NCBI): domain Bacteria; kingdom Pseudomonadati; phylum Pseudomonadota; class Alphaproteobacteria; order Rickettsiales; family Anaplasmataceae; genus Wolbachia; species Wolbachia endosymbiont (group B) of Eucosma cana. The sequence goes on from NZ_OX366334.1 coordinate 370,671, forward strand.
CAGAGGTCACAAAGGATGGCTATAAGGTAATGAAAGGTATAAAGCCTGAAAAACCATTACACTCTGCGATAGTAAGCACCATTGCTCAAAGTGCTTCTCAGTGTAATGACAAAGTTGGTGATGGTACCACAACATGCTCAATACTGACTAGCAATATGATAATGGAAGCTTCAAAGTCAATTGCAGCTGGAAATGATCGTATTTGTATCAAAAATGGAATACAGAAGGCAAAAGATGTGATATTAAAGGAAATTACATCAATGTCTCGCACAATTTCTTTAGAGAAAATGGATGAAGTTGCACAAGTTGCAATAATTTCTGCAAATGGTGATAAAGATATTGGTAATAGCATTGCTGATGCTGTTAAAAAGGTTGGAAAAGAAGGCGTCATCACTGTTGAAGAGAGTAAGGGTTCAAAAGAATTAGAAGTTGAACTTACAACTGGTATGCAGTTTGACCGTGGTTATCTCTCTCCATACTTTGTTACAAATAATGAAAAGATGAGTGTGGAGCTTGATGATCCATATTTGCTGATTACAGAAAAAAAACTTAATATTATTCAACCTTTACTTCCTATTCTTGAGGCTATTTTTAAGTCTGGTAAACCTTTGCTTATCATTGCAGAAGATGTTGAAGGTGAAGCATTAAGCACTTTAGTGATCAACAAATTACGTGGTCTAAAAGTTGCTGCAGTAAAAGCTCCAGGTTTTGGTGATAGGAGAAAGGAGATGCTCGAAGATATAGCAGCTTTAACAGGTGCTAAGTATGTCATAAAAGATGAGCTTGGAATCAAGATGGAAGATTTGACTCTTGAAGATCTTGGTACTGCTAAAAATGTTAAAATCACTAAAGACAATACCACAATTGTTAGTGAAGACAGCGACTGTGACAAACAAAACAGAGTAAATGCTAGAATTAACCAGATTAAATCTCAGATTGAAACTTCAACCTCTGATTATGACAAAGAAAAGCTAAGAGAGCGTTTAGCAAAATTATCAGGCGGTGTTGCTGTACTCAAAGTTGGTGGAGCAACTGAAGTAGAGGTAAAAGAACGTAGAGATAGAGTAGAAGATGCACTTCATGCAACAAGAGCTGCAATTGAAGAAGGGATAGTTCCAGGTGGAGGAGTTGCACTTCTTTACGCTGCATCTGCTCTTGATAAGCTAAAAGCTTCAAGCGATGAAGAGCAAATAGGTATCAACATTGTCAAAAAAGTTCTCAGTGCTCCAATCAAAAGATTGGTTAAAAATGCTGGTCTTGAATCTGCTGTTATAATTGACTATTTGATTAAGCAGAATGATAAAGAGCTTATATACAACGTTGAGGCTATGAACTACGCTAATGCATCAACAGCTGGTGTAATTGATCCGGCAAAAGTAGTTCGTATTGCTTTTGAAACAGCAGTGTCTGTAGCAAGCGCACTTATTACTACTGAATCTATGATAGTTGATCTACCAAACAAAGAAGAAAATGCTTCATCACCTATGGGTGCAGGAGCAATGGGCGGAATGGGTGGATTCTAAGTAAACAAGAGCCTTGGAGCAAGTTGCTCCAAGGTATCTTTCTAGTTCTAAAAAGTCTTACATTTATAAAGGAAATAAATTTGTGGTTTTCTATGCAAAGCCACTACTATTTATATTTGTTACGTCTCTTTAATATTATAACTGCTTAAAAATAAAAAAATAATATATGAAAGTTATAATTGCTACTATATTTGTATTAGCATAATATTATATTAACAAATGATTTATATAATATTTTTATTATAATAGATAGAACTTAAATTATTTTCTTCATAAATAGAGTATTTATGAAAATACGTATATACTCAATCCTACTTTTACTTTTTTCTTGCACTCAATTGTGCGCTGAAGAAGAAGTTGCAAAATTTGATCTGCTCATTGGTAAGGTAAATAAAGCAAACCTCACCATTGAAGGCGCAATAAAGGTTACAATAAAACCAGGTTGGCATATATATTACAAAGACCCTGGAGATTTCGGCCTTCCTACTTCCTTTGACTGTCAGGGTAACATATCAAATATAGATATTCATTGGCCTACTCCCAAGGAACATGAAGATAAAGTTGGGGAAGTTACATTTGTTAGTAACATATATGAAGATATGGTGTTATTTCCCTTTAAAACTAATATCATTCCAAATCAGGAATACGTTGATATTAACTTTCATATAAAGTACGCAATATGTAAAGATAGGTGTATCCCTAAAAATGCCGAGATAAAAACCAGTCAACCACTAAAGGATTTTATAGATTCTGATATCAATAAACTCATAAATGAGTGGTACAAGAAGTAAGGTTAAAAAGCAAGAGCTTAACAACTATAGTTGAGAAAGAGCTTTAAAAGCCTTATGTGCAATTAAAATCATTAATTATTTACTATATTATGTTAATATAGTAATATTAATTTTTTGATATACAATCATGACTCATCAATGTAAACACATAATAAATGAAACTGCTAATCAAAAAAAAGAAGAAGGAATAGAAGGTGTGATTATTACTACAGCACACGCTTCAGATGATATGCACAACTGCGTAAAACGTGCAAATTATTCTACTCTTACTAAGCACATTTGTCAACCTGGTTGGTTTATAAAGGACCTATTGGAGGAATTTTTTCCTGAATTAATACACAATGAAAACATCATGCATTATACTAACCCAAACCCTGTTAAGGAATACTATGCAGCAAATTTTGCTATAACATTTGAATGTAAGGAAGATGCAAAGTGTGGAAATGCAATAGATTATACAAACTTTTTACCTAGCGGTATATGGTGTAGTGGAAAAGGTAAAACGAATACTAGCGGTAAGGGTTATCCTTACAATGAGCTCTCTGCTGATAATAACAATAAAAGTGCATGTTATCACAGTAAAGATTTTAATAAAAATGCACTTCATAACAAAAATTTCTTCTGGAATACAACGTGTCCTAATCTAGTATTAGATCGTAGCGTAGAAGAGCTAAAAGAATGTGCAGGTAAAACTATAGTTGCAAAATTGGTATCACCTTTAATAATTGTTGATAAGAGTAATATGATAATAGATAAAGATGGCAACAATACTAAAATACCCTATCTTCACTTAGAGCACTTCTTAACTTTTGACGGTAAGCTTAAAGATGATCCTAAAAACAACTGTGCAATTTATAAGAACCTCACTAAGAAACCCACTGAATTAATTGAATTAAAAGATAAAGTTTTATGGACTTCCGACAAAGAAGTAAAGTTGATAATTCCTGACACTGGTAATATGAGATGTTTAGGTTCTCCTAGTAAAAGTGAGAGCGTAATTCAAAAGAGTGATGAGATAACTACTGATAACGAAGAGCTCCCTAGCTATAACTACAGTAATGATTATGTGCTATAATTTTCTTGAATGTACGCTCAAGAAAAGGTTTATTGCTACAATTTTCATGATACAAAAATAAGCTTAGGTATTTTAACTTTTTTATAAGGTTTGATACCTACTCTCTTTCCTTTCAGCTATAAACATACAATATAGATATTCATTGGTCTACTCCCAAGGAACATGAAGATAAAGTTGGGGAAGTTACATTTGTTAGTAACATATATGAAGATATGGTGTTATTTCCCTTTAAAACTAATATCATTCCAAATCAGGAATACGCTGATATTAACTTTCATATAAAGTACGCAATATGTAAAGATAGGTGTATCCCTAAAAATGCCGAGATAAAAACCAGTCAACCACTAAAGGATTTTATGGATTACGATATCAATAAACTCATAAATGAGTGGTATGAAAAATAGGATTTTAGCAGGCTTACTATAGCTTTTATAGTGTTACTTCTCATAAACAATAAGTTAGGTATTTTTCAATTTTTGCTATATACTCGAGTAAAAATCTCTCTTTTACAGATGGATACAGTAAAGTTTGTTTTATTACTGCCAACAATACTACTCATACTAGTTGCTGGTGTTTACCTATCGGTTAAACTAAAATGGTTACAGGTGTTTAGACTACCGTATGCCGTTTCACTTATTGGAGCTAAAAGAGGAGAAAATAAATTTTCTTCTATAGCTGCTCTGTTTACAATCTTAGGGGGAAATTTAGGAGTAGGAAATATTTCAGGAACTGCTGTTGCTCTAAAAACCAGAGGACCGGGATCCATTTTATGGATGGCAATCATTATTGTTGTTACTTCTGTGATAAAATATGTTACTTGTTACCTAAGTATAAAAACCAGAAAAGAAAAAAATGGACGGTTTATAGGTGGACCTGTAGCCTACATGACTGATGCATTTAATTCTAGAAAAGCTACAGTTGTGTTTCTAGTTATTATGATGATGGTTTCAATAACAGTTGGTAACCTTGTTCAGGTAAATTCTCTATCAATACCACTCAGCATGGTAGATATACCTGTAGTCATTGGCGGCATTGTAATGGCCATAATATTTTTTGTTGTTGCAGCTCTCAGCTTAAAAAAAATTAAAATTTTTATATCGGCTATGATACCGATAATGACGGTAAGTTACCTCACACTTTGCGGTATCATATTATTTAAGTTTAGTGAAAATATTCTTCCTTCTCTAAAACTAATAACAAGCAATTTTTTTACAACTAGTAGCTTTAACTCTGGCTTATCTTTAGGTTTAATTTTAGAAATGTTGACTATTATTCAAGTAGGAACTCTGCGAGGTATTTTTGCAACAGATATAGGACTTGGCCTCGAAGGAATTGTACACTCCTCGATTACTCCTAAAAAAAATAACAATAAATTTATCATTGAACAGAGTCTAATCACAATAATATCTCCTTTTATAGTTGCACTCATAGTGTTCATTACAGCAATGGTACTGCTTGTCACAGATTCTTGGATTACTGATTTAGAGAGCACTAACATGTGCATTTTTGCTTTTAGAAAAGCTATGAATTGGCCCTATACTGACTATTTAATTATGGCTATAATGTTTTGTTTTGCCTTTACTACTATCTTTACTTGGTTTTTTTGTTCAAAACAAACAATACGCTATGTATCTATGGATAATAAATACACTAAAATCTGGACTGTAGTTTTTACCTTAATCATTCCATTTGGTGCAATCGGTGGAGTTAAGTTACTCTGGGATATCGCTGATATTTCAATTGCTGCTTTGCTGCTCATAAACATACTTGCTATACTCAAGCTCACTTCTCAAGATCCAGAAGTATTTACTATGAGTAACAAATATTTGAAGTTGTAAAACAGAGCTAAAGCAATATTTTAAGTTATCATCCCAGTCTGGAATCCAGCCTTTCATGAACTTCATCAAAAATGTTATGTTTTAACATAATACTTTTATGCTCACTAACTGAGTGCCACTGGATCCCAGTGTCAGCTACTCAAATGACATACTTTTTGGTGAAAATTACTCTTATACTACAACGTTTGTAGTTATGAATTTGACTATAGGATCAAGTCTAGAAAAATCTAGATTCCAGACTGGAATGACAACTTAAATTGCTTGATGTGAACATAAAATAGCTCATGTCATCACGTTAGCAATACAACTTCTTTAATAAAAACTAAATCAATTCCCGTAATAATTGTACTAGCTAAGGCTAAAAGGCAGAGGGTTATTAGTGAGGGAAAATATGAATACTCAAAGCACACAACAATATCATGAATTCATTCGAGGATTTTTTACTTTATTCGATGAAATAAAAAAGGAAGACGACCCAATTTATAATTCCAGAGTTGGTTTTAATGCAGTAAAGTTTCTAATAGAGCACTCCGTCTGGAATTTGGAGACAGATGAAGACAAAAATAAAGCTTATGAAGTTATTCTTCCAGAGCAGAACAAGATAAAGAAAGCCGAACAAAAGCTTGAAAGTGAAGTTAAAGCAAGGTTAAAAGAGTATGTTGATGATATCGCAGGAGTTTCAATATATGGCGATCACGCAAGTATTACACTGGGAGATGACAAAAAAGAGTTTAAAATCAGCGAGTTTTTAAATAGTGACTTTTGTCAGAAGAAAGGAATTTCGGGATTTTCAACGCTGCATAGTGATGGAAAGAGCGGAATGCACGGTTTTGTTGCCGAAGAAGGAGAGAAAAGAATAAGGCATTATGTTGTAACCGATGGTTCATATGAAATGACTTTGAATTGGCATGACAAAAATGGAAAAAAATGTACTATCAAAATCAAGATTGATAAAGATGGTGTAGATCTAACTGAACGTAATGGTGTTACTGAGGAACAATTAAAAGCAAACACAGATGTAAAAATAGGTGGCTTATTCCTATATCAAATACAATTCAAGGAGAAAGGACAAGAACAAGAGAAACAACAATCATCTGAAACTTTCATAGAAAGTGATATTAGTAAAGGTATTGGCGTTCAAGCTACTCAAGATCAAGAAGTTGAGTTTAAGCATGTAACGACTAGCACTACAAATTCTAATAACGCATCTGCTAAAAAGATTCCACCATCACTGCCACCTAGAACTAGTTCATTACCTAATAATCAGCAAAAAGGTGAGTATCAGCCAATACGGATTAATAGTAGAAATAACTACAATTCTCCATATTCTGATGCTTCTTCAAGCAGTACTATTTTCACCAAGTCTGTAATCTACAATCAAGATAATACACAAGAGGATGAACGGTATGACAATCCTACATTTGCTACATTTGGATATGCTGTACCTGGAAGCCGAAAATCAGATGAAAGTGAGCAAATATCTAATAATCGGCAAAAAGGTGCAATTTTTGATCCTACAACTACTGAAAGCGCTGCACCAGTACAAGACGTTGCATTCAAAAAAGTTAAAGATGCATTTAAGTATGAAAACGCTAAAGAATCACGCAATACTGGAAATAAGCAACCACTAAATGATGTAGCTTCGATTCTTGCATGGAAAGCAAAAAATGAGTTATTACGTAGTGAAAGTGAGTATGATGAAGAATTTTTTGACTTCGAAGATGGTTGGAGCGATAACGAAGATGAGTATATAACGCTTTCAAATCCTCAATCAGATTATAAACAAGAAAAAGATTATCTTAGCACTAAGGAAAACGAAGAAAGAGGAAACGATAAACAAAAAGAAACCGAAGATAAATTACAAGAAAATGAATCTCTAGAATACAGCTCAACAGACATAAAAACAAACGATTCGGGCTATTCATCTCCAACTCACTCTAATCATGAAAAATCTCGAGTAAATTCTGGACAGTTAAAAGCGAGCCTAATGAATGTTGAACAAAGAGATGATAACCTACTTACGGAATTTACCAGTAAGTTGGATAAAGAAACTCAGAAATTCCTGCTAAAACCAGTAAATCAAAAGAAAATGAGTGGGCAAACAAAAGAACATTTATTAGCAGCTGGATTGCTAAAAGACAATGCAGCGGAGAAAGAAATAAACGACTCAGGTTACTCATCTCCAACTTACACTAGCCACTATAATTTTCAGGTCAATTCTGAGCAATTAGAGAAGAGATTAGAAACCATTGAACCAAAAGATACATTGGAAAAATTGAATAAAGGATTGAGAGACCAGGCTACTAAAGATTTATTCTCAGAAAGTATGTTGAAAGAAGTAAAAGAAGGTAAAAAATATGACCCTGTACGTAAGTTATTAGAAAGAAAAGTAGCAGAACAAGAAAATGATAATACTAATCTGACTATAGACAAAAATAGCGAACTATATAAATTGCTAGAAAAAGATGCAGCACAACTGAAAGCTGGAATAGTAGAAGAGGAAAGAAAAGATACTTTAACAGAATGCAATGATAGTCCTGATCGCAATAGAATTGCATTAGCAAATAGAAATAGAATCTGGGCTAAACTTATTGCTGAAGAAAAACAAAAAAAGGACAATGGTATTAGTATAGGTTAAAGTAATTACTTAGCAAGCAATGGGTTTCATGTAATGGTAACCCTATTACAGAAGAGTATGAGCCACGTAAAAATAATACAAACATTCCTGCAAGACCTTGTATGTTGCACCCCCCTGCCCTGTTTTTCCACTCTTCTGATGCTAAATAATATTTAATTTCTTGTTCGCTGAGACGCTTAAATTTCACTATTGTAACTACAGTCCTAATATGCTGTTTAGATTGATCAGGAGTTAATAAACACACACTGGTGTATACTCTATGCCTTCTTCCTGATAACAAGCGAACGCATTTTTCTGCTTGCTCAACGTTTTCAGCTTTGAGCAGTATCCTTCTACCACAAGCAACAACTGTATCAACACCAAGCACAAAGTAATTTGGATTTGCACTTTGTATTTTCTCGGCTTTACTTTTTGCCATACGGATTGAGTAATCTTTTGGCAGCTCTTTCTTCAAAGGCGATTCATCTGTATCTGCTGGCAAAACCAAACCTGGCTTAATATTTATTTGTTTTAGTAAGGCTACTCGCCTTTCTGATGATGAAGCAAGAATAAGATTATCTAGAGATTGTTCTATCACTTGAGCCTTTTTATTATCCTACCCTTTCTTGCATTCCTATCATAAATACTCATCTCAACTAACACTCTATCGCCTATAATAATACGTATTTTACTTCTTCTCACTCTTCCTGATACATGACAGATAATCTCATGTTCATTGTCCAGCTTCACTCTAAATTCTGCTGCAGGTAGTAAAGCAGTTACTGCCCCTTCCACTTCAAAAATTGTTTTTGATTTGTCTTCTTTTATCATTGTCGTATTATAATTTAATAATCTTTTTCAGTCTACTATAGATTTTAAATTATTATCAATACAGGAGATTTTTATACTCTACGTGAGTATTCCTCTTGCAACTTATCTCCATATAATACAAGAGGAAAGCAAGTTACCTACGTTTCTACTCTCTGCCACCTTCTCAACAGAACTTATAGAACTTATGTTAGAAGATAAATCATTATCACAATTTTCCTCATCGCTATCAAGTCCACTATCAAGGCTTGGAGATTTGTGCAATGTTGTCTTTTCTTTCAGTGGAACATCAGACTCATTATCAGGTTCACTAAAAACTTCTCCCATTAGACTATAATATTGTTTTGCATAACCACTTATGGTCTTGCTAATTTTTTGTTTATCAGTAACTTGATCTTGTTGATCCTCTAAGTATTTAACTTGATTATTTAAGTTTTCTATTTCTTCTTTCATTTCTTCAATTGTCTGAATTTGATCTGCAATGATGTCGCTGTAGTTCTCTTGCAATTCATCAATACTATCTTCGTCTTCAATGAGTTCAAGTATATCTTCTGGAAATTCCTCGTACTCGATTTCTGGATCTTCGATGTCGAACTTTACTTCTTCTTCAAGTTCATCTTTTAAATCGCTATCATGCCTCTCTAACTTTACAATTGTTTCTGCTTCTATTTCTTGCTTCAATTCAGTAGCTCCTTTTTTCAAGCTTGACATTTCTTGCTTTAATTCGACATTTTCTTTAGACGATATTTGATTATCTGGAATCAATTCATCCATTCGTTGTGAGTTAGTTTCCTCTTGAGTTCGGATTTGTTGTGAAACAACTTCTGGCTGAGTTTTAGTGTGCTGTAAATTGACTTCCAATGCATTACTATTAATAGAAGGAGAAGAAGGAAGGCTATTACCAGCATCAACTTTATGATCTAATTTCTCCTCTAGTTCCTTATCTTGATAGGCCACTATAGATTCGCTATGAAAATTAATAGGAGCAGCCTTATCCTTTTCTAGTGATTGTATTACAGCATCGTATAAGGAGAGATCTTGAATATATAATTCATCATTTTGCTTTATTAATTCTAGAATTTCCTCTGATAGCACAAAATCTTCACCATTGAATTTTAGTATTTCAGTTATGCCATCGCTACTCACATTCATAATCATGGTACACATTTCGGATCCATCTTTTGCAGGCCAAGTGCTTGTCATTTCATAATATGCACCTTCTTTAAATTCATAATATCTTTTCTTATCTTTTTGATGAGCATGTATTTCATGTTTTTTATTGCAATAGATATTCAGTTCTTTAATATCTTTCTCTTGCTGTAAAACGTCACTAATCTTTGTTGGCTCATTTTTATCGTAATGAATAAGGTTAACATTCAAAACTCTATGAGCGTTACCGGTTTCTGTGTAATAAGCTTGAAGCTCTACGTCTTTCCTCTCAAAATATTTACTTGCAGCTTTTTTTCCCTGTTCTGCCAATTCTATGCATTTATTTATATCTTCCTTAAAGCTCTCATTAGCAGACTCTGTTACTGCTTTGTCTATGTACGTTTGTTTAAAATCTCTATCGTTTATTAGGTCATAAAAACTCCACTCATCCCCAAAAGCCCTCTGCACGCAAGTGAAATTATTTTTCTCCTTTAGTTTTCTTAAGAACCACACCTTCTCCTTCAGATTTTTCAGTTGAAAGCTTATCCCTGCCTTTACACTAGAGTTTTTAGCAGGAATACTCATTTCTTCTAATTCTTTAAATAATTTATTATCTTTTATAATTGAGTAACAAAACTTTACGATAGCAGAATTTGCAAACGAAGGATCTTTTTTTATATCTTCATCAATAATTTCTTTAAAACGTTCAAATTGAGGTAGAACATAAAAATCGATTATTTCTTTTTCTGATCTTGTTTTATTAGCATGAGAGATATTATCTAATTGTGAATATAACTCTTTGAATGTATGGTAGATAAGTGTAGAGTAATAAACTTCCCTATTCAGTGAAGTTGGTCCTATACAAAAATGCTTTTCAAATTGATCACCTATTTTTCCTGCATCTACTTCTTTATCTTCCTTAGTCAAACCTGCAATCATAATATACCCCTTATAACTATATTTATATTATAACAATCAACATGTATTTAAGAAAAATCATACTGCTCACTGTACGTTTACGCTGCTACTTTGCATAATAGATTGCTTGAAGTCACACAAGTATCGTTTTTTATTAGATAAAAGTTAACAAGACGTTTTCATAGATTTTTAAGCTTAATAACATCCTCTCTATTGGGACTAGTTGAAATTAGATGAATTGGTACACCTATTAATTCTTCTATTTTTCTCACATATTTCATCAAATTTGCAGGTAATTCCTTAACTGACCTTTTGCCTTGAGTTTTCTCTTTCCAACCAGGAAATTCTTCATATATTGGCTCTAATTCTTTTTGTATTGAATGTGATGCGGGTAAATAATCATACATTTTTCCGCCATACTTATAACCAGTGCCTATTTTAATAGTATCAAAAGAATCAAGAATATCTAATTTGGTTAATACAATGCTTGAAACTCCAGAGAGTTGTACGGCCTGGCGCACTAAAACTGCGTCAAACCATCCGCAGCGCCTTCTTCTATTGCTTACTGTTCCAAGTTCCTTACCTATAGAAAATAAGCTGTCTCCAATCTCGTTATTTTGTTCAGTAGGAAATGGACCATTACCCACTCTTGTTGTATACGCTTTTGCTACACCAATAATGTGAGCATTGTAGGATAATCCTGAGCCTGTTATCGCTTGCGATGCTACGGTATTACTTGAAGTAACAAAAGGGTAAGTTCCGTGGTCGATATCTAAAAATGCGCCTTGAGCGCCTTCAAATATTATTTTCTTACCTTCTTTCATAAAATCATTTAGTATCTTCCACACAGGTTTTTTATATAAAAGAATTTTTTCTGAAATCTCTTCAATTTCCTTTAATATTTCTTCTTTTTTAACTACCTGGTAGTTAAGTCCTTTTCTGATAGCATTATGGTAACTCAGGAGAGCGTCCACTCTTTGATTGAGCTCATCTGTGTTTTCTAAGTCACAAAGGCGTATAGCTCTCCTGCCAACTTTATCTTCATAACATGGCCCTATCCCTTTGTTTGTTGTACCAATTTTGTGATTTCCGTTTAAATCTTCAAATAGCTTTTCCTTGTCCTTATGTACGCTAAGTATTAATGGACAGCTCTCGGATACCATCAAGTTGTTATAGTTTACGTCCACTCCTTTAACTTTCAATGACTCTATTTCTGAGACTAGAGCATGTGAATCAAGAGCAACACCGTTTCCTATAATAGATATTTTGTCCGCTCTCAAAACAGCAGAGGGCAGTAAATTTAATTTATAAACCTCATCATCTATTACTATAGTGTGCCCTGCATTATTTCCTCCCTGAAATCTCACAACTACATCTGCATTCTCAGAAAGATAATCTACTATTTTACCCTTGCCTTCGTCACCCCATTGCAGACCAACAATTACAATATTATTCATCACTATTTTCTAGATTAATACGTAAATATTAATGCAGCATGCTACAAATGAAAAGAGAAATCTACGCCTTTCCTATATCCCTAAAATAAAGAAATAGACTATCGACTTTTTTATATATTATAAAATTATTCATCATTATATGGTACAACTTACAGCATATTTATAGTAAGGTGTTAATTATGAAAGAGGCAAAGAAGAGTCCGGTAGTTAGATTAAAGGCCACAGCTAAAGAATTCAATTTTAGTAAATTAAGAGCAGATCAAGATAATAAATTAGCGAATTCCGGTGAAACAATGTTCTTAGATTTTCAAAGAATGAATTTTATTATTAATGAAAAAGAAATAGATAAAAATTTTATTATTGCATTTAAGGAAGGAGCTAAAGATTATAAAAATGAGATTTTTAACCGTGATAATTTTGATAACCTCTCTGAAGAAGGTAAAGCTTTTATGGAACCAGTACTTAAGGAGCTTGATCAAGATAGACTATCTGAAGTTTGGGAAAATCATTGTAATAGCCCTACAGTTGCTGATGAAAAAAAAACTGATGAATATAGAAAGGAATTTGAGAGATTTTATAACACAGGGAGAAGCTCTTATCATCTATTCTCCAAAAAAGATTACCGTGCATTAGCAAAGGAAACTTTCAAGGAAATGTTTAGATACGCTGAAGCAGAAATACCAAGTGATGCTATTTTAGAAGAGTTAGTCACCAATTGTAATCAAGCAGGGTATGGGGCTGGTATATTTAATGAATCTCATGCAGCACTCAGTAGTTGTAGCTTAATTCCACACAGTCCTAGAAAAGCGCTAAACATTTACTGCACTGATCACAACTGCATAAAAGTGACGTCTGATATGGCAATGCCTATAACCACGGTTGACAATCCGGAAGAGAAAATATGCGACCTATCCAGCTCATTAGAATTCACACTTGAATCTCAAGATAGCAAAAATGGTATAATATATAAAGAAGGTAAGTTATCACTTACTATTCCTGAAGAGCTAAAAAACTATAAAGATAATGGCAAGAGCTTGTTTGACATTATTAAAGAATATTTTCAGAAATTCTGTGCAGAACTAGGATTTAAATATGAGACAAAAATACAAATAGAGCATGACTTAGGTACTCAAATCAAAGTAAATAACTATTTAGATGGTACGATATCAACCATAGGATCAGATGCAAATGAAGAATTTATTAATCTTTTAAGCAAAAACCTCAGAGAGAAGTTATTGGAATCAGGAGTTGCTCTAGGAGGTGAAGACGTTGATGGTATTATTGAAGTTAGAGTATCTGCAGTTATGGATCTACTTAGTGATTATGCCAAATTGGAAGATAATAAAGAAAACAGGGAGTTATTAATAAGTGAAGTAGCAGATAATTTAGGGCTTTCCTTTCAAGGTAAAATATCATCAGAAGTATTAGGATCTTTACCTTCTTCGATAAAAGGTCAGGTTAATCATAATCAAGTGCAGTTTGTTGTAAATATTTTTACCAATTTAATTGTTGAAGGAAAAAGCGAAGTATACAAAGAAAAAAATGCAATTGATGCAATTCATCAGAAGATAGATAAGGCAATTGTTGAGCAAGAAAAAAGAGCAACCAACAAACAAGATATAGAGAATGATAAATGGACAGATAAAATAAAAAAACAGAGATTATCTATGGAATCACATGGGCATTTGCATTAAAGATACTGTGTACAGAGGCGTAGTATGCTCAATTTTCGCCTTTCATTTAAAGCACTCAAATTGATCAAACACACTCAATCCAAAGCGTTTGTAGATTCGATATCTTGAGTAACTTGACGCAGAGAGAATTGTATACCTTAGTCAACTTTTCTAGCGGTATCCATAAGGTAAATCATTATTTGAGTGTTACACCCAAGCCCTCTTTATTTTCCTCTGTTATCAAGCTAAAAATACCATTTGCTTTCATTATGTATACGAAACTATTATGCTTGCAAGAAAAAAAAAACTAAAAAACTGAAAAAGAGAATAGGAATTTGATATAAGTTATTCCCAAATTTGGGGAATATTCAAAAAAGCATAAGCATCAAGTTAAGAGATTGCGAGCAAATTTAGGGAAGTTAAAGTAGATACTCTAGTTTTTCTGTACTTGTCTTTTAATGAAAATCATGACCAAGTTATTGTAATCTTTTTAAGAAAAATTTTCAAACTATTAACTCTATTCTTTAGTGCTAAAAATAACTCTCTAATCCGCCTTTTTAGCTCAATAAATGCCTTTGTTAAACTGAGTTCTGTATTCTTTTTTAATTTTGTACAACTCATGAAATATGAGAATTGCACATAATTTAGCATATAATTCACACAATACTCTGTGTGGCTTCCCTTTTAAGTCTTATGTAGCTCTTGTATAGTTTAAAAACAACTCAATTTGCCACCTTACTCTGTAATACTTGCTCAGCACTAATTTTATCCTCTGGAATATTAGTTTTGACCAGTTCAACAATTTCTGATTCCTTTTGGAAGATCATGTGATTTTGCCAATTTATTAGCTTTTCTTCTTCTGGCTAGAGACTGCTCTTCAGTTAATTTATGACATATCATTCTTACTCTAATCTTTGCTTCTTTTCCCAACAACACCTTCATTTCTAAAAATAGCTTGTCTCCTAAACATTCCAATAATTCCATTTTTTGATTTGTTTCTATAGCATATACATTGGTATCAACGACTTATAAAATAAGCTCCCGTTCCATTGATCTGTTTAAAAGAACTTGAACCAAGGTCAGATATTAGCAACTTCTCCCTATAACCTTCTTACTCCCTCCGTTATGTTAAGTTGATCCAATGTCTGATTTAGGTAATCAAAAACTAATTTTAACTTTATTCCACACTTAGTGTTACTCTCATAACCTTTGTCCATAACCTTTATATAGATTTTCCATGCTGTTAGGCAAAGCTACTATCCAATGCTTTTAAATTGCTGCAAGATTCTACAATCAATTTGCAGGGTATTTTAAATAAAGCCATTGTACATTCTTTTCATAAATTCTACTGCTTCTTTAGTAAACCTGAAATCTAAACCCTGTTTCGTTATTATCACAGATTCTTCATTTAATAATTGGCACATTGTATCTATGATTCAGTTTGTAACCCCTATATTACCCAAAATTATAGCTTTTATGAATCATCAATTACTCAATTTTCTTTTCCTTTTCTGTTTCAATTATTTGCCATTTCATTGAAAAATTTGTTGAGGTAATTTGATAAGCAAGTTATTTTATTCATCATTAGTTCTCTCACTAAAATATATCCGAGAGAATTTTATATCTTCTTATCCTATCTTCTTCATACCTTTATTTCCTTAACTTGACCCTTATGCTTTTTTGAATATTCCACTCTTTGGTTAAAACTGTTGATCTTGGCTGTTTTGTTCCCATATTTACATCTTTAGTGAATGAACGTTTTTTTTCCATTTGACAATAGTTTTTGGATTAAGATTATAGCATTGAGAAAGTTTTGCTATGCTCTCTTGACTATTTTGTATTTTCCTACGCACTGCCTCTGGTGTTCTAGCGCACCCGTGTAAACCCTAGTTATGGATTAGAAAACAGATAAAAGTAGAATTAATAAAGAGGGAAATAGGGTAAACTCGAATATTTTAGCAATAATATTGATACAACTGCAATCGCTGTTTGCCACACAAAAAGGATTTCAAAAATAAAGCTTTCAAAGAGTTAGCAAATATAGGAAAGACTATCTATGGATGGTTTTTAGGTTTTAAATTACATCTGGTAATTAATGAAATAGGCGAAGTTCAAGCTATTACACTAACTAAAGGCAACGTTGATGACAGAAAACCTGTACCAAATTTGACTAAAAATTTGACAGGACTTTTGTTCGGAGATAAGGGCTATATAAAGAAAGAGCTCTTTAAGAAACTCTTCGACAGAGGCCTAAAACTTATCACTAAAGTGAAAAAAGGCATGAAAAACGCATTGATTTTACTAAAAGAGAAGATTTTATTGAGAAAAAGGTCGATTATTGAGACGGTTTTTGGTTGTTTGAAAAACAAATTTGAGCTTACGCCACAGATCGCCAATAAATTTTATGGTACATATTTTTCAACATTAATTTCATATTCCATTCAGTCAAAAAAGCCTTCTATTTCTAAGCTTTATTGCTTTAGTTAATCCATAACTGGGGTTTTAACCATAACTCCTACTTTGATGGTATTTTTTCTCACATTCTATCATACCATCACACTCTGGGACCATACACTAGGAAGTAGGAAAGATTAAAGTGGCAAAATTCACTTAAGGACGGTATCTCTATAGATGTCATCATTGAAATCACCGGCCTTTCTTTGGATGAAATTAAGAAATTAATTTAACCTTATCCTGAGTTATATGACCTTGAACAGCAGTATCATTTAGATGACTTTCTGGCTTAAAGCTTGTTTTTTGTTCCTTTACATCATTAACTTCCGGCATGCTGTTTCTATTCTTTAGTATATCTTGTATTAATTGATTTATTCTTCTTTCTACTATTTGCTTACAGGATTTTACATTTTTAAATTTAGCTTTTAAATCTCGACTACCTTCTTCGAATATACGTAATGCTATAGATTTTGTAATATCATCAAAATTACCTTTATTGAATCTTTGGACAATCTTTTTCTTCATTTGTTTAAAGTTAATATTTGATTTTTCTAACTCTACCCTTTCTGATATAATTTGCTTTACTGTTTCAATGATTTTATCTTCCATAACTTTTAAAGGTTGAGAACTACCTGTATCTTTAGCTTGTTCATAAGGAGGAAAAACCTGAAAAAAATAACCTGTTGCAAAATTGAATAATGAAGATAACTTATTCCCTACTACACCTATACATCTCCTTGTAGTATAGCTCATTTTATCATCTTGTAATAAAATATTCCGTACAGCACTACTTGCTTCTATTTTCTGATTGCTTAAATCTTTAGTACAAAGCTCATGTAGTAATTGATTATCTTCTTCCTTTTTTTCAGCATTATGGCTTGGGTCTGAAGTAGGTATTTGTCTATCACATGCTTTATCATAATCTTCATTAGTAACTTGCAAGTCTACTGTAAATTGCTTTGATTTACATAACAATTTACCATTTTTTATTATTCCCAATTTATCTAACTTATTTACTTCCTTTAACACTTCATTAGCGTAGATTACCTTCACTTTCACTAATTTGCTGTATATCTTGGAGAGATCTGTATCAAATACTTCTTTTAAACCAGATCGATCCTCTATTTTACTTACAATTTCATAAAGAATCTGCAGACCGGATAAGATATCTGTTCTCGACCAACTATCCTTTAAGACATTAGCATTACTGTTATTTACACTAATACTTAAACACTGCATCAAAGGAATGAGAAATTCACTTTCAGATATTATTAAGTCCTTTAACTTGAGCTCAGGTAAGTCTTGAATGATTTTGGAAGCAAATCTTATATCAATACATGATTCTAATAACTTCTGTTTTTTCGCAATAATGTAAATTTGCTTCTTTAGCTTAGTAATGAGAGCCTCAAATTTAAACTTATTATTAGACCATTTATCCATATTAGAAACATTCCACCTACATAGTGCTTTATAGGTTCTATAAATATCCTTAAGGTTATAATTCTTATATACCTCATTTAGACTTGCTAGATTAATAATGAGAAACTTTAATTTATTTTGCTCCTTACTTGTCCACTTACTATCATTAAAAAT
The DNA here is from genome assembly GCF_947250645.1 of Wolbachia endosymbiont (group B) of Eucosma cana. NCBI lineage: Bacteria > Pseudomonadati > Pseudomonadota > Alphaproteobacteria > Rickettsiales > Anaplasmataceae > Wolbachia > Wolbachia endosymbiont (group B) of Eucosma cana. The sequence goes on from NZ_OX366334.1 coordinate 388,587, forward strand.
ATCTAACTTCAAGAAGGCATTGAAAGTATTAGCAACACCCTGAGAATCAAATTCTCTATATATTTTTTCTCCTTTTTCTGCCAGGTTAATAATAAAATTTTTGATACTTTTTATCTGATCATCATCCCATTTTTTATTATCAAAAACACTAAACTTATATAAAGCATCATAGCTATTAGCAATATCCTGAGAATTGAACTTCTTTGAGGGTTGATTTATCAATTTAACGATGAATTCCTTAGCCCCTTTCAATTCCTCAATATTCCACTTAGATAAAGCATTTAAGCTATTAGCAATATCCTGAGAATTGAACTTCTTTGAGGGTTGATTTATCAATTTAACGATGAATTCCTTAGCCCCTTTCAATTCCTCAATATTCCACTTAGATAAAGCATTTAAGCTATTAACAACTCCCTGAGAATTGAACTCCTTCGAGGATTGATTTCCTTGCTTGACTAACTCAACAACAAATTCCTTAGCTCCTTTTAATTCCTCAATATTCCACTTAGATAAAGCATTTAAGCTATTAGCAATATCCTGAGAATTGAACTCCTTCGAGGATTGATTTCCTTGCTTGATTAACTCAACAACAAATTCCTTAGCTCCTTTTAATTCCTCAATATTCCATGGATCAAATTCATCAACTATAAAACTTCCTTTCTCTGCTAGCTTAACGATGAGCTTCTTGAAATTCTCTTGATCTTTTCTTTTCCATTTTTTATCAAAGATATGTAACTTTGATAAAGTATTTAAAGTACCAGAAATATTGATAGCTTCCACTTTGCCTAATTTATCAAAGCACATCACCCATTCTTTTACCGTGTCACTTATCTGATTAATTTGGTTTAATTTCTTTAACTTTATTGAAAAGTCACTATGATTTTTAAAAAACATTTTCATTACCTAATTTTTTGCTATATATATAAATCTTGTAGAAAGTAAAAAATCTTATGTATCATTACCCTAAACTTATAGATTTAAATAAAAGTTTTTTACATTTCTATTATAGCACTTCATCTTTAAAGCTTGTTAAGCCCTACTCAGAAATTTTTTTATGCAATGAATTACTATTAATTTACTAGGCTCTGTGGACAAAAAATATGAAGATGGGAAAAAAGTGGTAGTTTAACCCAATGAACATAAAAATGGAGAAACTACCGAATGGAATACTATATAAAAGAAAGAAATTGGAAACAAATTTTAGAGTTCATAAAAGGAATGCATAGTAAAAACGAAAAACGTTTAAATAGAAGCAGTGTGGTATATGGCGAGAAGTGGTTGTCAATGGAGACTTTTGCCGAAAATATATGGTAATTATAGAAGTGTACACAAACGATTTAAGAGATGGTGCGAAAGTAGTATTTGGAAAAATTTATTGGAGCACACAAAACAAGAGCCAGACTTAGAAGCCGTCATAATCGACGATTAGAGCCCATCCATGTTCGGCTGGATATACACAAGATTCAAAGAATCAAGAGGCTTTAGGACGAAGTAAAGGTGAACAAAAATACATGCACTTGTTGACGCACTTGTTAAGTTCACTCTGACTCCTGGTCAAAGAAATGAAATTACGCAGAAGCAAGTGTTAACTGAAAGTATCTACAACTCTGCTGTAGTGGCCGATAAGGGCTACGATAGCAATGCTTTTGTTTGAAAATAAGGAGCCACCAAAACGGAATAGAAAAGTGCAGAGGCATTATGATGAGCATATTTATAAAGAACGTCATTTGATTGAGTGCTTTTTCGGTAAAATTAAAAATTTTAGGCGCATTTTTTCCAGATTTGACAAGACCGCAGAGGTCTTTATGGGATTTCTAAATTTTGTCAGAGCTCTTATATGGCTTCTCTAAAATTTTGTCCACAGAGCCTAGTACTATTCAATAGTAATTGAGTTAATATGGCCATTTTCAGTACTCAAAACCAGCAAGCGTGAGAATAATTTGTTTTGGAATGGGTTGGTCTACCAATCGATACATACGAACTTTTTAATATGGTAATTTTATTGTACGCTAAAACTAGCCACATTAGCCCATTTCATCCATATCTACATACGAACTAATTTGCTCAAGCTTATAGAAATAATTTAAATCTTCTATTTTTATAACCTTATTTTTACGCGGCTTGTTCTCACAAATATACGACCTTTTTTGCAATCTTAGGAAGAGTCAATAATTCAATTCCTTATAACACTAGCTAGCATGGTATCTTCACTAAAATATTTTTTTAAAAAGTTAGTTGACTTATAAATAATTCTCTACTAATACTAGCATATGTTTGTTTATTCTGCTGAAGTGGCTCCGCAGGTTACTGTATAAGCTTCAGCAGTTTTTGTACTCCTTTAAAGCATCATATTCCTATATATTAAATATAGCTGGTGTTCTCAATTTTGTTGATCTATAGTAAAATTGGCTAAAACTTCCAGTAATAAACAACTTTTAACCTAGCAGTACTCACCATAAAAACTTAACAAAAATATGAGTAGTAAAAAGATTATGTTGAAATTAGTTTGACACATACTACACATTCTATATAATATATTCTATATCTAGAGCTAGCAGGTAATATGGGTACAGGGTCAGTAAAATATATTGCAGAACCTATCAGTGAACAAAGCAAACACACTGATGAGCAAAAACTGAAGTGTGACCTAAGTGCTGGACAAGAGTGTTCAGAAATAGGTAGCCCAAAAACAGAAGCAACTGAATTACCAGTAGATAGTTATTATGAATTCATTAAGCGAGGTTTACTTTGGGCTGATAGAAGTTTGATAGATGATAAAAAATACTTAGAGGATTTAATAGATGAGTGGCTTATTCATGCACCTAACTTAAAACTGGAAGAGAGTCAAAAAAAGTTAAATCAAAAATTACTCAATAGTATTATAAAAGATTTTAATATGGGGAATTATGACTCATTTTCAAATCTTAAGCAGTTTTTAGAAAGTAACGAGAAAAATAAAGACCTGAAGTACGTTCTTAATCTAAAAAGAGGGCATCTAGGAACAACAGTATTGAATGTGTTTGTCGCACACGATGAAGCCATTCATCCTCTTCTCAAAGCTGGTGCTGATCTAAATATGCAGGATAATAAAGGTAAAACACTTTTGCATGATACTGCTATTTATTCCAGTGAGTATGAAGGTCTAAAGTATCTCTTAGATGCAAAAACTGATCCAAATATACAAGATAAAAAAGGTAATACACCTTTACACTATTATGCTGCTAATTGTAATGATTATAGCAGAAAGGTTATGGATTTACTCATAAGCAAAGGAGCTGATTTAAACATAAAAAATAACAATGGAAAAACCCCACTGCAAATTGCAATTGATAGCAACAATATTATAGAGTGTTTTTTAACTGACAACCAAAAAAAGTTAAGAGACCAACTACGTAAAATGGTTAAAGCTACAGATTCTGATGAAGATTGGGATAATCCTTATGGTCCAGGTGTTGAAGATCTGAAAAAATTTTTAGATAAACATAAAAATAACCAAGATTTAAAGATAGTTTTAAATGTTAAGGGTGATAGTTCAATTTGGCCGTTTTGTCAATTTCCTGATGTAAAAGCTTTACTCTTAAAAGCAGGAGCAACTGACTTTGTAGGTAATAAGCAAGATAATTGTGAAAAATGTGATAGTCTCTTATCAGAGATGTATCAAACAAATCAACTTGCTAAGCTAAATAAGTTTTTGAGTAAGGTAGTAAAAGCTAAAAGCATGATTGAACTACAGGAAGTTGTAAATGAGATTATAGCTTCTGGAATGAGATTAAATTTTGCTAAAGACAAAGATTATTACTTTGCAGATCACGTACTAGAAAAAATTGCTCAGCTAGAAGGAAGCTATGGAATTGCCAGTGATATAGTATGTGCATTAATATCGAGAGGAGCAAAGTTAAAAAACTCAGATAGTTTAAAAGTCATTGATACAATAGAACGAGAGTTTAAAGATCATAAAGCTAATGTAATCAAGGCTCATGTAGAGTACATTAATTATGCTGAAGAATTTTTTAGAGTTGCAAAGGATGCTACCAGTGGTCAACTGTGTGATGGAAAAATCGATAACAGTGTATCTTACTTAGAATACTCAGAGGATAGTATAATAGATGTTGCAAAAATCACAGATAGAACAAGGAATTTAGGAATACCTCAAGGAGAAAAAGGATATGGAAGGAGTGTAATAAAAATTGGCAAAAGTGAGGTGGAAATTATAACCCAAGATGGCATAAGGAATTACACAGATCTTACAGAAGGCAGCGATGTAGTATTAACTTTCTATACTAGTTTGGGAAATGTAGACGTTAGGCTGTATCCTGACATACAGAATAAAAGCAAAATTATAGTAGAAGTGAGTAATAGAGAGGAAATATTAGAAAAATTCAAAGGTCGCGAAGAAGAGTTAGGCAATGATTGCGAGCTTGGTAACTACTGGGTCTACGATGCTATTGAACAGGGATATTTTGAAAGGTCTGGAAAATTAATGCATCCTGAAGTAATAAGCGAGTCTAACAACAAATGGACAGAACGTGAAGAGTTAAGAAAGGATTCTATGGAGGAAGTTGCTAGAAGGCATAAGTTATTACAAGATTTACGCAATATTGAGTCTAATATTGTAAAAAAGGAGAAGAATTTTGACGTAAAAACTTACCTGATAGATATCTTTAAAATTTTATCTAGGTTCTATGAAGAAAAAGGGGATATTTCTAAAACAGACTTAGCTAAAGCAGCAGAAAAGGAAAGTAAAAAATTGGGGTTAGAAGGTAAATACAACTGGAGTAAGATTTTTGGTTTAGAGGAAGAAATTATTGAAAAGGCAGAAAAACAAGGTGATAAAGAGCAAAAATCAAACATACCTGATGACTTCTATTTAGGGCACGCAATCAATAATGGAAGCTGTTTTTTTGATTCATTCAGGCAAAGTCTGGAACAACAGAAGGGAATCAAAGTTACTGTAGAGCAGTTAAGGAATGAGTGTAAGAGATTTGCGCAAGACAATCCTCCAGAGTGGTTTATAAGTAAAATTGGCAACGACTTTGATGAGGTTGAAGGTGAGTTCGTAAATCGTGGAATTACGTGTAACCAATATATCAATAGCATTGGAAAGAATGAATTGTGGGGACGTTCCGATGTCGAGGGCAGAGTACTTTGTAGTAAGTATGGTGTGAAATTACATGTTGCAGAGAGTAATCCATTCAATGCTACTGATGAGCAACAAGATCCATACTTGCATCAACTAATAGATAGTTCAGGATCAAGAAGTGCAGGTGAGTATAATAGGATAGATTATGATGACAATAATGTCTTACATATAGTAAATAAGGGAAGTAATCATTTTCAACCCCTACTTTGTAGAAATAAGGTCTTGGCAAAATGCTATTCAAGCTCACCAAGGTGTAATATGGACGAGTTAAAGATAGAATCTCACCAACATAAGTCACTACCTGTAAGTGGATCATAGCTCGGTATATGACTTGCTACACAGCAATGATGGAGGAAGTTTATTTAGATGGTTAAAGAAGAATTTATTTTATTTAAAAAGTTTACTTAGCGCTTATCAATTTTCAAGCACACTCTCAGATTCAAAAAGGGCTATAGATTGCTCCACATGTACTATAGTGTTTTCTAAAATAAATGATAGTGCACTAACATACAAACTCGCAGCTTTTAGGGGGTAATCTCGTAATGAAAATTTATCATTCATTTTCGAAACTACTATACTTTCTGGAGTTGTGTGCTGGGGTTTAGAGTATTGAATTTTTTGATGTTTATTTGATGTTTATTCGATACATTTTCTACCACTATTGCATTTGATATGCTAAAATCTTCATCATTTATATTGATATTTTGTATAATTGAGTGTCGATTCCTGTAGCTTTTTCAGCATTAGTTTGTTCTTTTACCTCAAGATCTCTTGGTACATCAGAGGTCCTTGATTCCTCTATATCAACTGCAGTAGCAGCAATTTGGCTACCTTTCTTATTTCTCAGCAATACCTTTCAATAGTTTTGGTGTTTTCATAGTTTCTCTCCTTTTGTTGTTTTTATAAACGGTATAATTACGCCGCTAATCCATAAAATTTCTCCAGTTGCTCACTCCACAGCATCGGTATTTCTCTTAAATCAACTAACTTCAAACCCCTTGGCTGTCTCCCATTTACTATATCTTCTTTAATTTTTGGTGCTAAATAATTTAACCTTAAAATTTGCTGTATACGTCTTGTACCTATATTAATTTTGGCACTCAGCTCTTTCACACTTCTATATTTCCCTTTCTCTAGTTGCTGTTTCCATAGATGGGCTCTTACCACTGCTTTGAGTAACGCATTGTTTGTTTTTCCTTCTGGTTCAATTACTGTACATTTGCTTACTTTCTTCTTTATTGCTATAAACTCCACCTTATCCTCTGAACTCACCTCTATTCCATCGTCTCTTACCATTACCCCACTTATTAAGTTCCTTACTACTTCCTCCTGTTTTCCAAAACTTAAATTTTTCCATTTTTCTTCGGTCTTTTCTTTCCAATTTTCATATAGCTGTTCAGCTTTCTTCATCACTTCTTTTTCTACTTCTCCTGCTATTACATTTCGGTTTTCTGATCCACAACCTTTTCCCCTTAAATGATTGTTGCATACGTAATATCGGTACCTTTTATTTTCTTTTTTTGAGTATGTCAGCGTCATATTTACACTACAGCTCTTGCACTTAATTATTCCCCTAAGCAATGCTTCCTCATATTTTGCTTTTCTATATGGTTGATTCCTTATCAATTCCTGCGCTTTTTGCCATTTTTCCTCTTTTATTATTGCTTCATGCTTTCCCTCATACTCTTTCTCATAATGCCTTATTTTTCCCATATATATTGGATTTGTTATTATTCTCCTTACCGTCGCTTTTTTAAAGATATCTGATTTTGTTCTGTAACCTTGACTATTTAGCTCCCTTGCCAATTCTGCCATTGATTTTAGCTCCAAATATCTTTCAAATATGTGCCTTACTATTTTCGCTTCTTTTTCATTTATTATTAATTCTTTATCTTTTACATCATATCCAAGCGGCAAAGTTCCCCCCATCCACAATCCCTGCTCCTTTGATGTTGCTATTTTATTTTTTACCCTTTCTACGATCATTTCTCTTTCTAGTTGTGCTGCTCCTGACAATACCGTTTGTACAAATTTTCCCATTGGCGTATTATTGTCAAATATTTGTGTTACTGCTACAAAATTTACTCGGTGCCTTCTAAAAAATGACGTTACTTCAATGCTGTCTTTTGTTTCTCTTGATAGCCTATCTAGCGTATATACTACTACACAATCTACTTCTCCTGTTTTTACATCTTCAAATAATTCCTTTATTGCTGGTCTTTCTAAATTTTTCCCTGAATATCCGCAATCATCATACCTTTTTACCAATGCTACCCATCCTTCTCGGCTTTTTATATATTTTTCACATGCTACACGTTGCGCATCAAGACTATTAAACTTTTGTTCTAGTCCATCCTCATTTGATTTTCTTGTATATATCGCACACCTTACTTCTTTTAGCATTTTATTCTCTTCAATTTTCATTTTTATCACGCATCCCAAATAATAAAGGTCCGTTGTAGCTCATTCCCATTATTTTTCCTGCCACTGCTGACAATGATGTATAAAACTCTTCTTTGTAGATTAAACCCTTATCTGTTACCATTACCGCATGCGTCTCTTCTCCTCTCTCTAATATTAGCTCTGTTCCTGCTACTGGAAGTTTGTCACTACTTATTCTTTTTCCCTTCTCTAGCCGATCTGCCAGATACTCCAGTCTTTTTGCTCCTTTTCTTGACATTTCTCCATACGCTTTTTCCTGCATTCTATAAGCTAATCTTGGTATCAGATATTTCTTTGAGTATCTAGGCGCTTCTTTCCCAAATACCTTCTTCCACGTTTTTCTCAGCTCATCCAAAGGTTTTCTCTCTAAATTCATTACTTTCTTTTCTGTTTCTCTTTCCATATTTTCAGCCTCTCATAGAAGGTATAATGCACCCATTTGTCTAGACCATTTTTTTCAAAGTGATCCGATTTTTAAAATGAATATGTTGATAAATACGTCGACACACATTTAAAGTATTTATCAATATATTCATTTACTGTTTATGATAATAAAGATCAGCAGGAACTTTATAATGTAGAGTCTGATGTCGCCTTCTATAGTTATACCAAGCAACAAAATCATTTATTATAAGATTTAAATCTCTGATACTATTTGGTCTATAATAATATATAGCTTCTTGCTTTAAAGTTCTCCATAAGCGCTCAACAAATATATTGTCGAAGCAACGTCCTTTATGGTCCATACTGATTTTAATATTAGCACGCTCTAATTCCATAATAAAGTTGTAGCTAGTAAACTGCACCCCCTGATCACTATTAAAAATCTCAGGTTTACCTTGTTTTAGAGCTTCTTTGAGAGTATAAAGGCAAAATCCAGCATCGAGATATGGTGATAATGAATGAGCAATAATATAGCGACTATACAAGTCCATTATTGCCACAAAATAGATAAACTTACCTTCTACCATAATATATGTTATATCAGTAGCCCATACCTGATTAACTCTACAAATAATCAAATCTTTGAGTAAATAAGGATATATTTTATGCTTTTTTTCTTTAATACTTGTATTACATCTTTTTCTACAATACAGCCCACTAATCTTCATTTTTTTCATAATTCTTAAGATTTTTTTGTGATTGACTACTACTCCACTCGCTATGATTTCAGCAGTAATTTTACGATATCCATAACGGCAATCAGAAGCCAAATATACTTCTTGAATCAAATTTGCTACTTCACTTTCGTTATTAATTATAGGCCTATAATATAGGCTAGATCTGCAAATCCCCAATAAATCAGCCTGTTTCCTAATTGACAGATCAGAATCTTTTTCTATAAACCTTACTCTATCTTTTTTGCTTATTTCAGTAATTTTTTTTTCAAATAGCTATTTTCCACTGTCAATTCTCCTATTACTTTATGTAAACTTTCTATTTCTTGCGCTAAGATTCTTTGTTTTCTCGCACTTTCACTTTCTTCAACAAATAGGTCTTTTAACCTTGCCAATACTCTATCACGCCAATCATATAGATTTGTTGATGGTATTTTATATTCACTACATATCTCAGCTGTGCTTTTTTGATTTTTTATTGCTTCCAAAGCTATCTTTGCTTTTAACTCTGGTTCATATTTTTTTGTTGCCATACTTTTACCCCTTTACCTTCCTACTCGGATCAACCATTTTTTTTTGGTCTAGTTTATGGGGTGCATTATACTTTAAAGAAGCGGCAAAACTTGGCAAAAAGGGAACTCTTTTTTCAGCAATAACTGGAGTATTTACCCAAATTGGTGCAACAGTTATAGTAATTAGAGTTGAAGAGAGTGAAAACATCAATCCAAAATTAAAAGAAGAAGAGACGCTGAAAAATATAATTGGCGGTGTTGATAAAGAGACTGGAGAGTATCAAGGGATAGAGGCATTCCTCAGTAGTGAAAGCATAGTTCATGTTGCTCCAAGAATATTAATTGCACCTCAATTTACTCACCAACTACCAGAAGATGGCAAAAATCCAGTGGTTGCAGCATTAATTCCTATAGCAGAAAAGCTGAGAAGCATAATAGTAGCAGATGGACCAAATACTAATGATGAAGAAGCAATAAAATGGAGAAAAAGTGTAGGCAGCTCAAGAGTTTACGTAGTTGATCCATGGGTGAAGGTACTTATTGAAGAAGAAATCTTGCCAGCAAGCCCATTTGTAGCTGGTTTAATAGCAAAAGTAGATAGCGAACAAGGATTTTGGCACTCACCTTCAAATAAAGAGATAAATGGTATTGTTGGAACAAGCAGGCCTATTGATTTTACGCTCGGTAATACAAATTGTAGAGCAAACCACTTGAATGAAAATGAAGTAACAACGATAATTCATCAAAATGGCTATAGGCTTTGGGGAAATAGAACATGTTCAAACGATTCGAAATGGGCTTTTCTATCAGTGAGAAGAACTGCAGATTTAATTAACGATAGTCTGCTGCGAGCTCATCTCTGGGCAGTTGATCGAAATATCACCAAAACTTACATAGATGATGTGATTGAGGGGGTGAATTCTTATTTGGCCAATTTAAAAGCGCAAGGAGCGATTATCAGTGGAAAATGTTATGCAACTTCAGAATTAAACACACCAGCAAATATTGCAAGTGGAAAAGTATACTTTGATTTTGAGTTTACACCACCATATCCAGCAGAACAGATTACTTTTCGTTCACGGCTGGTGAATAGTGAAATATCGTAAATTTTATTAAGGGAAAAAAGGAAGAAAGATGCTACCAAAGATTTTAAAGAATTTTAATGTGTTCGTAGATGGTCGGGGTTATGCAGGAAAAATAGATGAAATTACGCTGCCAAAGCTTACCATAAAAACTGAAGAATATAGAGCTGGTGGTATGGATATTCCAGTAAATATTGATATGGGCATGGAAAAGCTTGAAGCAGATTTCACTTTTTCTGAATACGATACAGAACTCTTTCGGCTATTTGGGTTGATAAATGGAAATTCAGTAGCTTTGACACTCAGAGGTGGAATGCAAGGGAGTGGTAGTAACGATATTGAAGGAGTAATAATCAACCTTAGGGGCATATTCAGAGAATTTGATTTTGGTAGCTGGAAACCTGCTGAAAAAGCAACGCTGAAGTGTACTGTAGCTGCTCATTACTATAAACTTATACCAATTCTCATTGTTGTGGAGTCAAATAGGAAACAGAGCAGAGTTGTTTAATTGTAGAAGTAGCAAGAGAGGTAAGAAATTTGCATAAAGTGCTCTCAAGCAAAGCAATAGTACTGTATATTTTATTGCGCAAAATGTTCTGTTTTATATATAACCAAAGCCTCTCAACAGGATTAAGTTCAGGTGAATATGGAGGTAGGTATATAATCTCAATGTTTTTAGGTACCTTTAAATTTTTTGACTTATGCCAACTAGCACAGTCCATAACAAGAACAGCTTCTCTTGTCCCTAGATATTGCAACATTTGCTCAAGAAATATATTCATGCAATCAGTGTTAACATTTGGTGCAAATAAGCTAAAACTCTCTCCATTTTTAGGATTAACTGCACTGTAGAGATAAAAATTATGCCTACCTAACTTTATTTTAACCCGAGTTCTAGTACCTTTTTTAAACCATCCATGCCCAACTTTCGAATGTGTGCCAAACCTTGATTCATCAAAGAAAAATAGCTCTTTTTCAGGATACTTTCCAATAACTTCATTGAGATTTTTTTTTGAATTCCTCTTGTTTACTTTTATCTTGTACGTTGTGTACTGGTCTTGGTGTAATATATGAAAATTTCATCTTTTGCATATGGCGGTGTACTGTAGATTTGCTAATATTTAAGTCGAACTTTTCCTGTATTCTTATTCTCATTTCTTTAATGGTAATATTAGGGTTTTCTTCTATCCATGCTTCAATTTGCTGTAGTTGAGCCTGATTTAATTTAGTTTTTCTTCGGCGTGATCGAGGAGCAAACAGTTTTTCTTCTCTGCCAAATTTCAAGAGTTTTATCCACGAAGTTAGTGCCTTTCTTGAAATGCAATATATTTTTGCTACAGACGTTATACTGTACTTTTTTGCTGCAATTACAGCGTTTAGTTTTTTTGAAACATATGCATTATTCCTTACTTTCTTCAGCATCTCTTTTGCTGATTTTACTACTTCTTCATCCAATAATTTTGATCTGAGTGCCATTTATACCTAAACTATTTCACTTATTTCATTATGGCTTTTCTTCCATTATTGTCTATCTGTTTCCCGTGTAACGGGAATTGGTATTACTATCGGTAGTAATGAATTAATAGAAATCGATGCTGAGAACATGATCCGTAAGATTAACGGTGTTGATCAAATGGCCTTGCTGCAAACGATTTTAGGGATTTAATGGAATAGATGGATGCCTTTTCATATAACCACTTTTTTATTGAAAAATTACTGATAATACTGTATAATTATTAATGTTTTTTAAGCATTTGTGCTATGGCTTTATCTAAATTTCTCGACCCTAAAAATGATATAGCATTTCGCCGTATCTTTGGTACAGAAAAGAATAAAGACATCCTCATTCACTTCCTCAATGATATTTTGAGCTTTACTGGCAAAAATGCAATACAGGATATAGAGTTTTTAAGTACTATTCAAGATCCCGAAATTGCCGCTAAAAAGCAAAGTATTGTTGATGTGCTATGTAAAGATTCAACAGGAGTACAATGGATAATTGAGATGCAGGTTGCTAAAACCAAAGGCTTTGAAAAACGTGCCCAATATTACGCTGCTAAAGCCTATTCAAGACAAGCAGATAAAGGTGATCAATACCATGACCTTAAGGAAATTATCTTTATTGCTATAGCAGACTGTATACTATTTCCGGATAAGTCTGAGTATAAATCAAAACACACCATTCGGGATGAAGATACTAATGAACATGATCTAAAAGATTTTTACTTTGTATTTATTGAACTGCCTAAATTTTCCAAAACTAAAGAAGATCAGCTTTCAAATATAGTTGAGAAGTGGGTGTATTTTTTTAAGTACGCTGATGAAACAAGTGAAGAAGAATTGGAAAGAATAACAGGAAGTGACGTAATAATCAAAAAAGCGTACGAAGAGCTAAACAGGTTTAACTGGTCAGAAAAAGAGTTTATAGCATATGAACAGGAGACCAAGCGTATTCGTGATGAACAGGCTGTCCTTGCTCAAAAACTTGATGATGCCAAAAAAGAAGGAAAGATTGAAGGAAAGATTGAAGGAAAGATTGAAGGAAAGATTGAAGGAAAGATTGAAGGAAAGATTGAAGGAAAGATTGAAGGAAAGATTGAAGGAAAGATTGAAGTTGCAAAAGCGATGTTGACTAATAATGTTGATATTAGCACTATTGTCAAGTGTACAGGTCTTTCTGTCGATGAAGTTCAAGAATTAATTCAAGTTGAGGAAAAATAAACCCTACTATCATCTTTATATTGAGAAATTTAGTATGAAGGATCGTTAATCAAACACAAAAACTATAGTAAAAAAAATTAGTTATGTAAAAGCCGATATAGACTTTTATTTAATTAACTTTTTAAGGAGGAACATGCAAGCTATAACACTTAATAACCCAATAACAGTTGATGGAATTTCTGTTTCAGAACTTACCATTAGACGTCCAAAAGTTAGAGACTATTTGGCAATAGAACGCATTAATGGTAGTGACCTAAATAAGGAAGTGACTTTGACTGCCAACCTGACATCAGTTGCAAAAGAAGCAATTGAAGAGTTAGATATTGCTGATTATGTGAAAATTCAAGAGGTATTAAAGGATTTTTTTTCACCAATTATCCAAAAAACTTGAGATTAGAAGTACTCGTGCTTAGCTCTATCATAGGTGGTGGAGTTGAGCACATTCTTGATATGGAATTTAACGAATTTATCTTATGGGAAGAAACAGCAAAGAGGTCTAAATGTCAACGTTATCTATAAAAATCGGAGCAGTCTTAGATGGCAGTTTTAATACTGTAATAAAAGGAAGTAGCAGTCAACTTACTCGTCTTGGTGAGAATATAAGAAAGCTTGATTCATCTTTAAAATCAGTATCAAAATTTAAGCAGTTGGGTAGTGATGTTTTGACTAGCAGGGGGTCGTGGAAGGGCTTTGAAGATCAAGTAAAATCTTTAGCTAAACAAATGAAAGCAATAGAGAAACCAAGCAAAACTTTAAAAGCAGAATTTGACAAGGCCAAAACCTCCGCAATAAAAGCAAAAGAAGCATATTTGAAAAAGAGAGATGCTTTGCATTCATTTAATGAAGAAGTAAGAAAAAGTGGAAGAAATATTAAGTCATTAGTAAGCGACCAATATAAACTTGGCTCGTCCATTGAAGCGCTGAAAGGCAAGTATGGTAAGCTTGGATCTGCAATACGTAGTCACCAAAGTTTTTTAGCAAGCAAAGCACATTTTAAGTCACAAATTATAGAGACTATTGGACTAGGTCTTTCGCTTGCAGCGCCAATTAAAGTTGCTATTGATTTTGAATCGGCCATGGCTGATGTAAAGAAAGTAGTAAGGTTTGATAGTAAAAAAAATGAAGCTAGTAAATTTGCTCAAGAGCTCAAAAAGTTATCTCGTGAAATACCTTTGTCAGCTGCAGAATTAGCACAAATAGCTGCAAGCGGTGGTCAACTTGGTATTGACAAAAATGATCTTATGAAGTTTACAACAGTAGTTGCCAAAATGACCACAGCGTTTGATATGTCGGCAGAAGAAGCTGGTAATGCTATTGCAAAAATATCCAATGTCTATGGAATTAAAGTTGATGGTATGGAAAATGTAGGTAACATAATAAACCATCTTTCAGATAATACTGCTGCCAAAGCAAAGGAAATGGTTCTTACACTGAATAGAATTGGTGGTAATGCTAAACAGTTTGGTTTAGAAATTGATCAAGCAAGTAGCTTAGCAAGTGCATTCATAAGTTTAGGTAAACAACCTGAAAAAGCAGCAACTGCTATAAATAACTTTCTTAGTAAACTACAGACCGCAAGAGAGCAAAGTCCTGAATTTCACGATGCATTAGATGAGATGGGAACAAGTATAGAAGAGCTCGAACAAACTATTAAAAAAAATCCTCAAGAGGCAATATTGCAATTCCTTGAAACTTTAAAAAGAATAGACGATCAAGAGCGTGCTGGTATTCTTATGAATTTGTTTGGCTCTGGGTTTCAAGATGACATTGCTCTTTTAGTAGGAAGCTTAGACATTTACAAGAAAGCTATTGAACATTTAGCTGATAAAGAAAAATATAACGCTTCAATGCAGGACGAATTTAACAATCGGGCAAATACTACAGCTAATAAATTACAATTACTTAAAAATGCAGTATTTGAAGCTGGCATGAATCTAGGGTCAGTAATGTTGCCTACTTTAAATTATGTAGCTGGAAGTTTGAAAGCAATAACAGAGCGTATAGCTTCTTTTGCAGAAAAATATCCAACTTTAACTACGGCAATCATGAGTACTTTAGCAGCTTTGATAAGTTTGAAAGTCTTAGTAGTGGGATTAGGCTATGGAATTACTTTATTAGGAAGTACAATTTTTGGTCTTAAAGCAACAATACTGACAACATTTTCATCTTTATCAAGTATAGTTTTTCCTGCAGTAATAACAGGGCTAAGAGCAATAACACTAGCTGTAATGACTAACCCAATTGGACTTTTAATAGCGAGTCTTGTTTCTGGTGCAGCTTATGTTCTCACTAACTGGCAAAAAGTGAAAGACTTTTTCTCTAGCTTTTGGAAATCACTCATTGAACCTATAGGAAAAGCTTTTTCATGGATGAGAAATACAGTTAGTAGCATATTTGCTGAGAATAGCCCGATTAGAAAATTTGAAAATAATGGAAATGTTGTTAATAGGCTTTCTAAAAATAGCATTTTCAGTAACGGAAACCCATTGACAAGTAATAGTGCTATTAAACAATTTTCAGAAAATAGTAAAGGCAATTTTGAGAGTTTTAAAGTTAAAGGTGTTATAGAAGAAAAAAGAGCTATGGAACAAGAAGAAATTGAGAAAGCATTCAAGAAAAGTAGATATGAAAATAGGGAATCTAAAGTATATAACCAAGCATTCTATCAAACGTTTAATATCAACATTAAGTCTGAAGATGTCCGCAGCGTTGCTGATGCAGTAATAGAACGATTTAGAGAACAAGCACGTGGGGCACTTTTTGATATAGTTGAAGAGTTACATTGATGTTGCTTGGAAAATGTAAGCTTGAACCAATAAGCCTAAGATACAGTAAAGAAAAAAGGTGGTATACAATTGAATGTATTGAAAAAACGTCGCTACAAAACATTGGCTCAGGAATTGAATGTATTGATCTGACAGGAGTGATTTATCCACATTATCAGAGTAATGGCTTAGAACAGCTAAAAAATATACGTAACACTCAAGAACCACACGTTCTAGTTGATAATTCAGGAAATATACTTGGGAATTTTGTCATTATTAATGTAGAAGAAAAACAGATATTATTTTTTCCTGATGGAAAACCGAGAAAAGTTGAGTTTATTTTGAAGTTAAAAAGTTACAGTAAGTGATTTATTATTACACGAAAGAAAACGAAATGTTGGATTACATTTGCTGGAAACATTATGGATACAGTAGTGGAGCAGTGGAGGAAGTATTGCTTAAAAATCCAGGACTTGTAGAACATGGAAGTTTTTTGCCCGCTGGATTAAAAATTAAGCTTCCTAAAATTCAGAGAATATTGAAAGAATCTGTTATAAATATTTTAGATGAATGACACCAGATTTTGATATAGTAGCAAAAAATAACCCAGTAACAGAGGTTTTAAAAAAGAGTTTAATATCACTACGTGTAACTGATGGATCCGGTACTACAAGTGACGAAGCTGAGATATGCATTAATTATAGCTCTAGCGCTTTAGAACTTAAGGGTAATTTACAGGTTTTTCTAGGATATAAAGAAACAGGTTTATTACCTATGGGGGTATATAAGGCAAATCAAATTACAATACAAAGTCCACCACAAACTTTAAGAATAAAATGTGACGCTGCAAGTTTAAGAGGATCATTAAAGGAAAGAAAATCAAAGGAATGGAAAGACATTACCTTGGGAGATTTGATTAAAGAAATAGCACAAGAACATGGGTATGAAGGTAAAGTCGCTGAAAGATTTGAAAATATATTTATACCACATACCATTCAAGCAGATGA
The DNA here is from genome assembly GCF_947250645.1 of Wolbachia endosymbiont (group B) of Eucosma cana. NCBI lineage: Bacteria > Pseudomonadati > Pseudomonadota > Alphaproteobacteria > Rickettsiales > Anaplasmataceae > Wolbachia > Wolbachia endosymbiont (group B) of Eucosma cana. The sequence continues at coordinate 405,374 of NZ_OX366334.1, forward strand.
AAGCGACATGAGTTTTTTGGAAGGATTAGGCAAAAAATATGATGCACTAGTAAAACCAGCAGGAGGATATATAATTTTTATTCCGAAGGGAGAAGCAAGATCAGCGACTGGAAAGATGTTAGGTACAACAGTACTTACACCTAAAGATATTATAAATTGGGAGGTAAATTTTAATGTGCGTAACAAATATAGATCTTTTATTGCAAAATGGCACAGTTATGAAAAGGGAGAAACTATAGAAGAGAAAGTGGGAAATGAGGGTCCAAGTTATACCCTGCAAACGCTTTACTCTACCGCAGAATCAGCAATTAGTGCAGCAGCAGCTAAGTTAAAACAACTAAAACGTAGTACATCAAATTTAAATGTAACTGTTCCTGGTAATCCAGAATTATTTGCAGAAGCTAAGATCAGCCTTTCAGGATTTTGTCAGGAAATTGAAGGTGAATGGGTAATTAGCAAGGCAGAACATATTCTGAATAACAGAGGATATCAAACTATAGTAGAAGCAACAGTGAGCAAAGCTGTTTAAGTGAAACTTAAGCAAATGGTTATTTAATTCTAAAAAAATGTTAGACATGAACAAAATAAGTAAGAACATTAAGATAAATTTTCTATGGCTGATGATAACAGTTATATGTGTTGTCGTTACATGTTGTTATACAAAGAGTAAAGCTGTGAGTAATTATAAAACAGTACTACAAATTGCTTCTGAAAATTGTAACTTAGAGGTTGTAAAATTTTTGGTAGAAAATCTATTAGATGTTAATGTGCAGGTTCCTAAATTAACAGCATTACATTATGCTTCAGAGGCAGGTTGTTTAGAAGTCGTGAAGTTTCTAGTACAAAAAGGAGCTGATGTAAGTGCTTCTGACGGATACGAGCGATGGACACCGCTGCATTATGCTGCAGATCAAGGACGTTTGGAAATTGTTAAATTTTTATTAGACAAAGGAGCAGATCCTAGTGCTGTAGCTAAAGATGGAAGAACACCTAGAAGCATGGCTGTAATATCAGAAGAACGTAATAAAGATAAAAACAAGCAATACAGAGAAGTAATAAAACTACTTTCCAATGCAGAAGGCTCGCTAAAAAATAGCAAATAAGATCAAAGATATATTGGAGTCATAAGGATCTGCAGAAGAGCAATACGAATTCAAATAGTGACTACCACAGCAAAATATAGAAACTGAACATATTTCTTCTTTTATCAGTAATTTGCAATTATTTTATAACCAGTAAAAAATATGCTAAAAAAAATCCCAATTACAGTAATTATTACCATATTAATACAAACAGTAGCATTTATATGGTGGTTATCCAAGCTAGACTCAAGGGTACAATTTCACGATAAACTTATTGAATATGGTTTAATGGAAAAAGTGTTAGTACTTGAGGAAAGGGTAAAAAATCTTTCTGAGGAATTGGATGAGTTTAAATTACACGTTCTAAGCGGAAAAATTAAATCTTAATACCTTTACCCAAATTCACAATGATTAAATATATTTTATCCGTTGATGGAGGTGGCATTAGAGGCATCATACCAGCCATTATTCTAGCAGAAATAGAGCAAAGGACAAGAAAACCGATAGCTGAAATCTTTGATCTTATGGCAGGGACCTCAACCGGTGGAATTGTTGTAGCTGGATTATGTAAAAAAGATAAACCTCAATATTCTGCTAATGATTTAGTCGAGTTCTATCGGGAATATGGACCATATATTTTCAAGTCTTCATTTTTTAGGCGATCAATATTATCTTGGTTTAACTGTGCACAATACCCATATAAAAATATTGAATTTGTATTGGACAAATATTTTGGTGATGATACTCTACAAAACACTTTAAATAATGTACTGCTTACCAGTTACGACATTCAGAATAATTGCCCATTTTTCTTCAAAAGCTGGAAAGAAGGTAATATTAAGCTGAAAGATGCACTCAGAGCTGCAACGGCTGCACCTACTTACTTTGCACCTAAATATTTAAAAGTCAACCAAAAGGAAATGGTATTAGTGGATGGAGGGGTGTTTGCCAATAATCCAGCGGCTTGTGCATATGCAAGTGGTAAGAGATTATTTCCAAATGATGATATTCTACTGTTATCGGTAGGTACTGGCAGAACAGATAGAAGCATAGCCAATTCAAAGAGATTGGGAAAAATAGGCTGGATAAAGCCACTACTACATGTGATGTTTGCCTCAAGTTTAGATGCAGTAAATTACCAACTTGATCAAGTTATAGCTGATAAATATATACGCGTACAATCGCAACTAAAAATAGCATCACCTGACATGGATAATATTACATCAAAAAATATCAAATCTCTTCAGCAAGAGGCAAATGCAATGATAGAGGACAATCAGAAAGTGATAGAAAAATTCTGTATAGAAATATTAAATATATAACTATCTTTACTTACATCTTAATATATTGTTTAACACAATTCAATTTTCACACTCATCAGCAGTTAGGCCACTTGCTCGCAAAATAATATCAATAGCAACACCTTCCTTAACTAGATCTTTTGCAATTTTGATTTTCTCTGCTTTTTTAACCTTTTCTTTACCAGTTTGCATTCCTTCAGATAAAGATCTAGCTACCGTATCCAGTAATTCTTGATCCTCAATTTTTTCGCATTTACCTACAAATCTCAAAACTGGCTCATTTTCATGTTCTGTTAGTCCAAGAGCTTTAATGTTAACTGATAATGTCTTTGCTATCTTATATAATATTTCAATTGGAATGTCTGTATATCCTCGTTCATAGTCATGTATTTCTTTAGGTGTTGAACCGATTTTATTTGCCAAGTCCTCCTGAGTGTATTCCCGTATTAATCTCTCCTCTTTTATCCTTTTCCCTACTTTGTAGAGTATAGAATCAGTACAAATTTCTTTCTCTATATCATCATATTCATAAGTAGATAAGCGAGTCACTTGGGAAATAATATCAACTGAAACTCCTTCTTGCACTAGATTCTTTGCTACTTCTATTTTCGCTTCTTCTTGATTAATTTTTTCGCTAATATGAACAAACCTGACTAATGAAGGTACTATTTTGCCTAACTTTTGATTCTCGTATATTTTTGTTAGATAGAGTATTTCCTCATCTTCATCTTTATATTCTCTTAGTACTGTTGGTCCTGGAAGTAGATCTATAACATTAACTGACAATGCTCCTGCTATTATATACGATTCTTTGATTGTAATAGCCTTGCACCCTAGTTCAAAGTTATGTATTTCCTTATGTGTTAAACCAATTTTGCTTGCTAATTTTGCCTGAGTATACCCTTGTACTATCCTACAACCTTCTATTTTTTTCCCCAGCTCGTAGCTTGCTGAGCCAATATGCTCTGAATTATCATAGATAAATCCTCTAAAAGCTGTTTTTCCTACAGAAGCAAACATATATTCTATCACAAAAAAATCCACTATTGGCTAAGTTTTTATGAAATCACAAAAATTTCTCAATCATATAATTTGATAAGCCTGTCGTTTGCAAGATAATATCAACAGAAATTCCTTCTTTCACTAAATTCCTTGCAACTTCAATCTTCTTTTCCTCTCTGACCTTTTCTCTACAAACATGTATACCTTTAAATAAAGACTTGATTAGCATATCGCGTAATTCTCGACTCTCAATCTTTTTGTATTCTTCTATCAAGTTTGATAGCTTTTCTTCCGCTTCACTATCCTCATCTGATTCGGGAAGTAGATCTATGATACTGATTGATAATACCTTTGCTATTTCATCTAACATTTCAAGTGAGACAGCAGCTCTCCCTTGTTCATACTCGTATATTCCTTGATTTGTTATGCCAACTTTATTCGCTAAATCTTTTTGTGTATATCCTCGTATCAATCTCCACTCTTTTATCCTTTGCCCTACTTTGTATGGAATGGGAATTTTGTTCTCCTCATACTCACCAATAGATAAGTTAGTTGTTCGAGAGATAACATGAGCAGAAACTCCTACTTTCATCAAACCCCTTGCTACTTCTATTTTTACCGCTTTTCTGCTTCTTTCCTCACTCAAACGAATAAATTTGGTTAATAAATAAAATACCTCGCTTAATTCTTTATCCTTATGCCCCTTTACTAAATTTAATATTTCTTCATCTTCAAAATATCTTTTTTTATTTGGTAGTGTCTCTCCACAAACTAGACCTTTAACATTTACTGATAATGCTTCTGCTATGGCATATAACTTCTTAATTGGAATTTTACGGTTCCCTTTCTCATATTGCAGTATTACCCAATACTTTACACCAATTTTCTCAGCTAAATCCTTCTGAGTATAACCTCGCTCTAACCTCCAATTTTTTACTTTTTGCCCTACCTCACAGTCTAGACTTTTTTCCATACAAAGAACCATACATATAATATTTTCTACTATAGCTCAAAGGCTCCAGATATAATGGTAGACTCTGGAACCTTAAAATAAATGAATTAAAGCCCCCTAAAAGTTTCTTTACTATTTTCACGTACTTTATCTACCCATGAAGACAATTTTTCACTTGGGCTATCAACCTCCTTCATAAGCTGCTTGCTATTCCATATGCCACATCTCATAAAACTTCCCTTTTCTACTGCTTCTTTAAGTTTTACTCCAGCAAAAAGACAATTTTTTCCAATTTCTTCCCCTCTTTGTTGTAGCTCAGCCCACATTTCCTTGTTTTCTACTCTGACTTGTACTTGATCATATTTTTTTACATCATGGTACAATATAATATTTAGTTTACCAGCGCTTGTAGGAATTTCTAACACAACAGAGCTACCATCTGATACATCAACGTAATTTCTTAAACCTCCTTCCTCCCTTCTGATCTCAACTGCATTATTACCCATTTTTAAAATATTACTCCCTAACTCTCTCAGTATTTTGGCTACCTCTACCTTGCTATCTTCAGAGAATTCCATAAAAAGCATTTTATTATCTATCTCGATATCTATTAATTCTCCTTCCTGAACAGCACTTTCGCCAGCTTTCTCTAGTTCGTCTAGTTGCTTATCTATCTGTGGCTGAACTTCTGGTTGTAGCTCATTATAGATTTCACCTATCAATTTATTCTCCAATAAAGTATCATGAAACTCTGCACCGCTTAGCATTAATTTACGTATTAGCTTTTTACGATCAACCTTATCAAATTTATGAAAATGTGTACCTAATACTACATACTCTGCAAAACTCCATTCCCCGTCATCACATGCATTTATTCTTGCTCCTGAGGCTAGTACTTTGTCTATAACTTTGTGCAATTCATTTACATTCTTTGCCTCTACCACTTCACTTTTTAACCAGCTCAAAGTTTCTGCACTCGGCTTTATTTTTTTCAAAGCTGAAGCAAATGGATTTTTATCTTCTTGATCACTTACAGGTTTTGTGCCATAAACATAGTCAAATCCTTTCCCATAGTTGATTTTGTTTTCGCGAACTTCTCTACCAGGGAAAGGTGCTATTTCTTCAGGCTTTTTAGCCTTATTAATTTTGCTTACAAAGGTGGATTGCTCCTTAGTACGACCAATTCCTACAATAGCATTTAACACCTCACCTTTTGATAATCTATCAAGATCAATGTTTAACTCGTAAGTACCTCCTTCTTGATCATCAAAAGGTACAATTATTTTATTACTCATATTAGCCTCCGCTATTAAATATACTTTACTAAGTCTATAACCGACTTTATTACTTTATTATTAATTCAATATATACTTTCTCATTAATTATAAGCAATGATTAATGTGATTGCAAATACTTTCTTCATTCAAGTAGTTAAACAACTCATGAAAATCTTCAAACATCTGCTTTATAACAGTCCTTGCTCTTTAAAACTAAAATATCCAACACTTGTAATGATAATGTGATCCATTAACCTAATCCCTATAGTCTGACAAGCTTTAGCCAAGTCTTTAGTTACAGCTTCATCCTCATCAGATGGCTTTAACCTTCCTTCTGGGTGGTTATGCGATATTATTATTGACGTCGCTTTTCTTATTAATGCCTTTCTTGTTACTTCTCTTATGTAAAAAGGTACCTTATCCACTGTACCAGTGAACACTTCTTCCCCCTTTAAATGGCACTTTTGATCAAAATATATTATTTTCATCTTTTCCTCCTCTGAATAACCAATACTCACCCTTAAATATTTTACGATGGTTTCCAAGTTATCCATTACAGGTCCTTTTTTTAACTCTTCTCTTGGTACTCTTTTTGCAGCTTCCTTTAGGCATAAAATTACTGCTACTGTAGAGTCAGTTATCCCTTCTACAGTTTTCAAATCATCTATTTCCTGGCCTAAAACTCCTCCTATTCCAAAACTATCTATTAGCTTTCTAGCAATAATTCGAGCTTCTTCCCTGTCATGCACTGCACTTAGAAACGTTTCTATTACTTCACGATCAAGTAGTGCTTTACCGTTGCTTTCTAATGCTCTGAATTCTATTTCTTCTCTACGATCCTTACTACTTTTCTTATTATTCATAAAAATTACCCTTCACTAATAACAAAATGTTTTTATATATTTACTGCTGTTTTTTGTCAGCATTGGCATAAAGCCATAGCTTTTGAGTGAAGTCAAATCAATTTTTCAATCTTTTTTACTTATTTTTTCATCAAAAAGTAAAAATGTTAATAGATACTGATTTTTTTATTTTAAATTTGTTGAATTTCGTCTAAAGAGATGCCCACTGTTTTTAAAATAATATTGATAGAAATTCCTTCCTTAACTAAATTCTTTGCAATTTTCATCTTTTCTACTTTCTTCACTTTCTCTTTGCAAATTTGTATGCTTTCAAACAGAGATTTTATTAGTACATGACGTAGTTCTTGGCTTTTAATCTTTTTGTATTCTTCTATTAACCTTGATAGCTCTGCTTCACTATTCTCATTTTCTGTTGTTTCTGGAAGCAGATCTGTAATATTAATTAATAGTACCTTTGCTATTTCATCTAACATTTCAAGTGAAACAGCAGCTCGTCCTTGTTCATATTCATATATTCTTTGATTTATTATGCCCACTTCACTTGCTAAATCTTCTTGTGTGTATCCTCTTCTCAACCTCCATTCTTTTATTCTTTGACCTACTTTATACGGAATAGAAATTTTTTTCTCATCATTATCATATTCATCAATAGATAAACTGGTCGTTTGAGAGATAGAAACTCCTTCCTTAACTAAACCCTTTGCCACCTCTATTTTTACTGCCTTTCCACTTTCTTCCTCGCTAATACGGATGAATTTAGTTAATAAATAAAACGTTTCACGTAATTCTTGATCCTTAATCTCTCTATGTCTTCTTACTAGATTTAATACCTCTTCTCCCTCATACCTTCCCTCATTTGATACTTCTTGTACGCAAGCTAGATCTCTAGCAGTTGTTGATAATGCTTCTGCTAATTCATATAACTTCTTAATTGAAATTCTGCGCGTTCCTTTTTCATATTGAAGTATTACCTGATATGTTGTTCCTATTTTTTTTGCTAAATCTTTTTGAGTATACCCCTTTGCTATCCTACAACTTCTTACTTTCTGTCCTACTACTTTATAATATAAAAAATTAGAGTAATTATTCTCTTTTTTCACATTTTATACTCATAATCAGAAGAGCCGTTACGTATACCTAATTGGCAACCTTTTTGACAAACTGAACTCATCTCCTTTCAAACAATTTTTCTATATCACTTAGTTTCATTTCTATATACGTTGGTCTTCCGTGATTGCATTGCCCAGCATAAGGTGTTTCCTCCATTTGTCTCATCAACTCATTCATCTCCTCCAACTTCATTTCCCTTCCAGCTCTAATTGACCCATGGCACGCAATGGTAGCTAGTATCTTGTTCACTTTTTCTTCTATAGGTAGCGTATCTCCTATCTCCATTAATCTATCAACTATATTCATCACCATCTCTTTCACATTTATTGTTCCTAAAATTGCAGGTATTTCTTTCACCCTTACTTTATCTTCTGATTCTATTTCAATACCAAAACCCATTTCGAAAAGCTTATCTTTATACATTTCAACCATCTCCATTCCTGCTTGGTTTTTAATCTCAACTATTTCAGGAAGAAGAAGTTTTTGTCTTTTTATGCTTGATTTTTGCTTTAAGCACTCGTATATCAATCTCTCATGGGCTGCATGCTGGTCTACTATAATTAATTTGCCTTTAGCCTCAGCAATAATGTAAGTACTGTGGACCTGACAGCGTGCATACCCTAGAGGATGATCCTCTATTAAATCAATTTGCTCCCTTTCTAGAACCATCGCTTCCTTTTGGGATGGAGATTCTCCATACTTAAACGTTTCTGGTAAGCTTTGCCTTCTTTCATCTGGTGCATTGAATTCTTTCATTAGACGATTTTCTAAAAGACTTGGTCTCTTTTCATAAAACTCTTTTTGATTTTTTTCCTCTTTACTATTAACCTTCTCTTGGCTATCACACTCTTCAATACTTTGAGGCTCAACATCACTTGCTGCGAACGTACCTATTCTTGTCGATAATGCTTTTATTATCCCTCTTCTCACTATTTCATATATTGACCTTTTATTCTGAAATCTTACTTCTGATTTATTTGGATGCACATTTACATCTACTTGATCGTATGGTATCTCTAAGTTCAACACTGCAAAAGGATACCTATTGTTTGGAATAAAATCGTGATACGCATATCTAATTGCACCAACAAGTAGATTGTCTTTTATTGGCCTTCCATTCACAAATGTATAGATCATATCAGACTTACCTCGATTGACCGTAGGTTTGCAGATGTATCCTATAAGTTTTATGCCGTCTTCTTCCTCTTTAACTTCCAGCGAATTGCTCTGAAATTCTTCTTCTGTTTCACATAATCTGTTAAATAATGAAGTTTGCTTAACATATTTTAAGAGCTTTTTATTACCGGAAGTGAGAGTAAACCCAATACTATAGTTAATCATTGCTAAGTTATTTACAATGTCAACAATGCTTTGTGTTTCTGCCCTCTCGGTTTTTAGAAATTTTAATCTATTTGGTGTGGCAAAAAATAAGTCACGAATTTCAATATATGTACCTTGCAACAAAGAACAAGGGGTAATCTCTCTTATTTTTTCTCCTCCCTCATATCTTATAGACCATGCTTCCTTTGCTCCACTTGCCTTGGATGATAATTTCATTCTGCTTACTGCTGCAATTGAAGACAGAGCCTCTCCTCTAAACCCAAGGTGCTTGATTTCTATTAACTCACTATCGCTTAATTTTGAAGTAGCGTGGCGCATAAACGCAAGTTCCAAATCTTCCTTTTCTATTCCATTTCCATCGTCTGTTACAGTTATAAGATTACGCCCACCACTTTCTATCTTGATCTCTATCTCTGAACTTCCAGCATCTATTGCATTTTCCACTAATTCCTTTACTACACTTGCTGGCCTTTCGATTACTTCTCCCGCTGCTATACGATTTATAGTTTTTGTGTCTAAAAGAATTATTGCCATAATACCCCACCCAATCTATGAAACTTAGAGTTCCCTCTATTTTTTGGTGATTTTTTGACCTCACAATCTCTATATTTTAGCTTTTTAGATTCCTTTCTAGCAAGTCTATCTGCCTCCTCATTGTACATATTACCGTTGTGAGCTCTAACCCACTTCCAATTAATATCATGCTGCAAAGCAACTTCATCTAGTTCCTGCCATAATTCTCTGTTCTTCACTGGCTTTTTATCGGCTGTCTTCCAACCATTTACCTTCCATTTATTGATCCACTCTGTTATACCTTGTTTAATATACTGACTATCAGTGTGTAAAACAACTTCGCAAGAAACTTTCAACATCTTTAGCCCGTTAATCACAGCCTTTAACTCCATTTTGTTATTCGTTGTGTCTTCTTCACCTCCAGAGATACGTTTCTTGATAAAGACACTTTTATTTTCATACATCACCACGGCTGCCCATCCGCCAGGCCCAGGATTTCCGGAACATGCTCCATCTGTATATATTGTAACCTTCTTTTTTTCGCCCATACTTGCAGGATATAGATTCAACGTAAATTTGCTACCGAAATATGTTGATATTATTTTTTGAATATTTTAAAATGTAAGGTGTGAGAGATTGACAAACCTGTTCTCTCGATATTAGGTAAATCGTAATTGAGCTTTTGGGCTCGTATTTTTATTAGGAGGTTAATCTCTCACACTGAAAATAAGTATTTTTAAGCTCTTCATAGCTTATCAATTCATTTGCTGGGGTTTTTAAGGTATTTTATAAGGCAATTATAAAAAGATGATCCAAAATCTACATCTAAAGCCTTAAATGCAATTCTCAGATGATCTCTAACAGACGTTTTTTCATCAACACATTTAAAACAATAAAAAGATTGAACATTTCCTCACAATTGTGTATAATCATTAATGCTTTTTATCTTACTTTCTCATGGCTCTTTCTAAGTTTCTCAATGTGCGAAATGATTATGCATTTAAGAGAATATTTGGTACTGAAAAGAACAAAGACATTCTTATTCACTTTCTTAATGATATATTAGATCTTACTGATGACAACCAGATTAAAGATGTCTCCTTTCTCAGTCCCATTCAAGACCCTGTTATTGCCTCTCAAAAGCAAAGTATTGTCGATGTTCTCTGTGTTGATTCTACAGGGGTCAAAACCATCATTGAGATGCAAGTCGCTAAAACAAGGGGCTTTGAAAAACGTGCCCAATATTACGCTGCCAAAGCTTATTCAAGTCAAGCTGATGTAGGTGACCAGTATCATGATCTTAAAGGGGTTATCTTTATTGCTATTGCTGATTTTATCTTATTTCCTAACAAGCTCGCTTATAAGTCTGATCACGTGACTTTTGATAAGATGACCTTTGAACATGATCTCAAAGACTTTAGTTTCACTTTTATAGAGCTACCAAAGTTTAATAAAACAAAAGAAGATCAATTAGAAAATATTGTTGAAAAATGGATCTATTTTTTTAAGCACGCAGATGAAACGAGCGAAGAGGATCTAAAAAAAATAATAGGTAGTGATGTAATTATTGGTAGGGCTTATGATGAGTTAAACCAATATAACTGGAGTAAAGAAGAACGTCTTGCTTATGATCAAGCTAAGAAACGTACCGATGATTATTTATCTACCCTTGAAGAAAAACTTCACGAAGGCATCCTTATCGGCCATGAAAAAGGCAGAAAGGAAAGGGAAATTGAAGTTGCAAAAAACCTACTTAAAGCAGGTGTATCTGTTGACTTAATAGCTGAGTCTACCGGTCTTCCTAAAGCTGAAATTTCAAAACTTAAGGAAAAAGCCTAAGTATTGTAACTCCCTTAGAGCTCTTTTCAACTTATTATACTTCTTTATCCATTAGTCTAATATATTAAAGCCTACATCTAACTCTTCCGCTATCTCGCTATAGTCTATTTGATTTTCTCACTAATTTTACGCATCAGTTAAGCGCAAAATAGATGATATTTAAATATAAAAAATGTTTTTCATAAAATTTTTTTATCCTTGACAATTTTATTGTTGATATTTGATTCTAACTTTTGCATAATGCATTAGATATTTTTTATGGGAGGTGAAATGCCAATAGAAACAAAGCGTCAAGCTGCAGTACTTAAAAAGCTACAAGATGTTATAAAACATACAGATCCTGAAATTGCTTCTGGGAGGAAGTTAGCTATTAAAAGGTGGTTGGAAACCTATATAGAGCATGTAAAATACTTTAATGATGATAAGCTGCAATTTTTGTATAATTTATTCCAAGATGAAAATTGCTGGTCAGGTATAAGATTAAATAATGCTGTTTTAGGTCAAAAATTGACTGAGGAGAAAATAGGAGAAATAGATAATCCACTTCGCAAATACGAGATGGCATGTAGTTATTGTGTTATAGATAAAATTCATCCTCTCTTTCAAGAAAGGTTCGAATTTCTCAAGAACGGTTTTCGTCCTGGTGCACGTGATGGTAGTGGTAATCCTATAACTGATAAATACGTACGAAACTCCCTACTAGATACTATAAAAAGAAATGGTAACGTGTTTGATTTCTGGATAGATAGAGAATCTGGGGAATTAAAGGAATATGATACAGTAAAAGGTGCAGTAGAAGGTTTTGATAGTGCCGTAAAACTCAAGTGGAGTGAAGGAGTAGAGTATTTTTATAATCATTTAAAAGAAGAAGATAAAGAGAAGAAGCTTACAGAAGCAATTATTACTCTATCTCGCGTTCAAGCTGTTAAGGAAGATGCTCCTATCTTAGATTTTTGTGTAAGGAATATAGCTGATAAAGATACTCTTTTACAGAAATTGTTACAGAAAGATAAGGCTGTATGTTCCCTTCTTGCTGAACTAATAGAGTCATGTTTTTTTGATACAGTTCGTGATTTGGTACAGTGTTGGTGCTATAAAAAAGTTTCAGTACATGGGGGCCATTCAGAAAAAATATTCTCACATCGAGAGTATGACCTTCTCCTTTGCTCGCTTTCAGATACGATGTTGAAAAATCCTGAGTTAAGTGTTCAAGCTAGATCTCTTATTATGGAGATTTGGAAGTGTGGTAGTTTAGCTGAGCACAAAAAGGCTGTTGTTAATACTTCAAATGGTATAGTTCCTATACAGGACGTACTTGCAGAATTAATAGTCAATTGGAAACGAGAAGATATTTATAAGTCTGATGAGGAAAAAGAAATAGAGAAGAAAGAAATGTTAGATATAATATTATTTGCCAAAAATTGCTTTCCTGAAAGGTTTAAATCCTTTAAAGAAGTTATGATAAAAAACCTTAGATTATGCGGTAGAGAAGGTAAAAAAGTAAATGTAGATTACGGTCTGTTTGCAGAAGAGTTATTTTCTGAGTTAGAAAAAGCTCCTGGTCCTAAAGGTGATGGTCATCCGTATAGTTTACGGTCACAATCTCAAGCTCATGGTAGTAAGAAAGCAACTTTGCCACTTGATGGCTCTGGTGGTCATTCGCAATCCACATTAAAATCCTCTAGTACTAGTGGTGTTTACTCGCAAGAATCACCTTCTGAATTAGAGGAGATATCTTCGCCACTTGATGATTCTGATCCACAGTCCATACTTGGATCATCTAGCGTGAGTGGTGTTTCTAGTCTTCATAAATAGGTGGTATTTTATGAGTAATGGTGATGGATTTATTAGAAGTTTAGTGGATGGAGATCTTGATGGTTTTAGACAAAAGTTTGAGTCTTTTTTAGATCAATGTCCATCTTTCTTGTACCATGTGGGTGAAGGTCGTTTCCTTTCTGTATTCTTTTTTAGTATGTTTGCTACTGCACATGATGCTGGTATTTTAGGTACAGACGAAAGAGTTTATTTTCGTTTTGATAATCATGGTGTTAATCCACGTAATGGTCAAAATCGAAATACAGGAAACCTAAAAGTTGCTGTTTTGACTCGTGATCGTGACGGGCAGCGAATTGTCAGGTGTTACAGTATTTCTGATCGTTCTAATAGTGATGGGTTGAGGTTCAGTACAAGGGAAAGAAATGCTCTAGTGCGAGAGATTAGACGGCAAAATCTGAATTTACGGGAAGAAGACCTAAGTTTTGAGCAATATAAAGTATGCGCGCATGGAAGGGGTAAGAGTCAGGGAGAAGCAATTGCAACAGTATTCGAGGCGATTCGTGAAAAAGGTTCTGAAGGTAGAGATAGATTTATCAGATATTCAGCATCTGAGGTTAATCTTATTAGGCAGCTTTTAGGTGATCATGGGTTGACAGTAAGGAAATAGAAGTAGTGCACCTCACTCCAAATCAGAACGCACAACTTAATGGGCTTGTCAATTTTGTACAAGTAGCACCAGGTCAACAAAGAGTCAACAACTTTATAGAAATATTAACAAGTAATCAAGGACGAGATGTAAGAGATGGAATGCGCAGAGAAATTTTACCATATATAAATGATATCTATCATAATTACAGACAAGCGCTGGAAAATGACATTCAAGGTCGCAATCAAAAATTTGAGGATTGCGGGGCTTTCTTAGGGTTTTTAGCAAATCTTAGTCACCTTTGCACAATAGATATTGACCTTAACTTATCTTCTGGAAATTCATATGCTGCCTTTCTTGTACATCGTCAAGCAGAAAGAGAAAACTTTCCTATCGTTATTAGCCTTGCTGCAGGAGGAACACGGTCTCATACTGCATTAAATCTTGCCGCAGGTTACGCTAAAAGGTTACATGCTTCTTCATTTATACCCGTTCATACCGAATCAAGACATGCTGTTTGTGTTGGACTAAATTTTAATTTAAATCTAGATCCTTTTAGTATTGATACAGTAGGGCTTCAACAGGATAGATTCCCTTTAGTACAAAGACTATTTGAGTGTGTAGAGAATGAAGAAATTAGAAGAAATATTGGAGATTTCTTACTTCACAATCTTCCTGCTGAAATACCAATGAATGCAGGGAATTATAACAGGATATTTTATTGCATAACTGGTTTCGCTTTTGGGAATAGTGCTTTTGATAGACGCCATTTACAATTCGCAGGGGGAGGGGAAGTACCTGTAACAAAGTATGTACTTAGATATAATGATGAGGATCATGCTTTAACTATGGTCTTTCGTGCTGAAGGTTCTAATATAGTTATACTTCATAATAATGCACAACTGGGATTTATTAATTTACAGGAGTTTGGTATAGATGTAAATAATACTGGTATATGTGAGGTATTTTGTGTACTCAATAATCAGCATATACTAGGTTTAGATGTTAATGTAAATAATTTTGATACATATCAAAACTATATCAATGGCCGTGATCAAATAAATGGTCAACTTGTACAAGTGCCTAATGCTGAAAGTGTGCATAATACTTTAAATCAAGTTGTGAATAATGGCTGGCAAGATAGAGGTCAGCATAAAAGATTATTTCTAGAGGTTTCTAGGGTACTAATGCCATTGAGGGATGCAATAAATGTGAACGGAGATAAGTTTCGTTCTATGTTACATGGTATATTTTATGCTTGTGACAATACTGCAAAAATGATTACTAGGTACAGAGTAGGTCAGGAAAGAAGGTTTATTACAGTAGTAGGAGGAGAACCAGCACACCAAGTACGTAGCGGAACTACAGAACTGAAATTAGATCTTTTATTATTAAGAGGCCATCCAAATGATACTCATCCGATTGGATATACATTAAAATTTGCTGGTAATCAGGGACAAGTACAACAAGAGCAAATTAGAGCAGAACAGGAAATAAAAAGCCTTATAAAAAAACAAAGGGGATACACATCTCTTACTCCTGGAAATGAGGTGGTTTTATCTTCTGCTGTATTTAATGCAGGTGCACAGAGAGTAGAAGATCTTATATCTATTCCACAAAGACTATATATACATAGGCTTGATCGCAGTACTAGAGGACTAGTAGGGCCTAATAGTGTTATTGATGAAAATCCACCAGAAAATCTATTATCAGATCAGACTCGTCAAAGATTAATAGATCATTTTCAAGGTATTGGACCAGGAGATCAAAGACAGAATTCCATTCCATTATTTGATCTAGGTAATAATCGATGGGCTGCGGTTCGTTATCTTGAAGGCAATAAAGAACGGGTCATGAGAAGGTTAATGTTTGGTGCAGATGAACCACTTACAGCACAAGAAAAAATATTACAACAAATAAATGCTATCCTTCGTAGAAACAACGCTCGTGAGATAAAAGATGTGCATGATCTACTTGCACTAGACTTTGCAACAGGCAATGGCTATTATCGTTATTGGCTACAAACTCATGACATGTTTTTCGCTGCACGACAATATACTTTCCTTGATGATCAATCTCATTCAACTAATGATCGTTATGGTTTTGAAATAACTTCAGTAGGAGTCAATGAAAATGATCCAACAGGTAGGGGCTTATTAAGTAATATCATAACTTTGTTTAAACAAGAAGTAGCTTCGAATGAAAGAGATAGATTAACTGCTATTATTAATGTAGGTAATCGTCATTGGGTTACATTAGTTATTGTCCACCAAAATGGAAATTATTATGGGTATTATGCTGATTCATTTGGTCCAGATAGTGGTATTGACAATAATATTCGAGAAGCTTTAAAAGAATGTGATATTAATGATGATAATGTCCATAATGTTTCCGTTCATCAGCAAACAGATGGCCATAATTGTGGCATATGGGTATACGAAAATGCTAGGGATATTAATCAAGCTTTACAGGGAAATAATAACTTTGGAGAAAAAGGTGAAGGTATTATAGGTTATATACATGATCTTTTTAGTACAGGTATTGGAAATGACACTAGACAACCTCAAAGAAATGAACAATACTTTGAAGATCGGAGAAGAGATATTTCACAATTACTCCAAAATGATCCTAACTTACCTTCTCGCCGGAGTGATTTAATTCAAGCTCATCCAGGAATTCAACATGAAATTGATCCATTACTATTACAATTTTTAGGACTCCAATACCCACAGCGTGGAGGTGGAGGGGCATTACAATTAGGCGGAGAAAGAGTGATATCAATTGATTTTGGTAACCCGCAGTCTGCATTAGATAAAATTGATGGAGTGAGTAGAGTTTATGACCATAGCAATGGTAGAGGTAGAAGTTAATAGGTAGATGAAGTTTTCTTTACTCTATATTTACGCGTTGGTTGTAATCGGTCTTCTAGGTTGTTTCTGCATATTTTATGATGGTGTTTATTAACAATAATATGGAAGACTATTATTAAGACTCTTGTCCGTAAAGCACCTTCATTTGCTCCTTTCATGAAAGTGATATTTCCTTCAAATCAGCTAGTTTTAGATGCTGAGGTTGTGTGCCGTTTAAGATGGCTTCCTTAATTTGGGTATCAAATAATTTAAACGTAAGACCCATTGTAAAAGATAAGATTTAATTTGAAAGAAAAATTGATGTGGTTAAAACTTGACCTTGCACAGTATAGGAATATTTTTTATAAAAAGAACAATATCTATTTGAAATGTAAAATTATCATAAATTTTTCTTTTTATTCTTAAATGAATTACTATTAATCCAGTAAACTATATTATTAATATCTCAAGAAAATCAGCCATTTTCAGGCTCAAAACCAAGGTCGGTGAGAAGAGTTTGTTTTGGGATCTTATGGTCTACCACGTGATCCATACGAACTTTTCTACATAATAATTCTACTATACCGTAAAGGTAGCTATATTAGCCTACTTCAGCTAAATTCACATATGAACTAATCTGCCTAACTTTGTTGCAAAGATTTCAAGCTTCTGTTTTCACAACCCTATTTTTACGCGGCTTGTTCTCACAAATATATGACCTTTTTTGAAGGAGTAAACAATTGAATTCTTTATAACACTAACTATAGTAGTTTCGAAAATGAATGATAAATTTTCATTACGAGATTACCCCCTAAAAGCTGCGAGTTTGTATGTTAGTGCACTATCATTTATTTTAGAAAACACTATAGCATGGTACTTTCACTAAAATATTTTTTAAAAAAGTTAGTTGACTTATAAATAATTCTCTACTAATACTGGCATGTGTTTTTTATTCTGCTGAAGTGGCTCCGCAGGTTACTGTATAAGCTTCAGCAGTTTTTGCACTCCTTTAAAGCATCATATTCCTATATATTAAATATCGCCAGTGCTTCTCAATTTTGTTAATCTATAGTAAAACAGGCTAAAACTTGGAGTCATAAGCAACTTTTAACCTCTCTATATACTCCATTGTTACTCACCATAAAAACTTAACAAAAATATGAGTAGTAAAAAGATTGTGTTGAAATTAGCTTGACCAATATTATATATTGTACATAATATATTCTATATCTAGGCTAGGAGGTAGTATGGTTACAGAGTCAGTAAAATATGTTGTAGAATCTATCAGTGAACAAAAGCTAGGAGAGGAATTAAATACTGAGCCATGGCATTCAAAAATTGAGTGTAATAGCAATGAGGGACCAACGCCTGAAGATGACATAACAGATTTAGATGATTATAGTTTGTTTGTTCAAGGAATAAGTAATCGTTCGGAATGTTATGACCTTGATCAGAGACATGAAACTAGGGAGGCTGTTGACACATGTGTAAAACATACATTGTCGTATCAGAGTGAAACTGATGATAGTGATTTATATTGGAAAAATTACCCTATTAGTCCAAGAGACTCTGCTTTAATTAAGTTAGATCTACTACTGACTGAAAGTGAGAGAAGTCTAATTGATGAATTTCGTAAAGAGTTAAAAGATGTAGTAACAAAAAATGATCAAGGTTATAGGGATAAGCATGAAAATTTTACAAACACTGCTTTAGAGCGTATAGAGTGCATAACAAATAAATATTTGCAAAAAGGGATAAGACTCAATTCAAAATATAACGATGATAAGTATACTATAACAAGTTTAATTTTTAAGGAAATAAGAAATATCCCTGATAGAATACGACAGCATAAGGGATTACCACCTTATGAGAGTTTATCAGACGATAGTGAGACTATAACAAGTTTAGTTTCTAAGGGAATAAGAGATATTCCTGCCTACGAGGGTGTATCAGATGATAAAAATATAGGTATTATACGTAATATCATGAGTAATTTACTATTAAAAGGTGGAAGAGTAAAATGCAGTTCCTTTTATGATGATAAGTTATTGTATGCAACTTATGGGTTCAGTTATGAGATTTTTGCAGAATGTGAAGAAATTGATAACAAGCTAAAAAGTGTAGCAGATGAAGGTATTATAAACAGTAGTGCCCAAGGCAAAGCTTTACACGTAGAAATGGATAATGGATATTTTTATGTAAAATATTCGCAAGATAGCACTGTTGAGGTTGCAAAAGTTATAAATAATCCAAAAGTGAAAGATTTAAGTTTTAGACATCATATATTTCATGTTGGAAAGAGTATAGTAAGAGTTGAAAATGTAGGAGGAAAAAGAAATTATACAGACGTTTTAGAAGGTGGCATTGAAATGTCTTTTACTACTGAAGTAGGAAAGATTAGTATTCATCTACGTTCTAGTGATAAAGACAACAATAAAATTGAAGTAAAGATAAGTGACGATGACAAGAAGAAACTTGATCAATTAAAAGATAAGGAAGAAATAGGAGAAAATTGTTTACTTGGTGGATATTCAGTACATGATGCGATTAAACGAGGATATTTTGAAAAACATGAAACACTACGTCAATCTTCTGAAAAAATTACCTTATCTAATGAAAAGAAAAAAAATAGTTGGTGTGAGATAGTAACAAATTCAAAACAGACAACAAGCCGTACTGTAGGGTAAATGCTACACTGCTTGATTGTCTAAAGATCTTATATTACTCACCATAAAAACTTCACAAAAGCTTAACGACGTGAGTAGTAAAAAGATTATGGTTATTGATTTAATGTTACATATCGCATATAATGTATTATGTATCTTAGCATTAGAGGGATAAGTATGGGTGAATATACTGGGATAAAATCTATCATCAATCTACTAAAACCCAAATCAGAACTATATGATTTCGAATATGAATCCATTATAGAACATTTATCATCTAAAGAGCATTTATTAAATGAACTGATGAATGATATGTGGTACTCAGGAGATTTACCATCAGTTAGAAACTATAATGAACCATTATCTTTGATAGATAGCAAACTTGGATTAAGTGAACAGATTTGTGTTTGGTTTGCTCTAGATCATGACCTTACACCAAGTCAAAAAAATTTAAACAAAAAGTTACTTAGTGCTCTAAAATGTTTAGCTTCTAACTGTGGTTCATTTGATAATACTGAGCCCCTTGAAGAATTTTTACATGATAATAAAAACAATAAAGATTTAAAAGTAATTCTTAATCTCAGAAGAGGAGAATCTCAATCAACAGTATTGCATGCGATTGCAGGAGCAAATATTGGTGGATTTCGTCGCACAGGAAATCAGGCTATAGATTTACTCTTGGAAGCAGGCGCAGATCCTAACATACAAGATAATAAAGGAAAAACACCACTATACCTTGCTGCTGCTAAAGGTCATTACAATAATGCAAACTCTCTTCTCTTGAAAGGAGCTAACCCTAATATAACAAGTAGAAAGGGAAGAACTCCACAACAAATAGCAACTAATAAGCTCTGCTATAATATAGAAGAATTATTTTTAACTGATAAACAGAAAAAGATGAATAAGGAATTGTATGACTTACTTGTGTGTGATTCAGACTGCACTAAAAATTTAAAGGAGTTTTTAAGTAAGC
This sequence comes from Wolbachia endosymbiont (group B) of Eucosma cana, assembly GCF_947250645.1. Lineage (NCBI taxonomy): Bacteria > Pseudomonadati > Pseudomonadota > Alphaproteobacteria > Rickettsiales > Anaplasmataceae > Wolbachia > Wolbachia endosymbiont (group B) of Eucosma cana. The sequence goes on from NZ_OX366334.1 coordinate 425,564, forward strand.
ATAAAAGAGACTTAGACCTAAAAGTAGTGCTAAATATTCGGCAAGGAATGGGTGAATCAAAAGTGTTTTCGTATGTTGATCGTTTTGCTTGGGATAATGAAGATCTTGCTCAAGAGTTAAGAAAAATATTTCTAAAAGCAGGAGCATTAGATTATCGTATAAATATCAATTATTCTCACCAAAAGAAACGACAGGTCAGTAAATTACTCGTTAATTTAACCTCAAATCAAAAGGAAAAGTTAAATGAGTTTTCTGATAAGGTGTTTCATGCTCAAAATATGGCTGAACTTGAAAAGATTGTAAACGATGCTATAAAGTCTGGTGTACGATTAAACTATTCTCTTTCGCAAGATTTCTTTTCAGGTAATGAGTACACTTTTACCGATTATGTGATGAAAAAAATCAGTGAATTAGAAAAAAATCCTAAAGTTGCTAGTAATATAATATGTCAATTAGTATCAAAAGGGGCAGTGTTTGGTAATACAGTTGATGCTAACACACTGACATCAGAATTTAAAGAGCATAAAACTAACCTAAAAAAAGCTTATAGAGATTATATTAGCAATTCTCATAAGTTTATTGAAATCGCAAAAAGTGCAACCAATAGCGAGCTAAAAGATGCAAGAGTAGACAACTCCGTTTTTTACTTAGAATATTCTAAAGATAGTAAAATAGACATTATAAAGATAACAGATGGGGCAAGGGATTTAGGTCTAACAGATGGAGATGTAAAGTGTGGAAGAAATATAGTAAAGATCGGTAATAGTGAAGTAGAAATTAAAATTGAAGATGGCATAAGGAATTACACAGATCTTACAGAAGGCAGCGATGTAATATTAACTTTCTATACTAGTTTGGGAAATGTAGACGTTAGGCTGTATCCTGACATACAGAATAAAAGCAAAATTATAGTAGAAGTGAGTAATAGAGAAGAAATATTAGAAAAATTCAAAGGTCGCGAAGAAGAGTTAGGTAATGATTGCGAGCTTGGTAACTACTGGGTCTACGATGCTATTGAACAGGGATATTTTGAAAGATCTGGTGGATTAATGCGTCCTGAAGTAATAAGCGAGTCTAACAAGAACAAAGATTCATGGGTAGGACGTGAAGAGTTAAGAAGAACTTCTGATTCTAGGGCTAGGTAGATTAATTTTCCATAAAAGTTAAAGATTATTATTTAAATATAAACTACTATAATTTATAGATTAAGGAAGTTGTACCAATGTCTTCTAAGAATACTCTTTTATATTGTTTTTAAGCTGGCTACAAAATGAGGATATGGAACATACAATTGGCTCTGAGCTGCCTTTTACACTCCAGGTCTACTATTAAAATATGCAGCTAAAATTGGATCATTTTCTACCATTGTTGCACCTAATATGCTAAAATCTTCATCACCTGTATTGATATTTTTACATAATTGATCTTGTAACATTTATTTGCTCTTCTATATCAATTTCAACATCTTTTTGTGTGGCCCTTTGTAGTAGCTCCTTTTGCAATAACCTTTTTTAATTTTCTGGCACATACTTTTTTCGATGTTTTTTCATATTGTTGTTTTTATAAACGTTACGACGCTGAGCCGTAAAATTTCTCCCTTTGCTCACTCCACAGCATCGGTATTTCTCTCAAATCAACTAATTTCAAATCTCTTGGCTGTCTCCCATTTACTATGTCTTCTTTAATCTTTGGTGCTAAATAGTTCAACCTCAAAATTTGCTGTATACGTCTTGTACCTATATTAATTTTGGCACTCAGCTCTTTCACACTTTCGTATTTTCCTTCCTCCAGTTGCCGTTTCCACAGGTGGGCTCTTACCACTGCTTTGAGTAACGCATTATTTGTTTTACCTTCTGGCTCTACTACTGTGCATTTCTTTCCTTTCTTCTTTATTGCTATAAAATTTTCCTCTGATTCAGAACATACTTCTACTCCATCTTCTCTCACCAATACTGTTCTTATTAATCTCTTCACTACTTCTTTCTGCTTTCCAAAACTTAAATTTTTCCATTCTTCTCCCCATTTTTCATATAGCTGTTCAGCTTTCTTCATCACTTCTTTTTCTACTTCTCCTGCTACTATAGTCCTGTTTATTGATTCACAACCTTTTCCCCTTAAATGATTGTTGCACACATAATATCGATATCTTTTATTCTCTTTTTTTGAGTATGTCAGAGTCATGTTTACATCACAGCCCTTGCACTTATAATGCACCCCATAAACTAGACCAAAAAAAAATGGTTGATCCGAGTAGGAAGGTAAAGGGGTAAAAGTATGGCAACAAAAAAATATGAACCAGAGTTAAAAGCAAAGATAGCTTTGGAAGCAATAAAAAATCAAAAAAGCACAGCTGAGATATGTAGTGAATATAAAATACCATCAACAAATCTATATGATTGGCGTGATAGAGTATTGGCAAGGTTAAAAGACCTATTTGTTGAAGAAAGTGAAAGTGCGAGAAAACAAAGAATCTTAGCGCAAGAAATAGAAAGTTTACATAAAGTAATAGGAGAATTGACAGTGGAAAATAGCTATTTGAAAAAAAAATTACTGAAATAAGCAAAAAAGATAGAGTAAGGTTTATAGAAAAAGATTCTGATCTGTCAATTAGGAAACAGGCTGATTTATTGGGGATTTGCAGATCTGGCCTATATTATAGGCCTATAATTAATAACGAAAGTGAAGTAGCAAATTTGATTCAAGAAGTATATTTGGCTTCTGATTGCCGTTATGGATATCGTAAAATTACTGCTGAAATCATAGCGAGTGGAGTAGTAGTCAATCACAAAAAAATCTTAAGAATTATGAAAAAAATGAAGATTAGTGGGCTGTATTGTAGAAAAAGATGTAATACAAGTATTAAAGAAAAAAAGCATAAAATATATCCTTATTTACTCAAAGATTTGATTATTTGTAGAGTTAATCAGGTATGGGCTACTGATATAACATATATTATGGTAGAAGGTAAGTTTATCTATTTTGTGGCAATAATGGACTTGTATAGTCGCTATATTATTGCTCATTCATTATCACCATATCTTGATGCTGGATTTTGCCTTTATACTCTCAAAGAAGCTCTAAAACAAGGTAAACCTGAGATTTTTAATAGTGATCAGGGGGTGCAGTTTACTAGCTACAACTTTATTATGGAATTAGAGCGTGCTAATATTAAAATCAGTATGGACCATAAAGGACGTTGCTTCGACAATATATTTGTTGAGCGCTTATGGAGAACTTTAAAGCAAGAAGCTATATATTATTATAGACCAAATAGTATCAGAGATTTAAATCTTATAATAAATGATTTTGTTGCTTGGTATAACTATAGAAGGCGACATCAGACTCTACATTATAAAGTTCCTGCTGATCTTTATTATCATAAACAGTAAATGAATATATTGATAAATACTTTAAATGTGTGTCGACGTATTTATCAACATATTCATTTTAAAAATCGGATCACTTTGAAAAAAATGGTCTAGACAAATGGGTGCATTATAAACTTAAGACCATCAATGGTAAAAGCGAGCTCGTTGTAACTGTTACTAATGCTGTATTTATTTTCTTTAAACGATGAAAACAATAAATTAGATTTTGCTAAATCAGAATTTTGTGTTGGATATTTAAAATCAACAATTGAAACTGGCGCTGAGACTTTTGCACAATAAAAGTTCGTTGCTTTAAAATTAAATGTCCGATCGGTCGGCAAGAGAAACTTTAACGTCAAACTTTGATCATCACCAATATCAGAAGGGATGACAAAATCGAGTAAAGTTAAACTGGTGTCGTAAACCTTTGGCGTATCAGAATCAATTAAAAATTCATCTACTACATTCACTTTTGGCGGTGTTGATGATTTTGCACCAAAATCACGAATTGCCAGTAATTTAACGACTATATCATCACCACCTCTCCAAGCATAGAACTTGAGCTTCAGTGATTCAGAAATAACGCTCCATAGAGCATTAGAGTTTTTAAATACTATAGCTTTCTCTAGAGGCGGATTTTTCTCATTAGACTTTTCACAAATAACATTTAAATAAAAACGAGGATTGCCTTCATCAATTCGTTCAGCCTCAGTAATGTCTTTAATGAAAACTCTGTCTACGTCAGTTCTATCTTGCATAGCAACTGAATCAGCGTAAGACCTCACAAACTGCCATGCAAGTCCAGCAATTGGTACTTGTGAAAACTGAGGTAAAACATAGCCAGGTCCCTGCCCTCTATCATCGATCTGTAGACCAATATTAAACTGACCATCGATAAACAAATTATCAGATATGATAGCGCTAGTCGAATCAGCGCTGCGCTGCTCCTGAAAGTAAGGTAGGTCAGTAAAAACAATCTCAGGAGCAGCACTGTTGCCGTAACAGCACTTCAGCTCCACAATGTAACGATCTTCAGGATCATCTACGTCAACGAAATAGTAGAGTTTGTGGGGCAATGCACCATTTTCATCAAGTTGTAGAGGATTTGGTGCTGGTACGACAGTTCCTTCTTGGTTTTTGTAATAGGCATGACGAAGAGTTGTAGGACTCTTCTTGTCATAGAAATACATCCAGTAGCCAGCGGCTGGCATACCCTCTCTATTCCTAATAATGTCCTGCAATACTATACTTAGTATTAACTTCTGTGTCATTTCTCCCTAACCTCAGCAAACTGGTATATACTCAGTCTACCATAATATGTCAATATAATTCTTTATTGAAAATTTTAGGAAAATATTGTATAATTATGCAGTAGTAGAACCTGGTAAAACTTATGGCAAACGCTAATTTAGCTTTCAGTAAAGAAACTTTACAGCATCTTGCTGAATTATCTGAACTTACTAAGCAGCCTGCTCAAGCATTAGCAGAAAAACTACTGAGAGAAGCCATCGAGCTTGAAATCGAGGATTTTTTAGTGTCTAAAATTTCTGATGAGCGTGATGTTGAAGGTGCAGAAATGATTAAAAGTGAGGATGTAGATTGGGATACACTATTATCTTCGTAGGAAAGGTTATTAGAAAAGACCTTCCTGACCTTCCAAAAACAATAAGACTGAGGGTCGTAAATGCGATAAATGAAAGGCTTACAGTTGATCCAATAAACCTCGGTGAACCATTACACCACAGCTTAAAAGGACGTAGAAGGTTAAGAGTTGGTGAGTACCGTGTAATTTACAGAGTAAATCAATTAGAACAAATAGTAACTATCACAGAGATAGGACATAGATGTGATATTTATAAAAAATAAATATAAACATTAAATATTATAATGCACCCCATAAACTAGACCAAAAAAAAATGGTTGATCCGAGTAGGAAGGTAAAGGGGTAAAAGTATGGCAACAAAAAAATATGAACCAGAGTTAAAAGCAAAGATAGCTTTGGAAGCAATAAAAAATCAAAAAAGCACAGCTGAGATATGTAGTGAATATAAAATACCATCAACAAATCTATATGATTGGCGTGATAGAGTATTGGCAAGGTTAAAAGACCTATTTGTTGAAGAAAGTGAAAGTGCGAGAAAACAAAGAATCTTAGCGCAAGAAATAGAAAGTTTACATAAAGTAATAGGAGAATTGACAGTGGAAAATAGCTATTTGAAAAAAAAATTACTGAAATAAGCAAAAAAGATAGAGTAAGGTTTATAGAAAAAGATTCTGATCTGTCAATTAGGAAACAGGCTGATTTATTGGGGATTTGCAGATCTAGCCTATATTATAGGCCTATAATTAATAACGAAAGTGAAGTAGCAAATTTGATTCAAGAAGTATATTTGGCTTCTGATTGCCGTTATGGATATCGTAAAATTACTGCTGAAATCATAGCGAGTGGAGTAGTAGTCAATCACAAAAAAATCTTAAGAATTATGAAAAAAATGAAGATTAGTGGGCTGTATTGTAGAAAAAGATGTAATACAAGTATTAAAGAAAAAAAGCATAAAATATATCCTTATTTACTCAAAGATTTGATTATTTGTAGAGTTAATCAGGTATGGGCTACTGATATAACATATATTATGGTAGAAGGTAAGTTTATCTATTTTGTGGCAATAATGGACTTGTATAGTCGCTATATTATTGCTCATTCATTATCACCATATCTCGATGCTGGATTTTGCCTTTATACTCTCAAAGAAGCTCTAAAACAAGGTAAACCTGAGATTTTTAATAGTGATCAGGGGGTGCAGTTTACTAGCTACAACTTTATTATGGAATTAGAGCGTGCTAATATTAAAATCAGTATGGACCATAAAGGACGTTGCTTCGACAATATATTTGTTGAGCGCTTATGGAGAACTTTAAAGCAAGAAGCTATATATTATTATAGACCAAATAGTATCAGAGATTTAAATCTTATAATAAATGATTTTGTTGCTTGGTATAACTATAGAAGGCGACATCAGACTCTACATTATAAAGTTCCTGCTGATCTTTATTATCATAAACAGTAAATGAATATATTGATAAATACTTTAAATGTGTGTCGACGTATTTATCAACATATTCATTTTAAAAATCGGATCACTTTGAAAAAAATGGTCTAGACAAATGGGTGCATTATATGGGAAGACCTTGCAATGAACATAAAACAAAAAATAGAAAGAATAAAAAACTCCTTACGTGAACTATTAAATAAACACAAAGAATTGTTGGAAAATTTTCAACTTCTATTGACCATTCCAGGAATAGGAGAAGAATCAGCAGTAGCTATTTTGGCTGAAGTTCCTAACATAAAAGCTTTCAAGGATGCCAGGCAATTGGCAGCATATGCTGGAGCTATACCACGAAATATAACGTCAGGTACGTCTGTACATGCCAAGCCCAGATTAAGTAAATCCGGTTCACGAACATTATGTAAGGCAATGTACTTTCCTGCCATAGTAGCTAAGAATCATAATCCTACTATTATGACTTTTTGCAAAAGGTTAAAAGAGAAAGGCAAGCATAACATGGCCATTGTGGGAGCTGCAATGCGTAAGTTACTCCATATTGTTTTTGGTGTTTTAAGGTCAAAGAAGGCTTTTGATCCAGATCATATCAAAAACTACAGAGCTAGGAGTTTGGCTGAAAGTTTAGTGCTTTAAAATCAAAAAACGCTCCAATTATGTAAAATAGTATCTTACACAAATTTTGTAACTGGTTAGTGAATATGTTGATAAGTAAATTAATTTTATACGTACAAAAAAGCGGAAATTTACTTATCAACATATTCACTAACTATAATCTGTGTACCGTTACACAAAATGTGAATTGGAAGTATTTTTTAATTTTATGATACAGCTTGAACAATTTTTGTAATTTTTTTGTTGACTTGCAAGACGGTATCTACTACGCTAACCAATGCTTCCTCAGTACCATTTTTAAATTCTTTTATCTGGTTTATTAAATCATAGACAACAAAGGCTGAAGTTCCACGTGCGAGAAAAGGAGATGCTGCTTTTAAAGATCTACCAAGCAAGAACTTTCCTTCTGCAGCTAATTTTAATCCTTTAAGAGAAGCAGCTTCAGCAACCTTGGCAAACCCTTGACCACCTGCTATAAAACCAACATTAATCGCTACACCTTGATAATCTCCATTTACAAAGTCAGCTAATACATTTTTAGCCATCATTCCATGCATGGTCATGCCTGAGATTTTTCCTATTCTGCTCAAATGGTTCATAACCTTTTTATTATTAGTAAGCTTATAAATCAAACCTTGAGACTTGCCTGTAACTTTAACCTTGTCTGCTAACTCAATCAACTGACTACGTTTTTCCTCTGGTAGGCCTTTAATGTAATTGACAAACTTTTTACTATCTATTTCAATTTTATTGAAGTCTCTCTTCTCATCTTTCTCAACATTAAACTCATCAACATCTTCCCATGTGAATAAACATTCGCTTTCAACCTCTCTTTTTTTTCTGTTACGACTTATACTTGGTAAACATTCCCCAGCTAAAACTTCACTTTCTTGGTGTATAGAGTTAGGATAAGACACCTTTACTAGCTTCTCAGCATTAACTCGAAAATAATTATCATTATAATGCTTCTCAAAAATATTTAAAGCACTTCTAAGATCGTTTTTAGATTCATCATTTTTGTGATACACATTCATTTGTTGAAGCATATGGTTAATCTCATTGTTGTATAAACTTAAACGTATTAACACAGTAGCAACATAAAAATGATTAGCACCATAATATTCTCTAAAGATTCCTTTAGCTTCTTGAAGAAGCATAATATATCGAGCATATCTGTCTTTTTTACTGGTTTTCATATTTGAATCTCTAAGAACTTTAGCTAGATCTCTTAGAACAATGGCATATTGAAATTTGTTGTATTTTAAACTGTTTTTAACAGTCTCATCTGGTTCTACTGACCCACTACTAGCCTGACTACTACTTTTTGAGTAATTTTCCTCTGAAGTACGAATAGTACGAGCAAGACGTCTCTTTTGCTTTTCATAAGCAGTTAATTTTTCCTGTTCATTTAATTGAGGCTTATCTTTGTATAATTCTTTCTTTAGCTCTTCAATGGCTTCACGATCATCATAATCATAAAGTTCCTCCAAAACATCCAAAGCTTGCTTAAGGTAATGCTTTCTTTCCAAAGAATCTTCTTGACAAGCTTTACCTAGTTCCACCTTTGTAATAGCAACTTGAACATCATCAATATCGTGATTTCTGTAAATATCTAAGGCTTGTTCAAGGTATTTCTTTTGTTTGTTATGGATATTTAAATGACTATAAGCTCTACCTAGGTTTAATTTTGTAACAGCAACTTGAAAAGGATCAATCTTTTCAGCATGACATTTATCAAAAATGTCCAAAGCCTGTTTAAGGTGCTCCTTTTGTTCTTCATACTGCTCTAAATTCCCATAAGCCCTACCTAACCCTGCTTTCATAATAGCAACCCGGAAATCATCACGGACACGAAGCTCTTCTAAAGAACTTAAAACCTGTTCAAGGTATTCCTTTTGCTTCTGATACTCACCTAAATTTTCACAGGCTTCGCTTAGTTCTACTTTTACATCAATCACTTGAAGGAAGCTAAATGAATTATACCCTTCTAAAAGTTCGTAATCAAGGCAATAACGTACTCTTAAAAAGATAGGATATTTCCAGAAAATGAAATATTTCAGGGATTCGCTAGGAATATTCGGGTAGTGTTTCTCAAAAACACCCAGAGCCTGCTCAAGGTATTTCTTTTGCTTCCGATACTCACCTAAATTTCCATAAGCTTTACCTAGTTCTACTTTTACAGTAGCAATTTGCAAGTCATTTCGGTTATGATTCTTCTTAAAAACATCTAGGGACTGTTCAAGGTACTTCTTTTGTTCTTCATACTGCTTTAAATTCCCATAAGCCTTACCCAATTTTGCTTCTACAACAGCAACTTGCAAATCATTTTGGTCATGATTCTTCTTAAAAATACCTAAGGCCTGTTCAAGATACTCCTTTTGTTTTTTATAATCGCCTAAACTTTCATAAGCTACACCTAATTCTGCTCTTGCAATAGCATCCTCAGGATCAATAGATAAAGCCTCATTAAGCAGTTCTTTCTTCTGTTCAAAAGCTCTGAATCGGCCATATACCTTAGCTCTCCATATTAATAAATTTTTGAAATAACTTTTTTCTATGCTTTTCTTATTTACACCATCCTTTGACCAATGATAGATGTGTGAGCAGAATACCCTTAAATGTTCTACTAATAAGTGGTCTACGGTATAAATGTTTCGTGTGTTATCAGAAAAAGTTCTTTCTAGTAACTTAAAAGTTTGTTTCAAAACTTCCTCTTCTCCTTTTTTTTCTTTTAATTCTACCTTTATCACTTCTTGTACTAATCCATGAATTCGTGATACAACATCATCTACATTAATCATTGAATACTGGCAAAGCAAGTCAATGGCTTTTTGTGTGAGCTTTTTTTGATCTTCTGTTAATGTTAAAAAGAAGATTTCTAAAGGCAAGTTGTTAGGAGCAAGGTAAGCCATAATGTTTAAAATCTCTAATGCTTTCTTTCCATGGTTCCCATTTTGCTTTATGTTTTTAAGCGTAATTTTCAAAGTTGCAAATACTGTTCCAATGCGCTTCTCATTTCTATCTTCCTCAGAATCAAGCAACTCTGTTCTTTTATATTCCTTTATGTAATCTTCAATCGAAAGACTTTCCCCACTTCTATTGCTTGAGGTTATGCACCATACAGCTTCCTGCAGTGCTAGTGGAAAACATTGTAAAACTTCTGCTAAGTTTTTAACTTCATTGTCCTGCAATCTATTATCTATACCCAGAGTCCCTTTTATAAATTGCATAGCTTCTGGTAAAGAAAAATCATTCAATATTTTTACCTGTATTTCCACCCCTTCTTCTGTTTTCCACTTTCTACTACAAGAAGTAATCAAGACATAAGGCTTCCTATTGTCAGGAGATAAGTTGGATGGCAAAAACTCTTTTATATCCTCATAACTCTTAGCATCGTCAAAGATAAACAAACTTTTCACACTCTTAAAGTAATTGTACGCATCAATAATAATATCTTCAATATCTTTTTCTTCTCCATTAGCATCTATCGTTGGAATTCTTAATTTTTTTTTAGCTAATTCTTGAAACGATTCTTTTAAAGTCTCTTGTGTTCCAGCATTCACCCATATAACATTATTATCATAATCTTTGCTATAAGAATAGGCATACTTTCTCGCTAATTCACTTTTGCCTACTCCCCCTAGACCAGCAATAGAAACCATTTGCGGTATTGCTACTTGTCTATCTTCTAATGCATCATGTAGCGTTTCCAATACACTAGTCCTTCCAGTGAACGATCGTACTGGATAAATCATACCGAACCAAATAGATCCCTGTGTTTGTTGATTGCTCTTTTCTTCAACAATAGAATGAACTTCCTTCAGAATTTTATTATTACTTTCTACTATTTTTTCTACTCCGTCTATTTTACCATTTGCCTTTTTTACCTCTTTTTCTATTATACTTAGAGTACTAATTTGTTGTTCAGTTTCCATAAAAAATTCTTTTACTTTCTCATTAGAAAGAAAACGCCCTTCTTTCTCCTTCATCCAATTTAGTACTTCTATTTGAAACTTGTTATAAGCATCTCTACTTATGCTGCCAATATAATTAAACTTTTCACTAAACTCTCTACTAATTTTAGCTTCAAGAATTTTGCCAAGCTCAATTTCATTGGGCTGATTTACCGCGAATACCAACTTTTCAAAAAAACTTTCTATTTCTGCTTCAGTAACGTGATCATCTGGTAATTCAAACTTCGTGTGCAACTGTCCTTCTTTACATGTTTGAAAATTTGCTATATGAAATTTATATTTCTCTTTATCAAAATCTATATTTTTATTCTTAAGTTCTGCTTTGAGTTTGCTTTTAAAATCCTCTAAATTACCTGGTAATTTGTGACTATCATCAAAAAACGTAGGACTGAAATAATATGTATTCGTTTCTCCGTCGTCTTTTTCTATTAATACATATCCTGCTAACTTATTAATATTATCTTTTATGATGCCTGCTTTGCTTGGTTCTCTTTTTATGATAACAATATTATTATTAGCATTTTTTATTGCATTTACAATTGCCTCAGAAAACTCTCGTGGGTTAGTCACCCGGGGACTATCATCCGGTTTGAATCCCTTTCCAAATGTGCTAGATAACTTTAGGTTTATATCTTTCATTTTTATCTCAAATTCTTTTTGAGATAAATTACCTTTTGCTAATAGAACTTCCCTAAACTTCTGTGCTTTTTCAGATAGATTATCATTGTCTATGAAACCTGTTTTGAATTTTTTATCTTTAACGTTAATTACTTCACTTGCTAGAGCAGTATGATACTCCTTAAAAAGACCATCCTTTAAGCCTATGTCCTTGTTACCAATAGCACACTCAATAAGCCTTTTTGCTAATCTATTAATATCTGAAGCATCTTTCAATGCTGCAATAGGAAATTTTTCTATTTTAAGTTTTAAACGTTTAGGATATTTGCTCTCAGATGACACGTCTAAAAGATCATCCTGAGCTGCTATTTGTTCAAAGCTGTCTTGTAAATCATTACTCAGACCAGCATTTGTACAAATAATAAATACTTTGCCAGCCTAAATTCACCATCTTGATCTTCTGTAAGTAAATCCCTTACTTCTATGCTCTTTTCATCTTGCTTATGCTTAGCTTGTAAAAAACGATATGCTGAACCTCCTCCTTTTCTTTTATACTCAAAAACTAAGTCATCAAACTTTTCTGCTGCATCCATTTCTGTAGCTAAACGGAAGGAATACCCTTTATCTAATCCACGTTTTAAGAATAACATGAGTAACTTTAACTGATAGATGCAACCATGCAAAGAGTTCTTCACCCCAGAAGCTGCGTACTTATTCGGCTTATCTAAAAAAGAAGTGCTTTGTCTTATATTTAAAGCACCAATATCTTCCTGATTGCTTTGAAAACGAACTCTTTTTTTGCTGCTAATATTCCCAAACTCCACATTCTGATGATTAGAACTAGTAGCAACGTTTGATTCTGCTTCCAAAACAACAGAACTCTCTCTATCGTCTTGAAAATGAATTCTCTTTCTACTAATATCCCGATTAACTTCCATAGACTGATGATCAGAACTAGAAGTTCTTAGCTTTTTCGAATTACTGTCTTCTAATTTATTTTCTTCAGAATCAACTCTAGCCCTTTTTTGCTGAGATTGTTGTTGAGTTGATGACTGCGCTCCAACAGAAAGTTGCTGTGCTTTTAATGCCTGAACAATATCTTTTTTACCAAGGCGTTCAGCAATATCTAGTGGGGTTTCACTGTCATTATTTGCAGTGTTAGCATTTTTTACTTTGCTTAGAAGTAGCTGAACAATACTTAAATCACCACCAGAAACTGCATAGTGTAAAGCTATATTACCTTTTGCATCTACAAAATCAACATTTACCCCTTCTTTTATAAGACGCTCTACCTCTTTTTGATTTCTTTGAGCTGCTGCAATTAATAACCCCCGATTATTAATACTCTTTCGTCTATCCTTGATCAATGCCTGTACATTAGAGTCTATATAACCTGTCTTTAATAACTGAACAATATCTTGCTTTTTAAGACTTTGAGCAATATCTAATGAAGTTTTTCTTTTGTTATTTTTGATATCAATTCTTGCTTTATTCCTTATGAGTAGTTTAATAACTTGTAACTTCTCTTTACGAATAGCAATATGTAGAGGTGTATCACCATTTTTTGTATCTTGAAAATCAAAATTTAGCTTTGGTTCATTTTTAAAAAGCTCTTTGATCTTTTCCACCTTTTTTTCTTCTGAATCACTGCTCTTTATAGTATTAATTAGTTCTTCTTCAGGTGTAACTTCGTCATCATAATCAGTAGAGTCAGGAGACTGGTTTATTTGGTGATGCTGAGCAGAATCAATGGGCTGATTATCTGGATTAGATTGACGGTTATCAGATAAAGATTGCTCACTTTCTTGCTGGACATTGCCTATAACTCTTGCTTTGTTCAGTATTGGTTCAAAATGATTTGCACCTCTATTTATGATATGAATTGTATCAACTTCCTTATAATCTACACTATCTACATCTACGGACTTAGAACCTTCACTATTTACGATCTGATCTAGCCACATCTCTTTTCCTTCTACAATATGCTTTTCTACAATATGTAATTTTACATTATATTCTTTACAAATCATTACTCCTTCAATCTCACTTCTACCCCATATTGGTGAATTTAAGCGCAACGCATTTACTGACTCGGACTTTTGCTCAATATCACTGGCAGTATATCCAATACGTGGAATATACACATTAATTCCTTCATTTTCGTTTGTTAAAGCTCCTTTAAGCCATGACTGATCATTTTCTAATTGACTTTGTGCGAATTTCTTACAAATCTCTCTCAAAGATTTCACAGTAAAATCCATCTCTGGCTTCAGCTGCTTAAGTCCTTGTGCAACTGAGTCAAAAAAACAATCTCCACTACCAACTGCTTCTCCTAACTTAAAGTCCTTTGGCAATTTTGGACCATCGTCTGAACGTTTGAAGCGTTCTATTGGAGGCTTTTGTTGCAAAGCTACTTGCTTTACATGCTGTATTTCCTCCAATAATTTAGAATTTTCCGAGCTAATACCTTCGTCTTTTAGATAATCTATTGAGTACTCTACCTTCAGCATAAAACCATCTCCTATGTTCAAATAAAAATGTAACATTGTACCAAGAGCAGCTTTATAGTAACAAAAAAACCGGCAATACAAATAATTTTTTATATTATAATACTTTATTTTCAGGCTGTTTTAATTTAAGTTTTTGAGCTAAGCCTATAGAAGAGCCTCATTTTATCTTTCCTTGAATTTCGTTTTGGCTGTAAATTACCTCAGTTTTTCTTTATGATCATCAAATGAATTACCATTAATCTAGCAATAGATATAACTAATAATTTAAGTATCATAACTATTTCCAGCGTTCAAAACCAAGTACGGTGAGAAGTGTTTTTCTTGGAATGCGTTGGTCTACCAAGTGATACGTTCGAACTTTTTATTATAGTGATTTTGCTATTCGCTGAAACTAGCTATATTAGCTGCTTTTTGCTAAATTTATATATGAACTAGTTTGCCTAACTTTGTTGCAACAATTTTGCGCTTTTATTTTTACAACGTTGCTTTTATTTAAATTGTTCTCACTAAGGTACGTACCTTTTTGCGATTTTAGGAAAAGTAAATAAGTGAATTTTACTTGATGCTAGAAAAGGGGATATTTTTACTAAAAATTGTCTTTCAATCTACTTGCACAGAATAGTCTGATGTTTCTATCATTTGACTTCCAGCCTCAAAAAAATTTATATTAGAATAAGTTTTTGTTCCATTGAAAGAAATAGGGGGTTATTTTTTATGCCTGATTTAGATAATACATTTGTTGATGACATTACACCTGCGATTTATGAATATAAACGATAATCAGGTAAGAAATCTTATAAACAGTTTGTGTCTGCATGTAAGCTGTGTTTATCGAGATACTCTAAAGTAATAAATGATATTGAAAAGGAATATAATCATCTCAATAATGAGATTAATAATGAGAAGGCTATAGATAGTATATTGAAAAGACTAGATCAGGTCACAACAGTGCTTAATCAATTTAATGAATATCAAATTCAGCATGCTAGCACATTATTCGTTCCTATTGCGGTGAAGTTAGAGGGAACAATAAAGTCAATGGAAGGTTATGGTAATGTATACGCTGAGGAACTGAAGCAACACAAACTAGAATTAGAATTATTGAAGGGTATAATTGTCAACCAAGAAGTTGATATATTAATTCCTAAGATACAAGAATTAAATGATAGAGCAAAATTATTGCAAGACAATATAAGAAATTCTGGGATACAAACTCCTAGCAAGAAAGTTAATACTACTCCAGTAGTAAAAAATGTTGCTTTACCTAATCAAGTAGGGATAGCAGAAGAAAGCTCGCCTTTAGACAGAAAAGTAAGACTACCAAATCCAAAAAAACGCACGATTTTTAAAAATGTTCAGCAAGTATTACAACCAAAAAATTCAGTTTCAGATGTCAGCAATGTGCATACAACTAAATATGTTGAGGAAAAACTTGTAGTAACCGTAGAAAATGGCGAGGATAACTTAGAAGTTAAAGGTAATCAACAAGGTCCACAGCCAGAAGTTCTACCTTCAGCATTCAATAGCAACTTTAATAATGTAGTTGTTACAGGTGAAAATGTTAAAACACCAACTTTAGAACAAAAAAACAGCATTCAGGACAATAACAAGCAGCTTACTAATTCAGATAACAAAGATGATACCCTACTATTGGCATCTGGTACTGAAAATCTTTATCTACCAGAAAGTGGTAACAGTAATTATCACAATTCACCAGCATTAATAACATCACCTCCAGTAATCAACGAAGAAACTGAACAAAATGATACTAAAACTAATAAAAGACAGCTTAATAACTCAGGTAATAGAAATACTACTATAACACAAAGTACGCAAAGGACTATTATAGCCATAACATTAGCAACGATTGCGATACCTGCTGCACTAATTGCACATTTTGTTTTCCAAGCTAGTTTATTAACAACAGGAATAATAGCAGGTTATTGCCTGATAGCAGCTGTAGTTACATATTGTGCTAGTAAACCCTCAAGTGCACTTGAAAGCAGTGATGCAAAAGTTGTAGCTAATAAAGAGGTTATTGTTTAGAGGCTTACGCTTAAATGAAATGGAGTGGCAGAGAAATTAAGAAGAGACTCTTTTGAATTTGTTTATCTGACACGCCACTCCATAAAAGTCACTTTTTACATTTGAAGCTTAATAAACAAGGTTTCAGACGTAAAAAGATTGAATATTTGTGTAGAATAGTGTATAATTATCGATCTTTAGCTCTGAATATTATGGCCATTTCTAAATTTCTTGATCCTCGCAATGATTTATGTTTCAAAAAAATCTTTGGAACGGAAAAAAATAAAAATATTCTTATCCACTTTTTGAACGACATCTTAGGATTTTCTGGAAGTAATGAAATAAAAGAAATTGAATTCTTAAGCACTATCATGGACCCTGAGATTGCCTCTGATAAACAAAGTATTGTTGATGTCCTTTGTAAAGATTCTATTGGTAATAGATTTGTCATCGAAATGCAGCTTGCTCGTGATAAAGGCTTTGAAAAACGTGCTCAACTATACGCTGCTAAGGCTTATTCAAGGCAATTAGATAAATCTGGAAATTACATTGATTTAAAGAAAGTCTTCTTTATTGCTATTTCTAATTGTAACTTACTCTCTGAAGAAGTTGATTATATTTCTACTCATAATATACGAGATATAAAAACCAATGGACACTACTTAAAAGATCTGCAATTTATCTTTATTGAATTACCTAAATTTGCAAAAAATAAAGTAGAGCTGTTAGAAAGCACAATAGAAAGGTGGTGTTTCTTTTTTAAATACGCAGAAGAAACTACAGATGAAGATTTAAAGAAAATAGCAAAGGAATCGCCAATAATAAAGCTAGCATATGATGAATTAGATAGGTTTCGCTGGAATGAAAAAGATTTAGTAGCTTATGAAGAGAGAATAATGGATCTACGTAAAGGAGAAGCCATCCTCGCTCAAAAACTTGATGACGCTAGAGAGGAAGGTAAAATTGAAGGTAAAATTGAAGTAGCAAAAGCGATGCTAGCTAATAACGTTGATATTGATACTATTGTCAAGTTTACAGGTCTTTCCATAAGTGAGATTAAAGAACTACGGAAGGTTTAATAAATTTTGTACTAGACACAACCTAATCTGACAGTAATGAATTAACTGACAGAAGAACTGAGGTAGTTAAAACTAATATCAGTCTCTTGTGTAATGTTACTAATATTTTTCTGAGAAGCAATGTGTTTGCTATCAAGAAAAGTCTGCATAGGTGTTTTGCCATAACAGTATTTACCTGAGTGAGGTCTGCTCTCATTGTAAGAACGCAACCAATGATCGACATCTATCTGAAGATCTTCTAAAGAATTGTAGATTTTCTTGCGAAAAATAATATTGTAACACTCATCTTGCATAGTTTTGTGGAATCTTTCACATATGCCATTAGTTTGTGGAGAATAAGCTTTGGTTCTAGAATGATCAATATTTTCTACTCCCAAATATAACTGGTACGCATGATTCCCTGGTTTGCCACAATACTCTGTACCCCTATCAGTTAAAATGCGTAGCAATGGAACTTTCTGTTCATCAAAAAATGGTATATTGAGAAGATCTGCAGCTGTGATAGCAGTTTTCTCCGTATAAAGCTTAGCGAAAGCCACTCTAGAGTAGGTGTCAATAAAAGTTTGTTGATACCAATACCTTTGATATTACCTACATAATAGGTATCTTGACTACCTAAGTATCCAGGGTGTTGTGTCTCAATTTCGCCATTGGCCTCTTTATTGTTCCTTAGTTTTTTCTAAAGCAGCAACTTGCTCCTCTGTTAAAATTATACCGTCTTGGACCACCTTTGCTTCCAGCGCCTTCAACCTCTTTTTAAAATTTTCGAGTTTGCCATATTGACCTTATGCCGCTAGCAGATATTAGAATTCCTTTTTTCTTTAATTCATTAGCTGCTCTTTCTTGTCCATATGCTGGAAACTCTACTAACTACTGCTTCTTCTGTATCCTTTGGTACTCTATTGGCAAGTAATGGTTTGCTTTTGTTTATCTCGTATAATGCTTTTTCCCCTCCTGTTTCATACAGCTCTTTGAAGCGGTAAAATGTATCCCTTCATTACTCTACACGCCTGTGATACATTTCCTAATTGCTTTGCAAGTTCTAGCAACCCCAACTTTGGTTTTAGTATTTTTTCTTGTGTTTTACTCATATCTGACACTCCTTTAAAATTTATTTATATTTTTATCTTACTTTGTTAATCTGTCAGATCAAGTCTAAACTATTACAAAATTAACACATCTCTTCCAAGGGCTCTATATTGAAAATAGAAAGTCCAGAAGCAATGACGTATGCTAAGGCTTGGACAAGAAATATTCTTGCAGCGGTGAGGTTTAAGTTATTCTCCAGTATAAACCGCATATTTAAATCACTTTTGCCATATCCCCATAAAACGTGAAACGCTTCTGCAACTTCAAGTAAGTAGAAAGTGATTCTGTGTGGCTCATAGAGCCTTGCCGCTATTTCTACCACATCTGGCCACTTTGCTAAGGTTTTTATGAGGAAGAGCTCCCCATCAGTCTTTAAAAGTGAAGGATCTGCTGTTGGAAGCTCTTTTGGAGCATTACGCATTAACGAATGAGCACGGGCGTGCGCATATTGCACATAAAAAATAGGGTTGTCTTTTGATTGTTCTTTAACTTTAGCAAAATCAAAGTCCAAGACCATATCATTCTTGCGTGTCAGCATTATAAAACGAGTGATATCCCTGCCAACTTCCTCCACTACATCTCTTGCTGTTAGGAAGTTTCCTGATCTTTTGGACATCTTAACAGGTTTTTCATTCTCGAAAAAATTCACAATATTATGCAGTTTTACCTCTATTTTTGCTTGATCATCACTGAGCGCAGAGACGACTGCTTTTAGCCTTTTGACATAACCACCGTGGTCACTACCGAGCTCTACGATCATATTGTTAAAACCACGTGATATCTTATCAAAATGGTAAGCAATATCCGATGCAAAATAAGTCCAGCTACCATCCTCTTTTTTTAGTGCGCGGTCAACATCATCACCAAATGTTGTAGAGCGAAATAACATTTCTTTTCTAGAAGTCCAACTTTCACTTTCTTTGCCTTTTGGTTTCTCCAAGTATCCTTCATACACAAGACCCTTATCAGATAATATCTTTATACTCTCTTCGATTTTGCCACTTTTTTGTAGCTCATACTCTGAAGTAAAGACATCATGACTTACTCCAAGTAAGTTCATGTCTTCCTTTATTATCTCTAAAATGGAACTTAAAGTATACTCTCTAATTATTTGATTATCCTCCTCTTCTCTAAGCTCCTTGCCATATTTTTTAGCTAGCCCCTCCCCTATTGGTTTTAAATATTCACCTGGGTATAAACCTTTTTCGATGCTAATTTTTTCTCCCAGAGCTTCCTTATACCGCAAATATACTGACTTTATTAGTGTATCTATCTGCGCTCCAGCATCATTAATATAGTATTCCTTAGTAACTTTATAACCAACTTTTTTCAATAAATTTGCCAAAACGTCACCAAATACTGCCCCTCTTGCATGACCAATATGTAGTGGCCCAGTTGGATTTGCGGATACAAACTCAACATTGATGGCCTGATTGTTTCCAATGTTGAGAGTGCCAAACTCCGTTTTTAGCTCATTTATTTGCTTTAAAATCCCATGCCATACTTCCATTTTCAAGTGCATATTGATGAACCCAGGACCTGCTATTTCCACTTTTGCAACTTCATCAAAAGATTTAAATTCTTCTGCTAAGATCCCTGCAATCTCAACTGGATTCTTTTTTTCATGCTTTGCAAGCACCATAGCAACATTTGTGTAAATATCTCCATGCGCTCTATTGCTTGGAGGCTCTACGATAAAGTTTATTGCATCCGTGCTTATAACACCCCTTTGTTTCAACTCATTCAATTTACTAAAGATTAGAGAGGAAATCTGCTTAAAAATGTTCATCAACTAGAAAAACTATGAAAACCTCCAACAATATAGCGAATAAGTGGGGCTAGTTGAAGGTTTATCTTAACTATTTTATCTTCCTGGATCAGAGTTTATATTAAGTCGTTGCCGTAACCATGGTAAGAGAAAGCCATACTTTCGCTGTAACTAAGATTATCATTATTAGTCGCAGGTTCAGGATCATGTTCTTTCTCTAGTTTATTCTCAGGATCATGTTCTTTCTCTAGTTTATTCTCAGGATCATGTTCTTTCTCTAGTTTATTCTCAGGATCATGTTCTTTCTCTAGTTTATTCTCAGGATCATGTTCTTTCTCTAGTTTATTCTCAGGATCATGTTCTTTCTCTAGTTTATTCTCAGGATCATGTTCTTTCTCTAGTTTATTCTCAGGATCATGTTCTTTCTCTAGTTTATTCTCAGGATCAGGTTCTTTCTTCAGTTCATTCTTAATAATTTCTTTCAGTTCATCCTTAGTCTTATCACTCAGCTTAAACTTAAGACTTTTCTCTAGTTCATTCTTAATACTTTCTTTTAGATCATTCTTAGTCTTACCACTAATCTCAAACTTAAGACTTTTCTCTAGTTCATTCTTAATACTTTCTTTTAGATCATTCTTAGTCTTATCACT
The DNA here is from genome assembly GCF_947250645.1 of Wolbachia endosymbiont (group B) of Eucosma cana. Classification (NCBI taxonomy): domain Bacteria; kingdom Pseudomonadati; phylum Pseudomonadota; class Alphaproteobacteria; order Rickettsiales; family Anaplasmataceae; genus Wolbachia; species Wolbachia endosymbiont (group B) of Eucosma cana. The sequence goes on from NZ_OX366334.1 coordinate 446,325, forward strand.
AATCTCAAACTTAATACTTTTCTCTAGTTCATTCTTAATATTTTCTTTCAGTTCATTTTTAGTCTTATCATCAATCTCAAACTTAAAACATTTTTTCAGTTCATTCATAGTCCTGTCATCAATCTTACACTTAAGATCTTTACCACATTTATCATGAATCAACTTACTCTTATTGACTTTACAATCATCCAACTTTGTAAACAAATTAACTCTTACCATATCATTTACAAAACATGTATTAGTTGGCATTGGATGAGCATAGGCGCTTTTAAACATAAAATAACTCCATCAATAAATAAATTTATCAAACAATTAAACATAGAATAATGTGTGTACTAACAATACACACATTATATTACTTTTATAGAAAATAAATATTCGAGTCTGCCGCTTGTGTATTGTGATCAGTAGCAAGAACCATGATTATGCTAGAGTTCAATGCATCCACACATTTATCACATTCTATAATGCACCCATTTGTCTAGACCATTTTTTTCAAAGTGATCCGATTTTTAAAATGAATATGTTGATAAATACGTCGACACACATTTAAAGTATTTATCAATATATTCATTTACTGTTTATGATAATAAAGATCAGCAGGAACTTTATAATGTAGAGTCTGATGTCGCCTTCTATAGTTATACCAAGCAACAAAATCATTTATTATAAGATTTAAATCTCTGATACTATTTGGTCTATAATAATATATAGCTTCTTGCTTTAAAGTTCTCCATAAGCGCTCAACAAATATATTGTCGAAGCAACGTCCTTTATGGTCCATACTGATTTTAATATTAGCACGCTCTAATTCCATAATAAAGTTGTAGCTAGTAAACTGCACCCCCTGATCACTATTAAAAATCTCAGGTTTACCTTGTTTTAGAGCTTCTTTGAGAGTATAAAGGCAAAATCCAGCATCGAGATATGGTGATAATGAATGAGCAATAATATAGCGACTATACAAGTCCATTATTGCCACAAAATAGATAAACTTACCTTCTACCATAATATATGTTATATCAGTAGCCCATACCTGATTAACTCTACAAATAATCAAATCTTTGAGTAAATAAGGATATATTTTATGCTTTTTTTCTTTAATACTTGTATTACATCTTTTTCTACAATACAGCCCACTAATCTTCATTTTTTTCATAATTCTTAAGATTTTTTTGTGATTGACTACTACTCCACTCGCTATGATTTCAGCAGTAATTTTACGATATCCATAACGGCAATCAGAAGCCAAATATACTTCTTGAATCAAATTTGCTACTTCACTTTCGTTATTAATTATAGGCCTATAATATAGGCTAGATCTGCAAATCCCCAATAAATCAGCCTGTTTCCTAATTGACAGATCAGAATCTTTTTCTATAAACCTTACTCTATCTTTTTTGCTTATTTCAGTAATTTTTTTTTCAAATAGCTATTTTCCACTGTCAATTCTCCTATTACTTTATGTAAACTTTCTATTTCTTGCGCTAAGATTCTTTGTTTTCTCGCACTTTCACTTTCTTCAACAAATAGGTCTTTTAACCTTGCCAATACTCTATCACGCCAATCATATAGATTTGTTGATGGTATTTTATATTCACTACATATCTCAGCTGTGCTTTTTTGATTTTTTATTGCTTCCAAAGCTATCTTTGCTTTTAACTCTGGTTCATATTTTTTTGTTGCCATACTTTTACCCCTTTACCTTCCTACTCGGATCAACCATTTTTTTTTGGTCTAGTTTATGGGGTGCATTATATTGCAAGCTTTTTTATGTCAAATGGTATCGATTTATCATCATCTTTAGATTCAGGCTTAGGTTCAGGCTTAAGTTCCGGACAAGGTAGACAAGCAGGAGCAGGTGGACAAGATGGTATATTTATATCGGGAAGCTGTATATTTAACTCAAGTCCATTATCGTACGGGTTAAATCTATTATGGTCACATGGATCAAAGTTATGATACCATGGATTGAATTTATGATGATGCTGTGGATTAATCATCCAGCCCTTGGGTGCATAAGTACAAGGGTCTACACGTGAAGAACAATTGTAATACCAATTCCCGTTACACGGGAAACAGATAGACAATAATGGAAGAAAAGCCATAATGAAATAAGTGAAATAGTTTAGGTATAAATGGCACTCAGATCAAAATTATTGGATGAAGAAGTAGTAAAATCAGCAAAAGAGATGCTGAAGAAAGTAAGGAATAATGCATATGTTTCAAAAAAACTAAACGCTGTAATTGCAGCAAAAAAGTACAGTATAACGTCTGTAGCAAAAATATATTGCATTTCAAGAAAGGCACTAACTTCGTGGATAAAACTCTTGAAATTTGGCAGAGAAGAAAAACTGTTTGCTCCTCGATCACGCCGAAGAAAAACTAAATTAAATCAGGCTCAACTACAGCAAATTGAAGCATGGATAGAAGAAAACCCTAATATTACCATTAAAGAAATGAGAATAAGAATACAGGAAAAGTTCGACTTAAATATTAGCAAATCTACAGTACACCGCCATATGCAAAAGATGAAATTTTCATATATTACACCAAGACCAGTACACAACGTACAAGATAAAAGTAAACAAGAGGAATTCAAAAAAAAATCTCAATGAAGTTATTGGAAAGTATCCTGAAAAAGAGCTATTTTTCTTTGATGAATCAAGGTTTGGCACACATTCGAAAGTTGGGCATGGATGGTTTAAAAAAGGTACTAGAACTCGGGTTAAAATAAAGTTAGGTAGGCATAATTTTTATCTCTACAGTGCAGTTAATCCTAAAAATGGAGAGAGTTTTAGCTTATTTGCACCAAATGTTAACACTGATTGCATGAATATATTTCTTGAGCAAATGTTGCAATATCTAGGGACAAGAGAAGCTGTTCTTGTTATGGACTGTGCTAGTTGGCATAAGTCAAAAAATTTAAAGGTACCTAAAAACATTGAGATTATATACCTACCTCCATATTCACCTGAACTTAATCCTGTTGAGAGGCTTTGGTTATATATAAAACAGAACATTTTGCGCAATAAAATATACAGTACTATTGCTTTGCTTGAGAGCACTTTATGCAAATTTCTTACCTCTCTTGCTACTTCTACAATTAAACAACTCTGCTCTGTTTCCTATTTGACTCCACAACAATGAGAATTGGTATAAGTCATAAAGATCCTAAAAAAATAACAATCTTATTATTGTAAGATAGAAAGGTTAACAAATTCATAACCTTGAGGTTAAAATTAGCATATACAAATACAATACATTTAAAACACGACTTTAACATAGGAGATATTGAAACTAAAAAGCTTTGCCACAGCAAAATAATGCTAAGATTTCAAGAAAAAGCTGTCAGTAGTCAAATTAGTTGTGTGACTGAAATAAATTTTGGTAGAACTGCTATAGCCACTGCAAATGACAAGCAAGCATCTGTTTATTATATTTTTAAGCAAAATGTGAAGCACATGGGAAACCATGTGCTATTCAAAGTACGTGTAGGAAGAGTGGCAACACATATATTTGTCAGTGATCCAAACTTAGCAAAAATAATCAAATGTCTCACAATAAGGGTTATGATATATATCATAATGGCTATTATATGAGTTAAAATGATTATGGCACGAATTAGTAGGATAAGGTACAAATGTAGGTGGACAAGATTGTGCACAATTCGATACTGGTGCTTGTAAAGCTGTTGGTACATTATAAGTCATACTTGATACCGGTGCTTGTAAGCCTGGTACTGGCAAATTAAAAGCTGTGTTCGATACTGGTGCTGGCAAACTATGAACCATAGATTGTAGCTTTGGTAGATTACTGTAAAACATAATGATCCTTAAAAAATACTATGATATTATTATAAGTTAAAATGATTAAAGATTTAATAATTTGATTGCTAGATCTAGTATATCACTAATGTTACGATTTAAATTTCCCCTCAGCTCTTATTGTATCTTCACCAACTTTGCATACAGCCCATCTTTACTCATTAGAGAGTCATGAGTTCCTACTTCTTCTACCTTCCCGCAATTAATCACTATAATCTTGTCAGTTTTGAGTGCGGTTGATAGCCTGTGCGTAATTATAATTGTTGTTCTATTTTGCATTAATTTACTCAGTGCTTTTTGCACTAGGTTCTCACTTTTATAATCAAGAGCAGAAGTTGCTTCATCAAGTATTAAAACCTGAGGGTTTTTGAGTATGGCCCTTGCTATTATAATACGTTGTTTTTGTCCTTCAGAAAGTTTCAGTCCTCTTTTTCCTACAAATGTATCAAATTTATCCGGTAGCTTATCAATAAATTCCATCGCATAAGCGCTGATAGCTGCTTGCTTCACCTCTTCATATTCAGCATCTGGTTTACCATATAGTATATTTTCCATTATTGAACAAGAGAATATCATATGGTCTTGTGGCACTAAGCCAAACAACGATCTGAGGTCATTTAGCGCAATTGATTTAATGTTGTGCCCATCAATAGTAATGCTACCTTTATTTGGATCATGAAAACGGAGCAGAAGTTTTAAAATGGTGCTTTTACCACTGCCAGATGGTCCAACAATTGATACTGCTTGACCTGCCTCTATAGAAAATGATACGTTATTTAATGCTGGCTTATCAGCATAAAAAAATGTTACATCGTTAAACGCAATTTCTTTTTGAATACTATTAATTCTTATAGGATTTTCGCCATTTACTATAGAGCTTTTCATGTTCGTAAACTCAAACAAACGCTCTACTATTCCAAGACCTCGTTGTAAATCACTGATATTATCGCTCAAATTATTTATAGCTCCTGCCGCAAGCGCTGAATAAAACACAAATGAGGAGAGTTCTCCAATGGTCATATTATTACTTAAGACTTCTTTTATTCCAAAAAAAAGCAAAATAACTAGCGAACCTATCACACACGTGATAACTAGAGTTACTAAAATAGCACGCAAGAGTACTAATTTTACGTATGATTTTGATACTGAGTTTAGATGTTTCTGAAAACGAATTTTTTCATTTTCTTCTAGTACAAATGATTTAATGGTTACTATAGATCTAAAATTTTCCTCACTAAATGATGCAAGCTCACTTAATTTATCCTGAGCAAAGCGTGCATAATTGCGAACTTTTTTTCCAAGTGAAGTCATGATAATGAGCAGTATGGGTATTATTGCAGCTGCATATGCGGTTAAATGTAGATTTGTGTATAACAGCATTGCAACACTACCAGTTAGTACCACTGTATTCCTCAATATTGTCAGTAAGCTGCTGTTTATTATCGATTGCAATGCAGAGGTATCAGTAATGAGTGCTGAGATAACATCTTGCACACCTGTATTCTCAAAGAAACTTGGTTGTAAATCAGTAATACTGCTATATAAGTCATATCTGATTCTTGCGACAACTTTTTCGCTGCCAATGCCAATGAAATATAACCGAATAAATGCAGTGAAAGAAATGCCTAAAACTATCAGTATTGAAACTACGAGCTTGGTAGTAAAGTTATGCTCTGCGCCAGAATCAATTATGTTGCTTAAGCCCCTACCAAAAAGAAGAATCGTTAAAGCTGAAAATAGAACTGCAATAAAAGCTACGGTAAAATAATGTAGATTAGGTTTTATATAATAAAATAACTGCTTAATGTTAGATCGCATTTTATTTTAAAGTTAAGTATTTAGCTTCAGGAAAAAGTTACAATATTAGTTTACAGTGTACTTCGTTAGAACAATACGTTCAAGAAACTTTAGCTTGATTTCTACTCAAGGAAAAACGCTGCGAAATTACAGAAAGTTAGCAAAAAAACTACTGAATAGACCAGAGTTTATTTTGTTCCAATGTGTAACGCCACTATTCCATAGCTCATATTATAGAACTCAACATTCTTAAAGCCTACCTCTTCAATTTCCATTTTAAAATTAGTTTGAGTTGGAAATTCTCTGATGCTTTTCACTAAATATTCATAAGAACCCTTATCTTTAGCAACTATGCTACCAATTTTAGGAATTACTTTAAATGAGTATAAGTCATAAAATTTGGTGAATATCTCATTTTGATAATGCATAGGGGCAAATTCCAAGCAGACAAATTGTCCATTTGGCTTTAGTACCCTATATGCTTCACTTAAAGCCTTCTTACGGTCGGAAAAGTTTCGAATACCAAAAGCTACTGTATAATAATCAAATTCGGAATCTTCAAATGGTAAACTCTCTGCATTTGCACATACCCAATTGAAATTTAGCTGATTTGAATTTATAGCTTTATCACGCCCTTTGTCCAGCATGTTTTGATTTATATCACATACTGTAACTTGAGCACTTGGCTCCCCTCTTGCTATTCTTATAGCTATATCTCCTGTTCCTCCAGCAATATCCAAAACCTTGGAGTGCTTTTTAAAATTCACACTACTTACCATCTTCTCTTTCCATAGCCTGTGCATTCCAAGGCTCATTATATCATTCATGATGTCGTAGCAATTTGCTACAGAATCGAAAACCTCTTTAACTAGTTGTGATTTATCCATATTTTATATAGAGATTGCTTACATAATTATTTTAAACTTTAGCAGTTAAATTAATATACTAATGAGAAAAATATACTACAATTAAACATATTTAATCCAGTAAATCATTAGTGTCGACAGCTTTTTCACAAAATATCATCTCCCTTATTATGATATTATCTGTAGCAGTTGTTGATATGGCAACAGACTTATACTCAGTTGCATTGCCAAGTATTGCCAACTATTTTAAGGTGAAAGGTAATATAGCGCAGCTTACGATCAGTTTAAATTTAGTAGGAATTGCAATATCTGGATTAATTTATGGCCCATTGTCAGACTATTATGGCAGGCGCCTAATAATGCTGATTGGTATGACAATTTTTACTTTAGCAAGTATTGTATGTTGTATAGCTGATAATATTATACTTTTAATATTAATCCGGTTTATACAAGGGGCTGGAGCTGGTGTTGCAGGCGTTGTCGGATATGCAGCAATCAGGGATATGTACTCAGGTAGTGAATACTCAAGAGTAATCTCAAAGTTAAATATGATAGTAGCACTTTCACCTGGAATAGCTCCAGTGGTAGGCAGTTATATAATTTCACATGGTTATAGTTGGAAGTTTTTGTTTTTTATCATATCACTTGCCGCAATTATTATGCTCATTTTTATTTACTTGAAGCTACAAGAAACGCTGACCGTAAATAAAAGTAAAGCCAGTATTAATATCTTCAAGCAGTATATATTAATATTTAAGAATTATCGTTTCCTTGGGTTTTCAGCCATTCATGGATTAACTTTCATGTGGCTTTGGGCATACATTGCTAACTACCCGTTCATATTTGAATCAATGGGCGTTGAAGTACAATATTTTGGCTATCTCATATCAATCATAGTTATATTTTACATAATTGGAACTTTAATTAATAGAAGGTACGTACCAAAAATAGGAGTGAGCAAGATGTTAATAATAGGTTTGGTATTACCGATGATATCGGATGGTTTATTGGTATATTTTTATCTCACAAACAAGTTAAGTGTACTTATTCTTCAAGTTCTTTGGATTCCGAGCAATATCGGGCTTGCACTCGTAATCAGCAATAACGTAACTTCTGCTTTAGAAACAATCAAGGGTATAGGGCTTGGTAGTGCAGTCCTCTCATTCTGCAATATGATGTTTGGAGCTATTGGAATATATATAGTAGGGAAATTTTTTCGTTATGGTATTTTACCGAATTTACTGTTAACAGTTGCATGTTCTATAATTGCAATTCTTATATATAGTTTACTTAAATATACTGAAAAACACAGAGAAGGCTGATTACAATAGATTTCTTATATAACCTTATGAAGGTGTAATTTCGGTATGTGGCGCTGGCATCCAGAGAACTTTATCTGCAGAGTTCATTGATTATTAGCAACTGTACCATGATAATACAATTTCTATAGAAAAGTGCAGATGAGTGGCAATTTTATTGATTACACACATTTTAACAGCTCCCTAAATCAGGGTGAGAAAGTTCGATTAGCTGAAAAGACTCACAAAGTTAGGGAAATCTTCTTAAAATATATCAGCAATGATGTTCATAATATGTCAGTTGAGGTTCTTAACACCTATGATTTTGGAAAAGAATATAATGATATATTCAAACAACCAAACAGTATTCATGTACAATTTGGAGATGTTGGAGATAAAGTATTAATTTACTCATGGCCTCGTTACAACGAGTTTGATGAAAGTAAATGGAAAAATTTTCTATCACAACTAACAAAGGATCATAATCTAAAATTTATTGGAACTGGGCCACTTGAGTTTAAATATGAAGGTTTTAATTACAGTGTGTATCCTCCAGCTTTCAACTTTTCACAAAAAGAAATATCTTCAAGACAAATCAATAAAGTTTATACCCTTTTCAAAGCGACAATTTCTGATGATTATAAAGATTATGAACCTTTAGCTTTCAGCTTTTCACAAGAAGAAGTAAATAAAATTATAGAAAATATTAAAAGATCTCATAAGTCAATAAAAAAGCAAGTCATTGACCATTACCAATCATCAGGAAAAGATTTTGTTAAAAATGATTTAGACTTCATAAAGATTGGTACCGATATAAATAATAAAAAAAGATTTAGTTCTGTAATATATTTTAACAAACCCAATGGTGTTAATGAAATTAAATTAGAATTATATAAAGCGACTCCCTTACACTTATTTGCTAAGCTTGGGGACAGTTTTTTTCAGCAGCTAGAAGATGATCTAGATAAGGGGGCAGATGTTAATGCAATAGATGAAAGTGAAAAGACCCCTTTACATTATGCTGCTAAAAATGGTCATATAGAAATAGTAAAAATTCTATTAGCAGTAGACGGAATCGATATCAATGTAAAAGACAAGGATGAAAAAACTCCTTTTGATTTAGCTAAAACAGAAGAAATAAAAGCTCTATTATTACAAATCATAGAAAAAACTGATGACAGTTCAGCATCGACAGATAGTGAAGGAGATCAAGAGGAAGATACTGAGCAAGAAGGTAATGTGCAACCAGTGATACAAGTAGAGGAAAAATCACAGGAAATCATTGTAGAAGAAGTCAGTGATGTACAAATTGAAGATGCTGATAATGGACATTCTATTGACATAGCACTTACACAAAATGGTGTTAATCCACGAAGTGAATCATCAACAAATGAAGAACAGCCGAGCTCTTTTTTTGATAATTTGCTTAATATAATTATGAAGCCCTTTTCTTTAATTGCATCATTTTTTGGTGGTTTTTTTTCATGGTTGTTTGGATCTGATGAATCATCAACTGAATCTGATCAAATAATTGCACCGAGTAACTCAGGAGGAGAGGAGCTAAAAAACTATCAAGAGAGTGACAATAATATTATATAATAGATTTCTTGCATAACTGGAGTGCAAAGAAAAATCAGTTTCAAGTGAACCCCTTATTGTCATTCAAATAGCTGACACTGGAATGGCTTTATTGCATCACTCTTCGGATAATAGGTAACGTGGAATGAAGCTATCTCAAATTTAGCCATGCCTATATCAGTAATTTTGTTAAGCAAATAACACTTGAGCTCTCTCACGATTAACCTCAGATTTGTTTCTAAAACTAAACCAAAATGTTTGCTTCAGTCGCGAGAAAAAACTTTCTATATAAGATCTCTTCCCATAATTTATCTCTTTTTTCCACCTCTTCATACCATCTTCATCATATGACTTTATGAGCTTGATTGTAGAATTTCTCTCATCCATATAATCCAACTTTGGATGCTCTACTGCATTATTTTGCGGAGGAATCCTTGTCTTTATGTCAAGCTCATCGCACAGTTTGTATAACTTCTTTCGATCTGTCTGCATATAGTGTGCTTATATTATATTAACATCAATCCTTGCAATAAGATCACATGCTCCATAGTGGTCAGAATAAACTCCACCACTGTATTTTGCTGCTATAACTTTTTTGCTACCTATCTCTAGCATTACATCTTGTTTGCTCATAGCGGCGATACTTTCTATCTGTACCATTTGCCTTGCTATGACCTGGAATATTATTGTACTATCTATGGCAATCTCAATATCTTCTGTATTATTTTTATCATGTCTTCAATTTTGATGTTAAGTTTTTTAAGCCTTCTTGAGGCCTGTAATAACTTGCAAGTTTTGCTCAAGGTACCCTGCTATAAATCCCGCTGTTTGTCTCAGACCTATTCTAAATAAATAAGTTATTATGTGAACCAGAATCACGACCTTATCGCTATAAATATAGTTGCCAACAGCCATTTTTGGACCTTTTTCGTACCAATTTTCTATGGCATCATTGACGTAATAAAAAATATTTACCCTCTCTTGGAGAAATTTGTTATATTCATGGCAGTTACTGACTCTCATTTTTTGTGGCATATTTTTCTTTAGTAGGTTAAATGCTTGTCTTATAGTGAATTTTGTCAGTAACTGCCAGCTCTTTTTATTTGACCTATGCAACAAAGCCCACTGGAATCCAGATTTTTATCAGGAACGTTGATTACTCTTTATTCTTCGCCCTTCCTGCACGTTTACGTTCATTTGGATCGAGGAACTTCTTACGCAAACGTATAGATTTTGGAGTTACTTCTACCAATTCATCATCGTCTATATATGCTATCATATCCTCCAGTGTCATTATTTTTGGTGGAGTAAGCTTTATAGCTTCATCGCTACCTGAAGCTCTTACGTTTGTTAATTGCTTACCTTTAAGTACATTTATTTCTAAATCATTGTCACGACTATGCTGACCGACAATCATACCACAATATACCTTATCTTGTGGCTTAACAAACATAATTCCCCTATCTTGCAGATTGAAAATTGCATACGCTACTGCTTCGCCTTTGTCTGTTGAAATTAAAACCCCATTACGCCTTCCGGAAATTGAACCTTTATGTGGAGCATAACTGTGAAATAAACGGTTGATTATACCAGTGCCGCGAGAATCAGTTAAAAATTCTCCTTGATAGCCAATTAATCCCCTTGATGGCACTAAAAATGTCAACCTAGTTCTGCCACTACCAGAAGGTCTCATGTCAGTTACTTCACCTTTTCGAAAGCTAAGTTTTTCCATGATGATTCCACTATACTCATCATCTACATCAATTACTACTTCCTCTATAGGTTCAAGTTTTTTGCCATCTTCTTCTTTAAACAGCACTCGAGGCCGTGAAACTGAAAGTTCAAAACCTTCCCTTCTCATATTTTCAATCAGTACCCCAAGCTGCAACTCACCACGTCCACCTACTTCAAATGCTTCACCACTTGGAGCCAAAGTTACAGTAATTGCAACGTTTGTTTCTGCTTCTGCATATAAACGATCTTTTATAACAGTTGAGGTAAGTTTTGTTCCCTCTTGCCCAGCAAAAGGTGAGTCATTCACGCTTATAGTAATCGCCATTGTTGGCGGGTCAACTGGAGTTGAGCTGATCGCAGTTGTAACTTCTGGTGCTGCTATAGTGTCTGAAACTGAAGCTTTCTCAAGTCCTGCAATGGCAATGATATCACCAGCTACAGCTTGCTCTACTGGAACGCGTTTTAAGCCAGAAAATGAGAGTAACTTAGTTAATCTCCCTCGCTCAACCACTTGACCATCAAGATCAATTACCTTAAGATCTGAGTTAACTTGCGCAATTCCTTGGTAAATCTTTCCTGTCAATATTCTGCCAAGAAATTTATCAGATTCAAGTAAAGTAACTAGCATAGCAAAAGGTGCATTTTGATCATAAACGGAAGGTTTTATGTAATCTATCACCGTTGAAAATAATGGGCTTAAATCTTTTCTCTCATCAGATAGCTCCTTAGCACACCAACCATTTCTACCTGAAGCATAGAGTACTGGAAAATCTAGTTGCTCGTTGGTTGCATCAAGGTTAAAAAATAACTCATATATTTCATTTAGTACTTCATCAATTCTGCTGTCTGGTCGATCAACCTTATTGATTATCACAATCGGTTTTAAATTTGCCTTTAGTGCTTTTGACAACACAAACTTAGTCTGTGGCATTGGACCTTCTGCAGCATCAACCAGTAGTAATACACCATCTGCCATGCAGAGCACCCTTTCCACTTCTCCACCAAAATCCGCATGTCCTGGTGTATCAATGATATTGATTTTCTCATCACCCCACATTATTGACGTACATTTTGCAAGTATTGTAATCCCACGTTCACGTTCTTGATCACCACTATCCATCACTCGTTCTTGAACTTCTTGATTCTCACGAAACGTGCCACTTTGTTTTAACATGTTATCAAGTAAAGTAGTTTTTCCGTGGTCAACGTGTGCAATTATTGCAATATTGCGGATTGATTTAAATTCACTCATTTCTTATCATTTCAAATTTAATTTAATAACAAGTATACGTATAATATATTTAGAGTAAATAACTAAAGCCGTGCTTTCAGAGTATTTTAGGCAGATCATGGAACTCTAACAAAAAGGTTTCATGTTCGCTGTACTTTGTAGCAACTAACACCAAGACAAAGAAGAATCTTGCTTTAGCAGTACATTTATATAAAATTAAAATAAACTAAAGTAATCATTTAAATGCTAACAAGATTCGCTCCAAGCCCAACTGGCTACCTACATGTAGGAAACATACGCACTGCACTCATTTGTTGGATGTACACACGTAATCAAAATGGAAAATTTTTACTACGTTTTGATGATACTGATCTTGAGCGTTCAGATATCAAATATGTAGATAATATCATAGAAGACCTAAAATGGGTTGGCATAAATTGGAATTCAAGTTTTAAGCAATCAGAGCGTTTTGAGCGCTATAACGAGGTGTTCTTACAGTTAATGAAAGAAGGTCATATTTATGCATGTTATGAAACAAGAGAAGAATTAGACACTAAACGAAAATTGCAATTAAAACAAGGTCTTCCCCCTGTTTACGATAGAGGTGCGTTGCTTCTAACTGAGCAAGAGAAAATTCGTTATGAGCAAGAAGGACGAAAACCACATTTCAGATTTAAATTGAATAGAAACGAAATTGTAAAATGGAATGATGAAGTTAAAGGTGAAATAAATATTGCAACAATTCACATTAGCGATCCTGTGGTAAAAAGAGAAGATGGAATTTATACATACATGTTACCTTCTGTTGTTGATGATGTTGACTTTAATGTAACCCATGTTGTACGCGGGGAAGATCATGTAACTAATACCGCAGTTCAGATTCAAATGATTCAAGCATTAAAAGCGAAAATTCCTATCTTTGCTCACCTTCCCCTACTACATTTTGATGATAGCAAGATATCGAAACGGAAAGGTGGGTTGGATATTAAGTCCATAAGAGAAGATGAGATTGAGCCAATGGCGCTAACTAGCTATTTAGCAAAACTTGGCACATCTGATCCGATAGAAGCTCATGTTGATATGCAGTCTTTAATTAACTCATTTGATATTAAAAAATTTAGCTCAGCATCTGCACAATTCAGCTTGAGTGAAATGTATAAGCTAAATAGCAAAGTGCTGCAACAAATGCCATTTGAAATGGTGCAAGATCGTTTAAGTCAAATTGGCTCAGAGTTTTGGTATTTTATAAGGAGTAATATAGAAAAGTTTTCTGAGGTGGCCAAATGGTGGAAAACATGCAAATTTGGTATAGAGCCTGTGGTTCTTAATAAAGAGTTTATAAAAATAGCGCTAAGTTCATTGCCTAAAGGTGATTGTAATGAAAACACATTATCAGAGTGGGTTAAAAATATTCGACAGACAGTTGATATAAAGGCAAAAGATCTATTTATGCAGTTGCGCCTCGCTTTAACAGGAACAGAAACAGGTCCAGAACTCGCTAAATTATTAATTTTTATCGGTAGAGAGAGCATTATTGCAAGGTTAGAAGAAAGCCAAAGAATTATACAAAAGGTTTAAATGCACCGAATGTATTTTGAATGACACCAATAGTTAATCTCATGTTGAAAGATCATTTTATGATTCAGATCAGTTTTTTTACAGGTCACTTCCAAGCTCATCAAATTTTCTAAGATCTTCTTAAGTTCTGAAAGTTGCAAACTTTTCAAATGAGATTTAAAACTCTGCAATTGTTTGAAGAACAATGGAGGACTTAGCTGGTCAATTGCAGCTTGTTCATTCATTCCATTTTGTATTAACAGCAAAACGCTTTCTAGCCGTAGAAAATAATTTGATATAATACGGATTAATGCTATCGGTGAAAAATTCTCTTGTAATATCAATACATCGGAAATTTTGATGAATTGTCCCATGTCTTTACTCACTATTGCAGAGCACAGATTATCAAGTGTAACATAATCATTGCCGGAGGTTGAAAAGCATAGATCTATATCAGCAAGTTTAAGATCTTTTCTTTTTCCTAGATATAAAACTAATTTTTCAAGCTCTGAATATATAGGCAGTTTGCTATGATTAAAATAAGACTGCAAGTGGTAGATTATCTCACTTGTGCACTCTATATCATTTTGTTTCAAGTAACTTGATATAATATCACAAAGATTACTACCGCTGTCCTTATAGCAGGTAATTACACCGAAAATTTTTGAGCTTTCCATATAACTTTTAGTTGTAGAACTATATGGAAGATCATTTGCTATCATTACTATATAATGATCGCCTATATTATGATCCAATATGTTTCTTAACTCTTTAGATATACTTCCACTGACATTTATCAGCTTAACTAACCTTTTTTTAGTAAACATCGAAATGTTTGCCAACTCGGAAAATAACAAGCCAGGCGACTTATTCACTACTGCAAAATCCATCACCTGAACTGAATACTCATTCAAGTTGGCAATTATTTCCTGTACAAAAATATCGACCTTACTATTGTCACTTCCATGAATTAATACACCACTTAAAGTATCGGGTTTCTCAAGGAATTTTTTAACTTTAGATGGCGTGATTCTCATGCCATCTATATTATATTATCACTACTTGGTGGTACATCATTTGATTGCACATCAGTTTCCAACAATTCTGAGCTTTCTTGATTTGCTGTATTCTGCATATCATCAGACACTTCTTTCTTTCCCGCAACATAATTATAAAAATTTTTTATAGGCTGTCCTATATATCTAGAAAAAAATCCTTCGGCCATATCTTTCACTCCACAAATTAACAATTAGCACATAAAAACAACGTAGCAAAAACTACTTTACCCTGAGATAGTTACACTCATTTGTTAATAAATTATGAACTTCCGAGACAAAAATTAAGTCGATCTACTTAACACCAATCTTATAAAATAAGCAATGATTAAATATACAGCTGCAATCAGTATAATTGCAGGTCCAGTTAATAAATCAAAACTTGCAGATAATATCAGACCTGATATGCCAGAAATCACAGAAAAAACTGTTGCAACAATAATCATTTGCATTGGAGTTTTTGAAATGAGTCTTGCTGATGCAGCAGGTATTAACAAAAATGCAGCAATGAGTAATATTCCTATTAATTGAGCAGAAATTGCAATAAAGATAGCGAGTATAATCAAAAATTCTAGCCTAACAAAATTAACATTTACTTTCTCAACTGTTGCCAAATCTTGATTAATCGAAATCATCAGCCAATAGCGCCATCTAAATATTAATATCAAAGTAACTATTACGGAGGTTAGAAAAATTGATATTATATCATTTTGGTCGATCATTAATACATCACCAAAAAGTGAACTAATAATACTATTATTACCCGATGGAAGAAAAGACATAAGTATTAAACTCGATGATAAAACTACATTGGTAACTATGTTCAATATCGTATCAGCAGAGTATAATTTATTAAAATTAAGAGAAAGTAGTATAGCAAACATAATTGCAATGAGCATTATACTTACCGATGGGCTGATATTAAAGATCAAAGCAAGTGCAACACCAAGCAATGAAGAATGGGACAAACTATCACCCAAATACGATAACCTTTGCCATATCATAAATGACCCTAGAGCTCCTGTTACTAGGCTAATCATAATTACCGCAATTAGACTGTTTATAAAAAAACTCTGTGTAAATATCTCTAACATGCTATCAGATAACTGACAACAAACCTATCTTCAGATATTAAAACGTTATGGGTTCTGCATGCTGCACCAGTAGTCATAAATTCAAAATTTAAATTCTTTTGCTCCATAAGATAAGACTTCATTGAACAATCGCGTATTTTACCAGTACCTATTATCAAAATCTCTATTTCCTCTGTTAAAAAAGATTTAAAATACTCCTTATTATTTATATCACCTTCTTTCAATTTAATCACCTTTTCAGGAAAAATTATAATTGAGCCATGATATTCTTGATTATTTACCCAAAATCTTTCTTCCCTGTAACCATCTATAAGATTTTTCTTCTTGGAAATTAAGGACATAAATCAAACTATTAATTGCGTGTCGCACACCCACCATTCTGGATATTCCTTTTTGATATTTGCCGCTGCAGCTTTTGCACTTTCTTCACTATCGAACATTCCAAAGCACGCTACACCGCTGCCTGACATACGAGAAAGTATAGAGCCTTCTTGTGACTCTAGTGTTGATATTACATTCTGAATTTCAGGTACAAGACTTATTGCTGCTTCTTGCAGGTCATTTTTTGTCTCTTTAAGAAGCTCTAACAAATTCTCCTCAGTGTTATCACTCCACTTAATTGGCTGAGAGAAGTCCTCTTTATACTTGGAAAATACTTCTGATGTATTCAAAAACTTTTTTTTTGGTTTCACAAGTACCAGACTTATGGGTAAAGAGCATTGTTTAATGGGACATAATTCCTCACCAACACCTCTAACAAAAACTGGCTTACTATCTACACTTGCAGGCACATCAGCACCAACGCTTAAAGCTATATCACTTAAAATTTGCCTATCAATATCCCACAGCTCTCCTAGCGTGCGTATCACAGCTCCAGCATCTGAGGAACCACTACCAAATCCTGCAGCAATTGGTACATTTTTTATAACCTTTACAGTGACTTTAGTTCGTATAGGAGCGTACCTAAGCAGTAGACTCAATGCTTTCGTTATAGTATTATATCGATAATTTATTTTAAACTCAGAGTTTACAAATTGAACTGTAGAGTTATCATATCTAAAGTTTTTTTCTCCTACTTTTATCTCTAAAAAATTAGAAAGTTTAGCAAAGACAACCAAACTTTCAATTAAATGATACCCTCTTTCTTCTCTATTTATAATATGTAAAAAAAGATTGATCTTTGCAGGAGCCTTTACACAAAAACTTTCCATCTGTATATCTTCACTAACACTATCTTATTTACTATACTTGAAATGCCACTTCAGTCAAACTTTATACACTCCTAATGAGATCAAATGCCATAAATCCTAACTTCTCTGTATGGGTAAGTGCATCAGCTGGTACAGGTAAAACAAAGATCTTAATAGACAGAGTATTAAGACTTCTATTAGAGAATAAGAGAAATATTCTCTGCTTAACATTTACCAATGCTGCAGCAAATGAAATGGAGGATCGCATTTACAGTACACTTAGTAAGTGGGCAACATGTCCAGAGGGTATATTGGTCGCAGATTTAGAACAATTAGCCCAGTGTGTGACCAGAGAAAATAAAGATTATTTAACAAGAGCAAGAAGGCTTTTTTCTGAACTGGAAAATCTTGGTCTTAATATTCAAACTATACACGCCTTTTGTTACAAATTAATCTCCAGCTTTCCTACAGAAGCTGGTATCGCTCCAAATTGTACGTTGAGCGAATGTAAAGAATTGCATTCCATCGTATTTGAAAAAACGCTTCATAACGAAACTGTGCAGGACGATATCAATATCGTTGCAGCTGAAATTGATGAAAATAAGCTGCGTGATTTGCTCTATACCTTATGTATAAAGAGATCAGCTCTAGAAAATAATTTAGGGTATATCAAAGATAAACTAAGTGCCCCAGATAAGATTCACGATTTACAGAGTGAAACGATTGAGCAGATAAAAAGATTAGCTAAAATATTAAGTGAGGGCAGCAAAAGAGATCAGAGTTACAGTGCGATACTTTATTCCACTGTCATCCCAACTGGAATCCAGAAAGAAAATATATGGATTCCAGTGTCACGCATTGGAATGACACCAGGCCTATTGGATGACACCGGAATAAAGTCGAATGACACCAAGATAGAGAACTTAGCTAAAGTATTTCTCAAATCAGAATCGTACGAAAAAAAGAGCATATCATCCATTATAACAAAGGGTGCTTTGGAAAAATTTGAAGACGTAGAGCAAATGATAGAAAGCATTCAAAATGCATTGTTTACCCATGTGAAGGACATAAATTCTTATCAAATATTCGCAAGAACCAGTAGTTTACTTAGTATATTTAAAGTATATGTTGATCTATATAATAATGAAAAATCAAAGAATGCACTGCTTGATTATGATGATATCATCAATTTAGCAACAAATCTCCTTAGCAATCCAGGCGATAAAGATTGGATATTGTTTAATCTAGACCAAAAAATAGACCACATTCTTGTTGACGAGGCACAAGACAATAGTATTAGTCAATGGAAAATTATAACAAATCTCTGCGATGAATTTTTTACCGGCGGTGATGAAAAGAGAACTTTATTTGTTGTTGGTGATGTAAAACAATCAATTTACAGATTTCAAGGAGCAAATCCCCATCTATTTAATTACATGCAGCAGTATTTTCACACAAAAACTGGTGGTAGAGATTGGATATTATGTCAACTTGAAAAGTCATTTCGCTCAACTCCAGAAATTTTGATGCTTGTAGACAAAATATTCAACAATTTTCGTGAAGAAATATCTTTTGATGATAACGAGATAAAACATATTCCACATAGAGAAAACGATCAAGGATACATTGAAATTTGGCCATTACTGCCAGGATATGAAGAGGAAGAGCAGCAAGCCTTACAAATTCATTTAACACAGAGGAAAGATTATGTAGTAAAGGATCGATTACTTGCTCAGGCAATAGCCCAAAGAATTCACAATTGGTTAAACGAAGGGCGGATTTTAGTCGCCAAAGATCGCAATATAGAACCAAGGGACATTATGATTTTGGTACGGCAACGAAATGCGCTAGTTGACTACATAATAAGTGAACTAAAAAAAGTAAATGTACCAGTTATAGGCCGAGATTATTTTAGAATTATGGATTACATAGCTGTGCAGGACTTAATAGCTTTGGCTGAATTCCTCCTCC
Source organism: Wolbachia endosymbiont (group B) of Eucosma cana (assembly GCF_947250645.1). NCBI lineage: Bacteria > Pseudomonadati > Pseudomonadota > Alphaproteobacteria > Rickettsiales > Anaplasmataceae > Wolbachia > Wolbachia endosymbiont (group B) of Eucosma cana. The sequence continues at coordinate 465,523 of NZ_OX366334.1, forward strand.
TTCAGGCAAATGATCTGGCTCTTGCAAATGTTTTAAAATCACCGCTATTCAACTTTACTGAGGATGATTTATTCAAGATTGCATATGATCGTAAAGAACAGTCGTTGTGGGAAAAACTTCATGATTATCATGAGATTACCTCGAATGAATTAAACTATCTGATTAATTTATCTAAGACAGAATCCCCTCTTACACTATTCACGCATATATTGCGCACAGGCAAAAAGAAATTTGCTGCAAGGCTAGGTCTTGAGTGCTTCGAGATTCTAGACGAATTTATGAACCTCGTATTGCAATTTGAGCACCCATCTCTTCAAGCATTTGTTCAGTGGATCAAAGAAAATAATCCTGAGATTAAAAATGATATGCAATCAGAACGCAATGCTGTACGAATAATGACAATTCATAAATCAAAAGGTCTACAAACTCCAATAGTGTTTTTAGTTGACACAAATACAGTGCCAAGAAACAGCGAAAGTATTTTGTTTGATACAACGGAAGCACCATTTTGGTGTGGCAAAAATAATAATGCTTATTGTGATCAAGTAAAAAGAGAGAAAAAACTAGAGGATTATAACGAATATTTGCGTTTGCTGTACGTGGCACTTACGCGTGCTGAAGATGAATTATACATTTTAGGCAAAGAGCCAGTGCAAAAGGGCTCTTGGTATGATCTAGTTATTCAATATGGAGCATTATATGAGAGGAAAAAACTATACTTACAGCCGATATTTAAAGAAAAAATTGAAGTGCTATGCATGAATGCAAACTACCCTTCTATTTATAAAAAACGTGATTATTTTGATGTTCCAGTGATTTCACCTCCATCAAACCTATCAATGTCATTGCAGCACGTGACGCTGGAACCTGGAGAAAAAAAGGCCTGGATCCCAGATTCATCCGTCAATGTTAAACAAAATACCATAGAATTCAAGAGGACAATTCCTAGAGAATTACTAGACCCAAAAAAAGGTAAGTCATGCTAATATTATTTGAAAAGGATAAGTTAAATTTTTTTAATCTATAAAATGGCAAAATATAATTGATTAAAGCTGTCTAAGTCTTTAGTCTTATGACCATGTCCTTTTTGGTACCCAGATGCAGGTTTAACACTTCCGGTCTCTTCTTTCCTTTTCCTCCACCAATACAACGTTTTTTCGTCAATGTTAAACGTTTCACAAACTTTTTTTATTATTGTCATTTCTCCCGCATCAAACACTTTTAATACTTTTTCTCTCAGGTCTTCACTGTATGGTTTTTGCATTTTCCCTCTCTAATTTATTTTAATGTACTTTTACTATCATTAAAACTTAATTCAGGAAAGCTTTGTTTGGTTAGTTATAGTAGCCATGCAACAAAGCCTCCCTGTAATCTACTTTCTTTACTCCATTATATTAGGGGAAGAAGGCAAGTATCTTTCAAGATTTGGATACAAGAACGATCTTTTCGCTATTTCCTCCAATGTTGGTGCTGAAGGTGTTATTTGATCTTCACATTCATCATTATTATAAGAAAGATCTATTAAGTCTTTCACCGTCTGCTCTTTTTCTTCTTGTTTTAGTTCTTCTATATTTTCAGTATTAGTTGTTTTATCTACATATTTTGATCCTTTTATAAAGTCTTCCATCTCCTTCACAAAACTTTGTTCATAATGCCTATTTACTAAGTGAATTACACCTACTACTACAAGTAGCGTAATAACAATTGGCAGTAGAATTGGTAACATTAGTAATATAGGGAGACAAAAGTTAAAAAGCATAAAGCTGATAACAGCAGTATATTCTACAAGCACAGGAGTGAGAAATGATACTATAATAAACATTACAAAAAGAATCGAGAATAAAAAAAAGCCTAATAAGCACACCCGCGAGCACTTCTTTAGATGATGCAATATTATAATCTTTTTCGCTTTACTGTTAAGATTCTGATATGTTTTTTCAACATCATCCTTATTACCCTTTATATAAGCTTTTAGTTCTTTTTCCATCATTTTTGTAAGCTCATCTCTTAGCATAAAATAATATTTCTCCTCCTCAGAAAAAGTGCTACCTGTCGCTTTTTCATTACTGAATAGTTCTTTTATCTTCCCTTTACGTAATTCAATTTCCTCAATTCTAGATGCAATTTTTGCTATTGTGTTACTATTTGTAGCGAGTACTTTAGCATGTTTAGCATTCATTTCTTTATCAAGTAATTTAGCTAATTCGTTTTCTAATTGCTTTTGCTTGTCTCGTAGCTTTTTTAGATCATTATTCATTTCACTTTGTAATTTGCGATTTATTCTATTCAAATCATCTTTTGCTTCTTGAAGTAAATTTTTGTGAGTGAAGTATCTCAATAAAATTGGTAACATTAAAGGATCTTTTTGATAAGTAAAATTGAAAACACTCCAACTAACATCATTAGGTAGTATTTTTTTTGGCAGAAATACTGTACCTTTTTGAACCAGCTCTAGAACTGACAGATCTAACAGATAGTCTTTATTTTCTGTACAGAAATTGGATGGTTTACAAAATTTCTTGTTACTAGATATTTTAGCTAATGATTTAGCACCAGATTCTATAATATTACTGAACATTAAAACCCCCTAATTAATTGCTTTATGCATCTAGTTTAATACTATTTTAATGATATGTCAAATTTATGTAATTACTAACTATATTACTTAATTAATAAATCAGATCTTATTCTGTTTGAGGGATAAAATTTCTATCTTCTTTCCAGCTCTTAAAAAAGAAAGGATAGTTGTTGTTAATATCATAACTTATTATCAGTACCTTACTTAATGTATTTTTTAGAATATCCTTTCCAAAATATTTATCCAGTACAGATTCAATATTTTTATGTGGGTATTGTGAACAATTAAACCAAGATAATATTGATCGCCTGAAGAATGAAGATTTAAAAATATATGAACCTTATTTTTGATAAAGCTCAACTAAATCATTGGCTGAATATTGAGGATTTCCTCACTCATCTTTTTTACATAATCCTGCTACAACAATTCCACCGGTTGAGGTCCCTACCATAAGATCAAAGATTTCAGCTACCCTCTTTCTTGTTCTTTTTTCTATTTCTACTAGAACAATTGCTGAGATTATTCCTCTAATTCCACCTACGTCAATGGATAAAATGTACTTTTTATTTGTGTGTCTGCGGAGCGAATGTGAATGCAGCAGATGTAAGAGGACATACAGCACTGCATCTAGCGATAACGGAGAAACATCTAGAAACAGTTTATAATGCACCCATTTGTCTAGACCATTTTTTTCAAAGTGATCCGATTTTTAAAATGAATATGTTGATAAATACGTCGACACACATTTAAAGTATTTATCAATATATTCATTTACTGTTTATGATAATAAAGATCAGCAGGAACTTTATAATGTAGAGTCTGATGTCGCCTTCTATAGTTATACCAAGCAACAAAATCATTTATTATAAGATTTAAATCTCTGATACTATTTGGTCTATAATAATATATAGCTTCTTGCTTTAAAGTTCTCCATAAGCGCTCAACAAATATATTGTCGAAGCAACGTCCTTTATGGTCCATACTGATTTTAATATTAGCACGCTCTAATTCCATAATAAAGTTGTAGCTAGTAAACTGCACCCCCTGATCACTATTAAAAATCTCAGGTTTACCTTGTTTTAGAGCTTCTTTGAGAGTATAAAGGCAAAATCCAGCATCGAGATATGGTGATAATGAATGAGCAATAATATAGCGACTATACAAGTCCATTATTGCCACAAAATAGATAAACTTACCTTCTACCATAATATATGTTATATCAGTAGCCCATACCTGATTAACTCTACAAATAATCAAATCTTTGAGTAAATAAGGATATATTTTATGCTTTTTTTCTTTAATACTTGTATTACATCTTTTTCTACAATACAGCCCACTAATCTTCATTTTTTTCATAATTCTTAAGATTTTTTTGTGATTGACTACTACTCCACTCGCTATGATTTCAGCAGTAATTTTACGATATCCATAACGGCAATCAGAAGCCAAATATACTTCTTGAATCAAATTTGCTACTTCACTTTCGTTATTAATTATAGGCCTATAATATAGGCTAGATCTGCAAATCCCCAATAAATCAGCCTGTTTCCTAATTGACAGATCAGAATCTTTTTCTATAAACCTTACTCTATCTTTTTTGCTTATTTCAGTAATTTTTTTTTCAAATAGCTATTTTCCACTGTCAATTCTCCTATTACTTTATGTAAACTTTCTATTTCTTGCGCTAAGATTCTTTGTTTTCTCGCACTTTCACTTTCTTCAACAAATAGGTCTTTTAACCTTGCCAATACTCTATCACGCCAATCATATAGATTTGTTGATGGTATTTTATATTCACTACATATCTCAGCTGTGCTTTTTTGATTTTTTATTGCTTCCAAAGCTATCTTTGCTTTTAACTCTGGTTCATATTTTTTTGTTGCCATACTTTTACCCCTTTACCTTCCTACTCGGATCAACCATTTTTTTTTGGTCTAGTTTATGGGGTGCATTATAGTTAGAGAATTGATAAAGTCAGGAGCAAGTGTAAATGCTGAAGAGTATGGCAGTAAATGCACACTGCTGCACCTTGCATGTATGGTAGGTGAAAAAGAAATAGTGGAGGAGCTAGTAAAAGCTGGAGGAGAAATAGAGCAAGAGGATGAATTTGGAATGACAGCAATGGATTATGCAAAAAATAGTAAAGAAGTAACTGAAGTATTGAAGAAAGAAACAGACAGAATTGAAGAGTTATTTGAAAAGCGGAGGCAGCGAAGGAAGAGTTGATAAAAGTGGCTATAAAAGAAGATAAAACAGTCTTTAATACCAATTTTGAAGGGCTGTAGAAAGCTAACAATTGGTCTTTTTCGCAAAGGTAAATGGATTGATGGAAAAAAAGGGAGTGGCAAGGCTTCCTGCACTACTAAAGCATTTACAGGAGAAAAATATGCGAGAAAGAACGTTTACTATTCATCGTCATTATGAACCAAGTAAGTTATCAGACAAGTGTTTATCAGATGCTTACGGAGTACTACTAAAACGATTAATGGAAAGAAAGAAAAAGGAATTTTTAAATAAAAAAGAGGTGGAAAAGAATGACAACAGTGGCCTTATATGCAAGAGTTTCATCGAGGAAACAAGAACAGAACAATACAATAGAGAGTCAAGTTGTAGAGCTTGAGCGTAGAATTGCTACAGATGAACATAAATTATTGAATGAGAATAAATTTAAGGACAATGGCTTTAGTGGGTGGAATTTAAAACGAGAAGGTTTACGAGATAAAGTAGGAGAAGGTGAAATTAATAAAATTTACATTCATTCACCTATCAAGAAAATCTTCGCACCAGATGATATTACTTGAAGAGTTTGAGAAAGAAGGAGCAGAAGTAATATTCCTAAATTATAAGACTGAAAATAATCCAGAGTCAAAATTATTGCTAGGAGTACAAGGATTAATCTCAGAATACGAATGTGCAAAGATAATGGAAAGAAGTCGAAGGGGAAAACTCCATGCAGCAAGGAAAGGGTGTATAAGTGTAATGGGCTTATGGATACCGCTATATAAAGCATGTAGTCAGAGAAGAAGCAAAGTTTGAAGTTGAAGAAGAGGAAGCAAAAGTAGTGCGTAAACTGTTTGAGTGGATAGGTCAGAGCTTAAAAGAAACTACAAGAAGGCATATTACTGCTCCAAAGGGCAGAAGAAATTGGCATTCAGGTACAGTGTGTAGAATGTTGAGGAATCCAGCATACAAAGGACAAGCAGCATTTGGTAAAACGAATCAATAAAAAAAGAAGTGAGAGCAATATGGAAAGTGAGGAAAAAAAGTTATTCCATTTATCAAACTGAGAAAAAGAATTGGATTCATATAGAAATACCAAATATAGTTGAAATTTGATATAGTACAAGAGCAACTATCTGAAAATAGAAAAAGAGCAAGAATGCAACGAAGTGGGAGAAGGTACCTATTACAAGGGCTAATGGTGTGTCAGTGTTGTAAATACATTTATTATGGAATGAGTAATGTTAAAGGAGGAAGAAGTTACTATCGATGCCCTGGAACGGATGCAAATCGTTTTGGTGGGAATAGAGTGTGTAACAGCAAATCAATACAAGTTGATATACTAGAAGAAGCAGTATGGGAAGAAGTAAAGATGGTACTCAAAGAACCAGAAGCAATGACTAAGGAATATCAGCTCAGACTCGTGAAACATGAAAGTACAGAGGCAAAGGATGAACTTGAAAAGCGTGCAAATAAAATAGAACAAGGTATAGAAAGATTAGCTTATGTATATGCAAGAGGTCATATAACGAAGGAAAAATATGACTTAGAAGTTGAGAGCATGGCAAAGGAGTTAAAAGGAATTAGAGATCAAAGGGAAGAAATGGTCGATGAAAAGAGGCTACAGAGGGAATTAGATTTTATCACAAGTAGTGTAGAAAGTTTTTCCTCTGAGGTTGAGTTGGAACTTAATCAGGCGGATTGGGAAACTAAACTTGATATAATAAGAAAATTAGTTCAACGCATTGAAGTTGATGATGATAACGTGCATGTAGTGTTTCGGCTGAAAGAACTCGCTCTCGAAAGGCAAAAAAAAAGTGTTCAACATTGTATCGGGAGTCCAGTGTCAAGTACTGGAATGACAGATGAGAGTGCTAGAATGACAAAAAGGAGCATTGGGACAACAGACAGCTATGCAAGAGGCTTAATAATTCACAGTATATTGCAATATATGCCCAAAATAGAGAAAGACAGGAGAAAAAATTGGGTTAGGAAATATCTTGATAGCATAAACACTAGTGAAGATAAGGATGAAATTTACAGCAAAATATTAACCTTTAATGAAAAATATGATTACCTGTTCGACTTGGAGGGCAAATCAGAAATTCCACTTAGTGGAACAATTGACGGAAAACCAGTATTAGTGCGGCTAGACAGACTGTGCATAACAGAAGACAAAGCAATCATAATTGACTATAAATCACACCATAACGTTTCTATTTCCTCATCAAATGAAATAAAAAAGCAAATGTTGATCTATAAAACCTTAGTGCAAGAAGTCTACCCAGATAAGCAAGTAGAGTGCGTGGTTATTTGGATGGAAGATTTAACCTTACAATCTTTGATCTAAACTCAAATGTTCGTATAGTAGCTACTTGCATTTGTTATAAACTCACTTTTACTCTATAGTTATCTTTTTACTACCTTATCTATTTTCTGAACTGATTTTCGTATTAGAAAACATCCAATAAGAAAAATTATAAGAGGAATAAACCATAAAATGTAGGTACTAGATTTTACAGGTGGTACAATGATAATTGAATCTCCATAAGAATTTTTTAACTCTGAAATTATTTGCTCGTTAGTATATCCATCACTGATCTTCTTGCGAATTTCCTTGCGCATACCATATGCAACTTGAGACTCAGATTCGGATAATAATTCACCAGAGCATACAGGACACTTTATTACTGTAAATAAGTTACTTGCTCGCTCTTCCATGCTTTCATCTCTTAGTTTATCATCCAAAGTAAAAGCATTTATGCTTAAATGAAATATCAATGTAAAAAGTAAGCTAATTACTATTCTCATTTTTGGTGAATTGAGTGATAAAATCAGTAGTGGATAATTTTCCAATAAAGCCTGAACCTACATTATTGTCGTACTTTATTGAAAATTGAATGTCGTTATTAGTGATTTTTTCTGATAAGGAAGATATTGATTTTTCCAATTTATCTGCAGTCTTTGAATCATTAGTCACAAACGAAATTAATTCTTTATAATTTGATATGGCTACATTAATTTTATCTTCAAATGAAGATGTAACTAAATTGTAATTACTTACTCCACCATTCGCAGCAATAGAAAAGTTATTACTCTCAATCAAAAATTTTTCTATGTTGAAATTAATCTTAGAAGCTGAAATATGGTTTACAAATTCATAATCTAATTTAGCGTCGACACTAAGGTAATTTTCAGGACTTGCAGTATTTTTATAACGGTAAGTATAAAAATCAAATTCTAGTTTAGTATTTTCATTCAGTTCTTTATCAAAGTGAAATTGAATGTAATTACTTTTATCATTCACTTCAGTTATAACACTTTGCTGATTTTCTAAAATATCACATTTTAATCCATAATCTTCGTAACGAAATGTATCTATATAGTCTATTACAGTGCTATTTCTGTTGAATTTTAATGAAGATAGTAAATCATTTAGTTTAACAACAGAGTGGCTACTCACGTGTGTGTGACACTTTATATTCTTTTTCTCATCACTACGGACAGCAATGTTGACTTCATTGCTTGGTATATAGATATATACTGACTTATCAAATAATCTGTTTTTTATCACTAAAGCTTCAGATGAAACAGTTAATTGCTCATTAGAAAATTTTGGATTCGTTACACGAAAAACTAGGTTGAAAGGAAATCCGCTAAAATCATGTGAAATATCAACTTTTTCGTCATTAATGTAATCAGTTAAAAGACTTTTTACCTTAAATGCAGAAAAATACCAAAAACCACTATACGCTAGAGGAATAAACAAAGGTAAGAAGATGAGAATATAGATAAAAATTTTACGCATTATCCTCTTATTTATCTAATGATATATTTCTTGTACCTCTGGGCACGGTTACGCACAAACCGTCAATATCTTTTGTGATTTTTATTTGGCATCCAAGCCTCGATGTCTCTGTTAAACCGAAAGCTAGATCCAGCATGTCATTTTCCTCATCAGATATAGGATTATGTGTTTCTACAACATCATAAAATTTTGGATCAACAATCACATGGCATGTAGAACAAGCAAGAGAACCTTCACATGCACCTTCAAGCAGATCTGGATCACTTCTATGGGCTAAATTAAGAAGAGTTTCTCCCTCTGCAGCTTCATAACTTTTCTTACTTCCATCAGGTAAAATAAAAGTAACGGATGGCATACTATTAAAATCTCTACTAATTTCTCTATATTCTACAAATAATAACTAATATTTGCAAACTCTTTGCAATTCTATCGCCTATCTCTTGTCATCTATATTCCTATCAAGAAAGTAAGATAGATACCACCAGCATCTCACAGAGTTGCAAGTATAGAATTTTCTTAGTTTTAGATTTTACTAAATATATTACTGAATTAACATTATTAAACTTGATCTGCCATTTCTTCTGATCTTAAGTTATAATTTTACTAATGCCATTTGATTAATTGCAACTTCAGCATTGCTATCTTTAAGTAAATTTGCGGGACTACTATAATGATATGTGATTGCAGCAACAACAAGACAACAAACTCCAATTCCTATCCCTACCGCTAACATTCCTGAGTAGACTGCAATAGCTACTCCTAAAGCAACTCCTACTACTGCTAACATAGAAGCAACTATGATAGAAGTATTACTACACTTAATACGAAGCTCATTTAGTTTATCTAATGCAGGAGTACCATCTTTATATTTTAACTCTCTTATATTTTCACATTTGTTAAGCAACTTCCAAGCATAACTTAACCTTGACGCTTGACCATAAAACCCCTTCTCAACATATTCAACCAAGAGATCAAACGGAGTTTCACCTTGGTCATTTTTAACATAAAATCTCGCACCTGCACTCACAAGTGATTCAACTTTGCAAAGCATTGACTTATCGGAGTGCAACTTTCTTAAAGCATGATGTAGAGCTGTATCCCCACTTTCATCTTGATAGTCAATTTTATTTTTATGTAAAAAGCAATCAAAAATCTCTTCATTGCAATCGCTTGTCACGATATTTTTTAAAGTAATACTTGAAATTTTTATGTTATTTTCAACTAGGAGAGCTAGGGCTTCTTTATGGTTACATTCAACAATAGTATCTACTAATCTATTCAACGCAGGAGTACCATTTAAACCTTCCGGTATAACTTTATCTCTACCAAGTAACCTCACAACTAAATCTAACCTTTGCAGTGGATTATACAAAGAATCAAAGAGAGAATTAAAAATTCCATTATCATCATTCCTCTTACTATAAAGCCAATCCCTAAAATACTTTCTGACATAGCCAACCAAGAGATCAAATGGAGTTTCACCTTCTTTATTTTTAACATCAAGCCTTGCACCTTTACTTAGAAGGAATCTAGCAAAACTTTCATATTCATAATGGTTATAACTAACCTCTTTTAAGGCATAATGTAAAGCTGTGTTACCGTCTTCATCACTTAAATTTGAAATCTGTATGTTATTTTTGGCCAAGAGGTCGAAAATTCCTTCGAAACGATACTTGGCAGCAAGTTCTACCAGTTTATTTAACGCAGGAGTACCTTCTAGTTTTTTCAGTTCATCGGCTTTACAACAACCGAGCACCACCAAAACATTATTCAATCTTTCTATTGCTTCTTCCTTAGAAGAAAATTGTTTAGCATAATTAACCAAGAGATCAAATGGAGTTTTATCTTCGTGATTTTTAGTATTAAGCTTTGCACCTTTACTAAGAAGTGACTCGACAAAACCTTGGTATTTCTTCGATTCATCCCAAACAAACCATTCTAATGCATGATGTAAAGCTGTATTTTCTTCTTCATCTTTATAGTTGACATCTAGTTTATCTAAGTATCTACTTAAAAAATAATCAAAAAACTTTTCAGATTTGCATTCGGAAGCATATCTTAAGATGGCGTTTGATGATATTTTTGTCCTTTCTTCAAAGAGCTTAAAAATTTCCACATGATCGTATGCAATAGCAATTTGCACTAAAGATATAATGTCATCAGGAGCGATTGTAACTTCCCTTACTATAGAAGAACACTCTTCAAATGCACCTGAATGGATCTTGTAGCACAAATCTACACAAGTGGAATAATATCTTATATCTAATTCATTAATTTCTTCAATTTTGTTTATTCCATTTATTTGCTGTTTAACCTTCTCATTTCTCTCTTTCTCTAACTTGATATATTTATGATTATATACATTAAATATTTCTAAAAAAGTGTTATGTTGTTTGATTCTTGCAATAAGTTCAAGTTGCCTTTTTTCTAGCTCATAAAATTTTTTAAGAATCTCTCTAAATTCTTCTTCCCATGGAGACTTCCTCTCATAAGTTTGTTGACTAAAATCCTCTCCCATATCGTACTGGTTTCTGCTTGCTTTATCAGATAACACGTTGTATGCTACTGATATTTGCTTGAATTTTCCCAATTTCTCTTTAAGCTCAGCCATTTGACCTTCTTCCGACTGTGATAGTAGCTCTCCGTCCTTCTTTTTTTTCTCTAACCTATCTAACTCTTGCGCTTCCTTATGCAATAATTTATCTGGATGAAGCTTAAGTGCCAATTTGTGATATGCTTTTTTTATCTCATCGTGAGTAGCATCTCTTTTTACTCCTAATATTTCATAATAATCAGGCACTTGTTTCTCCACTATTTTTATACATTTTTGATTATACCACTAATACCACATCTTTATGAAAGCACGGTACTGACATATAAACATTTTAGCAAATATTGTAATAATTGTCAATTTATTAACAAATTGAGTGAAAATTTGTAGAAAAATGAGTTGTGAAAATGAAGGTTTAGAATTATTCCAACAACAGATTAATTTATATATTAATATTGCTCAACTTTACAGCATAATCAGTTAGCATAATTTCCACAAAGCTACAGAAGAGTTGTTTATGGTAATTGAGGAGCTACAACCGCATGACGTCTGCCATTAATCACTATTTCACTTATTGCAACTGCTGCAAAAACAAAACAATAATATACTTTTGTTAGTACGATGATAGGTGACAGAGAGGCAATGCTGCTTGCTAGTAATACGTGAGAACCATAAGGTAAGATACTTTTTGTGATAGAAGTAAATATCTCTAATAAGTACGCACTACGGTGTGGTGCAATGTTATATCTTTGTGCAAGTCTTTTCGCAATATTACTAGTTAATAAAATAGCAACAACATTGCTGGAAACTAAAATAGTAAACATAGATGATATTCCTGCAATCATAAGTTCAGCTTGACTTCTTGTGAGATTCACCTCATCGGTGAATTTATCTATCTTTTTCTGACTATATTCGTACATTAAGTGGCTTAATCCACTACTGAAAAGAATAAATATCATTACCTCATTCATCTTATTAAAACCCCTACATATATCATGAGAATAATCAATAATAGAATAATCAAAAAAAGCTATTCCTAATATTCCAGCAACAACCATATTAACAGCTAATGTTACCAGTGTGTTTATTTCAAATAAACCCATAATTATTAAAGATATATAAGGGATAATTTTGACTATGGATAAATAATTCAGACTTGAGATAGAAACAACTTCTGTACTATTTGAAATTATTACTAGATAAATAAGTATTATAAGACCTGTAACAGATCCTGTCTTGAAAGTGAGTTTTATTTTATCCTTTACTGAAGCTCCTTGTGAAGAAGTAGCAGCAATAGTAGTGTCAGATATCATTGAAAGGTTGCTGCCAAACATAGACCCACCTATCACAGCTCCAACGCCCACCGCACAATCAAAAGCTCCATTTTGTGCTAGATTCACAGCTATTGGTGTTATAAGTGCAATAACTCCGATTGATGTGCCTATTGCACTTGCAATAAACGCAGAAATTAAAAACATTCCAGGAAGTAATAATTGTGCTGGAAGAAAGCAAATAGTTAAGCTAGCAATAACATTTATACTACCAAGCGATTGAGTAACAGTAGAAAATGCCCCAGCAAGGAGAAAAATCAAACACACGGTAAGAGTAGTTTTATTCCCCATACCTTTTATAAGAGTATCAACGCTATGCTGAATTTTGTTTTTATTGAATAGAATAGCAAAAAATAATGCTGGTAATAAGCAAACTAACGGTGAAATTTGATGAAGAGGATTACCAAGTCCGATAAAAGAAAAATAAATACCACTTCCAAGGTATAAGGCTAGAAAGATAATAAGAGGAAGAAATGAAAACACTTATCGTAGTTGAACAAACCAGAAATATACTAGAATAAGCTATTTTAAGCAAATACTAATACAGTGTTTTTCTAATAATTTTGAACATCTTAAGCCATCTACTTTTGAATAAATTCCATTTGCATTTCTTGTATACTATCCTCTATTTGCTTTATTTGTTCTATTAGCCTTTCCTCTAAGTCAAAATTACCGCCCAGCCTTGCTTTAATTTTTTCTTCTTGTAATATATTTAATTCTTTCCGTAATACTATGTTATTCCAGACAGTTTCTGCCGATCTCTTCTCACTTAATTGACTATTTAGTACGCTAGTTTTTTCAAATATAAACTTTATAACACTAGACTCCTGTAGCAGAATTTCTTTATTAAAGTTGCTCTCACTAGTTACCATATTAATTACGCACTGTTGTAATTTTTTCATCTCATTAGTAAATTCGAAATGAGAAAATTGCTCAAAAAATATAGGACGGTTCAAAATTTCAGGAAATTCTACGGCTATACGCAAAATTATGGCCTGATTTTGCTCTGCTTCAATTAGCTCTGGAGATTTATTGTAAAGATACTCACCTTTTGTTGCTTTGCTATTAAAAATCAGCTTTTTAAAGTTTCTTCTTAATTCACTGACCTTATTGTAAAAATAATCTCTATAATACCTTCTAATACTGCTGTTACCGATAGCATTGACATATTTCATGAACTTGTGCTCAAGAATTGAATATTTTTCCGGAGCAAATTTTTCATAATTTTGCAAATTGCTACCAATCATGTGATGCCATAAATATTCAGAGTGCAGTTCTGTTGAGCGGTTAAAAGCGGATAGTACATCTTCCGTCTTATATTCTAGTTCATTGCATATATCGTATGGGTCCTTGTTGCTTGGCAAAGTCACGAACTTCAATGTGTATCCAGGCTCCAGTATCGGCAGAACAAGTTCTGCAATTCGAATAGCAGCATGACATCCAGGACTATCGCCATCCATACAGATAGAAATTTCTTTAGCAAGTTTCCAAAGATTTTTTATCTGCTCTGCAGAAATTGCGGTACCAAGCGGAGCAACTGTATTGCTAATTCCCGCTTGATGTAGTGCTATTACATCCATATATCCTTCAACAACAAATAGATGCTGTTTTTTGCGTATTTCACTCAAAGCAAAGTTTAATCCATATAAATTTTCTCTTTTCTTAAAGAGCTGACTCTCTGGGCTGTTTAGATACTTCGGCTGTTGCTCAGAGTTCAGCGCACGTCCGCCAAAACCAATAACTTTGCCCGTGATGTTGTGTATAGGAAATATCAGCCGATCATAGAAATAATCACGAAAATTCTTATTTATTAACCCAACATCGATCAAAATCTCGTCTTTAATACCAGAGGAGTTCAAATATTCCTTCAAGCCAGAACTTGGTGCATAACCTATCTTAAATTTATCTATGATTTTGAGTGAGATCTTGCGCTGCCTTAAATAAGCCATAACACCTCGATTTTTCTGCGCGAACCAACTTGCAGCTAAATTCAGTGCTGAAAACAGTTTGTCATTTTCTTTAGCAAAGCTGAGGTTTTTGGGTAACTCAACACCTGCAACAGATGCCAATTTTTCCAACGCTTCCTTAAAACTTAAGCCCTCAGTTTGTGAAATAAATTCAAACGCATCACCATGAGCTGAGCAACCGAAACAGTAATATAAGCCCTTAACATTGCTGACCGAAAAAGATGGAGTTTTTTCGTTATGAAATGGGCAGAGTCCAACAAAACTATCTCCTCTTTTTATTAACCTAACTTTTTTTCCTACTATGTCGGACAACAATAATTTTGACTTTATAATATCTATATGATCCATTTTACCGAATGAGTAGTGGTAGGATAAAAATTATATAGAATTTATGCATATCTGACTCGAAATTTATTCAGAAAGATCAGGAGAGCTTGACAAAAAGCTCAAAATAAATTACCCATATAAATACCCTTAAGTTGCAATTTCTTATATGTCAGATGTGATATCAGTTGCTTCAGACCACGCAGGTTATGAACTAAAATCAGAAATAAAGACTTACTTGGAAACTTTAGATTATACAGTGATAGACCGTGGCTGCACTGCTGAACAAAAGAGTGTAGACTACCCTGACTATGCTGCTGAAGTTGTAGAAGATATAACAAACAAAAAAGCAAATTATGGAATATTAATTTGCGGTACAGGTTTGGGCATGAGTACTGTGGCAAATCGTTTTGAAGGAATCTACGCTGCTTTATGTAATAGTGTTGAGATCGCAAAATTAGCTCGCGAGCATGGCAACGCGAATATACTTTGTCTTGGTGCAGGGTTTACTGCGAGTGGATTAGCAAAAGACATAGTCAAACAATTCCTCGAAACAGAATTTTCAAAAGAAAGTAGACATAAAGAACGCCTTGATAAACTTAGCAATATTAGCAAGAAAAAAACCACAAAAACTTATAATGAAGATGAAATATCAAAATTCGCTAAAATAGCAGGTGAATGGTGGGATGAGAATGGCAAGTTCAAGCCATTGCACATGATGAATCCTGTGAGAGTATCATACATCGTTGAGAAAATAAAAGAATTAAAAAAATGCGATTTAAAAGAACTATCATTGCTCGATGTTGGTTGTGGTGGTGGCATTTTGTCAGAGTCAATGGCGCGTATTGGTATTAGCGTTGCAGGAATAGATGTATGTGAGGAAAACATAAAAGTGGCACAGTCGCATGCGAAGAAAGTAGGGTTAAATATAGAATACACACACACTAGCATTGAAGAGCTAAGCAATGACAAGAAGTATGACGTGGTTTTGTTGATGGAAGTGGTTGAACATGTCGATAATTTAGAGTTTTTCATGAAAAAAGCAATAGAGCTGTTGAAGCCAGAAGGGCTAATTTTTATATCGACGATAAATAGAACTATTAAATCCTTCTGTCTTGCAATAGTCGGCGCAGAGTACATATTAAACTGGCTGCCAAAAGGCACACATAATTGGAATAAATTTCTCAAGCCATCAGAAATTGCAAATCATCTAAGAGAGAACAATGTAACACTACAAGATATGACTGGTATGGAATATAATGTAATAAAGCGTGAATGGAACTTGACCAAAGGTGTGGATGTTAATTATATACTTTGTGGAAACGTTGTAATTTGAAATCTCATTCAAGTACTAGAAGGTAATGCAAATATTCTAGGCAGTTTTACTTTACTTAGCAGCTAATTTATCATATGTATTTCCATAGGGTATCGCTATATTAGAATATGTTACAATTACTAACCTTACTTGCTGTTATCACTTCGGTTGTATTCTTTGGTCATCTAGTTCCAATGGAAGTGAAAACCTTCTTGTATTCAATAAGCCTTAGTATAAAAGAGATCTTACTATTTATAATGCCTTTTATTGTTTTTGCATTAATCTTTAGTAGTGTTAACAATCTTAAGCAGTCGGCTATAAAGTTTATATTGTTACTTATTATAACGATTTTCTTGTCGAATCTAGCTTCAAGTTTAATAGCTTATTCTGTTGGGCATTTCATCACACAAAACACTTATTCAATACAAGATATAACATATGAAGAAACAATTGTTCCTTTATGGTCATTTAGGATACCTGCATTGCTTTCTAATTTTTATGCCCTTGCTTGTGGATTTGTGTTAAGCATATTAGTGTCCACAATATTACCAAAAAAAAGCAAAGAGCTCTCGAACAAAATGTTAGATTTAACTCTCTTTATTTTGAAGACATTTTTGACGCCAATTATTCCAATGTTTGTACTTGGTCTTGCTTTAAAAATGGAACATGATCAGGTTTTACCCATAATATTTAAGGATTACTCAATAATTTTTATTATTATATCATCTGCAACCTACCTTTATGTTTTTCTCTTATATGGAGCAGCAAATTCGTTCAAGATCACAAGCTGGATAGCTAGTATAGGTAATATGATACCAGCATTTATTACTGCAATGAGCACAATGTCTAGTAATATAGCTATGCCGCTTACTCTTGAAGGAAGCAAAAAAAATGTAAAGCAGCATGATATAGCATCGTCTGTTGTGCCAATAACCGCTAGCTTTCATTTAGTAGGTGATTGCTTTTTTATTATAATACTATCAATGATAATGACTTTTGGTGGTGCATTGTCTGCAACAGACTATGTGACTTTCCTTCTCTACTTTCTGTTATTTAAATTTGCTATTGTTGCAGTTCCAGCGGGAGGGATTATGGTAATGTTGCCCGTTCTTGAGAAGTATCTTAAATTCTCCCCAGAGATGCTTTCATTAATTACAGCATTGTATATAGTGTTTGACCCAATAATAACTTCAGCAAATGTTATGGGTAACGGTGCGTTCACTATGATGTTTACAAAGCTCTATGATAAGCTTAAGTGATGTCCATTCTAGCAATTAATACTGTAGGTGCTGGTAGTTCAATAGCAGTAATTGATTACGATGGTAATTGTTTTGTAGAACGCAATTCTGCAAACAATAGTCATGCAGAATCATTTTTTCAAATACTGAATACTTTGTTTGGTAAGCATAATTACAGCTACGATAAAATAGACCATTTAGCAGTGATAGTTGGACCAGGAAGTTTTACTGGAATCAGAGTTGGTATATCAACTGCACAAGGTATAAATCTTGCTACAAATAAGCCGTTATATGGGGTTAGTGCGCTGGAAGCTCAAGCATATGCAATATCGCTACTTTGTGCAAATAGCAAAAAAAATATTAAAGCTATAATCGAAGATGATCAAAAGTTTTATACGCAGTTATTTGATTTCAATTTGTTACCGCTATCAAATCCTGCTGTAGTAAGTGAACTCCAGCCTGAAACGCACTGCATTACATATATGGATTGCAGTTTACCAAAGTTGGATGCTAGCCATGCAGGGCTATTAGTCCGTTATAGACTAAAAAATAAACAAAAATTAAATGGAGTTGAGGCTCTATATTTAAATGAGCCTCAGTATATGAAATCGTTGCCTATTGCGTAAACACTATTAATTCGGCCAAGTTTGTACATCTGACTTACTATTTCTTCTGCTACTTCTTTTATACTCATATTTGAATTTTCTACCTCTATAGCATTTTGTGGTACAAATAAATCTTCCTCCCTAAATTTAATACTATTTATATTAGTAACCTTCCTATTTTTTCTTTGCTTTTTTGATATAGTACGCTCTTGTAATATCAATGGATTGCACCTAAGTACTATAGGTTTGTGCTCATTTTTTTACTAAGTTCTACTACTGAGTTATATATTCTTATGTTGTAATCATTATTTTTAATTAATTCATCAACAAATATATAATTTTTTGAGTCAATAGGATAGGCTTCTATTGCCTGAAACATAACATGTGTAGTGTTATATATTCTATCTCGAGCTTCTTTGGAAGTTTGATTATATTCAAGTCCACTTACAATTACTGCATTTATCATACTAGATAATACTATTGCTGTAGAAAGTTTACCACTTCCTGGAAGACCAGTGATATATATGAAAAATTTTGTTAGCTGTTTTTTTATGTCAATATTTACCATATTATTTTTAATATTAAAACCTACACTTATAATAACATAAAAACGAGGCTTTAAAACATATGAAATATTACATAAAAAGTCGTTTTTATAGTTAAAATACTATTTAATCTAGAAATGTAACCTCTAATCACCTAAGGCAAATAAAAGTGCTTAGTATTTTAATGTAGGTTCACCTTTTAGTTTGTAATAAACTTTTTTTCACGTATAAATCTTTAGAAAATTTTAGTCAAGAGCTATGTTATTAACAAATAGTGAGTTGAAAAGAGACCTAGTTAACGCCTATCAAATTTTATCTTATCTTAAATTAGATGATCATACGTATACTCATCTCTCTGTACGTTCTGAAGATAAAAAGTCATTTTATGTTTATCCGTTTGGTATACGTTTTTATGAAGTAGATGAAAGTTCATTGATGAAAGTATCGTTTGATGGGAATATAATTGAAGGCAAAGAATATCAATATAATAAAACTGGCTATGTAATCCATGGCTTCATTTATCAAGCAAGGAAAGATATTCAAGCAATTTTTCATCTACATACACCTTCTATTGTAGCAGTTTCTTCTCTCAAGGATGGATTACTCCCAATAAGTCAGTGGGCGCTGCACTTTTATAATAAGGTATCTTACCATGATTATAATTCCCTGGCACTTGATGATACAGAAGGAAAAAGATTAATAGCTGATTTGAAAGAAAATTTTGTAATGTTAATGCGCAATCATGGATCTATAACATGTGGTCAGACTATACAAGAAGCAATGTTTTATACGTATCACTTAGAGCAAGCTTGTAAAACTCAATGCCTGACGCTAGCAATGAATAGGGAGTTGTCAATTCCAAGTGAAGAAATTTGCTCAAAAGCCGTAAAGGATCTTCTGTCTTTCGAAAGCAATCTTGGTGAGAGAGACTGGCACGCATGGGTTAGGTTGATTAAAGGTAAGTTATAAAAGTTTCTGACTCTTCGATAGATATTAGATTTCTTGCATAACCAGCCAGTCTGAAATCCAATAATGGTTTCATACGCTGTAATTCATGTAAGAAGTCTAATGTCTCCATCTCTACTTAAGTTAACACTATAATGCACCCCATAAACTAGACCAAAAAAAAATGGTTGATCCGAGTAGGAAGGTAAAGGGGTAAAAGTATGGCAACAAAAAAATATGAACCAGAGTTAAAAGCAAAGATAGCTTTGGAAGCAATAAAAAATCAAAAAAGCACAGCTGAGATATGTAGTGAATATAAAATACCATCAACAAATCTATATGATTGGCGTGATAGAGTATTGGCAAGGTTAAAAGACCTATTTGTTGAAGAAAGTGAAAGTGCGAGAAAACAAAGAATCTTAGCGCAAGAAATAGAAAGTTTACATAAAGTAATAGGAGAATTGACAGTGGAAAATAGCTATTTGAAAAAAAAATTACTGAAATAAGCAAAAAAGATAGAGTAAGGTTTATAGAAAAAGATTCTGATCTGTCAATTAGGAAACAGGCTGATTTATTGGGGATTTGCAGATCTAGCCTATATTATAGGCCTATAATTAATAACGAAAGTGAAGTAGCAAATTTGATTCAAGAAGTATATTTGGCTTCTGATTGCCGTTATGGATATCGTAAAATTACTGCTGAAATCATAGCGAGTGGAGTAGTAGTCAATCACAAAAAAATCTTAAGAATTATGAAAAAAATGAAGATTAGTGGGCTGTATTGTAGAAAAAGATGTAATACAAGTATTAAAGAAAAAAAGCATAAAATATATCCTTATTTACTCAAAGATTTGATTATTTGTAGAGTTAATCAGGTATGGGCTACTGATATAACATATATTATGGTAGAAGGTAAGTTTATCTATTTTGTGGCAATAATGGACTTGTATAGTCGCTATATTATTGCTCATTCATTATCACCATATCTCGATGCTGGATTTTGCCTTTATACTCTCAAAGAAGCTCTAAAACAAGGTAAACCTGAGATTTTTAATAGTGATCAGGGGGTGCAGTTTACTAGCTACAACTTTATTATGGAATTAGAGCGTGCTAATATTAAAATCAGTATGGACCATAAAGGACGTTGCTTCGACAATATATTTGTTGAGCGCTTATGGAGAACTTTAAAGCAAGAAGCTATATATTATTATAGACCAAATAGTATCAGAGATTTAAATCTTATAATAAATGATTTTGTTGCTTGGTATAACTATAGAAGGCGACATCAGACTCTACATTATAAAGTTCCTGCTGATCTTTATTATCATAAACAGTAAATGAATATATTGATAAATACTTTAAATGTGTGTCGACGTATTTATCAACATATTCATTTTAAAAATCGGATCACTTTGAAAAAAATGGTCTAGACAAATGGGTGCATTATAGATCTCTTGCATAACTGGAATTCAAAAGTTCCAGCGCATGACCAGATATTTCTTATTGGATCCCAGTTGTATAGTGTTTAATACTAAATTAACTACTAAAAACGTACAATAGTAATATATTAATTAGCTAGGGGGTTAAAAATGGGTATAACCAAATTTGTATTCGGTTTTGATAAATCGGATGTAACAGCATTGCAGGAAAGTCAAAATATTGATGCTAAAAAGTTTCAAGAAGTATTTAGCGCATTAAAAGAATGGCAAGAAGCTCAAAAGATAGATGCTAAACAGTTTGAAGAGGTATTTAGTGCATTAAAAGAGTGGCAAGAAGCTCAAAAGATAGATGTTGAGCAGTTTGGAAAAGTTTTTAGTGCATTAAAAGACAAGGTTGGTACTAAGCAGTTTGAAGATGTACGAAAAATCGTACTAGGGGACGAGGAAAACCCAGGACTATCTAAAACAGTATCTGATCACACGGGACAAATTGCAGATTTGACAGAAACAGTAGCAGATCAAGAAAAAACACTACTAATTTGTGCCATAGTCAGTGCTGTTGCTGCAATAGCAGTAACTAGTTTCGTTGCATTCTGTATTTATCAAGGAGTTAAGCTTGATAGGGAAAAGAAAAACGACTCATCTAAAGATACACCAACAAATGAGAAGTTTAGTGTCGATAGTGCTGAAAAACTAAATAATAGCTTAGAAAAGTGCTAACCTCTTCTTGAAAAGGTGTTACAAAATTTGTAACACCTTCCACTTCTTTTAGATTTTGCAGGTTTTGGTAGTAAATTTTTTAGAAAGATGTTTGTATTATAAAGTTAGTAGAGATTCTGATTTACTTGAAGTTTATTAATTGGTATCTTTTAAAGCACAATATTCACTATAGTATGCTTAAGATCTTTTCTAAAGTTTTATTTATATTAATACTTTTGGTTTCTAGTTTCTTTACTGTACATAATGTTGAAGCTAAGTCTAAAGTGAAGCTTAGTAAAAGGTACATACCTCCTGGTAATCCTGGTGGTACAAATTTTCATGCAGATGAGGAATTTGCTGATTCATATAAACTATATGAAAAGCGTAGGGAGATTCTCAAGAAAAGAAAGTTACAAGATCTAGCTATAAATAAAGAAGATCTAATCAAAAAATTAAAAGAAAAAAAAATTGCTAGCCTTGATAACGAGCCAAACAACGTGGGAGCTTGCATAGTTGAAGATGGGGAGGATGCTATGATCAATCAGCATGGTATTAATCTTGCACGTTTAAAGGGTGCTGTATTTATAGATCAAGAGCCAGTTTCTCAGTATGAAAGTAAGCAGCATAAAAGTGAACAACAAAAAGGGAAAAAAGTTACTTCAACACGAGAAAAAAAAGTTTCCCCTATAAATGTTACTATAAAAGAAAGTCCATCAAGAAGAACGTGCTCTCATGATTCTATTACTGATCTAAATAGAACACCACAAAATAGTTTAAATGGTTCAAGTTCATTTGGCAGTGTAGTTGACACAGTAAAATAGTGTCGCGATTAATAATATGCTAGATAGAGACCTGACATTGAGTGATGATGCATATGAGTCATCGCCGGTTTCCAGGCATAAAACTCATACTGTAAAAGTTGGACAAGTGAAGATAGGTGGAAATAATCCTATAGTTGTTCAATCCATGGCACTTGGTGCACATATAGATTCTGACAACATAAAAAGCAGTGCTCAGAAATATGCAAAAGAAGTAATAGAACTAGCGCATGCAGGTTCAGAATTGGTGCGAATTGCTTTGAACTCAGAGGAAGTAGCAAAAGCAATACCTTATATAGTAGAGGAAATAAATAAAGAAGGCTTTGATGGTAAGATATTAGTAGGCTGTGGACAATATGAGCTCTACAGGCTGATTCAGGATTATCCAGACAACATTAAAATTCTGGGTAAAATTAGGATAAATCCAGGTAATATAGGCTTTGGTGATAAACGTGATGAAAAATTTGAAAAAATTATAGAGTATGCAATAACGCATGATCTTCCTGTCAGAATTGGAGTAAATTGGGGTAGTCTTGATAAGTACCTTTCACAAAAATTAATGGATGAAAACTCCTTGTCTAGTAATCCAAAAACTTCTGATGTTATATTACGTAAGACGCTTGTAATGTCTGCTCTTGGTAGTGCAAAAAAAGCTGAAAAGATTGGCCTTAATGCAGAGAAAATAATCATTTCATGTAAAGTCAGTAGAGTGCAAGATTTAATTTTAGTTTATACGGCACTTGCACAATCTTCCAATTATGCGCTGCATTTGGGTTTAACCGAAGCTGGTATGGGTAACAAAGGCGTAGTAAATACCACAGCAGGGCTTACTTATTTATTGCAAAATGGTATTGGAGACACTATCCGGGCTTCTTTAACTCAGCGCCCTGGTGAATCACGCACTAATGAGGTGGTAGTATGTCAGGAAATACTGCAGTCTATAGGTTTGCGCTACTTTAACCCTCAGGTGAGTTCATGTCCTGGTTGTGGACGCACAAGTAGCGATCGTTTTCGTATATTAACTAAGGAAGTAAATGGCTACATAAAAACTCATATGCCGGTATGGAAGAAAAAGAATCCTGGTGTAGAGTATATGAACGTTGCTGTTATGGGATGCATAGTAAATGGTCCTGGAGAGAGCAAACATGCAAATCTGGGGATCAGCCTGCCTGGATACGGAGAAAAACCTGTTTCAGCAGTCTACAAAGACGGCAAATATTTCAAAACTTTACAAGGTGATAATATTTTTGAAGAATTTAAGGAAATTATTAGTGATTATGTGGAGAAGCATTACACATAAGCCTTTCACAAGTTTGTACTTAGACTACATTCTGTAAATTAAATGCAAAAATGGTATCTATTGAGTGGATGTCAAATTAGACAATAAAGAACGCCAATTTAAAAACTAGATAGTATCTGACAGGGTTCCTTTTGCCTTTTTTCTATTTGAGAAATTTTTTAATATTGAGATTGACTCTAAGTAGTATAGAGATGTTATTCCAGTATCAAGGACTGAAGTTTCCTGATCTACAATATTTGTACAGTTATGAAATAGACGTAATTTGACATAAAAAGCTTTACTTTTTGAAATTTTGGGTTACGTTTAATTTAACATGTTTCAGTGGGGAATTTATTGTAGGTAGAAAGGAAGCTTTAAAAATATTAGGTTTTGAATCAAGCGATGCGCCCAGTGAACAAGAAATTAAATCAGCGTATAGAAAATTAGCCTTGAAATATCATCCTGATAAACATTCAGGTAAAAATGAGGTTGTGAAGAAACAAAATGAAGAAAAATTTAAGCAGCTAGGTTCTGCATATGAATTTCTTACTAAGGAAAGCATAGAAGAGGTTACAAATCTAACTGACGAAAATTTAAATGAAATTAATTCGCCTGGAGATTTGAGGTTTTACTTAAGTAGGGCTCTATATAATCAGGATATAAAGTTTCTTGAAAAGCTTTTTTCCAAATTCAAAAGCAGTAAAGATGGAAGATTTGGTGATTACATCAATGAAAAACTTATTTATATTTACTTTCCATTATCTATTGCTTTAATGCAAGCTAAAGATTCAAGAAATTATAGTATTTTGAAACTTCTTTTAGAAAATGGTGCTGATCCTAATATAAAGCTATTACATAATGAAGCTTCGTTATACTATTATATGGTTCTCGACGACAGCATAATTGTAGAGTTATTGTTACAATGTGGTGCTAATCCTAATATGTTAGATGAAAATGGTAAAAATCCGTTGTTTGAAGCGTTTTTGTGTGATGATGATCATACTATGGAAATACTTTTGAAATATGGTGCTAATCCTAATATGTTAGATGAAAATGGTCGAGGTCCATTATATCAAGCAATCAATTGTGACAACGATAAACGCGAAAAATATGTAGAGTTGCTTCTAAAGTATGGTGCAGATCCTAATCAGAAGGTTAATGGCTCCAGAGTTATAGAGTGTGCTCCATATTTCACTAATAATGGTGTAATGAATTTGATTAAAACGCTTACTCTGCCATACGGTAACAATGATAAAGTTAAAAGGTTGATGGCTGAGTACGGTGGAGTTGATAGACGTTATCTACGTGATCAAACGATACTGACTTGTTGTTGCTTAATAGTCGCTTCTGCTACTTTTTTTAGTATAGCTTCTCCTGTGCGCTATGTACCGACAGCAATATTTGCACCTGCTGCATGTTTTTTTATTAAAAATGCTGTACATGCTGCATTTTTTGCAAAAGAACCTTCTACTGAGTTTACCGAAGCTAGAGCTTGTCCAGAGATTAGTAAAAGAGGCTATAATATCTAAAGTTTTAGTACTGGGTAAAGACGAGAAAAAAGCACCCAGCAGACCTAAGTCAAAGGGAATGGACAAGAATAGAAAGCTATTCCAGAGTATCATACAGGAAAGTAAGAAAAAAATATACTATAGTTAAAAAAATGTGATGGGATACCAAGGAGAAAATTTAAAAAATCATATAAAGGAAGAATATGGTATGGATATTGAGATTGTCAAAAGGCCTTCATGTAGGTTCTAAGTCAACAAAGACACACCGCCTTAGCTACTACCAATGAGGGGTTTAAAGTACAGCCAAGAAGGTGGGTTGTAGAAAGGACTTTTGCTTTAGGAATAGAAGACTATCGAAAGAATAAGATTTACTCACTGAAAATTTCATATATCTGGCTATGAGTAGAGTTATGTTAAGGAGAGAAATATGCTTGAATTCCCGGACAAGTTCTAATCATTAATGTTATAAACGTTCTTTTCTTTTTCTATTCTCTCTTGTTCTTCAATACAATACATAGCAAGCGGATTAGCTTTAAGTCTTTCGACTCCTATTTCTTCTCCCGTTCCATCGCAGTAACCATAAATGCCTAATTTTATTTTTTCCAACGCCTCCTTAATTTTTTCTTTTCTATCTTTTCGGCGCTTAATTAATTCTCCATTTTCACTATCTCTATCAGAATAAATACTACTATCTTCTAGATCTTGTTTCTCCAGTTCAGAGAGTATTGATTGTAACTTTAAGCTAAAGTATTCCAGTTGTTTTACGTTCATATATTCTTCATTTTCTGAAGGAACGTAATCTTCCGGTAACTTTATTTTTATTAATTTTTCCATAGCATTATCAATAAAATATATTAAAACTTATATAACTTGTAAACACAAAAAATTATACTACCCTCAAAGTAAACACTATAATTTATAATAAACATTTAAAATCCTGGTATGATTAGTTCGGTAAAAAAATTAGTAATAAATAATAATAATCTTACTTATATAGTATGTATTTTTATTATAATGTTAATTTTATCTTCATATACACTTGAAAACAACAGTAAACAAGAAGTCATATTAACATTAATATGGATATGTGCTACATTTGTTTTGCAGATCTCTACAAATAATTTATTTACATCTGATTATCATGATGGAATATTAGAGCAAATCTTTGTACAGCCACTCTCTTCTAGGCTGATAGTTGCTTATAAAATCTTCGCTCACTGGTTGTTATTTGGGTTACCGATTTCAGTGATTTCTTTCATGTTCAGCTTTGCAATTCTAGGCAATAATATTGAACATTCAATAGCAGTTGGAGTGTCTTTATTATTTAATACGCTGATAATCATTAATATTTCAGCTACTGGAAATGCATTAATGATTGGTCGAAATAACTTAGCATCAGGAGTGTCGCAAATTCTTGTTTTGCCAATGATAATGCCAACTTTTGTATATTTCAAATTGCTAACTCAATTTGAAAATTTATCCTTGAATATTTATACACTACTAATCACCATCTTAATTTTTGTCATTTTAATTGTTAACAGCACTATAACTACTCACATAGCATTAAAATTTGCTGTGGAGCAGGATTGAAAAAACTTACTAGTTATTTACTTGTATCTGCTTAGTTAAGGGTGTATAATGCACCCATTTGTCTAGACCATTTTTTTCAAAGTGATCCGATTTTTAAAATGAATATGTTGATAAATACGTCGACACACATTTAAAGTATTTATCAATATATTCATTTACTGTTTATGATAATAAAGATCAGCAGGAACTTTATAATGTAGAGTCTGATGTCGCCTTCTATAGTTATACCAAGCAACAAAATCATTTATTATAAGATTTAAATCTCTGATACTATTTGGTCTATAATAATATATAGCTTCTTGCTTTAAAGTTCTCCATAAGCGCTCAACAAATATATTGTCGAAGCAACGTCCTTTATGGTCCATACTGATTTTAATATTAGCACGCTCTAATTCCATAATAAAGTTGTAGCTAGTAAACTGCACCCCCTGATCACTATTAAAAATCTCAGGTTTACCTTGTTTTAGAGCTTCTTTGAGAGTATAAAGGCAAAATCCAGCATCGAGATATGGTGATAATGAATGAGCAATAATATAGCGACTATACAAGTCCATTATTGCCACAAAATAGATAAACTTACCTTCTACCATAATATATGTTATATCAGTAGCCCATACCTGATTAACTCTACAAATAATCAAATCTTTGAGTAAATAAGGATATATTTTATGCTTTTTTTCTTTAATACTTGTATTACATCTTTTTCTACAATACAGCCCACTAATCTTCATTTTTTTCATAATTCTTAAGATTTTTTTGTGATTGACTACTACTCCACTCGCTATGATTTCAGCAGTAATTTTACGATATCCATAACGGCAATCAGAAGCCAAATATACTTCTTGAATCAAATTTGCTACTTCACTTTCGTTATTAATTATAGGCCTATAATATAGGCTAGATCTGCAAATCCCCAATAAATCAGCCTGTTTCCTAATTGACAGATCAGAATCTTTTTCTATAAACCTTACTCTATCTTTTTTGCTTATTTCAGTAATTTTTTTTTCAAATAGCTATTTTCCACTGTCAATTCTCCTATTACTTTATGTAAACTTTCTATTTCTTGCGCTAAGATTCTTTGTTTTCTCGCACTTTCACTTTCTTCAACAAATAGGTCTTTTAACCTTGCCAATACTCTATCACGCCAATCATATAGATTTGTTGATGGTATTTTATATTCACTACATATCTCAGCTGTGCTTTTTTGATTTTTTATTGCTTCCAAAGCTATCTTTGCTTTTAACTCTGGTTCATATTTTTTTGTTGCCATACTTTTACCCCTTTACCTTCCTACTCGGATCAACCATTTTTTTTTGGTCTAGTTTATGGGGTGCATTATAATCTATTGATCTTAAAATAACTTTCTTTGGTTTAAGTTAAGGGTTATTCTACCAATATCTCTCTCTTTCCTGAGTAACTCGGAGCACTGACAATGCCTTCTTTCTCCATTCTTTCAACAATATTTGCAGCTCTGTTATAGCCTATTCTAAGTTGCCTTTGAATGTAACTAGTTGAAACCTTTTGATCTCTCTGAATGATGGCCACTGCTTGCTTGTATAGATCGTTCTCTTCATCTTCTGTTTCACCTTCTGATTCCGCGAAAGAATTTTCATCTTCTTGAGTGATTTCCTCCATG
This sequence comes from Wolbachia endosymbiont (group B) of Eucosma cana, assembly GCF_947250645.1. Classification (NCBI taxonomy): domain Bacteria; kingdom Pseudomonadati; phylum Pseudomonadota; class Alphaproteobacteria; order Rickettsiales; family Anaplasmataceae; genus Wolbachia; species Wolbachia endosymbiont (group B) of Eucosma cana. Next base: position 493,918 of record NZ_OX366334.1, read on the forward strand.
TAGTTTGGCTCACCTTGCGTTTTTAGATGATCAACTATATTTTGCACCTCATCATCACTTACAAATGGACCGTGAACTCGAATAATCTTGCCACCAGAAGCCATATAAAGCATATCACCCATACCAAGCAATTGTTCAGCCCCTTGTTCACCAAGTATTGTACGGCTATCTATCTTAGAAGTAACAGCAAAACTAATTCTCGTTGGAAAGTTTGCTTTTATCACACCTGTTATCACATCTACAGATGGGCGTTGTGTTGCCATTATGATGTGTATTCCTGCAGCACGAGCCATCTGAGCTAAACGTTGAATAGAGCATTCTATATCTTTGCCAGCAACAAGCATTAAATCTGCCATTTCATCTACAATCACCACAATATACGGAAATGTCTCCATTTTAATCGGTATTTTTTCAAACAAAGGTTTACCAGTTGTTGAGTTAAAGCCAATCTGTACAACACGTTCCAATTCTATTCCGCTATTCATCGCTTCTGTAATTTTTTGATTATAGTTTATTACATTCCGCACATTTAAATATGACATCATACGATAGCGATTTTCCATCTCTTTCACGATCCACTTAAGAGCAATAACAGCTTTTTTTGGCTCTGTTACCACTGGTGTTATTAGATGCGGTATTGCATCATATATTGAAAGCTCAAGCATTTTTGGATCGATCATTATCATCTTGCATTCATCAGGACTTAGTCGATAAACAAGCGACAGAATCATCGTGTTAATTGCAACCGACTTACCTGACCCTGTAGTTCCGGCAACAAGCAAGTGGGGCATTTTAGTCAGATCTGCAATAACTGGTTTTCCGCTTATTTCCTTGCCAAGCGCAATTGGAAGATTTAAGTTTGCATTTTGGTATTCTGGCGATTCAAGTAAATCACGCAGCATTACAATCTCTCGCTCCTTGTTTGGCAATTCTATTCCCATGGCATTTTGTCCACGAATTATTGAAATACGTGCAGAAAGTGCACTCATTGAACGTGCAATATCATCTGCAAGACCAATCACTCTTGCAGATTTTGTACCTGCTTGTGGTTCAAGTTTGTATAAAGTCACAACCGGTCCATAACATACACTTATAATTTTTCCTTGCACGCCAAAATCACTCAGCACCTGTTCGAGCAGAGATAAATTCTTATTGCTCTCTAATGCATTCAACTGTTTTCTCTGCATAGATTCTTCTACTTTAGAAAGTAAGTGAATGCTTGGAAACTCAAACTCGCTAGAAGGTGGTTTAAAAATCTCTTCGGTAGCTTTTTTCTGTCTTTCTTTTGGTTGTTGTCTAGTGGTTCTATATTTTCCCTCTATTACTAATGGTGCTATTGAATAATCAGTAGTTTTACGTAACCTGAAAAACAGAAACTTTGCAAAAAAGGAAGCTATTTTTTTGCATAGGAAAAGTAAAGAATAAACTGTTCTCTTCCAACCAACCAACCCTACAACACCTATTGATGCTACTACTGTGAATATGTAAAATGGGCAGTGGTCAATTAGAGCATTACCGACTATTCCACCGTGCATGTATCTAGCAGTAATGCCAAGCGAAAGTTGCGACAATATAGCATATATTGCTACATTGATTAACGTTAGGTAGATAATTTTCAGCAATGATGCTCTGAAAATTAAAAAGTAAACTATGGTTGTAGCTATTGTAATACTAGCGAGTCCAAGAAATTGAACCAATATATCAGCTAAATATGAACCTACTACTCCGCCCAAATTTGTTACTTCCTGATTTGTAGCTGTATTTAAGGATGGATCTTTATAATTATAGCTAAAAACCGATATATATATATACATTAATAGTGACAAGTATATCGCTGATTTTAGCTGTTTTTTTAACATCTACTTAAAGTAATAAGTAATTGTATATTTTACAAAGTGAATTGCTATTATCAATATCATCACGGATAAATCTAATCCATTGAATGGTTGTATATACCTTCTGATAACCTTTAGTGGAGGATAAGTGAGTCTGTTTAAAGTTTGCATTATGCTGCTTACAATCTCATTATACATGTTAACTACATTCAATTTAATCAACAAATCGAGAGCAATTGAGCATATTAGAACGAAGCTGTAAAGATCAAGTAACAGGTTAAGTAAGTATATGATTGGATGCATATTACTAATTTACACTAAAACCTATTATGTGTAGTGATATGTATAAAATCAAGCCCCACAATAATTTTTATGCTGAAATAGGTGTAAACAATAAGCTATAAGATATTATACCCTTTGATTCCACGTGGATAAAAAACTTATTGATAAATTAACGGAGAGATGTGTACTGTATGAATAGCTTTTTGATCATGTTTATTACATGCAGGATAAGTGTTCAGGTACGTATGAAACCAGCGCTTCTTTTCTTGTCACCTCTTGTTACCTAAATAGCCTCTGTTCAAGTAGCCCCTTTGTTGTCATCCCAGTGCCCAGACACTGGGATCCAGATTGGCACTAAGTTGGTAAACATGAAAGCGCTTTATAACGTTTTTTATGTGAAAGCTAATGTCAGCTACTCAAATGATACCATTTGTTATAAACTCACTTTTACTCTATGGTCTTGTCGATATCCTGAACAGATACAATATTTTTTATTTATAAAATTAAGCAACTACTTATCGTAAAGTTGATCTATAGATATAATACTACCATTTGATGATTTTTCAGCACATTTTTCACTTTCGTATTCTTTATCAGAATCAACGCTAAATACTAAAATATCTCCTGAAATTTTATCATGAAACTCACTAATAGCAAAAAACGGTACAGTGACTTGTTCTTGTTTTCCACGAAAGCTCAAACTGACGCTAAACTTATCTTCAAGAACTTTTAGACCAAAAAATTGATGCTGTAATATAATAAGCATTTGAGTAGGGTATGATTCTTTCAAGTAGTCTGGTATGACAACACCATTAAAGCGCGTAAAAAATACTATTTCTAAGTGAGGAGTAAAAACATTATCTAATATAGTATTCAAAGCCTTTTTGATAACTTGAAATTTAGCATAACTAAGCGACTTCTGATAATCTGTTTTATCCATATAACCCTTACATGTTTGGGGGAACTTCTGTTACCCGGCGTTCCCTAAACCGTGCTTATAGCAATGAAGTTATAGTGCCTAAATTAAGCAGCTAATGCAACATTGTCTTCGGCAGCAAAGTTATCGTTTGCATCTAAATTATGAACTCTTAGCGGTGGTATCTAACCGAGCAAAGGTACCATCTTTACTATGCATGTCGATCCTTATTCGCCCCCGTATCAAAAATATGGTGGAGGCGCCGAGTACTGCCCTCGGGTCCAATACACCTATTACAAGGTAATTTTATTGCCATAGTGTATAAAAAATACACATGTTTATTATACAGTAGTATTGAATAAATGTCAAGTTATTGAACTCCAAATTGATTGGCAACTAAAAAACTAATATAAAAATTACTTCGCCTATTTATCTAATCTTAGTATAATCAAAGTAGAGGTATTTTTAGAGCTCAAAATCTATCTTCGTCTGCAGACTTTTCTATCAAATAATCAAACTAAGTAAAGAATGTAGCGTATCTTCTTCAGCGCAAATGGGTGCACACATATGCTTAATCTCTGTCGCATGTGCGTTACATTTTTTCTGAATCTTTTCTACGATGAGGGTAAATTTGGCTCTTTTTGCAGCTGTATATATTTTAATTAGCAATAAAATAGACATAAGGTTTCTATAGCACAAATGCTTTTGATAAAAGCTTTTTAAGCGTCTAGTCCTATTTCTTATATAAAAGAATTTGATTTATTAATAATATTTCTATTGATATTTACTACTACATATAGTATAATAAATTAGTTCTTAGTATTAAAATCTTCTTCTTATGAAGAAAAGTAGAGAGATCTTTAACAAAAGTAATACTAATCTTCTGGTTATTTCAACAATAGCTGGTGTAGCTTTCATAGCATCAGTAATGCCCATGATTGCCTTAAGTTTAACGTTACCTACAATCATTATTCTATGTGTTGTTGCTCTATTATCTGCTGTGGTTGGTATTTTTTCAATGTATTATGCTATTAGAAACAACATTAACAGATTGGGAAATGTGTTTGATATAAACAATCTCTATGCAAAGAAAGTAGATATAAAATTCTCACAAGGTGACATAATAAATGTAACCTCTAACTATAAATATCCCCTAACTGCAAAAATTCAAAAAGAGTTCGATGGGTTATGTGATATACTTTGCAATTATGTTACTGAACACGATTTACTACTTGATATAGGCTCATCACAAGAACTTACAGAAAAAAGTAGATATGAAAACATTCTCAGTGAGCTAGAAACACACACAGTACATTCACACATATTAAAAACCTCATCTTTAATCGAAAAAACATTGGCATTTTTATTTGGAATTTATCCTTGTAATACCAATTCCCGTTACACGGGAAACAGATAGACAATAATGGAAGAAAAGCCATAATGAAATAAGTGAAATAGTTTAGGTATAAATGGCACTCAGATCAAAATTATTGGATGAAGAAGTAGTAAAATCAGCAAAAGAGATGCTGAAGAAAGTAAGGAATAATGCATATGTTTCAAAAAAACTAAACGCTGTAATTGCAGCAAAAAAGTACAGTATAACGTCTGTAGCAAAAATATATTGCATTTCAAGAAAGGCACTAACTTCGTGGATAAAACTCTTGAAATTTGGCAGAGAAGAAAAACTGTTTGCTCCTCGATCACGCCGAAGAAAAACTAAATTAAATCAGGCTCAACTACAGCAAATTGAAGCATGGATAGAAGAAAACCCTAATATTACCATTAAAGAAATGAGAATAAGAATACAGGAAAAGTTCGACTTAAATATTAGCAAATCTACAGTACACCGCCATATGCAAAAGATGAAATTTTCATATATTACACCAAGACCAGTACACAACGTACAAGATAAAAGTAAACAAGAGGAATTCAAAAAAAAATCTCAATGAAGTTATTGGAAAGTATCCTGAAAAAGAGCTATTTTTCTTTGATGAATCAAGGTTTGGCACACATTCGAAAGTTGGGCATGGATGGTTTAAAAAAGGTACTAGAACTCGGGTTAAAATAAAGTTAGGTAGGCATAATTTTTATCTCTACAGTGCAGTTAATCCTAAAAATGGAGAGAGTTTTAGCTTATTTGCACCAAATGTTAACACTGATTGCATGAATATATTTCTTGAGCAAATGTTGCAATATCTAGGGACAAGAGAAGCTGTTCTTGTTATGGACTGTGCTAGTTGGCATAAGTCAAAAAATTTAAAGGTACCTAAAAACATTGAGATTATATACCTACCTCCATATTCACCTGAACTTAATCCTGTTGAGAGGCTTTGGTTATATATAAAACAGAACATTTTGCGCAATAAAATATACAGTACTATTGCTTTGCTTGAGAGCACTTTATGCAAATTTCTTACCTCTCTTGCTACTTCTACAATTAAACAACTCTGCTCTGTTTCCTATTTGACTCCACAACAATGAGAATTGGTATTAGAATTATGACAATTAATCAACAAGTAAATAAAAATATAACTAAAGAAGAATATTTTAACGATAAGCATGTTATAGAAGTTAAAGATTTAAATATTAAAGTAGAGGTTTATTCTCACGATTTAAGAGCAAGTAAAGTTGCTAAAATTGAAAGTGAAATAAGAGAAACAGCTACTAATTTTAAAGATGCATTTAAGTTGGAGCCTGGTAGCTCAGAACAAACGTTCAAAATTTATGTGTTTGATGATAAGGCTGATTACACTCATCTTGGCGGAAGCGAACGTTTTGGTTCTTATACCAATTCTCATTGTTGTGGAGTCAAATAGGAAACAGAGCAGAGTTGTTTAATTGTAGAAGTAGCAAGAGAGGTAAGAAATTTGCATAAAGTGCTCTCAAGCAAAGCAATAGTACTGTATATTTTATTGCGCAAAATGTTCTGTTTTATATATAACCAAAGCCTCTCAACAGGATTAAGTTCAGGTGAATATGGAGGTAGGTATATAATCTCAATGTTTTTAGGTACCTTTAAATTTTTTGACTTATGCCAACTAGCACAGTCCATAACAAGAACAGCTTCTCTTGTCCCTAGATATTGCAACATTTGCTCAAGAAATATATTCATGCAATCAGTGTTAACATTTGGTGCAAATAAGCTAAAACTCTCTCCATTTTTAGGATTAACTGCACTGTAGAGATAAAAATTATGCCTACCTAACTTTATTTTAACCCGAGTTCTAGTACCTTTTTTAAACCATCCATGCCCAACTTTCGAATGTGTGCCAAACCTTGATTCATCAAAGAAAAATAGCTCTTTTTCAGGATACTTTCCAATAACTTCATTGAGATTTTTTTTTGAATTCCTCTTGTTTACTTTTATCTTGTACGTTGTGTACTGGTCTTGGTGTAATATATGAAAATTTCATCTTTTGCATATGGCGGTGTACTGTAGATTTGCTAATATTTAAGTCGAACTTTTCCTGTATTCTTATTCTCATTTCTTTAATGGTAATATTAGGGTTTTCTTCTATCCATGCTTCAATTTGCTGTAGTTGAGCCTGATTTAATTTAGTTTTTCTTCGGCGTGATCGAGGAGCAAACAGTTTTTCTTCTCTGCCAAATTTCAAGAGTTTTATCCACGAAGTTAGTGCCTTTCTTGAAATGCAATATATTTTTGCTACAGACGTTATACTGTACTTTTTTGCTGCAATTACAGCGTTTAGTTTTTTTGAAACATATGCATTATTCCTTACTTTCTTCAGCATCTCTTTTGCTGATTTTACTACTTCTTCATCCAATAATTTTGATCTGAGTGCCATTTATACCTAAACTATTTCACTTATTTCATTATGGCTTTTCTTCCATTATTGTCTATCTGTTTCCCGTGTAACGGGAATTGGTATAATATATTAACATATCCTAATCAACTAAAAATAATCAATTATAATAGTAGTAGTGGGTCTTATTGTATAAAAAAAGAAATACTTGAAAAAGATATTAATAGTATTGGTTCCGGAAATTATATCAAGTTCTGCACTTTTAAAAGAACAACAACTCAATTTCACGGTCATTCTATGTTAATAAGAAAGAATGGAAACAATGATTTTACATTTTTTGACCCTAATGATGGTATTAGATTTAACCTTACACTAAGTGAATTAGTAGCAGTTCTAAATAAAAAAATGTTCGATCATAAAAAAATGTGGTCTCATAATGATGTTGCTTTTATTGACAATACGAAGTTCTTAAAGAAAATTCAAAGCTACCCAAGCCAAGAATTGACACCTACAAATGTGAATATAGCTAAAAATGGGATCAAGGTCAATTGCAGTGTTTAATATACTGAAAGAATCGGATTTACCTTAAGTGACCAACTGTTAAATAAAAAATTTATGTCTTAAAAGGATCATACACATCAATTTTTTTAGGGTCGCTTTTTTTCATTTTCTCACTCAATAACCTCAGAATGGGCTGTAAATCATCGTCGATTGATAAACACAGTACTTCTCTATTAAGATAATTGGCTAAATGATTCTTCTTCTCAAGAATCTCTGCTTCCTCCAATAAGTCGCATTTGTTTAACACGACAGTTTCTTCCTTCTTGATAAGATCGCTATTGTAAAGCTTCAGTTCATTATGTGTACAATTATAAGCTGAGATAACGTCATCGCGCGTTACATCAATTAAATGCAGTAAAATTTTGCACCTTTCTATGTGCTTTAAAAATTTGTGTCCGAGCCCAACTCCAAGATGAGCATCATCGACTATTCCAGGAATATCTGCTATCACAATTTCGCTATAATCCACTTTTGCTACACCTAAATGTGGCCTTATAGTAGTAAATGCATAATCACCTACTTTCGTATCAGAATTTGAGCAGCGGGTTAAAAATTTAGATTTACCTGCATTTGGCATACCAATAATGCCAACATCAGATAAAACTTTTAGCTTCAATATTATATTTCTTTCTTCGCCAGGCTGACCATGGGTAAAATGTCTTGGTGCCCTATTGGTAGCAGATTTAAAATTGGTATTCCCAAGCCCGCCTTTTCCACCTTTCACTACTTGAAATTCCATGTCAGGCTTATCAAGATCTACTATCACTTCCTCACTTTCTTCATCGATTATTTGTGTACCAACTGGAACTTTAAGTATAATATCTTTTCCTGCTGTGCCAGATTTATCTCTACTCGTACCACTTTTTCCACTACTCGCTTTAATATGTCTTCGACAACGAAAATTAAGCAAAGTGTTGAGATTTGCATCACTGATGAAAATTATGTCTCCTCCCCTGCCCCCATTACCACCGTTTGGGCCACCAAATTCAACGAATTTTTCTCGACGAAAACTAGCACAGCCATCGCCACCATCACCTGCTTTTAAATATAATTTAACTTCGTCTATGAAGTCCATGCTAACCCACGATAATATTTAGCGTTTTCTCCTAATGAACTTTCTATTCTCATTAATTCATTATACTTTGCAAGCCTATCAGAACGCGACAGCGAGCCAGTCTTTATTTGCCCACAATTCGACGCAACTGATATGTGGGATATCGTTGTGTCTTCTGTTTCACCTGAGCGATGCGAAATAATAGCCCTATAGCCATTTGATTTTGCCATTTCAATAGCAGCAAAAGTTTCCGTAAGTGTTCCTATCTGGTTTGGCTTGATTAGTACAGCATTTGCCATTTTCTCCTCTATTCCTTTACTTATTAGTTCACAATTTGTAACAAATAAATCATCTCCAACCAATTGAACTTTATTCCCAAGTTTTACAGTAAGTAATTTCCAACCTTCATAGTCGTCTTCATTCATTGCATCTTCTATAGAAATTATTGGATATTTGCCTACAAGGTCAAAATAATACTGAACCAATTCCTCTGAAGTGAGTTCTCTGTTTTCAAATTTATAAACTCCATCTTCATAAAAAGTAGATGCAGCAACATCAAGACCCAGTGCAAAGTGATTTTTCATCGAATAACCGGCAGATTCAACAGCCTGAATTATCAAATTAAGAGCTTCTTCAGTGCTTCCAATGTTTGGTGCAAAACCACCTTCATCTCCTACGTTTGTACTATAACCTTTTTTCTTAAGAATGCTGCACAAGTTATGAAATACCTCTGCAGATATTCTTATTGCTTCACTGAAAGTTTCAGCACCAACAGGAAGAATCATAAATTCTTGAAAATCGAGTTTATTATCCGCATGTACTCCACCATTAATGACGTTAATTAGCGGAACTGGCATCTGCTTCTCCCCTACGCCCAAATATTTATATAACGGTGTTTTGAAACTGTTTGCTGCTGCTTTTGCAACAGCAAGAGACACACCCAAAGTTGCATTTGCTCCAAGTTTAGATTTATTTTTTGTTCCATCTAGTTCAATTAAAACTTTATCAATTGCACTCTGGTTTGCTGCATCCATGCCAATGATTTTATTTGCTATCACTTCACTCACAGATTGAACAGCTTTCAGCACTCCTTTACCACAATACCTTTTTTCATCTTGATCTCTCAGCTCCAATGCTTCTAGTTTACCGGTCGAAGCCCCAGAAGGGACAGCGGCTCTACCTGTTGCTCCATCACATAGTTCTATTTCTACCTCAATTGTTGGGTAACCCCTGCTATCTAAAATTTCTCTTGCAAATACACTGCTAATTGTCTTTTTCATCATACTAAACCTCTACTAGATTCACAATTGTGTGCACGTTCGGGAAATGTCACCCCAGCGCTGTAACATTCCAGTGTACGAACATTGCAACCTACAGATAAACAGATAATTTGAGTAGCAGATGTTGTCATTCCAGTGCTTGACACTGGAATCCAGTTTTTATTATACAGCCACTTATTTAAAGTTAAGTTTTCTGGATCCCAGCGTCTGGGCACTGGGATGACACCATTCTTAATGGAAGCTATCCCCATATCGCAATGTCTGTACAGTTGTTTGCCTAGACACTGGGATCCAGTTTTACTACACAATTTTATCATATAAATCACCAATGCTTAAGTTTATTTTACTAGCAGCAGCTTTGCAGCTTCTCTTGCTAGTTTAGCTATATTACTACCAGCACCAATAAATAATACTACATCTCCTGAACTTGTCGAATTACTAATAAAATGTGAAATGAGTAAAGCATCATTCATAATCTTCACATCATTAAACCCATTACTGATCAAGGCTTTTTGTATATCATCAATTCCACAGCCAGGAATAGGCTTATCTTCTGGAGGATGGACAGGAGTGAGAATTACATAATCAAACATCATGAAAATTCGTACGAACTCATCAAAAAAATTACGAACACGAGCAAAACGAAGCGGCTCGATAATTCCTGTTACCTTTCCTTTAGTGGTCAAACGTGCTGCTGCCAGGGTTGCTTGTATTTCATTTGGATGATGAGCATAGTCCTCAATTAACTTAACACCTTTAATATCGGCAATTAAAGAAAATCTCCTTGCTACTCCTTTAAATTCCAAAAGACCTTTTTTAATCTCTTCATCACTAATTCCAAGTTTCACTGCAACTGATATTGCAGCCAGGGCATTGCTAACTTTATGCATTCCTATTGCATTTGATAGCACTACATTCTTTATAATTCTGGTACAAGGTTGAATATCTTCTTTTTGTCTTTCGAGAGCGAGTTCTTTTAATCGAAACACTATATGTACATTATCATCATCAATTTCAATGCGTTGAACTAATTTTCTAATTATATTAAGTTTAGTCTCCCAATCTGCCTCTGATAAATCACACTTTTCCTTCGTTATGTGCTCTCTTACCATCTTAACTTCTTCCCATACTACCTCTTCTAGTATATCCGCGCGTATTGATTTGCTGTTACATTCACCAAAACGTTTTCCAGGACAACGATAGTAACTTCTTCCTCCCTTAGCATTACTCATTCCATAATAAACGGATTTGCAACACTGACATATCACTAACCCTTGTAATAAGTATTTTCTTCCACTTTGTTGCATTTTTTCTATTTGTAGCTTTTCTTTTTCCACACTGTATCTCTACGACTTATATATATTTTGCCTATAGTAAAATACGCACATAATGAGCCAAATCAAGGAAAGTGCAAACCAAGTAATTGCGTATTCAAGATGCTTTATTGGCTGTATAGTCAATTTGCCACCAAAATTATCTTGCCACAATATACATTTCTCTAGCTTAATACCTAGATCATTGGAGATTTCTTCTGTACTTAAGGTAAACCACGTATTTGAAGCAATATCATTTTTGATAAACCAATTTTTGCTACCATCACAATACAAAACGCCATCAGCAGCTACTTTTTCAATTTTTGCTTTTTCTTCTTTTTTTTCTCTGACTATTCCTTTATTTATTAACATGTAATGTCCATTGATAAGCAACATAGGAGACAGCACATGATAGCCACGTTGACCTGCGAAAACATATAGTTCTATATCACTTAAAATTCCGTCGATTTTAACGTTTCTGTAGTTAAACTTTGAAAGATTATCACTAGGCAGTAGATGAATAACTGGAAGATCCATATTTTTGATAATATTATTCTTCCAGCTCAATCTAAATAACTGCCATAACCCGAGTGAAAAAAGAAGTAAAAAAGGTATAATGAAAATAAATACTGTTTTTCTTAACACTCTATATTTGTGTTCTCAAGTAATTTTCAATACCCATAAGCTCAATAAGGTCAATCTGTTCTTTGATCCAATGTAAGTGCTCTTCCTCATTTTTCAGTAGTCCTTCTAATAACATTACACTCACGAAATCCTTTTCTTTTTCAGCAACGGAAATTGCCTCTTTGATGCCCTTGATACCTTCTTCTTCTAAGTTAGAATTATCTTCTAAGATTTTCTGCATTGTATCTTTTGTGAACTTTCCTTCATACTTTGAGATTTTATTTGTATCTTGAAAATTTGGCATGCCCTTAAGCAGTAAAATTCTTTCTGCCAGCCTATTTGCATGCTCAAGTTCTTCATTAAGCTCCTTTCTCATCTTTTCTGCAAGTTTATTGATTCCGCTATTTTTAAGAATCGCAGAATGCAAAAGATACTGGCGTACAGAAGTCAGCTCATTTGTAAGTAATTTATTTAAATGTTCTACTATTTCTTTATTCATAACCTTTCTTTAGCTAATATACCAATGTAATCTACATAACAATCAAGGCAACATCAATTCATTTTTCTCACAACAATCGTATCAAATAGCACATCATGAAATGCCTGTTTCCTCTGAGAGAAGCAAGCAACTAAATACCAACTGAAGGTAAGCATCACTATAATCACTTCTAGTGTACTTAAAGCATTTACTGATGTTTGAAAAAGTTTGATAAAGGTGATAATTGAATTATTTAGCATAGGAAGAAAAAACTGAGAGATAGTGCGATCAAATGCTAAGCTCAAACCTATTTTAGAACTATCTAAAGTGATAGTATATATATTCATTAACTGTTGACCAGGAGTTGCTTGAGCTGTTGAAGATATAAAATATGTAAAGTAGCCACAATTTATACACATGTATGACAGGTGTAAAATTAATGGAAAATCCCCTAATGACAACACAATTAGTAAGGTTGGAATTAATAAAATTGCTACATCTATTAAATATGCGCAAAAGCGCCTGTGTACACTAGCGATCTCTGTCATTACCACCTATCTTTCAAATACTTTACTATGAATTCTGTAAGTTTATTAAAATGTTGAAAATATAACAAATCTTCATAACCTCTTATTGATTGTCCGTATACAATAGGTAAGCAATTTGCATTTTGTGCACATAGAATGTCTGTGATGCTATCACCAACAAAAAACACATTTTCTCTATTTATAGGTAACGTACTCTCCTCCAGTGCAAATAGCAGTGGAGTTGCAGATGGCTTATCTTCTGCAGTATCACATGAGCCAACTATTCTTTCAAAGTAAGAATCTAGTTTAAAATAGGCAACTTCTTGACGTAAATTAGTATTTTTCTTATTGCTCACTATTGCTAGGTAAATATTGTGGCTTTTGAGTGTCTGCAGCATTTTCTCTACTCCTTCGTTCAGAGTAATATTTTGTAACAGTGCATCATCTAGGTATTTTTGATATATCTGATTCGCTTTTTTCCACTGATCACCAAACAAATTGACCATGTAGCTCTTTCTTGATTCATGAGAATTTCTATCAGCAACTTTGTTGCTGCACCCCATTGAACTCAAGGTATGCTGAATGGCATTAGAAATATTATCTTGAGTGTCAACTAAGGTATTATCCCAATCGAATACTACTGCTAACGGGCTATTTTTCATTTTTATATTGTGACGTATTTTAAGTTAATAAGTAAATGATATTTTGATGAAAAAAGCATAAATGAGGTGCTCCTTGTGTCTTAACCATTTTTACATAATTAACTAATATACTGATTTTAGTATAAGCTTTTATTTAGTTGGGTATGACACAGCTTAAAGATACACAAGATATTGAGAAGAAATTCAAGGATGTCTTTGCTGGTGCTTTTCCAGAAGGTACGTCGCTGGAAGATAAAGTGAAGATTATCAATGATTTCCGCCAGGAACTTAAAGCTTACAAAAGGCAAGTAACCAAAGAAAATCTCGAGAAAAGGTTAAAAGATATTTCTGCAGCAGATAATTCTTCACTGGGAGATAAAATCAAGACTATTGCAAAATTAAATCGTAGTCTTAGAGATCGAATGAACCGTGCAGCTAAAAAAGTAGCTAAAGATTTTGAAAAGATCGTCGAATTGAATCGGGAACTTAAAGATGTTTTTCCAGAAAATTCTTCATTGGAAGATAAAGTAAAAATTATTGTTGAATTGCACCGGGAGCTTAAAGCTCAAAAAGGGCGTAAAGATGAAGTGAAGATTATTAAAAAATTGATTCATAATCTTGAAGGTCGAATGGATCGTGCAGCCAAAAAAATAGCTGAAGATTTTAAAAAGATTGCTGGATTTAAACAAAAATTCGAAGGAAAAGACGTTTTTACAAGTAAAAAAGTTGCAGAGTTTGAAAGTAATAAAAAATCTCAAACTACATTAGAAGGCAAAATTTCTGATCAAAATAAACAAGAAAAGATTTCTGTTCAAACAGACAAAATTCGTGACTCAGTTAGCGAAATAAATACTTCTGGAAGATCTGTTTCAGAAGATAGAAACTTTCAACAAGAAAAGATTTCTGTTCAAACAGATACAGTAACTAAGTTACAACCTTCAGTAAGCAAAGATCCTATAAAAGATAAACCGAGCGATAAAAAGCCTAAAATTTCGTTAAAACAAGTCTCAGTGGATAGGAATGCTACAGAAAAAAAATCTAATAATAAAAAATCTCAGTTGAGTGAAAAGAAAAATATAGCTCAACCGAAAGAAAATCAAAAAGAAGAAGGCTTTTTGGTACGTTTTCTGAAGAAAATATTCAAAAAACTTTTTGGTGAAGATAAAAAGAGTGTAGAGGATATAAAAGGAACTACTCAAAAAAGCACTTCAAATGATGAAGGGCAACAACAAAATAAGCTCCTTTCAAATCAAGACCAAAGCGCAAGTGAAGGTTTAAAGCAAATTGATAATCCATTGGTAACTCCTGTCACGAAAGTAGAAAAAACAAAGACAGACCATGAAAGATAATTCGCCTTAGATTTCTTGCATAGTCTGGGGTCTAATTTGTCATCCTATGGCTTGACCATAGCTAAAAATCTGGATTCCAGCTTCACGCGCTAACTTAAATTATTTATAAAATTTGTTCCGGTAAACCTAATTTGGGTTAGCTATAGAAAGCAAAACAGACACAAATCAGGAAAAAAAATTAATAGAATTCCTGTTTTTATAATAAAAAAAATTAATTTTTAAATATTTTATATTGATTTTATCGTTAAATTTCATATAATATTAATATATTAACTTTGATGGTGGTAAAGAAATGCATGGTAGTATAAGCAACGAAGTGGTGAAAAATTTAAACAAGTTAATTAACTCTCACCAAAAAAATAAATTTAGAAAAGCATTTAATAACCTTAGCACTAACCATAAAAATCAATATATAGAGCATGTTAAAGCAAAGCCTCAAGGCTCTTTAGCTATGTCCGGCAAACTATAGTATTTTCTAAAATGGATGATAAAGTTCCATTATGGCATTACCAACCAAAAGTTGTAAGTCTGTATATTTATACATTAGAGGTCTGAGACGGCTTTTGATGTTATGCCAACAGTGTTCTATGGGATTCAAATCTGGTGAATATGTTGGAAGATAGAGCAAATGACAGCCAAAAGATTCTATTAATGACCTTGTTGTAGGAGTCTTATGAAATGTAGCATTATCCATAACTATGGTTGTACCAGGTTGTAACTGTGGAAGTAATATCTGCTCTAACCATGCATTAAATACTTCTTTGTTACACCCTCCAGTAAAAGTTATTGGTGCAATAAATCTCTTTCCAATCCACCCGGCTACTATACTGATTCTCTCTCGTTTTCTTCCTGGAATATCTTCATAAATTTTCTTTCCTCTTGGAGCGCGCCCATACTCTCGGTATAATCTATTGTCAACTCCTGCTTCATCTATATATAAGGTGCTAGAATGGTCTATTTTTGAGATTTTATCGGTAAATTGCTGTCTATCTTCTTGATTGCGCTCTTGATATAGTGTGACTTTTTTTTAAAGTAATTCTTAGCTGTTTTAGTCTATACCAAATTGAATGTATTCCAAATCCAAGATTTCGTTTCATCTCTGCCAGAGTATGATCTGGATTCTTTGTAACATATTCTTTGAGTATTTTTGGGTCTATTTTTCGAATAAAGCTGCCGTTTTTAGATGGCTTTAGGCTTTCACCAGCAGCTTTCTTTTTTAACCAGCGGTACAGAGTTGCTATTCCTATCTCCATAAGCTCTGCTACCTCAATCTTCGTCTTCCCTTTTTCTATCATCAATACTGCCTTTTCCCTTAAATCCACACTATATGCCATTATAACTTAAATACCTTATTATATCTTTATCATTTACTTTAGGAAATACTATAAATGCACTAGACGAGAAAGAAGCACTTTCTATCTTTAATCAGTTACCTCAAGAGTTTGCTTTCAATACACTCGATTGTATTTCGCCCACATCTACTTTATTTAAAACTTTATTTAATCAACTGAATCCCCAGCAAAAAGAAGAGTATAGAGTACATTTGAAGACAAAATCAACTGCCAAAGCTAAGCTTGTCCTAAAGAATTTTTATTTAAATAATCAAGAGAGTGTAAACAATTTAAGCACTGAAAACTCCAATGAACCGTTAGTACACAAAAGAAAGAGAGATGATCTGAATGAATTTTCAGAGCTAAGTTTAGAAAATTTTCTTCCAAGTTTTGCTACATTAGAACAAATAGTTGCTGAATGTGAGTTTGATAATGGAATAGACAAAATATCTACAGTGGAGCCACCAGCAAAGCGCCAGTGCATATCAGTAATTCCATTTCCTGGTTTTACTGAATTCCATAATCAATTCAGCAATATAGTAAAGGAAGATTCAACAGTTAATGATAGTTCAGTGCCAGAAGAACATACTAGCCTGGAAGGTGAGCTAACTTTCCTAGACTCTCAAATAAATGGCGGAGAGCCATTAACTAGTCTGCAATCCTCAAATGTGAATCCATTGCCAGAGTTCAGTTTCTCTCTAAGCTCTGTTACGCTAGATGAGATGGTTAAGAGATATGGCTTTAATCACAATGACCACGCTCTAAGTGATTTAGAAGAGGTATATGTAGAGCAACCAGCAAAGTTCCGTACATATTACCACAATTAACTAGGGACAAAAAAAGGTGGTAGTTTAACCTACCATCTCCTCTGGTTTCACTATCCTTTCAAACTCCTCCTCAGTGAGCAGTTGAAGTTTTGCTGCTGCTTCTTTTAGAGTGATATTTTCTTTATAAGCAAGCTTCGCTATTTTTGCTGCATTGTCATATCCTATATGCGTATTTAATATAGTAACTAGCATTAACGACTGATTTAGTAAATCCTTTATTCTTTCTTCGTTTGCTTTAATATCAACTACGCATTTCTCTGCAAAATTTAAACTTGCATCAGCTAAAAGTCTTATAGACTGCAAAACATTGTAAATTATCACCGGCTTAAACACGTTCAATTCAAAGTGACCATTTGAGCCACCAATTGTCACGGCAACATGATTTCCCATAACCTGAGCACATACCATAGTCACTGCTTCACATTGAGTTGGATTCACCTTACCTGGCATGATTGAAGAGCCAGGCTCATTTTCTGGTAACATTATTTCTCCAATTCCGCATCTTGGACCAGAACCAAGTAGCCTTATATCATTTGCAATTTTCATCAAGCTTACTGCTACTGTATTGAGTGCTCCACTGAGCTCAACTAAAGCATCATTTGCTGCTAGTGCTTCAAACTTATTTTTTGCTGAAGTAAATGGAAAATTAGTGATTTTTGCCACTTCTTTAGCAAAATCCTCAGCAAAACCCTTTTTAGTATTGATTCCCGTGCCAACTGCAGTGCCACCTTGTGCAAGTTCATATACATTGCTTAGAGTTGACTTTACTCTCTCTATTCCCTTTTTAATCTGAACTGCATAGCCAGAAAATTCCTGCCCAAGTGTTAGAGGAGTTGCATCTTGCAGATGAGTACGCCCTACTTTTATTATATCTTTAAATTCATGAACCTTATTATTTAGCGCTTTATATAATTCTTCAAGATTGGGAATAAGCAAGCGGTCTATTTGTTCTGCTACTGCTATATGCATTGCTGTTGGAAAAGTGTCATTTGATGACTGACCACAGTTTACATGATCATTTGGATGCACTGGAGACTTACTACCTAAATCACCGCCCAAAATTTCTATTGCACGATTGCTGATCACTTCATTCACATTCATATTGGTCTGCGTTCCAGACCCGGTTTGCCAAACAACAAGCGGAAATTGATTATTAAATTTACCGTCTATTACCTCCTGTGCCGCTGTGCAGATTGCATCCCCTACTCTATTATCTATGCTACCCTGTTTCATGTTAACACGTGCTGCTGCAAGTTTTACTATTGCTAGCGCTTTAATCAGGGGCTCTGGCATTTTCTCTGTACCAATTTTGAAATTTTCCAAAGAACGCTGAGTCTGAGCTCCCCAGTAACGTTCACTTGGTACTTTTACTTCTCCTAAGCTATCTGATTCTATCCTAATTTTTTTATCCATATTTCCTCCTTCTAGTGCTTGACGTTACCTACATATATGAATTAATTAAATCAAATTGTATTTCAGTGTCAAGTTGAGACATTTTTAGTCCAGACCGTAGAAAATTTTCAAGCCATATCTTTTGCTTCCTATTACTTTTTTATTGTTATTAAGATAACCCTTCAACCTTAAGTAATAAACCTACTTTCATTCTCTACAAGGCTATTCTACTTAGAGCTTGAATAGTGAAAACATCTTTAAGCGCAGAAGCTATACCTTTGTTTGCTTTCTCTTTTTTTACTTCTAAAATTGTATAACCAAAAATTGCACCTAACGCTAAACTAATGGTAGCTGATGCTGCACAAACTGCAATCGCTGCTCCCGCAGAACATGATATTGTCATACCTGCAACATAACCTATTGTACCACTAACGCCAATGCAGACGTATTTCTTCCGTAGCTCTTTTTGTATATAACCTTTCAGATATTCTTTTACATCTAAATGCCCGTTTCTAGTAGCATAATTCAGAGCAGTGTTCTCATAGTTATCTTTCACGTTAACATTTGCTTTTGCTGTTTCTATCAGGTACTTTACTACCTCTAAATAGCCACTTCCAGCAGCCCACATTAGAGCAGTTCTTCCATAGTTATCTGTTGCATTAATATCCTCTTTCTGTTTTTCTATCAGGTATCTTACTGTTTCTAATTGACCACTTTTAGCAGCTGAAAATAATCCTGCATGATTGTTAATCATTTGTACAAATGATAATGTTTTTAGTGTAGGGGGTTGTAACTCTTGAGTATTAAAGTTTAATTGTGCTGGAACAATTTCTACCTCAAGTTCCACATACTCTCTTATGAAACGATCAAGTAAGCTTTTTACCTGATCAATTGTTTTAATTCCTACCTCATAATACCGCGATAAAGAATTGATTATTTCCCTGTTGTTAAGAAAAAATATCACTGATTCTATTTTACCTGTTAAATCTTTAGCATAGATTAAGTATTCTATATTTAATCTATCTTGTGAAATATTTTGTATTGTCTCACTCTCTGTCCAAATTCTTACCTGGTCATCAATGCCCTTACTTACAAGAAAATTATATAATTCACTATCTTCTTCCTTCATTTTATTGAGCTCATCCTTACAGTCATACCAATAAGATGATAACTCTGGTATACAAGTAGGAAGAGGCAAGCGAGGTATTGACATATCAAGATTAGCTATTAAATGATATCTAGTTAGAAGCTTTGCTACCTCCGTATTGCCATTTACAATAGCATATGTTAGGGCAGAGAATTGACCTTCACGTTTCACATTTAAATCAGCTCCATTTGCTATTAGAAGTTGTACTACCTCAAGATGACCATGGGCAGCAGCATGAATTAGAGCAGTTATGTTTCCCGGAGATTCTGCATTAACATTTGCTCCCTCTTCTATCAAGTATTGTACTATCTCTAATTGACCATTTCTGGAAGCCCACATTAGAGCAGTTCTCCCATAATCATCATCTATTGTATTAATCATTGCTCCACCCTGTATGGCTTGCTGAACAAAACGTAGCTCACCTTCTTTAGCAGCATCAATTAGCTGCGCATTTAGCTGTTTTTGTGATGGCATATACCCCTCCTAAAAAATATACAATTTAAAGCTATTTTAGCCACTATTCAAGTTTTAATGGCTAAAATTGATTGAATCACTTTTTAGTGTTTTTTTATGGTTATTTGAGTCTAGCAAAGATGAGTCTATATCACAATCTAGTAATTCTCCTACTGCACTTAGTAAACCAGCTGTACAACCAGCTATTTTGATCTGGATGAGAGGAGATATAATTTATAACCACTCCCCTATCCTTTCTAGTTGTTTGTAGCTGTTAAATCTCAGGAATTTATCAAAATAAGGAGAGGCAATAAAGGGAGTAGTATCTCTTAAATAATTAGATAAGAAATCTGGTAGAATATTCTGAAATTCATGCATTTTTTGTCTATAATCTTTCAAAGCAATAACCTTTATTTTATCATAATCAAGTTTCCAATAAGCAAGCTCCGAGACTTCTTTTTTTGTTGTGTATTCCACTGCTAAAGCTTGTAAAATTAATTGCGGGAAAAATCCTGACATAACTTCCTCATTGGAAGGTGGTGAACCAAGTTTATAGTCTATAATTGCTACTTGCCCACCTGGTAGATACTCAACTCTATCACATCTTGCTGTCAATAAAATTTCTTCTGTCATTCGAGTATCTGACCAGCTATTATTACACAATTGTCTGGTGTGTTCATTTGCAATCAAATTTTCTGGATCCAAGTAGTCAAGCACTGGAATGACACCCTTCTTCTTAGTGGAAGTTGTACAGCATCCGTGCAGTTGTGTGTCACGCGCTGGAATATGAAATATCGGATAGGAAAAGCTCTTCTCCAACTCAACTTGATTGTTTCCAGTCCTATCAAACTCAACAAAAGATTGAATTATCCTCTGCAACCTTACCCACCACATATTTGAAAAGTGGAATCGATTAGACGAGAATATTTCTCGTACAACACTCATCAGCGACTTTTCGTTGCGTAAATATCTTGCAAGAATATTGTGTACCATAGTGCCAAACTCCAATATCGATGGCTTAAAATTCAAGTCTCTCAATTGCTTAAGGCCCAGTATATATTCAACGTAAAACGAATAAGGATTACGAATTAGCTTTTCTATTGCACTGCAAGACATCACTTGCATTTTTTCTTCTCTGACTTTGGCTTGAGGTTTTGGCATAGGCTGAGTACATGGAACAATACACTCAGGTGTATTTAATATTCTTAGCCAATCGCGGTAAGGATATTTTGTTCTTTGCAACAGAATATCCCAACGGTGTAATAGAATTGATTTTCTATCACTAATTAGCCTCGTAATATAAACCTTGCCGGCACCAAATAAATTGCGCAAAGTATACAAAAAGTACCCTTGCTCTTCTTGCACAGAAGGAAGGTTAAATTTTTCTCTATTCAGTGCACTCAAAAACGGATTCTGAAAATTTGGTATATCATTAAATCCAGCAAGTACTACAACTTTATTGTGATATAAGCTGAATTTATCTAAGTTATTTTCTGGAGAAAAAAATTTTCTTTTTAAAAATAATATCAGGATTTGGCTATATAACTCTAAGGAGCATTTTATTGCTACATCTTCACATGCATTTAAGAAATCACGAGTAAAATTACCTATTTCACCATTTAGCTCTAAAAAATTGATATTAGAAAGGACATTAACACACTGCAAATGAGCTGATGCCACATCAAAAATGGGATAATTTACAAGATACAGTAAAGGATTAAATATAATCTTTAAATTACTGATAATAATTAATATATCTTCTTTATGTCTTAGCTTTTTACAAGTATTAATAGCGTTAATAATATCCTTAAGACCATTTGTATTAAAGCTACGCAATACTTCTATCTCAAACTCAGATAAAATACGAGTGTATTCTTCTTGAGTGTAACCAAAAGTCACTAGACTATGTTTGAGTAGCGAAAGCAGTGCCACACTGTTCCAATTTGAGGTCAAAACTTCAATGCTGTAAAATAGGAGCGTTATATAAGAATAGTTTTCCGATATGGTACACGCCATACGATCTGCAAGTAATTTATCAAAGACAAACAAAGAAACGTTTTCATAACCTTCATTCTTTATAATTAGTGACGTCACTTGTGCTTCTTCCTCCCTTGAATCACAAGTGATGACTTCAATATTTTCAATTGATCCGCCACCAACTTCACTTAGATCAGCAGTTGTATCGAAGATATAATCAAGATATTCCTCAGGACTTCCTGTTATCCCAGCCCTTTCTTCTGTCATCCCAGTGCTTGACACTGGGATGACACCAGAACACGCTTCTGACAGAAAACTAACATCCCTTCTATCCACTTTTAAATAATCGAGTAAATCTTTCAGGCAATGTTGATAGTGTTTTTTATCAAGTGATTTCCAATCTTTTTCGTTCATTTTCAAATTCAGGTTAGGTAGAATTATCTTTCCAAATGGCAGGTCATATATAGCCTTAATCAATAACTTGTAGATTTCACCCTTTCCAATTCCAATAAAGATCATATGCTGATCTTTCTGCAGGAAGTTTATCATATTGTTTATGTAGTCATTCTTATGCTTTAGTATATCTATTACTCCCAAACCTTTTAAAGTTTTACTCCAAGTTTTGATAAGTAAATTTATGAAATTCCCTACTTTTTTTGAGTGCTCATCAAGTTGATAATCACCCTCTATTTGGGTATATTGAAGCAATGACGGCAAACTGTAAACCAGATCGATTGGAAAATTATCATTGTTTTTTTTATTCCACTCCAATATAAATTGAATGAGTAGCAGTGTTCTTTTTGTTGGGTTGATAACTTTAACTCTATCAAGATTTAATATTAAATCTTCTTCATCAATATTCTCTAGTGAAACTATCTCTGGCAAAATTATAGCGCTGCAACTCTTGAATGCACCCAGCAATGCTATCACATCCCTCTTGCATGGAAGTATGATCTTTATTTGAGGAATTTCTTTTCTTTCATATTCAGAAAATATATGCTGAACTAGAACATCGAAAAAGGATGCATCTACGTTAATGGTAAAAACTTTTCTCATGAAAAATAACAATTAGTATGATGCATTATTGTACAGCAAAATATAAATGTGCTCTCACTTTCTTATGTTATTATATATCAAATTTTTTAATAATATTGCATGACGAACATCAGAATAGAAGTTTTAAATAAATGTAAGCAAGTTAGCCACAGGTGGCTAGTCAACATTTACTCGATTTACATAAGCAAAGAACTACCATTAAAATTATACGAAGAAATTTGTGAATTATTTTATAATAAAGTCATACAAGATTGTTGTTATTATTCTTACAACAAAAATCTCGAAGAAGTTCAATATGATTTCATAGAATCACAAGCAAAGTGGGGCTTGGAAATAAGCTTTCTACCTGGCATGACCGATAATGTTGGCAATACGGCAAAACAGATTGTTAGAGAATATCTAATGAGTAAAGGCCACATTGATGAAAGTGTTTCTATCAAGGCAAGAAGTTCAAAATTACTTCTAAGTCAAGGAGGTTTTTCAACCGAAGATGACATAAAACAAGAATTCAACCCTATCACTGAATATTGCACACTTATCTGTAAGAACTATAGCTGGAAATATTATGGTAAATCCAATATCACACCTGGTGTCATTACATCGCATGACCAGGAAAAAAAAGAATGGATCCCAGTGTCAAGCACTGGGATGACGCCAGGTAATAATGGAGCAAAATCTGTCAAACTCAATGTGAGTGACCAAGAGCTTGAAAAAATCAGCAGAGATGGAATCGATGGTAATGGCACTTTAGGGCTCTCGCTGGCAGCAATGAAAGCTATAAAGGATTACTTTAAAAAACTCGGTAGAAATCCATATGATATTGAACTTGAGTCTCTGGCACAGACTTGGTCTGAACATTGTAAACACAATATTTTTTGCTCCCCTATTGATGAAATAAAAGACGGTCTATATGCTCATTATATTAAGCGTGCAACGCGTGAGATAAATTCTAACATATGCGTGTCAGTTTTCTCCGACAACGCAGGAGGAATAATTTTTGATGACGATTACTTGATTGTAGATAAAGTTGAAACTCACAATAGTCCTTCAGCTCTCGATCCGTTCGGTGGAGCAATGACTGGAGTGCTTGGAGTTAACCGAGATATAGTCGGTTTTGGCAAAGGTGCAGAACCTATCATGAATACTTATTACTTTTGCTTTGCCAAAGAATCAAAAGGCAAACTTTATAGAGATAAAGAGCGTACTGATAAAATCTTACCACCAAAATATATAATGAAAGAAGTGATTCACGGTGTTAATGTTGCTGGTAATTGCTCCGGTATTCCAACGCAACTTGGATCAGTATACTTTGACGATAGATTCTGTGGAAAGCCATTAGTTTTTGTTGGAAGCATCGGAATTATTCCACGGAATATAAATAATGCACCTTCACACATAAAAGAACCCAAAAACGGTGATAAAATCGTAATTATTGGTGGAAGAGTTGGAAGGGACGGAATTCACGGTGCAACTTTTTCTTCAGAGGCATTGTCGGGAAACAGTCCTTCAACAATTGTGCAAATTGGTGACCCTATAACACAAAAAAAATTATCCAACGCCGTCGTAGAAGCAAGAGATCTTGGTCTTTATAATGCAATAACGGATAATGGAGCAGGAGGTCTATCATCGTCCATTGGTGAAATGGGAAAAGACGGATTTGAAGTTGATTTGAGCAAGGTTCTCCTTAAAAACGATGGTATGGCTCCGTGGGAAATATGGATATCAGAATCACAAGAGAGAATGACCTTAGCAGTGCCAGAAGAAAATCTTCCTGCGTTTAAGCAAATCATGAAAACACATGATGTGGAGGTCTGTGTAATTGGAGAATTCAACAAAAGTGGCAAAGCCGTTGTTAAATGTCCCCCAGGAGAAGTAATAATGGACATCGAAACTGAATTTCTGCATGACGGTAATCCCAAAGTGCATTTACAGACGAAACCGTGGTCTAAGGAGTCTGCTGTATCCTTTCCTGTCATCCCAGTGCTTGACACTGGGATCCAGCAGGTAAAGCCTGCAAACATTTTACGCCAAAACCCATACGATGGTGGAGCTGAGCGTGAAATGGATTCCAGTCTCAGCTACTTGCATGACACCTTTGAACTAAAAGAAATGCTAAGCAGACCAAACATACGCAGCAAAGAGTTTATAGTGGTGCAATATGACCATGAGGTTCAAGGATCGTCAATACTGAAACCACTGCAAGGCAAGGGAAGAGTGTGCAGCGAAGCTGTTGTCTCGAGGCCAGTCCTTTCTTCAAACAAAGGTGTTGTAAAATCGCAGGGATTTGGCTCAAGTTATGGAGAAATTGACACTTATCACATGGCAGCATGTGCGATTGACACTGCCATACGCAACTACGTAGCTGCAGGAGGAAATATAAATCATCTAGCGTTGCTCGATAATTTTTGCTGGTGTGATGCTTATAATCCAGAAAGATTGTGGCAACTAAAGAGAGCTGCAGAGGCTTGTTACAACTTTGCAACTGCATTTAAAACACCATTCATATCCGGAAAAGACAGTATGTTCAATGACTTCAAGGGATATGATGAAAATGGCGAGAAAGTGATAATCTCTGCACCACCTTCATTACTCATCTCAGCAATTGGAATTATAGAAAATATTGAAAATGCGGTATCGCTTGATGTGAAAATGCCAGGGGACTTGATATATGTGCTTGGTACAACCCACGATGAGCTTGGTAGATCTGAATATCAGTTATATAGTGGAATAGATAATAACAACGTGCCAAAAGTTAATGCAAAGAGCGCTAGGAAGTTGTATGAACGTTACAACCAGGCAATAAAAGATGGCATAATTGTCTCTGCAATTGCACCAAACTTAGGGGGCTTAATTATTGCTCTGGCAAAATCGCTAATTGCAGGAGACCTTGGTGCTGAAATTGATCTTTCACTAGTACCAATAGGAAAAACACAAAATACAGACATAATAAACAAGATAATAATGTTTTCTGAATCGCAAAGTAGAATATTAGTAACCATTGCCCCGCAAAATCAGCGGAAGTTTGAAGAATTGTTTAAAGGTATAGTTTTTTCATGTATTGGAAAAGTGACAGAGGAGAAAGCTCTCAATATAAAGGATATTATAAGAATAGATTTGAAAGACTTAGGTACTAGTTTAAATAACTTTTGATTACGCTAGACAAATTTTTCATTATGTGTAATGTCTGATTAAAATAAATGCATGTTATTAAATTTGGGTAGGTGATTATGTCCATTTTATCAATACTCTTGCTTATCAGTCTTTCTTTACTTAACACTTCAAATAAATTAATGATATGTGCTACCTTATTTGTAGGAGCTACTTTAGTTGTAAACTCAATGGTTGAGTTTCATGGTAGAAGCAAAGCTACTTACAGCTTAATAGTGTGTACGGTGATATGCTGTCTTTTTAAATTGCAAAATTTTAGTTTGGTAATATTGGTTTCATATACTGCAATTCTAGTCTCTCTTCTCTCAAGCATAGTTATTTTAAAAAAATTAAAGTCCAAATTGAATTTTCATATGGCAAATTTCATCACTTTAATTATAGCATCAGTCATTGATAGTACGATTGTTTGTGTTGGACTACTATACAAAATTTCTGCAGGTAAATGCTTATCAAGATATATTAAAGATTTAATTTTCAAGTTTTCCTATGCATCGATATTGAGTATCTGCTTGTTTGTAGGAATGTATTTATTCTCCTTGGCAAGCAAGAAGTATTTTAAGGTTTCTGCATAACCCGTCTTCTGATATAGCCAAAATAGTTTAGATTTAACTATAACCGTCATTCCGCTATTTGTTAGCAGCTTGGTAGTATAATGTGAAAAGCTCTTATTCGGATAGCGGTTCTAAAATCAAAGTAATTGGAAACTGTTAACTTAAGTTATCCTTTAAGAGAGCTAGTACAATTTCTTACAGGTTTCATACATGATAAGAGTTTTATTTTTAGCTAAACCAATTGAAATAAGCTATAAAATCTGTTAAAGTCAACTTTGTGCAAGCACCCTTAGCTCAGTTGGATTAGAGCATTTGACTACGGATCAAAAGGTCGGGCGTTCAAGTCGCTCAGGGTGCACCATATTTTATAGGAAATAGAGGTCATGCTTGAAATTCATATGTGTAATACCTATCTTTAAAGGTAAAATACTGAGCTATTATATATGAACAAAAAAGACTATTATGATCTGCTAGAAGTGAGCAGAAATGCTAGTACTGACGAGATAAAAAAAGCATATAAAAAACTAGCATTAAAATATCATCCTGACAGAAATCCTGGTAATAAGGAAGCAGAGGAAAAATTTAAAGAAGTAACAGCTGCATATGAAGTTCTATCTGACTCTGAAAAAAGAGCAGGTTATGATCGTTATGGTCACGATGGTGCTTCCGGTGGATTTGATTTCAGCCAAGCTGGAGGGGATTTTAGCGATATATTTAACGATTTTTTTGGTGGAGGATTCGGCGGCAGTACAAGTAGGTCAAGAACAAAAAGAAGTACAACAGGAGTATCTGGAGCAGATCTGCGCTACGACCTTAAAATTACCTTAGAAGATGCATTTAAAGGAATACAAGCACCTATACATTATGTGACAAATATAAAATGTAATACATGCCAAGGCACAGGTAGCGAAGGAGCAATCAAACCAGTTCAGTGCAACACATGCCAGGGAAGCGGTAGAATTAGAACTCAACAGGGCTTTTTTACCATTGAAAGAACGTGTACTACATGCTATGGGGAAGGAGAAATAATACAAAATAAATGTAAGAAATGCGGTGGAAGTGGGCGTAAAAGAGATGAAGTAAATATCTCCGTTTCAATTCCAAAAGGCATAGAAGAAGGAGCTAAGGTAAGGGTCAGTGGTAAAGGAGAAGCTGGAGCAAGAGGTGGAAAAAGCGGAGATTTATACGTATGTGTGAAAATAGCTACTCATCAGATCTTCACTCGCAATAGAGCAGATTTACACTGTAAAGTGCCTATAAGAATGACACTAGCAGTACTTGGTGGTGAAATCGATATTCAATCAATTGATGGAGCTAAAATAAAAGTAAAGGTCCCTGAAGGCACTCAAACTGGTACCAAACTACGTTGTAGGGAAAAGGGTATGCCATATATGAACTCACATGCTCGTGGTGATTTATACGTACAGGTAATAGTTGAGACTTTAAATCCAAAGAATTTAACCCAAAAGCAGATTGAGCTATTAAAAGCGCTTGAGGAAGAGGAACATGAAAGTGTAGAGCAGAAATCTGAAGGATTCTTTGGAAAAGTAAAAAAAAAATGAGAAATTTGCTAAATGATATAAAGAGGTAGCTGTCTACACTTAATTCTTTTTACCAATTTGAAAGCCTTCTCTTTTAGTGAAAAGATTTTTTTAAGTTATGCAAAAGTGATAAATTCCTTTATTTAAGGTCGAAGTTTTGCTATCCTCGCATTTTAATAATTTAAAATTAATGAACATAAACAAAAATGAGTTTTTATTTCTTCCTCTTGGAGGAGTAGGAAGAATTGGGATGAACGTTAGCCTATATCATTATCAAGGCAAGTGGATTATGATCGACCTTGGTATCGGTTTTGCAGATGAAACTATGCCAGGTGTTGAGCTACTCATTGCTGATGTAGATTTTATTGCTCAAAGAAAAAAAGATTTGCTTGGAATAATAATTACACATGCACATGAAGATCACTGTGGTGCAGTGCCTCATCTGTGGGAAGATTTGCAATGTCCCATATATACAACAAAGTTTACAGTTAATTTTCTCAAGGAGAAACTAAAGGAGTTTCGATTGGAAGGTGTGGTACCTGTGAAAGAGGTAGACATAAATGGCAGCATAAATTTGGGTCCTTTTACCGTTGAGTTTATAAATGTAACTCACTCAATTCCTGAGGCAAATTCAATATTAATTAGCACTGAAGCAGGTAGTGCACTTCATACTGGGGACTGGAAATTTGATCCAAAACCTGTTGTTGGATTAATTTCTAATATAGAGCGTTTAAAAGAAATTGGCGATAAAGGTGATCTACTTGCAGCAATTTGTGATTCAACAAACATACTGAGCAAACACGACCCTGAATCAGAAAGTGAAATTTATGATAATATTTACAATATAATAAAGCGGTCTAAAAAATTGGTTGCTGTCTCGCTATTTGCCTCGAATGTGGCGCGAATTGAAACAATAAGCCAAGCTGCAAAAGCACTAAATAGAAAAGTGGTTTTACTTGGCAGATCTTTATGGAGAATAGTGAAAGTTGCTCAGGATAGTGGTTATTTAACTGATTCTCCTGAGTTTCTAGAAGCAAAGGAGGCAGTAAATTTTCCAAGGGAAAAGCTGGTGCTACTTTGCACAGGTTGTCAAGGTGAGCCACTGGCAGCTACCGCAAGACTTGCCGCTAAGAGTCATCAAGCATTTAAAATGCAGCAAGGTGATACCATGATCTTTTCATCAAAAATCATTCCTGGCAATGAAACTCGTGCACATAACATGCTCAATGCCTTTATTGAGATGGGAGTGGAAGTTATTACTGAAAAAACAGAGAATGTTCATGCTTCCGGACATCCAGTAAAAGCAGAGCTAAGGGAAATGTATTCTTTGATAAAACCTAAGATGTCTATTCCGGTTCATGGTGAGTATATTCATACGGATGCACATGTAAAGTTTGCTAAAGAGTGCGGTGTGAAAAAAGCAATAATGATTGCACCAGGTGATATTGTTAATTTGGAAAATGGGGAAAAAGTTAGCTCCATTGATGTCGACTACTTTGGTATTGATGGTATGTTACTCCGTCATCCAGAATGCAGCGTTATAAAAATGCGTGAGAGAATGAGAGATGCCGGAGCTATCGTAGTGACAGCAGTTGTAAACAAGAAAAATAAACTGCTTGCTAAGCCAAAAGTATTTGCACCTGGTGTTTTCGAAGCGCAAAAAGATGCAGCCATTATGCAAAAGATCATAAAGAAGGTTGAGTCAGCATTTGACTCACAGCCGATAAAAAAAATAAGAAATAAAATTGAGAGCTCAATATTTAGTATCTTAAAAGAATATTTACTAAAAAGACCTATAATTGAAGTCCAGATAGAACAGGTATAGAAATACACCTTTTTTTATTAACCATTATTTGAGTAAGAAGTTAACAATGTATTCTTTGATGTTATTTCAGCATGCAATACTGGAATCCGTAAAAAAAAATCAGTGTCAGATCACACAACTATACAAACATTGTGATTTGAATCTACCAGAAGGGTGCCATCTCAACGCCCATGCAAACATTGTAGTTTTAGAGCAATCTCCACCAGTAGGGTGTCATCCCAGTGCTCTGAAACTGGAATCCAGTTTTTCATGCAACCTTGTCAAAGACGTTTATTTTAGAATAAAACAGCTACTTTTATGCTTGCCACCTCAGTGCACTTACTTGCAGTCAAATTTCTGGATTCCAGTGTCAAGTACTGCAGAAATTGATTTACTCTACTGTCATGCAGTTTAACTTCAAAAGTAAGCTATTTGCTGAGATGACAGGAGGTAATGCAAGAAATCTAATGAAGCTATTCGTTCAACTGGTGTTATTTATTTCGTTATTTATTCCTTATTCCACAAAAGCTGTTTTATATGTTGATATAAAAAAAAGCAATATTGGTAATATTGATCTTGTTGTATCTAAATGTGCATGCAAGACAGAAGTGGAAAGTGAGCTAAGTGAAAGCATCACAAAAGTAATTGAAACAAATCTATCTAATTGTGGCTTATTTAATGTGAAACGTGATGCGAAAGTTGAGTCTTGGAAAAGCGATACTGTAGTCACAGTAAGTTTAAGTGAAGTATCAAACAGAAATTTAGAGCTATCTTTTCGTTTATCTGACAGCTTTACAAACAGAGAATTGCTTACTCAGTCGGTTGTTTTTCTAGCAAAAGACTGGAGGAAAATTAGTCATCTTGTTTCAGATCTGATACATGATAGATTGATTGGTGAGAAAGGGCATTTCAATACAAAAATTACATATATCGCTGAAGAAAAAGATAGCAATTACAAATCCGTCCGTAAAATTGCTGTGATGAATCAAGATGGAAGTAATATAAAGTACTTAACAAATGGTGAGAAATTTGTGTCAACACCAAGATTTTCACCAAATGGAAAGGGTATTGTTTATATCTCATACACAAATGGTAAAAGTTATATAATATTAAAAAATTTAAAAGATAACACTGAATCAATAATCAGCGCATTTGAAGGAGTTATTTCTGCACCAAGATTTTCTCCTGATGGTAAATCTCTTTTTATTTCCCACTCATTGAGTGGTGAAACAAATATATTATCTCTAGACTTAAACAGTAAACGAACAAAAAAAATTACTAAAGGTTCAGCTATAAGTACTTCTCCCTCTTTGTCTCCAGATCAAAAGTACATGGTTTTTAGTTCTGATATAAGTGGAAGTCAGCAACTATATATCATAGATTTCACTAAAAAAAGCAAAAAACCCAAGAGAATTAGTTTTGGAAATGGAAGATATGCTACACCTGTTTGGTCGCCAAAAGGAGATCTGATAGCTTTTACAAAAATTCAGTCAGGAAAATTTTACATAGGAGTTATGAAGCCAGATGGCAAAGAAGAGCGCTTGCTTTCAGAGGGACATAAAATTGAATCTCCGGCATGGCTACCAAATGGCAGAGAAATTATCTTCACTAACGCAGAATCACCAAGCAACTCTAAATTATATTTAGTAGATTTAGTAAAGAAAAATCAAAAAATGGTTTTTACTCCAACGAATGCTTCTTTACCAGATTGGTCTTATTTTTGAAAGTAGATCTATAAAATCGTTATAAATCTTGCTTTATCTTAATCGTTTATAACCTTCGGTACTACGAAATACCCATGCTCCGATTTTGTATTGGATAATATTTCTTCTTTAATGTTTTGAGAATTTATAATATCATCGCGTACATGAATATCCTTATCTATAGTTCCATAACGCATAGGAGAAACACCTTCAGTATTAACTTTCAACAAAGTATCATGTATCCAATCCAGCATTGTCAGTTCTTTTGAGTAGTATTGAATCTCATCATCGGATAACTTAATCCTCACAAGCTGTGCAGTTTTAAGCATTTCTTCTTTAGTAATTGTTATTTTTCTCTTATTTGCAAATTCTATTAACGAAGTGATAACATCTTCTGTTGATCTAGCTGGCACTTTTACCTCCTTGCATAAAGCAAATTAAAATATTTGCAATTGAAACAACCTCTATCTTATCATTTTTTTCAAATTTGTGAAATACGGTGTCCGTAATTACTAATTTATCCAGAGAAGAGGAAGAGATTTTCTCAACTGCATTTCCTGAAAGTATTCCATGTGTAATGCATGAAACTACAGACTTTGCTCCTCGGTTTTTTAAAGCAAGAGCTGCATTACATAATGTTCCGCCAGAGTCAACTATATCATCAACAATGACGCAATTTTTGTTTGCAACTTCTCCGATTACATTCATTACCTCAGATGTACCTGCTTTTTCTCTATATTTATCTACTACAACAATATCATTATCTAACTTGTATTTTTCCTCTAAAATCTTTGCAAAAGCACGAGCTCTGCCAATTGCTCCAACATCAGGCGCAACTATTGCCAAGTTTTCCTTGTATATAGAGTTAACAAATACTTCAAAACAGCTTAGATTAGTAACTGGTATATCAAAAAAACCTTCAATTTGACTTGAATGCAAATCAATAGCAGCAACACTGTTTGCACCAGCTGTTTGAATAAGATTTGCAGTTAATTTAGCACTTAAAGCAGATTGCATATTATTGTTTTTAATAACCCTATCCTGCCTACTGTATCCGTAATAAGGAATAATAGCCGTTATTCTCTTGGCTCCTGACCTCTTTGCTGCATCAATTGTAAGCAGAAGCTCCATAAGGTTATCATTTACAGGGGAAGAAAGAGATTGTACTATATATACTTCTTGATTACGTAGATCATTTGCTACTTCTACATTTACCTCACCATCGGCAAATCTTGATACCTGAGTAGGTAATAGCTGAGCATTTAGCCCACTTGCTATTGAATCTCCTAATTGTTTACTAGTGCTACCTATTATTACCTTCATATATATCAATTAAGTTTTGAAAATTATACAGAAACCATAGAATGATTAAAACTTTATTCTTGCCGCCAAGTGGATCATAGAAACGGAAAAGTTACTCGAAACATTTCACCGATGTTCCTTATCATAATAACGGCACTTGCTGAGTGCATTAAGTAATTTTATGCGCAGTGGAATGATAAAAAGCGTTTTCACAAACACATTTTACTACATAATCAGCGCTAATATTAAAATGCTTATAAAGAGCTTCATAAGGTGCTGATTCTCCAAAATTTTTCATGCCAATAAATATACCGTTTGAACCTATATATTTATGCCAACCCACTTCACTTCCAGCTTCAATTGCAACTTTAATACTATCATTATTTAATATTACCCCTTTATATTCATCACTTTGCTCGTCAAAAAGCCTCCAACACGGCATAGAAATGACCCTTGTACCTACACCTTTTTCCTGTAATTTTTCTCTTGCCTCAACTGCAATTTCAACTTCAGATCCGGTAGCAAATATCGTCACTTCTAGCTTCCCTGAATATTCGCATAGTATATATGCACCAAATTTTGATAGGTTGACCAATTGGTCAGTATAAGAGTGCATGTAATTAATATTTTGCCTTGAAAGCGCAAATAGTGCAGGTGACTCTTTTTTTTCAAGTGCAATGCTAATGCACTCCAAAGTTTCAATTGCATCTGCTGGCCTAAAAACATACAGATTTGGTATAGCTCTCAGAGAAGCTAAATGCTCTATTGGCTGGTGAGTTGGACCATCTTCTCCTACTCCAATTGAGTCATGAGTCATTACATAGATAACCTGCTGTTTCATCAAGGCTGAAAGACGTATAGCAGGGCGGCAGTAGTCGGAAAATACTAAAAAAGTTCCACCATAAGGAATAATCCCACCATGAAGAGCCATACCATTCATACAAGCTGCCATAGCGTGCTCTCTCACTCCATAGTGTACATAAGAGCCACTATAATTATTACTATCTATTGCCTGCATGTGCTTATATTTAGTACAATTTGAACCGGTAAGATCAGCAGAGCCACCAATTAGTTCTGGCATAGACTTATTTAATAGTTCCATTACTCTGCCGAAAGAAGATCGAGTAGCTTCGTTTGGCATTAGCTTACATATTTGTTTCTTCAGATCAGCCAAATCACTCTCGATATTATTCGGCAAACGTTTCTCAAGTCTTCTTTGTAGTTCTTTATTGATCAAGGATGTATAGTTTTGCTTTGCCCTCTTAACTGTTTCCATCCAAACGTTTTTCACATCTTCTGGTACATAAAATGGTTCATAGTTCCAATTCAATTTTTCTCTCATCTGTTTTACATCTTCCTCTGTAAAGGCACCACTATGAGCAGAAGATGTGCCAGCACGGCTCGAAAATTTTCCGATAATAGTTTTGCAACAGATTAGTGTAGGTTTATCAGACTTTTGCGCCTGCTCTATTGCAAGGGATATAGCATCAAAGTCATGCCCATCAATTTTGTCAACATTCCATCCATACGCTGAAAAACGCTTTTCTATATCATCAGAGCAAGAGAGGCTAGTAGAGCCGTCTATAGAGATGTCATTGTCGTCAAAAAGTGCTATCAGCTTATTTAATTTAAGATGCCCAGCAAGAGACGCTGCTTCATGGCTTATACCTTCCATAAGACAGCCATCTCCTAGCATTACGTAAGTGTAGTGGCTGATTTCAAACTGCTTTGCAAGAATCGATTCAGCAAGTGCCATGCCAACAGCAGTGGCAAATCCCTGACCAAGTGGGCCTGTTGTTGCTTCTATACCAGAAGTCAAGCCAAATTCTGGGTGACCTGGAGTTTTTGATGTAAGTTGCCTGAAGTTTTTTAGTTCATCTATACCAATGTAGCCTGTCAGATATAATATAGAGTATTGCAGCATCGAACCGTGACCATTTGATAGGACGAAACGATCTCTACTGATCCATTTAGAATCATCAGGGTTATGGTTTAGATATTTAGCAAATAATACAGTGGCAACATCTGCCATGCCAAGTGGCATACCTGGATGTCCAGAATTTGCTTTTTGTACTGCATCAATTGATAAAAAGCGGACAGCATTTGCCATGGATTTTAGTAGTAGATGATTCATGTATTAATAGGAAAACTTAAAAGTGAAGTATACTATATCATAGTGGCAAAAACAAGTTGACACTTAATGTTAAAATCATTAATAATTTATAGTTAGATTGTGAGAATTTTTGTATGACAACTGTTATCAATAGAAAGTATAGAATCAGTCGCAGGCTTGGTGTAAACTTATGGGGTAGAGCAAAAGATTCGGTCAATAAAAGAAAATACCCTCCAGGTCAGCATGGTATTCTTGGATTTAAGAAGTTATCTGACTTTGGTAAGCAGTTTGCTGCACATAAGAAATTTAAGTTCTACTATGCAATTTCAAGTAAGCAGCTTAGACGTACATTTTTAGATGCTTACAAAAGAAAGGGTTATACGGCTGATAATTTTATTGGTGCCTTGGAATCAAGGTTAAGTTCTGTTCTATATCACTCTGGTTTTGTGCCAACAATTTACTCGGCAAAACAGCTTATATCTCATAAACATGTTACAGTTAATGATAAGGTGGTTAACATATCAAGTTATAGAGTGAAGCCTGGTGATATAGTAAAAATAAGGGAAAGAGCAGCAAAAATTCCTATATTAATAGAGGCTGAACAAAAACAAGAACGTAAGGCTCCAGATTATTTAGAGGCAGATAGCAAAGCACTTTCAGTGAAGTATTTGAGAGCACCTCAATATTCCGAAGTCCCATATTCAGCAGACATGGAAGTCAATTTAGTAGTAGAATTTTACTCTAGATAAATAAGGCCCGTGTGGCGGAATCGGTAGACGCAGCGGACTTAAAATCCGTGGGTTTTGCGACCTTGGGAGTTCAAGTCTCCCCATGGGCACCAGTTTAATTTATCGAAAAAGTATGAAATGGCTTGATATAGAAGATATTGCAGAAGCTCTAGAAGAGAAGTTTCCCAGTAAGGATATAATTAGTATTAGATTCACTGAACTTAAGAAAAAGATCTTGGGTTTGAAGGAGTTTGATGATGATGAAAAGTATTGTAATGAAAAAATATTAGAGGCCATTCAAGCAGCTTGGATTGCAGAAAGATCTTAAAAAACAGATAGCTATAAGAAAATTACTGCATACAGTAAAAAGATAATCTTCTTGGAAATACTATACTTTACTCGAATTTTAATTAGCTTCATAATAATTTAACAAATTAAAATTAAAAATGATTACAAGGTAGGAAACACAAAATTCTGGCAAATGCTAGATATACAAATACTGCTTTTTATGTGTGAGGCCGAGGATTATGAAAACAATAAGTTAGTTTTTTGTATAAGAAAGTTGTAATATAATTTAATTTTAAGCACTGGAAAGATGTTTAAATATAGCGGGCCAAAGAAATTAAAATCTATAATAGAAAACTATGCATTAAAATGCATGAAAAATAAGATCAGCAAAAATGAAATACGTCTTATTTTAAACTGGAAAAGTATAGTTGGAGAGGAATTAGCAGAATGTACAAAACCACAAAAGATCTCATACGCACAAAACGTAAATTCTGGTGTTCTGCATCTGTTAGTAACAAATGGCAGTAAAGCATTAGAAATGCAGCATATGGTTTCTCTTGTAATAGAAAAAATTACAGTGTTTTTTGGCTATAAAGCAGTATACGGTATAAAAATCAAGCAAGGGAGTTGACTATTTAACTATATAAGGTTAACCTAGTTACATAGGATAAATTGGTATATTGAAGTGAGTAGAATTTGTGAATTAACAAATAGAAAAAAGTCTTTTGGTAATAAGGTATCGCACTCAAATCGTAAAACAAAGCGTACCTTTCTCTTAAATTTACATAAGGTTACATTAACGAGTAATATATTAGAAAAAAAGTTTAGCTTTCGTATAGCGACAAGAACTTTAAGAACTATAGATTACAAAGGTGATCTTGATGCTTTCTTGCTCAACACAAAAACAATTAAACTAAGTAAAGAAGCGCAAAAGATAAAAAGAAGATTAAAGAAAGTTTTAGCAAAACAAGAGGTAGAGCTAGCTGTTTCAGATGCATAGTAAGCCTACATGGCTCAGAGCAAAAGCTCCAGCTGGTAAAGTATTCAATGAAACCTTAAACACTGTTAAGCTACATAACTTACATACAGTATGCGAAGAAGCTGCGTGTCCAAATATTGGTGAATGTTGGAATAAACGTCATGCTACTGTGATGATTCTCGGTTCTGTTTGTACTCGTGCTTGTGCGTTTTGCAACGTTGCAACTGGCATTCCTGATAAGCTCGATCCTCATGAACCAGAAAATTTAGCAAAAGCAATAAAAAAGTTAAATTTAAAGCACGTTGTCATTACCTCTGTTGACCGTGACGATTTACCAGATGGTGGTGCAAATCAGTTTATAAGGTGTATAGAAGAAATTAGAAAGATAACTTCGGAAACAACAATAGAGATCCTCACTCCTGATTTTTTAAATAAGAAAGGAGCGTTTGAAGCAATAGCTATTGCATCACCTGATGTTTATAACCACAACATCGAAACAGTACCAAGGCTGTATGCAAAAATAAGACCAAGAGCTCGTTATTTTCATTCACTATATTTGCTAAAGATGGTGAAACAGATTAATTCTAAACTTTTCACGAAGTCAGGGCTTATGGTTGGTCTTGGAGAAACAAAAGAAGAAATCTTTCAGGTTATGGATGATTTACGTAGCGCCGAAGTTGATTTCATTACAATTGGTCAATATCTGCAACCAACTCCAAAGCATGCAAAAATTGATAGATATGTTACTCCAGAAGAGTTTGAGCATTATAAATATATTGCTTATTCTAAAGGCTTCTTGGTAGTTGCATCAAGTCCATTAACCCGTTCATCATATCACGCTGAAGAAGATTTTAACAGGCTCAAGGCTTGTAGTTAATATCTTAATTTTTTCAGAGTACAGTTTAATATAGTAATTAATATCTTGACTTTATTTAGAATATAATTTAATATAGGTATTTATGAAGCGAAAAAGTTATGGGTGGTTCTAACGAAAAAGTTGACTACACTGAGTTATCAAAATCTTCTATTTCTGACAAAATAAAGCCAAAAAAAAAGGTCGAATTTTGTCAGCAAGTCCAAGTTAAAGAAATTCCACTTGAAGGAAAAAAAGGAGCATGTAAACGATACAAAGAAAAGAAAGAGAAACAAAAACATGAGCTCAATAAAAAACCACAATTATGGGAAAGAGGTGCAGCAATTATTGTTCCACCAGTAATTGGGCTTCTAGGAGGTTTAATAACTTTAACACTCATAACAGAAGAAATAAGTTCACCATTTTTAATTGCAGCTTTAGCTGCTATAGCAATTACAGCAGCAATATATGAACTTGAGTATTTACTTAAACCTGAATTGCTAGAAAAGCCTGGTAAAACTTTAAAGGATTTAGTAACAGATTCTTTTGTAAAGGAAGAAAAAAACTCAAGAACTGTATCACAATAAATCAGAAAAGCTTAGTGAGTTGCTCTAGGCTTGACTTTTTACTTAGCTGATCACAAAAAGTATGAATTTTACAGCACCTAAACCAGCTGTTTAAGATCTTATATAAGCAATTGACAGCTACTGAGATGCCAGTTAAAATATTTACATAGTATATTAACAGAGGGTAAGGTGGGTTTTAGTGGATATGTACATGATAAAGCTTTAACAATATCAGATGTAAGTGCTAAAATTGATATAAGAGAGCTAGCAAACTTTCTACAGAGTAAAAAAGGCATTAACGAGCTTAATTTAATAAATGTAGAGATTGATAGTAAAGATGTAAAAGAGTTAAGTAAACTTACACATCTTACTTCGCTCACTCTAAGGAACAATAAACTCGGTTTTGAAGGTGCAGGATATATAGGTCAAGGCAATCTAAAAAACCTTACTTTACTTGAAATAAGTAATAACAATATTGGAGACAGAGGTTTTGCATTTTTGATTGGCAGCAAACGTCTCCCAAATCTTACTTTATTAAATGTAGAAAACAACAACATTGTTGGAGTGTGGCGCCACCACTATGGAGGAGATATAGCACTCAAAAATCTCACCTCACTTTATGTAGAAGGTAACGGTAAAAAATTCTTAAATGATAAAGAAGTTATCCTTGATAGTATAAAAAAAAGCTCAATAACCGAAGCGCCTGGACACTCTAGAGTAAAAGATGGTGAAGGTGCTACAAAAAAATTAGTAGCTAAAAGAAAAAAAAAGATACAAGCTACCAATAGTCAGTCAGATCCTAGTAGTATGTTAAGCGTCAAACAAGATGGGCTGCGTGAAATAGTACTTGACACTGAAACTACAGGTCTTGATGTCAATAGCCATCGAATTATCGAAATAGGGTGTGTAGAACTAATTAATCATATTCCAACAGGCAAAGTATTCCATCGATACATCAACCCAGAAAGGAGCATAGACAAAGGTGCATTTAAAGTTCACGGTATCAGCGAAGAATTTCTAAAGGATAAGCCATTATTTTCAGAGATTGCATCTGAATTTCTTAATTTTATATCTAGCGATACTTTGGTAATTCACAATGCTGGATTTGACATTAAATTTTTGAACATGGAACTTGGTAAACTGAATGCCAAATTAATCTCTTCAGACAGAGTGTTAGATACATTACCGCTTGCAAGAAAGAAATTTGGACCACCGGCTTCTTTAAGTGCATTGTGTGAGCGTTTTGGTATATCACTAGAGAGTAGGGAGCTGCATGGAGCGCTAATTGACGCTGAGTTGCTAGCAAAAGTATATGTTGAGCGATTACAAACTCCTTTGGATCGATGTCAGCATGCAGTACGTAACTTATCTCTTAGAGGACACTTGCCAAGTAATGAAGAAGTTAGTGAGCAGTTAGATGAGATTAACGTATCTGTTCATGAGGGAGTAGTAGATAGAAGATTGTAAAAACGCCTTTTGCTTTCAGTAGCGAAATTATTCTCTCAATGAATGTGTTTTCTAGCTTTAAAAATGCGAATCTCAATATCTTATCTTGAATTACTTAA
This sequence comes from Wolbachia endosymbiont (group B) of Eucosma cana, assembly GCF_947250645.1. NCBI lineage: Bacteria > Pseudomonadati > Pseudomonadota > Alphaproteobacteria > Rickettsiales > Anaplasmataceae > Wolbachia > Wolbachia endosymbiont (group B) of Eucosma cana. The sequence goes on from NZ_OX366334.1 coordinate 533,886, forward strand.
CTGTTGGTTCAAGTTTAAGTTCTTATCATGGTATGTATTTACATCTTTTAACACTTTAAGTGGTCCACCTAGACTATGTTCCACTTTTGTCTCAAATTTAAATCCCAAATTTCCAAAAAATTCTTGAAAATACTCAATAGTAATGTCACACAAACTTCTACCACTTGCTTTATAATTTTTCAGCTCTTTCGGAATATTAATAAGCACTTTACCATCCTCATATGTTATGCTTCTACCCTTAGATTTTAACTTAAATTCTACTGAGCTGTAAAAACCTGGTGTTTTGATATCATTAACAAGATCACTGCTGCGTACCTTTATACAATCCATGCTAAAATTGAGTTTTAGACAATTGGAGTCACGGCAATCCATACTATAAGTTATTATTATATTAGAATCTAACACAAGCAAACCAAATGGAGAAAGAGCCTTTAATATATGAAGAAACAGAAAATGATTATACCCTTCTTGATGATAGTTAGTTATCAATTCTTCCATGATAGAGTCACTCGGAACTTCTGCACCAGCATATTCAAATATTTTTATGAAAATTTGCTTAAGAAATGGACTATAGTTCTTTCTTCCATTCTCATCTTCTAAAATGAGATCTTTATGTTTTGAGTATAGCTCCTCGATAAGCTCATTAGGCACTTCTTTCTCATTAATAGTAAGGTTGTGTGATCTACCAAGGTCAATATATGTTTTGTAACTAAAGTTCCAACTATCTGATTTTATTGATATAGACTTTAAATCAGCATATTTGAGCTTTTTTACTTCAGATTTTAATGCATTAACTATTTTTTTTGACATATCACAATCTTATATTATATACGTATTACATACTTTTCATCATAAGTAAAGGTTTTCTGTAAAACTTGATTTACTTTTTATTATACTCACCTTATTAAAAAAAGCAGAGATTTCAATATCTTATTTTAAATTCTTCAAGTTTAGATTCTTATCTTGGAATGTATTTATATCACTTAATACTCCAAGTGGCTTATCCAGAATATGCTCAATTTTTGTCTCAAAGTGAAATCCAAATTTTTCGCAAAATTTCTGAAAATACTCAATAATAACATCAAACAAATTCTTATCATTTGCTTTGTAGTTTTTCAGCTCCTTAGGAATAGTAAGAGACACTTTACCTTCTTCATACTTCACATTTTCACCCTCACATTTTAGTTTAAACTCCACTGAGTTTTGCAAATTACATACTAAAATTTTATTATCGTTATATATGCCATCATTTACGCTAAAACTAAACTTCAGACAATTTGGATCTTCACAACTTATATAGGTACTTTCTCTGTAAGAAGGAATTAAATAGTGGAATGAATACATCCACAATCCAAAAGAACGAAGTGCTTGACTTTGAGAAGAAAAGAACTGCTTGTACCCAGACCTGTTATAATAAGTTATCAATTCTTCCATAATAGGGTCATTTGGAACTGCTGCACCGGCATGTTCAAATATTTCCTTAAAGATTTGCTTAAGAAATGGACGATAATTCCCTTTTTCGTCCTTTGGAATTAGATCTTTATGTTTTAAATACAAATTTTTAATGAAATCATTAGTTATTGCCTTCCCATTAATAACAAGATCACAAGCAAATTCATATTCACTATTGAAGTCCATATCCAAATCCTTATATGTTCTATAATCAGAACTTTTTGTAGACTTCAAATGAGCATATCCTCTCTCCTTCACCTTAGCTTTCAACTCATTAATCATTTTTTTTGACATATATACTATTAATAGCTCTTATACTATAATACATATATAATTATTAACCTTTTAATAATATAGACTATCAACTGTAACCTGAGTTACTTTCCGGTTTACACTTGATTACTCTAACGATAGATTTTCCAATTCCATCTGATCTACTTGTACTTTTTCTAACTCACTTTTTACCTGTTTATGGTATAAGTTTGCTCCTCTAGCCCAAGTATAATGCACCCATTTGTCTAGACCATTTTTTTCAAAGTGATCCGATTTTTAAAATGAATATGTTGATAAATACGTCGACACACATTTAAAGTATTTATCAATATATTCATTTACTGTTTATGATAATAAAGATCAGCAGGAACTTTATAATGTAGAGTCTGATGTCGCCTTCTATAGTTATACCAAGCAACAAAATCATTTATTATAAGATTTAAATCTCTGATACTATTTGGTCTATAATAATATATAGCTTCTTGCTTTAAAGTTCTCCATAAGCGCTCAACAAATATATTGTCGAAGCAACGTCCTTTATGGTCCATACTGATTTTAATATTAGCACGCTCTAATTCCATAATAAAGTTGTAGCTAGTAAACTGCACCCCCTGATCACTATTAAAAATCTCAGGTTTACCTTGTTTTAGAGCTTCTTTGAGAGTATAAAGGCAAAATCCAGCATCGAGATATGGTGATAATGAATGAGCAATAATATAGCGACTATACAAGTCCATTATTGCCACAAAATAGATAAACTTACCTTCTACCATAATATATGTTATATCAGTAGCCCATACCTGATTAACTCTACAAATAATCAAATCTTTGAGTAAATAAGGATATATTTTATGCTTTTTTTCTTTAATACTTGTATTACATCTTTTTCTACAATACAGCCCACTAATCTTCATTTTTTTCATAATTCTTAAGATTTTTTTGTGATTGACTACTACTCCACTCGCTATGATTTCAGCAGTAATTTTACGATATCCATAACGGCAATCAGAAGCCAAATATACTTCTTGAATCAAATTTGCTACTTCACTTTCGTTATTAATTATAGGCCTATAATATAGGCTAGATCTGCAAATCCCCAATAAATCAGCCTGTTTCCTAATTGACAGATCAGAATCTTTTTCTATAAACCTTACTCTATCTTTTTTGCTTATTTCAGTAATTTTTTTTTCAAATAGCTATTTTCCACTGTCAATTCTCCTATTACTTTATGTAAACTTTCTATTTCTTGCGCTAAGATTCTTTGTTTTCTCGCACTTTCACTTTCTTCAACAAATAGGTCTTTTAACCTTGCCAATACTCTATCACGCCAATCATATAGATTTGTTGATGGTATTTTATATTCACTACATATCTCAGCTGTGCTTTTTTGATTTTTTATTGCTTCCAAAGCTATCTTTGCTTTTAACTCTGGTTCATATTTTTTTGTTGCCATACTTTTACCCCTTTACCTTCCTACTCGGATCAACCATTTTTTTTTGGTCTAGTTTATGGGGTGCATTATAGTAGTAATTCTCCTTATCCCTCGATTTGCCGCTTACTTCCTCGAGAAGATACATCACTCAATGAAGAGCTTACTGATGAACTTCTAGATAAGCTTCCAGATGATAGCCTTATATCCTTGTTTTTAGTTTTTCCGTTACTATGTTTCTTATCTGGCTCATCTTTTATGTTATGCTCCTTCTTGAAATTTTTACAGAAAGTGCGAAGATATTTTATTTCGCCTTCCTTTTCTGTAGTTTCGTTTATTTTATCGATTAAGCAAATCAGATTTGCCATTGAGAATCCCTTACTAGCCTGTACAAGAATTTTCATATCGCTATCTTTTAATTTTTCGAGCCGTTCTTGTAATATTTTTTGACGTGTATCGTCTTTATCCAGCCCAGGAACCTCAATACACTCCAAACGACCACCCCTAATAAGCGCAGGATCTAAATGATTCTTATGATTAGTTGCAGCAACTACCGTTATATTTTTTGAGGATAAAAACTCTCGATCCAATTTAGTGAGTAAATGAGTTAAAGTTCCTGCATTTTCACTGGAAGTGCGCTTTTTGCCAATGCCGTCAATCTCATCTATAAAAATTATACACGGACTGTTTGCCTCTGCTTTCTCAAAAACCTGATCTATATTTGATTGATTAGACAAGCAAGATGCAGAAACAGACATAAACGCAAACAGAGATTTAGTTTGATTTGCAATTGCCTTACTAATACTAGTCTTACCAGTTCCTGGTGGACCATACAAGAGATATCCTCTGCCTTGTAACTCACAAATCCCTTGCAATTTTTCTTTTATGTCATTTGGTAATATAATATCACTAAATGTTGTATTCCACCCTCTTTTTTCATCTTTTGCGTAAAATTCCATATTCAGCTTTGCTTCTACTTCATTTTTTGTTGCAGGACTATTAATTAACCTTGCAGAAAGATCACTAACCTCTTTTTTTAACCCATTCACTTCATCTTTCGTTACAAAATTCTCTGAAATTCTATGAACTTTTTCTTCTAGACCACTAAACCCGTATTTATTTTCTTTATCCTTTCCATCTTCTAATTCTTCTTTGATTTGAGCTAGCGTATTTTCTTCTTTCCTTGACTCTTTATTTAGCTCTTCGACTTCAGCTTTCGAATTTTCTTGAGATTTTTTATTTTGTTTAATCATTTTATATGAAAGCGCAATTACTATCACAGAAAGCGTGAATGAAATAAAAATAATAGGGAAAGCTACATCTAAAGCTGCAACTGAAGATAAAAATGGAATATAAGAGGCTACAGCAAAAACTCCAGACGTAAGTAGTGTAAGAGAAGCAATAGAACCAGCTATAAGAAAAGGTATATTAGTTCTACTAAACATATTTTAGCTTATAAGTAGTTAATTTATAAATAATATATTTAAAGAGTACAAGCTTTTCATAGTAAAACAAGACCAACTAAAGAAATAACTTAAGGTTTCCTTAATCAATCTACTGTTGTCCCAGTATCCCTATGATATCACGCACTGGGATGACAAAAAAAAGCACACTGAAATAACAGATACCATAACGTAAAACTCAATAACTTAAAATAGATAATTAAACCCTTTAATTAAGATCTACATCTATAATTATTATAAGCAATAATAAAAAAGTACGAAAGCAAAAATTTATGAAAGAGCATTATGTATATATATGCTTTGTAGATCTACACTTTGCCACCCTTCTGTTAAGCTTTGCCTCCCTTCCATTACGTTTTGTCGCTCTTTTATTTCTTTTATTTCGTTATCGAATTTTGACATTAGATATTTAGCATAACCAGATGCTAATGCTGTTGATGCAGATACAGCTATTGCTGCCGTAACAGATGTTAATGTACTTTCCACTGTCTTGGTTATAAAAAGCGTCGATGCTACAAAATTCCCTAACATGGCAACTAAGCCACCAACAATAATACTACCTCCTTGTATCTTGTCAAAAGTATCTGATGTTTTAAGCTTAAGCATTAGGTGGAGAAGGGAAGAACTTTGAATATCTCCTTAGATATAAAATCTGTGTGGTAGACAAGAGTTCCCTTCTCAAAAGTATAGGCTGAACGGTATCGTAGAAAGACCTAAATGGTTATAATTCTGTATCCACAAGGTTAGCCTTACTTTTCATTTTAATAGTAACGTATGGAGTTATATATGATCAACAACTTTTTGGGTATAGACATATCAAAAGATCGCTTTGATGTTTCTCTTTCATTCATAAGCAACAAAGGAAAACGTGAAACCAGGAAAAGGAGTTTCAAGAATAATGATCATGGGTTTCAAGGTTTACTGAGCTTTCTACAAAAGCATAATGTAGAACAAGTAAAAGCCTGCATGGAAGCTACTGGTTGTTATAGTGAAGCCTTAGCTGAATTTCTACACAATACTGGACATTTTGTGAGTGTTGTTAATCCAGCTTGTATAAGATTTTATGCAAAAAGTAAGCTTATACGACAAAAGAATGATCAGACTGATGCAGAGATAATTGCCGATTATTGCCAAAGACAGGAACCTATTCGTTGGGCACCACCTTCTCCTGAGTTAAAGAAATTAAAGCATCTTTATCGTTGCTCGGCTGCGTTAAAAGATGAATTGACATTAGTAAATAACCACTTAGAAAAAAAAGAGAGACTGCCTAAAGAAGTTGCAAATGCTTGGGAAGACCTTGCAATGAACATAAAACAAAAAATAGAAAGAATAAAAAACTCCTTACGTGAACTATTAAATAAACACAAAGAATTGTTGGAAAATTTTCAACTTCTATTGACCATTCCAGGAATAGGAGAAGAATCAGCAGTAGCTATTTTGGCTGAAGTTCCTAACATAAAAGCTTTCAAGGATGCCAGGCAATTGGCAGCATATGCTGGAGCTATACCACGAAATATAACGTCAGGTACGTCTGTACATGCCAAGCCCAGATTAAGTAAATCCGGTTCACGAACATTATGTAAGGCAATGTACTTTCCTGCCATAGTAGCTAAGAATCATAATCCTACTATTATGACTTTTTGCAAAAGGTTAAAAGAGAAAGGCAAGCATAACATGGCCATTGTGGGAGCTGCAATGCGTAAGTTACTCCATATTGTTTTTGGTGTTTTAAGGTCAAAGAAGGCTTTTGATCCAGATCATATCAAAAACTACAGAGCTAGGAGTTTGGCTGAAAGTTTAGTGCTTTAAAATCAAAAAACGCTCCAATTATGTAAAATAGTATCTTACACAAATTTTGTAACTGGTTAGTGAATATGTTGATAAGTAAATTAATTTTATACGTACAAAAAAGCGGAAATTTACTTATCAACATATTCACTAACTATAATCTGTGTACCGTTACACAAAATGTGAATTGGAAGTATTTTTTAATTTTATGATACAGCTTGAACAATTTTTGTAATTTTTTTGTTGACTTGCAAGACGGTATCTACTACCTTGCTTTTCAAAAACCTTTCTATATCCTCTACCGTATCTTCTTGGCGATTTATAATGGCATAATACAAAGGAGTTTTCTGCAAATTATCTTTCTCATAAACATCTGCACCTCTGTCTAGTAAAGCATTTACTATCTCCATATAGCCATTTGCAGCTAAACTGCACCCCCTGATCACTATTAAAAATCTCAGGTTTACCTTGTTTTAGAGCTTCTTTGAGAGTATAAAGGCAAAATCCAGCATCGAGATATGGTGATAATGAATGAGCAATAATATAGCGACTATACAAGTCCATTATTGCCACAAAATAGATAAACTTACCTTCTACCATAATATATGTTATATCAGTAGCCCATACCTGATTAACTCTACAAATAATCAAATCTTTGAGTAAATAAGGATATATTTTATGCTTTTTTTCTTTAATACTTGTATTACATCTTTTTCTACAATACAGCCCACTAATCTTCATTTTTTTCATAATTCTTAAGATTTTTTTGTGATTGACTACTACTCCACTCGCTATGATTTCAGCAGTAATTTTACGATATCCATAACGGCAATCAGAAGCCAAATATACTTCTTGAATCAAATTTGCTACTTCACTTTCGTTATTAATTATAGGCCTATAATATAGGCTAGATCTGCAAATCCCCAATAAATCAGCCTGTTTCCTAATTGACAGATCAGAATCTTTTTCTATAAACCTTACTCTATCTTTTTTGCTTATTTCAGTAATTTTTTTTTCAAATAGCTATTTTCCACTGTCAATTCTCCTATTACTTTATGTAAACTTTCTATTTCTTGCGCTAAGATTCTTTGTTTTCTCGCACTTTCACTTTCTTCAACAAATAGGTCTTTTAACCTTGCCAATACTCTATCACGCCAATCATATAGATTTGTTGATGGTATTTTATATTCACTACATATCTCAGCTGTGCTTTTTTGATTTTTTATTGCTTCCAAAGCTATCTTTGCTTTTAACTCTGGTTCATATTTTTTTGTTGCCATACTTTTACCCCTTTACCTTCCTACTCGGATCAACCATTTTTTTTTGGTCTAGTTTATGGGGTGCATTATATTGCAGTTGCACCAGTTGTTACTACATCATCAACCAATATCACGATTTTGTTTTTGATAATTTCGCTGTTGCTTATTTTAAAAGCCTTTCTCAAATTTTTTTCACGCCTTTTAAGTGAAAGACCAGCTTGAGGTACAGTGTGACGAATACGTTTTATTGCAAATGGTGTATAAGATAAATGAGATAACTTACTTAATTCCTTCGCGAGCAATGCTGCTTGATTATATTTACGTTTAAATAAGCGTATTTTATGTAGCGGTATGGGAATTATGACCTCTGCATTTTGAAACATGTCTTTGTTAGCTTTGTACATCCACTTTGCGTAGACTTTCATGTAGTTTAAGTTATCAAAAAATTTAAAATTTATAATCATATTTTTGCTATGTTCATCGTAGGCAAAAACTGATCTTAATACTTTAAATGGCGGAGGATTACTGATGCATTTGCCGCATGTATAAAAACTATCTGGAATTACTACACCACAAACATTACAGTAATGCTTAGTTAAAAAATTGATTTTTTTATTGCATTCACTACATAAATCATAACTTTTATCAATTATACGTTCACAACTTACGCATACGTTTGGAAATATGAGATCTGTAGCTTTTTTTAATAAGAGAAGATTCATGAATTAAATATGTTAGGTATACCTTTTAAAATGCTCCTCATAACCTAATTATTAAGAAATAGTCGATACTTGATCCAATAAATATGTTTTAAGATACTTGCCTGTAACGCTTTTTGGAGTCTGTGCAACTTTTTCTGGAGTTCCTACAGCAACCACTTCGCCACCTTTTACTCCACCCTCTGGACCAATATCTATTATGTAATCAGCAGTTTTTATAACATGTAAATTGTGCTCAATAACTATAACAGTATTTCCTAAATCAACTAGCCTATGGAGTATTTTCAGTAAATTATTTACATCTTCAAAATGTAACCCAGTTGTTGGCTCATCGAGAATATACAATGTTTTCCCGGTAAATCGCTTTGATAGTTCCTTAGACAGCTTTATTCGTTGTGCTTCACCCCCGGACAACGTTGTTGACGACTGTCCAAGCGTTATATAGCCAAGCCCTACTTCCTGTAAAGAAATCAACTTTTCCCTTATCATTGGAAGATTTTCAAAAAAGTCACATGCTTGATCTATTGTCATATCAAGCACATCAGAAATTGATTTTCCCTTGTAAGTAACTTCCAATGTTTCTCGGTTATACCTCTGTCCTCTACATTGCTCACATTTCACATAAACGTCCGGTAGGAAATGCATCTCGATCTTTAAATGCCCATCACCTTTACAAGCTTCACATCTTCCTCCCTTGGTATTAAATGAAAATCGGCCTATATTGTAACCTCGTGCCTTCGACTCTGGGAGACCTGCAAACCAATTTCTGATGTGAGTAAACATACCAACATATGTTGCTGGATTTGATGCTGGAGTCCTACTAATTGGTGACTGATCAACTTCTATAATTTTATCTATATACTCAAGGCCTTCTATTTTATCGCATTTACCATGCTTTGCAGATGAATGATTTATCTTCTGTGCTGAGTATTTATATAGTGTTTCTATTACTAAACTTGATTTTCCTCCTCCTGATATTCCAGTAACACAAATAAAATTCCCTATAGGAAATTCAACATTTATATTTTTTAAGTTATTCTCACATGCGTTAACTACCTTTATGAACTGAGTTGTTTGCTTTCTTCTTTTTGAAATTGAAATTTCCTTCTTTCCACTTAAATACTGTCCTGTTATGCTCTCTAAATTTTTTTGTACCTGATCTGGTGTTCCTTCTGCAACGATTTTTCCTCCATTCACGCCAGCTCCAGGACCAATATCAATCACATAATCAGCAGCCATTATTGTGTCTTCATCATGTTCAACAACAATCACAGTATTACCCATGTCTCTCAGATTTTTAAGTGTGGCAATTAATCGATCATTATCACATTGATGAAGGCCAATTGAGGGTTCGTCAAGCACGTATAGCACTCCTGTTAAACCAGAGCCAATTTGCGAAGCAAGCCTGATCCTCTGGCTTTCACCACCAGAGAGAGTGCTAGATTCACGGTCAAGTGTAAGGTAATTTAGCCCTACATTCTTTAAAAATGTCAGCCTTTTGATTATTTCGTTTAATATTTTATTTGAAATTTGCCTTTGTTGTTCTGTAAGTCTGTCTGATAAATTTCCAAACCACTTAAGGGATTCATCGATGCTGAGCCTTGATATTTCACCTATATGTTTTTCGTCAATTTTCACTGTAAGTGCTTCTTTTCTCAATCTATAGCCAGCACATTCTTTGCAGTCAGTAACAGAACAATACCTATCAATAAGTGATGCATCGTAATCCATCTGGCGTTCTAGGATACTGACCAAACCTTGAAATTTCATTTCTCTAGAGCCAAAAAGTATTAAATCCTTCACTTTTTGGTCTATATTCTTCCACGGAACATCAAGGCTAAATTTGCAATTTTCAGCCAGTGATAGAATTGCATTTTTTAGCAATCCATAGTTTGTATGCACTTGACGGAATATTGATCCAATTGGCTTTAAAGCACCTTCAGATATCGAGAGCGTTTCATCTGGCACTATTAGCTTTGCATCAACACTTAGTTTTTTACCGAGCCCATTGCATGAACTGCATGCACCGTAGGGGCTGTTAAAAGAAAACAATCTTGGCTCTATTTCTTCAAGAGTAAAGCCAGACTCAGGACATGCAAAATTCTCTGAGAAAGTTAAAGTTTGACCATTTTTATACTCGGAATTGTGGTTATCAGGTAAGTTCACTATTTCTGCATACATTAAGCCATGGCCCAGCCTCAATGCTGATTCTACACTGCTTGGTAGTCGATTTCCTATATCATCTGATATGGAGATTCTATCTGCAATAACAAAAATATCATGTTTCTTGTTTTTATCGAGTTTAGGCAAGTCATCTATATTGTATGTTTCACCATCTATTTTTAGTCTCACGTAACCCTGCTTTTTAATTTCCAATATCTCTTTGAAGTGCTCTCCTTTTCTGCCACGCACAATAGGAGCAAGTATATATATTTTAGTTTCTAAAGGTAATGCTATAATAGTATCTACAATTTGAGATACAGCCTGTTTCGTTATTGGCAACCCAGTTACAGGCGAATAAGGTATTCCCACTCGTGCATATATTAAGCGTAGATAGTCATAAATTTCAGTAACAGTTCCAACGGTTGATCTTGGATTTTTTGAGATCGATTTTTGGTTAATTGATATTGCAGGAGAGAGGCCTGTGATTGACTCAACATCTGGTTTATCTTGAATATTAAGAAATTGACGTGCATAAGCCGATAGACTTTCGACGTATCGGCGTTGGCCTTCTGCATAAATCGTATCGAATGCGAGGCTAGACTTACCAGAACCACTTAGTCCAGTTATAATAACTAACTTATTTTTTGGTATATTGACATCAATACCCTGCAAATTATGCTCTCTTGCACCTTTAACTCTGATCATACTTCATGTACCTTTGACCATTACAGCCTCAAAATACATAAACTTACAACAACTTTCTACTAATTTTTTCAACTATTACGGAAAACGAAGTAGCACAACTAGTGCAAAACATTTTGCCATACAACTATATAAACATCTGTTTTCGCCAAGTTAGTTCGTACAACAAATGGTGTCATAAAAGTATGTTTTCTACAATCTCATCAAAAACATGCTTACCAATTTTTGGAAACAGGAAATTTTATTTTATATAAAATATAGAATTTTGATAAATTTAACTTTTTTGTGAGATTATGCAGCGATAAAAATAAATTTAGAGGGAAAGGTTATGGCAATAGAGAAGGAGAAGTTTTTTGAAATAATAAATGAGGTAAGTGAAAGTAGCGATTTGGATGAAGATAATTTACTTGAAAAAATAAAGAATGAGTTAAAAGGAAAAGATGCAGGAGAGTACAACAAGTTTAGTAAAAATTTTAGTAAAGAACATCAATTTAGTATAAAAATTTCAGAAGAAGCTGCAGAAGATTGGACGTTGTTACATCTTGCTACAGCATGCAACAATATGTTAATAGTGGAACTTTTACTAAAAAAGAAAGCAAGTGTTAACGCTCGAGTAAAAGATGGTTCTAAAAATGATGGGCTAACTGCTTTGCATATTGCTACTTCTTGTGGACATGAAAGCATGGTAAAACAACTACTAAGTGATGATCGAGTGAATCCTTCATTAAAAAGCAAAAATAAGACTCCAAGAGAGGTGGTAGGCAATACAGAAAATAAGGAAGCAATATTACAAGTGAGCAATACTTACATGCTGGTGTTAAGAATATTGTAGAAAAATTTGAGTCACCGCAAAGAGGAAGTGTTACATGTAGTGGTAAACAGACTCCTATTGGTGAAAGCGTTAGTAGTGACGACAGCGGTCTAGAGTCTGAGGCTACATTTGATACTTCTTTCTGCTCCGAAATAAATCACGACGGGACAGCTAATGAAGTTGATGACCAAATTTTAGAAAGTCTGCAACCTCAAATTCAGCTGCAAGATAGACAAATTCGGAAGTTAGAAAAGCCAGGTAAAGAATTAAAACATGTTGAGAAAGAACTAGAAAAGTTAAAGAGTGACTTAGCTGGACATGAGACTCGGTTAGAAATAGTTGATAAGCTCAGTAAAGAGAATCAATCACTAAAGCAAAAAATAAAAGATCTGGAAAACGAGAATACAACACTTAATAGTGAATTAAGCAAAACCAAAGCAAATAAAGTATTACTAGAAAAAACAGAAAAAAGACAACTGTCTTTCTTAAAAATTGCTTCTGTAAACTTTGCAATCATGTTGACAGTAGGTGTTGCCTTTAGTATAGCCTTCCAATTACCAATTCTATTGATGATTGCAACTTCTGTGATGTCTTCATTGATAGTCGGTGGAGTTACATACGCACTATCACCGCAACCTACTGAATTAAAAGAAGTAAGTATTCAATGCTCAATGCAACATGATGCTTGTAAAACTTAACTTGTGCGCTTCCTGGTAATTTTGATATAGTTATTTCAGTTGAAATCTACAGGTTTACAAATGGCAATCTTAAGTGTAAGAGAAGCTTTATGCACAGCGATCAGAGAAGAAATGCAAAATGACCCTGATATATTTATCATGGGTGAAGAAGTTGCAGAGTATGATGGTGCTTATAAAGTAACAAAAGGATTACTGAAAGAGTTCGGAGAAAATAGGGTAGTTGATACACCTATTACCGAACATGGATTTGCTGGTCTTGCTGTTGGAGCAGCGTTTGCTGGGCTCAAACCTATTGTTGAGTTTATGACTTTTAATTTTTCTATGCAGGCTATTGACCAAATTGTGAATTCCGCAGCAAAAACAAATTATATGTCAGGTGGACAACTTGGATGCCCTATAGTGTTTCGTGGACCAAATGGCGCTGCAGCAAGAGTTGCAGCACAACACTCTCAATGCTTTGCATCTTGGTATTCGCACGTACCAGGGTTAAAAGTAATAGCACCTTATTTTGCCTCCGATTGCAGAGGTCTGCTTAAAGCTGCAATTCGTGATCCGAATCCAGTAATATTTCTAGAAAACGAGATTGCTTATGGGCATGAACATGAGATTCCTGATTCTGAGCTATCAAATAAAGATTATCTACTTGAGATAGGCAAAGCCGCTGTTATACGGGAAGGAAAGGATGTAACTATTACTGCTTTCTCATTGAAATTAATGGATGCGTTAGATGCAGCAGATTTACTCTCTGGTAAAGGCATAGAAGCTGAAGTTATTGATCTTAGAACCCTAAGGCCACTTGACACTGAAACTGTTATTAATTCTATTAAAAAAACTAATAGATTGGTCAGTGTAGAAGAGGGTTGGCCATTTGCAGGAATAGGTGCAGAGCTCTCGGCTGTGGTTATGGAACAAGGATTTGACTATCTTGATGCTCCAGTTGTACGGGTAACCGGCAAGGATGTCCCCTTACCTTATGCTGCAAACCTAGAAAAGAAAGCATTACCACAAGTGGAAGATATAGTTGAAGCTGTGCACCAAGTCTGCTTTAGAAAGAAATAGTCCTATTGACTCTTTTTTTTATCTCCCGTTCCACATTCTTCCATAAAAGAGGCATTTGTAGAGTTTATACCACCCATTACTTTTATGACAATAGTTTTAGCGCCAAAAAACACAGCGCAAAATACACCGAGGGCGAAAAGAGCAGGCCACGGCATTCTACCAAATATTGCAAGTAAAGCTGCTCCTATTATCACTACGGTCATAAGCGGTCCACCTATTCCCCAAACGTAGCCAATAATATTACATATTACTTGAGCAGTTGTATCGTCATTAGAGTTAGCAGCACTTCCAACATGAGAAAAAGAAATAAATAATACTATAAGTAGAATACAAAAAACCTTTCTAATTGTAGGGTTCATCCCTATACCTTAAGTTTAAATATTATAATTATATCTAAAATAGTATAATTTTCAGTAAAACTAGCATTGTGATTTATACAATATTACATAGCAAACGATGTCTATTGGTTGTCAATCATTGCCAATTACTTGAGAACTTATTTCGACTTTCGAAAAAGAACAATAACACTTATGAGTAAAATTTCACATTACCACTTTTATGTGTTATGATAAGTTTAAATTTATAAAGAAAATAAAATTGAAAGAGTTGAGAGAGAACCGGATAGCAAGAACGAGAAAGTTTTTATCTTCACTGTTTTTTTTGCTGCTGATTGCTCTATCAATACGCAGTCTCTTATTTGAGCCATTTCATATTCCTTCTGGTTCAATGAAAAGCACTCTACTTGAGGGGGACTACATTTTTACTAGTAAATATTCATATGGTTACAGTAAACACTCTTTCCCGTTTTCTCCAAACATCTTTAGCGGCAGAATTTTTTATACCCCTCCAGAGCGTGGTGATGTAATAGTTTTCAAACCTACAAGAAATGATAGCATTAGATTTGTTAAGCGGGTAATAGGAATACCTGGCGATAAAGTGCAAATGATAGAGGGAGAATTGTACCTAAATGATCAAAAAGTAGAGTGGCGGCAAATTGAAAGTTTTTTTGATTATGAGTCAAAGCGTGATATAACAAGATACATAGAAACACTTCCGAGCGGTAAGGAACATGAGATTTTAATAGACAATGCATCCAATAAGCTATCACATAACACTCCAGTTTATTATGTACCTGATGATCAATTTTTTGTGATGGGAGACAATAGAAATAATTCTTTTGATAGTAGATTTCCTGAAATTGGGTTCATACCAGCGGAAAATATAATTGGACGCGTGAACATGGTTGGTTTATCGTTTAAATTAAGCAAAGTTGATTGGTTACCATTTAACTTTAGATTACCTGTTGCCCTGAGATTTGACAGGATACTGCACAAAGTTGTGTAAATTCTATCTGTCTGATGATTCGCATAATTCTAAAGCAGAATTTTCTAACTCAGCGATAGCATTATTAATGTTGTTTAAGTCATTTTCCTGTAAAGCGTCTTTTGCGTTCTGTAGTAAAATTTTTAACTTTTGCTCAGTGGAAACATTTTCAACTAGATGTATGAGCTTGTTACCGTTAATTTTAGCCTCTGCAAGGGAACGAGCCTTCATGTCTTCATTAAAGTTACTTACTGACTGATTGACCATATCTTGAATATCTTCTTCACTTAAGCCAGAGCTTGAATTTATTTCAACTGTCTGTTCGACTCCAGTAGTTTTTTCTCTTGCAGTGACAGTCAATATTCCATCAATGCTAACTGTAAATCCTATTTCAACTTTTGCAGAACCTGCAGGCAATTTTGGTATACCTTTGAGTTCAAATCGTGCTAGAGATTTATTATCTTCTATCATTTCACGTTCTCCTTGACAAACGTGAATTTTCATTGCTGTTTGCCCGTTAGCGTAAGTTGTAAACTCTTTTATTTCTGAAACTGGTAGTGGTGTATTTCTTGGTATAATTTTTTCAACTATTCCCCCCATAGTTTCTATGCCAAGTGATAAAGGCAGCACATCAAGGAGAATATTCCTATCTTTTGAGTTTGAAGTTAAATAATGAGCCTGCAAAGCTGCCCCATTGGCAACTGCTTTGTCCGGATCCACATCATTCAGCACTTTATTGCCAAAGAGTTTGATTAGTGAATTTTGCACTAATGGCACTCTAGTTGCGCCACCAACTAAAATTACCCCTTTTATATCATCGATTTTAAGATCTATGTTGCTTATAGTACGAGTAACTATATTTATAGTCTTATTAACCAAAGGACTGATTGCTTGCTCGAATTCTTCTTTGGTAATTTTGCACTTAAATAATTCACCATTGATGCTGAATTCAAAAGTGCCAGAGGTATCTTCACTTAGGTACTCTTTTATAGCACGTATATTGCAGATACCAGTTTTAGTGTATGAATGTTGTAATTTGTAGGTAGTTGTATCAGATGGTGCAGTGCTTGACACTGGAATCCAGTTCTTATTATATAACTTTCTGGTGTGTTCACTTGCAATCAAACTTTCTGGATCCCAGTGTCGGAGCACTGGGATGACACTAGAGCATTTTTTATTTAAACCTACCTGTTCTCTATACTTTTCAAGCACGATTAAACTAAGTAGATGATCAAAATCATCACCACCAAGTTTAGTATTACCACCAACTGCAAGAACTTGAAACACTCCTTGATGTAATTTTAATATTGAAATGTCAAATGTTCCACCACCGAGGTCATAAACTGCATATATGCCACTGTTATTGTTCTTTTCAATGGAGTAAGAAAGTGCTGCAGCGGTTGGTTCATTAATGAGGCGAAGAACATCTATGCCAGCTAATTTTGCTGCATATTTGGTTGCGTTACGTGCTGAATCATCAAAATAAGCTGGTACAGTAATCACTGCTTTGTTAACTTTCATCCCTGTGAATTTTTTTACCCTCTTGCATAGAGTTTTTAGTATCTCAGCAGAGATCTCAATAGGAGTGAGATACTTTTCTTCTGAGCATTTTACCCTAATAACTTTTTCACTTTCGTTATCTATTTCACAATTGATACCTTCTTTATGCAAATCTTTAACACTTTTACCCATTAAGCGTTTTATAGAGCAGATAGCGTTTTCGCCAACATCGTAGCCTACTTTTAGTACATCCTTTTCATATGAAATGACAGAAGGTAATAGTTCACGACCTTGCTCATCTTTAAATATTTCTACGTTGCCAGCTTTATTTACCATGGCAATTAAAGAGTTAGTAGTTCCAAGATCTATACCAAAAACTACCTCATTTGAACCTGGTTCAGAAATTTGAACTGGCCGCATTTTCCTTCATCTCCTCAAATGACTTATATAAATATCTCAATCTAAAAACTTGCGTAGCAGCTTCATCAAAATTTTTTGTAGCAAAAGCATTAATTAGGTTTTTAGTACAATCTTTTACCTTTTCATCAATCATCCTACTTGCAAATTGTAAATCATCGCAGTCTAGAAAGTATTCTCTTATTTCCATTGATTCATTTAATATTTCAGGATCAAGATGCTCTTTTTTGCTTTTTACGTCAAAAAGATCCAACAAATGTTCGGCACGCTTTAGCGGTGACTTCAGTACCTGATAAGCTTTGTTGATATTTTCCATATTTTTGGACTCTCTTTCATTTATATCAGTTTTGCTTAGCTCAATATATTTTTTCTCCAGCTCATCAAAGCTGATGTTAAAAGCCGGTTCAATTCCAAATAATGTGAAATGGTTGCTAGACATGAAAACTCTCTCCACAACCACATTTTCCTTTCTCATTAGGATTTTTGAAAATAAAACCTGATGAGAATTTTTCCTCTACATAATCCATTTCAGAGCCAAGGATAAACATGATAGATTTTGGATCGATCAGCACCTTGACTTTTTGATCATCACTGCAGCTTTCTTCAATTACCGACTCCAAAGGACGAACATCATATGCATACTCAATATCATATTTTAAACCAGAGCATCCTTTTTGCTTAATTAGAACTCTTATTCCTATTGCTTCTTCAAGGTTAGCATGCTTCTTTTTGTCCAATAAAAACCTTACCCTCTCTACTGCATTTGCAGTTAGAGTGATAGGTTTTTTAACAGAATTTACTCCTTGAAATTCACTCATATTCCTCAATGTTTTTGTTTATTTTGATAATCATGAATAGCAGCTTTTATAGCATCCTCAGCAAGTACTGAACAGTGTATCTTTACTGGCGGCAAAGACAATTCTTCCACTATTTGAGTATTCTTTATCTTTGTTACATTCTCAATAGTTTTTCCTTTGATCATTTCTGTAAGCAAAGAACTTGAAGCTATAGCAGAACCACAACCAAAAGTTTTAAATTTTGCGTCTTCAATAACACCTTTATCGTTGACCTTTATTTGCAGTTTCATTACATCTCCGCATGATGGTGCACCAACTAAACCAGTACCAACATTTGGATCATTTTTATCCAGAGAACCAACATTCCTTGGATTTTCGTAATGATCTAAAATTTTCTCATTATAACTCATAGAACTACCCGTAAACCATTACTTACATTATAACATATTTAGGTTAAAAACTAAAGTAAAATACACTAGCAAGCAGTACATTTTACTCACAAAATATATAGGTTACGAGTGTATTTACTTTACAAATACATATAGTGCATGTCATTCTTTATATGGTAATTTTAGAAGGAGTATTTCTTGAGTTTATTCAGTAATCTTTATCAAGGACTATTAAAAACCTCCTCCCGTTTTAGTGATGGAGTAAAAAATATTTTTTCTGGCAAAAAAAAATTAGATCAGTCGCTTTTAGATGATCTGGAAGAGCTGCTGATTAGCATGGATATAGGTCATAAAACTTCTAGATTGCTTATTGATAAGCTCGCAAGTATCAAATTTGAATCAGAAGTTGAGCATAGCGTTATCACACAGCAGTTAATGAGCGAAATAGAGTCGATATTAAACCCTGTAGTGCAGCCGCTCATTTTGAATAAAAAACCACACATAATAATGGTGTGCGGAGTGAATGGTAATGGAAAAACTACAACTATAGGTAAACTTGCCTATAAATATAAGGAAAAAGGGAAATCCGTTATGCTTGTTGCGTGCGACACATTCAGAGCTGCTGCGAGTGAGCAATTAAATATTTGGGCAGAACGTTCTGATTGCTCTATTGTTACTGGAGAGCACGGTAGCGATTCTGCAAGTGTGGCATATAGAGCTGTAAGTCAAGCGATAAAAGATAGCGTTGATGTTGTTTTAATTGATACAGCAGGAAGGCTACAAAACAATGTAAATCTCATGCAAGAGCTGTCAAAAATACATAGAACGATAAAGAAATTGGATGATACTGCTCCTCATGATGTTATTTTAGTTCTTGATGGAACTACTGGCCAAAATGCTTATAGCCAATTAGAGGCCTTTAGTAAAATGGTTGGTGTTACCGGGTTAATTGTAACAAAGCTAGATGGTACTGCCAAAGGTGGAGTAGTGATTGGGCTTGCAGAAGCTTATAAGGTGAAATTACACGCTATAGGAATTGGTGAAAGTATAGAAGAACTGAGGGAATTTACTGGCAAAGAGTTTGCTGAAGCGCTGTTTAAATGTGATTGAAGATTTCCTTTAACTTTTTCATATGACCAAGCTTCAATTTTTAGATGGTGTCATTCCAGTACTTCCTATCCGAGTAGCCTTTTCTTGCCATCCCAGTCTGGGATCCAGATTGCAAGTGGGTTGGGTGAGCCGTTAACGTATAAAAATTACTTCCGCATATTTTCAATCTCATTATAATTACAAATAGAGATATTTTAAGAGCTCAAAATCTATCTTTAGTCTGCAGACTTTTTAATCAAACTTATTAAAAAATGTATTCTTCAGTGTATATCTGTCGTATGTGCACTGCATTTTTTTTCTAACTCTTTTTTACACAGGAGGATTTTATGTCCAGAATTCCAGATACTTGACCTTTACTTTAGCTAAAAACCAACTGGTACCTATGGTTTTAGAAAGTGTAGGAAATAGAAACGTTTCTGTTTTTTGAGTAATTAAAAACCACTTCAGCTTGTCACTCATGCCTAAAAAGTTACTATATTAATGTAATATTGATACTTGTATACCAACATAAATATATTTTAAAAATTTAAGGAGTATATTATGACAATGTCTACCACAAATTAGTGAGAAATTAGCAGCTAGCGCAAAAAGTCTCTTTGATGAGAGCGAAAAATTATTGCTTATAGCAGAGGAAATACACAATCAAGATTTAATGTATCTTTAATCACAAAAAAGAAGATATTCTACATCTTCTTTTTTTTATGCGATAATTAGCTACTTGTTTTCGTATTCGTCCAGACAAGGTAGTTATGAGTAAAAACAGCAAATGGTCAGTGCGTGAAACTGGAATCCAGCTAAACACTTTACAATGTTTTTGATGACGAAAAGACTGGATGCCAGTGTCTGGGCACTGGCATGACAGGAGTGTGAGATAAGGCTACATACATACTCCAACAGGTATGATGGTGTCATTCCAGTGCTTGACACTGGAATCCAGAAAAAAAGAAGCCTATGTCACCTACTCAGATGACATTATGGAAGCTGGGATGACATCCTTCCCACAAGCAAAATGTTCATGCAGATAATATTTAATTGTGATTGAAGACCTCTTTTAACTCTTTTATATGACCAAGCTTAATTATCTCAATATCATGAGAAGAATAATTGCCATTTTTAGGCATAATCGCTTTTTTAAATCCTAACTTTTGTGCTTCCCTTAGTCTGAGATCAGCATGCGAAACATTTCTAATTTCTCCTGAAAGTGCAACTTCACCGCAGATTATTGAAGAAGTTAGTAGCGGTAAATTTACTAAACTTGAAATAAGGGAAGCAGCAACAGCAAGATCAGCTGATGGTTCCTGTATTTTGAGTCCTCCCGCAATGTTTAGGTATACTTCTTTATCATGCAAAAACATTTTACAACGAGCACTTAGAACCGCGATTATCATAGCTAATCTATTAATATCCCAACCAACTACTGCTCTTCTTGGAGTTGCCATATTAGTCCTTGCTATTAATGCTTGCACTTCCATTAAGATTGGTCTTGAGCCTTCAACTCCTGCAAATACGGCGCTGCCAACTACTTCTCTATCATGTACGGTCAAGAATAATGATGATGGATTATCAACAGGCATGAGTCCTGCTTTAGACATCTCAAAAACACCAATTTCATTTGCAGGGCCAAATCTATTTTTAATAGTACGTAAAATGCGATATTGATTACTATTTTCACCCTCAAAATATAGTACTGTATCTACCATATGCTCCAGGGTTTTAGGTCCCGCTATTTGTCCATCTTTCGTTATATGGCCAACTATTAAGAGAGAAACACCATATTGCTTTGCAAGAACAGTCAATTCATGAGCGCAGGTACGGACTTGAGTTACAGTTCCTGGTGCTGATGTGACTTTGCTATCATACATAGTTTGTATAGAATCAATTATCAAGAACTTAATACTTTTATTTTTCCTTATTGTTGCTACTACATCAGTTAAAGATACTGTAGATAAAAGCTTAATTTTAGGTTCATTTATCTTAAGACGCTTTGCTCTGAGGCTCACTTGCTCTAAAGATTCCTCGCCAGATACATAAAGACATTCAAAAGAGGAAAGTTGTACAACATTAGCTGCAATCCTAAGCAAAAGAGTAGATTTTCCAATTCCAGGTTCACCACCAATTAAAATGCTAGCACCTTGAACGATACCTCCACCAAAAACTCTATCTAACTCTTCTATTCCTGTTAAAAAACGATCGGGGGTAATAATTTCACTATCTGATAACGCTTTTATTGAAATTGGTGCAGATGTACTTCTCGTTTCTGTTTTTAGTACTATTTCTTCGACAACCGTATCCCAACTGTCACATGCAATACACCTTCCTACCCACCTTCCAGTGCTATGACCGCAGAATTGACATACGTATGCAGTTTTCATAAAAGCCAAAATTATAATTGTAATAAAAATTAGCTAAATAAGTGAAATAAATTTAAATAGAGAAAATTACCAATCACACTTTTTATCTTGTGGTTTTATTTGCAATATTGCTACTAAGCTGACTAATAAGCAAAAAATTACATAAAGCCCAGCAGCAAAGTCTATTTTAGGAAACATTATAGTAAACCAAGTGCATATCATAGGAGTAAATCCACCATGCAGGGCATAAGAAATGTTACGTGATAAACTCACACCACTAAATCTAACATTAGTAGGAAAAAGCTCAGCAGTAACTATCCCTATAGGATTAATACCCCTCTCGATTATAGAAAGAGCCATCACACTCAACATAATTATTAGGTAGCTTTTATAGTAATATGCAATAGATAACATAGGACAACATATTACCATTGTTATCACTATAAATAAGATTGCAGTGCGTTCTCTTCCTGTTTTATCAGCTAAAATTCCAAGCACTATTGAAGATATCGGCATTAATATACTGGTTATAATGAGTACAACTTCGTTGACATACGTTGTTACATAAGTTTCAACAGACACTATTTCTTTTGCAATTGTTCTAAGAAATATGGTAAATCCAACAGCAACATTAACAGGTACAGATATTAAAATGGCAAGTATCAGGGCTCTTTTATAGCGTTTTGTAAGCTCTATTATTGGTACATTAGGTAAATTTCTTTGTTCTCGATTTTTTTCATACGCTGGAGTTTCTCCTAGTGTATATATACTACATGCGCTTATTAATCCTAAAATGGCTGAAAAAATAAACGGCAGCCTCCAACCCCAAGCGTTAAAATCAGTGGTTTTTTTACAGATGATCACTGCAACGACAGAGAGCAATATGCCAATGGAGCGACCAAAACTTATTATTCCAAAAAACATTCCTAGTTTTTTCTTATTAGGTAAATGCTCTATGAGATAAACAGAGCTACCTCCTTGCTCAGCGCCAAGTGCAACCCCTTGTATCAGATGGATTGTAAGAAGCAACATAGTAGAGGTTATTCCTATTTTACTATAACTTGGAATAAACGCAACGAGACTAGAAGGAATCGATATTAGCAAGATAGCAATCGTTAACGCCATTCTCCTTCCATACCTATCACCAATGTGACCAAATACGAATGCACCAAGTGGTCTTACCATAGCGCCCAGTCCTGCAATTCCAAACAATTGCAATATGCTGTAGTAGATATCTTTTGCATAACAAAATTCTCTACTAATTATATTAACCAGATCAATAAAGAGCATATGGTCATACCATATTGCGATTCTACAGAGTATTGTTGCAATCAATACTCTTGTTTGTTGATTGTACACTTAGTTTAATTTGTAAATGTCTACTTATTTTTATTTTGGCTGCTTTTTAGAACTTTGCAACTCAAGCGTATGGCTTACATGTAAATATTATTAAAATTGGAACTTGCATAACCAGCCATTCTGGGATCAAATAAGAAAATCTGGTCATGCGCTGGAATGACATGGTGGAATGTCCTTCTTGTCATTCCAGTACTCCTTTTCTTGTCATCCCAGTGCTCCGACACTGGGATCCAGTTAAATTTACGAGTATAAAAGTAATCAACGTTTCTGATGATGGAAAAATGGATCCCAGTGTCGGAGCACTGGGATGACACCTCTCTTAAATTACTTTAGCTACAAATATCAAGAAATTTACCAAGTAGAAAAAAGACAAAAGAAACCCCCTATTAGCTAGCTCTAATCCTGAAAATTGGCCTGTCTTAAACAGCCCGTTTCAGCTTATATGGTTAAAAAACTGGAAGTTTTGTAAAGAAATAAGATGCACATAGTGCAAAAAATTAAAAATAAGACGACAACTGCGTTATGCTTTTGTCGTTTAATCTCCACAGACGAAGATAAATAGTATAGCGTTATCCTTATGGTAAGGAAGTTGGGGAAATTTGTAAAGTAGGCTCTTTCATTAGGTTTTTTGTTAACATTAAAACAATTCACTTAAAAAACTGAGAAGACCATTAAAATATTTTTTTACTTTTTATTCTATATATTTCAACATATTACCTTTAAGTACTAATAATTATGGCATTATTGATAGTTGAGTCGCCGGCAAAGGCAAAGACGATAGGTAAATATTTGAGTAAAGAATTTAAAGTGGCTGCATCCTTTGGCCACGTCAGAGATCTGCCAGCGAAGAATGGTTCTGTTGATCCTGATAATGACTTTGCCATGAAGTATGAGATTATTGAAAAAGCAGAAAAGTATGTAAAAGAGTTAGTCAAGGAAGCTAGTAAAACATCAGATATATACCTTGCAACAGATCCAGACAGAGAAGGGGAAGCAATAGCTTGGAATGTGATAGAGGCACTAAAGGAAAGAAAAGCAATCAATGATGAAAGCAACATTCATAGAGTAGTCTTTAACGAAATAACAAAAAGAGCAGTGCAAGAAGCTATAAAAAATCCACGTGAAATTAATATGGACTTAGTGCGTGCACAGCAAGCACGCAGAGCTTTGGATTATCTAGTTGGATTTAGCTTGTCACCGCTGCTGTGGACAAAATTGTCGGGAAGCAAATCTGCAGGGCGAGTGCAGTCTGTTGCATTAAAGCTTATATGCGAACGAGAGGATGAAATCAGTAAGTTTATAACACAGGAGTATTGGAGCATAAAGGCAGAAATGCAAAATAGCAAATATGAGGCTTTTTTTGCTATGCTGAGTCACTATGACAATAAGAAGCTAGAAAAATTTGATATTAAAAATGAAGAAGAGGCAAAGAACTTAGTCAGGGAGATCGAGTCAAGGCAGTATGCTGTAAGCACAGTAGAACGCAAGCAAGTTAAGAGAAACCCGCTTCCTCCATTTATCACCTCAAGTCTTCAGCAAGATGCAGTGAATAAACTGTATTTTAATGTGAAAAATGTTATGCGAGTAGCGCAAAATTTATATGAAGGTATCAATATTGGTGGTGAAATCGTAGGGTTGATAACTTACATGCGTACAGATGGGTTTCATATTGCAGATGAGGCTATAAACTCAATTAGAGGGTCAATTAAGTCGTTATATGGTGATAAATATTTACCGCAGTCTCCTCGTAAATATGTAAAAAAGGTCAAAAATGCTCAAGAAGCACATGAAGCAATCCGGCCAACTGATATTAATAGAACGCCGGGTAGTATTAAGGATTACTTAACGCCAGAGCAATTTAAATTGTACGATTTAATCTGGAAAAGAACCATTGCAAGTCAAATGGAATCGGCGATTCTTGATCAAGTGGTAGTTGAAATTAGTTCTATTGACCAGAAAGTGATTCTGCGGGCAAGTGGATCAAGTATATTCTTTGATGGTTTTTATAAAGTCTATCAAGATAACATGGAAGCCGAAAATGAAGTCCTGCTACCTGCCATGAAGGAAGGGGAAGCATGTAAGCTGATTTCAGTTGAGCCAAAACAGCATTTCACTCAACCGCCACCTCGTTATAGTGAAGCAAGTATCGTTAAAAAAATGGAAGAAATCGGTATAGGTCGCCCGTCAACTTATGCAACAATTATTTCAGTATTACAAGATCGTGAGTATGTTTCATTGGATAACAAAAGATTTATTCCAAGCAGCCGCGGTAAAATCGTTACTATATTTTTAGAAACTTTTTTTCAGCGTTGTGTAGAGTATGACTTTACAGCACAAATGGAAGAAAGGCTTGATTCAATCTCAAATGGACATGCAGATTGGAAAAAAGAACTAGGCTATTTTTGGGTGCCATTTTTTAATCATGTAAATTCTGTTAAGCAAATGACACATGATGAGATTTTTAGTGGTATTCATGATTTGGTAGTCAATTGGTTTTGCTCAGAGGAAGGAAAGGAAGAAATAGGTAAAAAATGTCCTAATTGCTCTGGTGGTATATTGAAATTAAATTTTGGAAAAGCCGGTGTGTTTCTTGGATGTTCTAACTATCCTGAATGCAACCATACAAAAGAAATTACGGGCAGTAATGACAATTCAGAATATCCAAAAAGTTTGGGTATAGATGATGTGACAGGCCAAGAGGTAATGATCAAAAAAGGTCCTTTTGGACTTTATCTGGAGTTTAATAGTGAGTCAGAAAAGAAAAAAAAGATTTCTGTACCAAAAGATATAAATGTTAATGATATTGATCTAAATACCGCCACTCGATTACTTTCCCTGCCGAAAATAATCGGAGAGCACCCTGAAACTGGAAAAGAAGTAAAAATAGGTCTTGGACGATTTGGGTACTATATTCTCTATGATGGTCGATACTTTTCTCTTAAAAAAAGCTCTAAGGAGGTATTAGACACACAATTAAACGAAGCTATACAAATTATTGAGAGCAGCCCACGCAAAGAGCTAAAATCTCTTGGTTTTAATGAAAAGGGAAAAGAAGTTTTTATCTGCAACGGTAGGTACGGATTCTATATAAAATGCGGTAAAACAAACGTTGCGTTGGGCAAGAATGCAGATATTGAAAGTATAGATCTGAAGAAGGCTTTAGAGTTAATTAAGAATAAAAAGTAGACTTCTTGCATAACCATATGCTTTTTATTGTTGTTCCAGCGCTACACGCTGGAACTATAATGCACCCATAAACTAGACCAAAAAAAAATGGTTGATCCGAGTAGGAAGGTAAAGGGGTAAAAGTATGGCAACAAAAAAATATGAACCAGAGTTAAAAGCAAAGATAGCTTTGGAAGCAATAAAAAATCAAAAAAGCACAGCTGAGATATGTAGTGAATATAAAATACCATCAACAAATCTATATGATTGGCGTGATAGAGTATTGGCAAGGTTAAAAGACCTATTTGTTGAAGAAAGTGAAAGTGCGAGAAAACAAAGAATCTTAGCGCAAGAAATAGAAAGTTTACATAAAGTAATAGGAGAATTGACAGTGGAAAATAGCTATTTGAAAAAAAAATTACTGAAATAAGCAAAAAAGATAGAGTAAGGTTTATAGAAAAAGATTCTGATCTGTCAATTAGGAAACAGGCTGATTTATTGGGGATTTGCAGATCTAGCCTATATTATAGGCCTATAATTAATAACGAAAGTGAAGTAGCAAATTTGATTCAAGAAGTATATTTGGCTTCTGATTGCCGTTATGGATATCGTAAAATTACTGCTGAAATCATAGCGAGTGGAGTAGTATAGTAGTTTCGAAAATGAATGATAAATTTTCATTACGAGATTACCCCCTAAAAGCTGCGAGTTTGTATGTTAGTGCACTATCATTTATTTTAGAAAACACTATAGTCAATCACAAAAAAATCTTAAGAATTATGAAAAAAATGAAGATTAGTGGGCTGTATTGTAGAAAAAGATGTAATACAAGTATTAAAGAAAAAAAGCATAAAATATATCCTTATTTACTCAAAGATTTGATTATTTGTAGAGTTAATCAGGTATGGGCTACTGATATAACATATATTATGGTAGAAGGTAAGTTTATCTATTTTGTGGCAATAATGGACTTGTATAGTCGCTATATTATTGCTCATTCATTATCACCATATCTCGATGCTGGATTTTGCCTTTATACTCTCAAAGAAGCTCTAAAACAAGGTAAACCTGAGATTTTTAATAGTGATCAGGGGGTGCAGTTTACTAGCTACAACTTTATTATGGAATTAGAGCGTGCTAATATTAAAATCAGTATGGACCATAAAGGACGTTGCTTCGACAATATATTTGTTGAGCGCTTATGGAGAACTTTAAAGCAAGAAGCTATATATTATTATAGACCAAATAGTATCAGAGATTTAAATCTTATAATAAATGATTTTGTTGCTTGGTATAACTATAGAAGGCGACATCAGACTCTACATTATAAAGTTCCTGCTGATCTTTATTATTATAAACAGTAAATGAATATATTGATAAATACTTTAAATGTGTGTCGACGTATTTATCAACATATTCATTTTAAAAATCGGATCACTTTGAAAAAAATGGTCTAGACAAATGGGTGCATTATACATTTTATCATTACCTGTTTGTTGAGCCATTTTTTTTGCTTTATCATCAAACTTTAAAGTTTCTGGTTTGTATTCACTGCTACCAATAACACCAAAACCTCTATATCCGATATGCATATTTACATCTTCATTTATATGATAATCAAAGCCAGCCTTTAATTGACCTGCAGGTCTTATTGATGATTTTTCAAACATCGTCATTTTTGTTGCACCAATTCCAATACCGACGTAGGGAGAAAAAGAGAAACTATCACTTTTCCAATAATGATAAACATTTGCCATTACAGATATGTTCTCAATTTTGTCATGGTTAATAATTGATCCATATCGATTGCCACCTTCTGTGTACGATATTGTCATCTGGCCGCTTGTTAAACCAACATTATCCACTTTCACAGAAGAATACATTCCTTCTAATTCAGCTCTATAGCTATTATTGCCTAGTTCTCCTGTGTAACCAAGTGCTACATTTGCAGCAAAAGGTGGGTTATAATCTCCTTTATACTTACTTATTAACTGACCTTCTGTTCTCTGAGCGTCTATGTCATTTATAGATACACGGTTATCATCTTTAGCATCTTTGCCTCCAATTTTTGCTTTCAACTTACCCAAGTTCAAATATTGACCGTAATATCCACCACCAAAGTAAAATCCTTCTGTTTCACTTGCAAAAGATTGTTGTGACAACAATAAAGCAAGTGCTGTAACTGCTAATGTTTTTTTACTCATCATGACTATTCCTCTAGTTAAAATAGCTAATCTAGTACTAATTAATTAAAAATGATTTAATATGAAAAAACTAATTATTTTCTAAGCTAAAAAATAGGTAAAATTAACCTCTATCCTCGATTTTATTGCCGTCTAGTTTGTCCTCATCTTCAAATTCATCATCATCGTCAAATTCATCCTTACTGTCTTCATCATCAAACCCATCATCGTCTTCCTCATCATCAAACCCATCACCACCTTCAAACTTATCATCAATATCCTCGTCTTCAAATCCATCTTCAATCTCTGGCTCATCGTATATTGCATCTTCAGTTTTAGCTTCAACAGGATAATCAGCAGCTTCAATAGCATTACTCTCTTCTTCATTACTAATCTTATCTTTGTTAGCAGCAGAAAAGACCTTGTTTGGATCATATGGCTCTTGTGTAGGCACACGTGTTGGTTTAATCAGCCTTCTTGTGAATGTGCTATCACTATAGTACAAAATTTTCTTTGACTTAATTGGATAAGTCGATTCTATCAAAATTATCTGATCATCACGTGGCAGCATAATAATTTCTTGAGGTAAGAGCAATGCTCTCTGTGTTTCAGAGATATGCAATGATCTTGATGCAGGATTCAAGTCTAAAAATTTAGGTTTGTTTAATGATTCTTGTTGTACAGTTTTGTTTCCTATAAGCTGAGATATCAAATTAGCCGTTTCAATATTATTGGCTGCAAAAGTTATTCTATAGGTTGAGTTTGATAAAAAGGAGTTCATTCCTGCTTCTTCATATATTCCTTTAAGCTGTTCAGTATCTTGAACAATTAAAAATAACCTTACTCGATAGCCACGAAAGTATGCGATGCCCGTTTGAAATTGCTCCATTTTTCCAAGTGTTGGAAACTCATCCATTAAAAATAATACGCCGTAAGGCTCGTCATCCGATGGCAATTTTCTACATAAAAACTCAGTTGCCTGTTGGTAAAAAACCTGCATTAAAGGCCTGAGCCTAGTTAAGTTATCAGGAGTTAAACCAACATAAACTGTAGTTTTCTTCTTTTTAAAATCCAAAATATTAAAATCACTTGATGCAGTTGCAGTATCGATCAATGGGTTTGCCCACAATTCAAGCGACGAGTTCATAGTTGACACAACACCTGATCTTTCTTTGTCAGCCTTTTGCAAAAAAGCTGCAATGTTCATATACGCTACCGGATGTATTATTTTACCCATTGTGTCCAAAACTACAGCAAGATTGTAAACTACGTCATCGCTACGCATCGTACGCACAACCTCACCAAAAGATTTAACTTTCTCTGGTGCAGCAAGTAAATATAGTACCACCCCAACAAATAAGCTTCTTGCTTCGTTTTGCCAAAAATCTTGTTCAGGCATGATTAGGTTAGCTATTTTTTGCACATCGTCAACCATCTGTCCAGGTTTTTCACTAATCCATTCCAGTGGATTATAACAATGGCTTACCCCATCTGGCTGAGCTGGGTTCCATACATATACTTTTTGTCCTTGTCGCTCTCGCCAACCACTTGTTATTTCATAGTTTTCTAATTTTATATCATGCACAATTACCGAATCATTCCAAAATAACAAATTAGGAATTACAAAACCAACACCTTTACCAGAGCCTGTAGGTGCAAAGAGCAATGCATGCTGAAACCCATCAGCAATAAAATATCCTCTCTTATCTTTACCAAGCAATAGACCTTTTTTGCTTCTTAATCCCGCTTTTCGTATGTCTTTCTCTGATGCCCACTGTGAATCTCCATGAAGTGATTCTTTCTTTTTAAATGGCCGCCACTCAATTAGTCTTTCTCTCACATTCCACAAAATAATCATCAAAACAATTTGAGGCAGTACAGAAGATACAACTAATTTAATTTTGAGCTCAAAGCTATATAGCTCTGGATGATGCCAACAATATTGTATATGATCAAAAATTGTCGGCCAGAGAGCTTGAGGAAAAGGTGTCAAGCTAGGATTAATTGCTCTAAAATCTACACCATCTGGACCGTCAACAAACAGGTAGAATAATATACCAGACAAATAGAAGCAAAATTCAAGTATGCTAAAAGATACTACACCTCCTATGAGAATATTGCGTAGGTGATTTCCATTACTCATAAACTACTTTTTCTTAACTTACGTATAAATTTAAGTATTTTCATTTGAAGATCTAGTAAATAATATTTCAGAAATGCTTCTTTTTCCACCACTGGTCCTTTTGAGTTGAATAACAATGTCAATTACATTTCTAATGTATGGTATGATCTGATCTGGGGGAATTCCAAGATTTGCTTGCATAACCATAAGTTTTATTTGCTCAAGAGCCATTGCCGGACTATCCGCATGAAGAGTTGATATTGACCCTGGGTGGCCAGTGTTTATTGCTCTAAGAAAACTAAAAGCTTCTGCTCCACGCAGCTCACCAACTATTATTCTATCTGGTCTTAAACGTAAACATGCCTCTATCAAATCTTGAGTGGTCACTTTTGCCCTACCCTGACCTCCTTTAGAAGCAATAAGATGTACTCTATTCGGATGATCATTCAAAACTATCTCTCTTGCATCTTCAACAGTAATAATTCTTTCTTCAGATGGAATAGCACGCAAAGTAGCATTAGTAAAAGTGGTTTTACCAGTGGAAGTTCCACCACTAATTATGATATTTTTCTTACTTATTACAGCATATTCTAAAAACTCTTTTATTTTTTTTTGTTTCAGTAGCAAATCTAGGTGACGATCTACTGGATTATCGGTCACTCCTATAACAGTTTCAGAAAAAGCCCCCATTTTTTCATAATCATCCAATGCCAATTGCATAGAAGAAGGTTTACGAATTGAAATGACTACTTTATCAGGCTCACATGCTGGAGGAAACACTATCTGTATACGATAACCATTTGGTAATGTAGCTGAAAGCAGCGGTGTCTCTTCGCTCAGTTTTTGTTCTGTAGCTTGAGCAATCAACCTGCTAAGAGATTTTAAATGATTAAGATCAAATATTTCTAACTTTTCGCATCTTATTTCACCGCGATTTTCAATCCATACTTCCTTCGGTTTATTTATTGATATTTCATTTACACCTTCCTCTTGAAATATCCCTTGTAATGGCTCCAAGTATGTATCAAGTGCAGCATAGTTCATTTCAGTTATTTAATATTGACTGTGGAGGAAATACTATATCTTGGTTAACAAATACTTTCAATGCAGTTCCTTGATTAACATAAATAGTTGGTTTTTTATCTACACTCCTATCAACTATATCTCGCATGTCTTTGGAAAAATCATTGATTGACTTCCCAATTGCTTCATCATAAACAGATTTGCTTCTTTTCTGAGTTTGCCTCAACAGTTGACGTACATCGTCTAAAGTTATACCGATATTGTCACTAGTAATTGTACCAACTCCACTAGCTCCAGAACTTTTTATCACACTTACTATTTCTTCCTTTATTATTCTCAGCAAATCCTGATCACTTTTAGCATTTCGAATTTTTTCAATAGCCCTAATACCCAATTTCCATTTTTCGTCTCCTACCTTCCCAACTTCAGTTTTTATAGAATTCTCCAATCTCTCAACAATAGCCCCTTTGAGAGAAGAAATATCTATTTCAGTTGCAGTAATAGACTTCACTGCATCCATGGCAGTTAGCGCATCGATAAGATTAGAGGCTTTTTGTCCTACAACAGCTGAACCAATCGAAACACCAGCAAGTGCCACTGAAGAGAATAATGCACTTGCTATTTTATTATCAACTATTCCAGCTATCCCTGCCCTTCCAAGCTCATCGGTACCAGATGATGCAATAGCAACATCTATACCATGAGGAAGAATGATCCTATTCCAATTTATGTTCACGCGGGCTTTTGCAACGTTTGAGTCAAATGAATAACCACCTATTAACCTTGAACCTTTTGGTATTAAAATTGTATCACCAGTTTCTGCATAAACGTCTCTACTAACAACAGCACGGAGCATTCCTTGTAAGTCAGAACTTATTGCAGTTTCAAGAATAGCGTCAATAACTTTACCTTGAATAATCATTAAACCAAGCTTTCCAGCTTTGGTAGCTTTGCTCGATTGTGCTGAGGTATTGGATAAAACAGCATCTGTAGCTTTACCTTCCCCACTACTACCTGAAATTGCTAACATTTGTGCACTACGTCTGTCTCTAGGATAACCGCCACCCCCTATTGTAGGAAATGAAGTAGGCAAATTGCTAATAACATTACCAGAAGGAAAATTTTGCTTTGGTAAAACAGGTATATTTGACAAGGGAATTTCTTTTAGTTGCTCTTCTTTTTTTGTCACTTCCTCTTTTTTGATTTGTTTTACTTCTGGTATGACTTGTGGAATAGGAAGAGGAGGTAAGGGTGGCAAGAGATCAGTTGCTATCCTCTCGGAAACTACTACATTATCTGGAACTTGTTCTAACTTTCCTTTCAATTCTTGAATGTTTTGCTTTGTTTCCTCTTTTTTAACAATCTCTGGACCCTCTTTATTAGAAGGACTAAAATAAAGATAGTACACTCCACCAACTAAGAGCGCTACCATAACTATCATCAATGCCTTGTAACCTTGATTAGAGCCAACTGTTACTACCTTGCTTTCTATCTCTGATTCATCTTCTACACTATTATGCCTTTCTTTACTCATATTATATGTACCACAACTAAAGTGACCTATTTATAACTTCAACTTCACTACCTTCATAACGCATTAATAGCTTTTTATGTACTCCTTTTATTACAACATAATCATCAAATAACAGCCTTTTACAGGATTCCCCTTCTATAAAAATCTGAGGAATTTTATTACTATTTCTAAACTTTAAATAGGTTAAATAACCATCATCGAATAACTCAATTGGAACTATATCTACGTTACCACCTTCATCAATATATGTATAGTTGTACCTCGTATTATTTTCTTGTATTATTTTTTCTGGCTTTTCTGTAATGTATTGCATTTGAGTAGGTAAAGAAACCTCATCTAAATCAACATCAAATTCATCTTCTTCTTGAGGATAATAAAAACGTATTACGTAAGATATATCCTTTTCAACGGAATAATCATGATCCACTTTTTTAGCATCAGCATCTGGGTATTTATCGTAATTTGGTCTTGAAATTAGATCAAAAATGTAATTTCTCTTTTTAGTTGTCGTAATAATCATGTTAGTGCGACTACTGACTTCAAATGGCATGACAAGCAGTTTATTATCATAAGGATTAATTTTCCAACTTGATGCATCACCAACAGCAATATTTTTGACTTTTTCCCCTTCTGCAAACTCAATATAAGAATAGTAACCTTGACTAAAAATTACTGTAAACACCTCATTAGGGCTATATACAAAAGTCTTTATTCTACTATCTACAGAAATAGGTTTATTATTAATAGATGCATTTAAGTTGCCACTTATTAGTAAAGCTAAAACTAACAATATCCTACACATATTCATCATCTACTCTATATGAAATAACTTGAAACCCTAACGGGTTAATATATCTTTGCTGATCATTCATTTCAAGCGATGCATATTTATACGACATCACAACTATCTTATTTTTCCTTGAGGAATTTCCATCTTTTCGTGTAAATTCTATAGAAAATCTCACTTGAAGAGCATCATTACCTAATTTTTGAATTGAACGAATTTTCAACTCACCTTTAGCATCTGAATATAAATTAAAAAGGTCATTCATATTCTGCGATTTTATATAATTGCTAAATTCACTATATACACTAGGCGAAGAAAACAACCTTACTTTTGTATAATAATTATAATTATAATTATATGGGTCAAAAACCTCCCTTGCTTTTATATACTCTGAAATAAAATAATCGTTCAGCGTTTCATTTGCAGAATATTGTTTTACTGTAACAGGATCAACCAATTGCACTATGCCTGACTTTTTATCAATTTCTATAACGAATGGCTCAATAGTGCTACTTGTGCTAATTTTAAATATAGCTAATATGCTTATAGAAATTGCAACTAGTAATATTAATGTAAATAAAAGTAAAGTATTTCTCTGAGCAACAACTGTGCTATAGCGACTTGAATTCCAATTTATATCCTTATCCAATGACTCATTACTTTTTTCTTGTTTTAAAAATTTCAGCATCTCAATATTCTTAAAAATCTTAACTTATATTAATTAACATAGCAAGCTAACAAAGTAGTTATAACAAAAAAGCTAATAAACCCTTAATCCATGGCCTAACTTGCCAAATTTTGTTTCCATATATGAATCATTATATTCATTGCGTTCCATAATAAGTGGTACACACTTTGTAACTTCTATACCGTTATTTTTCAACTCTGATAACTTTCTACCATTGTTTGTAAGTAATTGTATTTTGTTAATGTTCAATTTCTTAAGTATTTTAGCTGCAACAGCAAAGCTCCTTTCATCATCTTCAAAACCCAATACTCTATTTGCATCAACAGTATCAAGATTATATTTTCTTTGCATACTGTATGCTCTTAACTTATTAGTTAAACCAATGCCTCTCCCATCTTGCATCAAGTATAATATAATGCCATTCCCAAAGTCGGTCATTATTTGAATCGCTTGATGTAACTGGCTTCTGCAATCACATGATAAGCTGTCTAATAAGTCTCCTGTATAGCATGCAGAATGAATTCTCACTAATGGCTCATTATCTTTATCTGGATTGCCAATGATAATTGCATAATGTTCTCTTCCGCCACTTTTGGTTCTATAAGATATGATATCTACTTCTTGAGTCTGTTTTAAAAATAATGATGTTTTGCACACTTCATACACACTATGATTTTGTTGAAAATCATTCACAAGTAACGTATTTAGTACAATAATGTCATTTTCTTCACACCAATTTCGCATTTCATGTTTATTCTCAAAAGTCATATCAGCCACTAACGCGTATGGCAATAATTCTGAGAACTTAAGCAAGGCAACAGCATACGCATCTATTGTCTTTGAGCATTGCAACTCTTTTATGCTACCTTCCTTTGAACAGTTTATTAAATGGAGCAGTTCATCAAAATTGCTTATCAACAGACGTTTGCTACTATGTTCTTTACTCTGACATATGTATTTTACCTTACTTGCAGTCAAAGTAACATACACATTACCTGATATAAGCTTATATTGACTAAATAAATTTTTTTCTAAAGTTTCAGCAGCAGCAAGCAATAGATAGTTATTTTCATCATCATATATTAAAATTGGAAGACCACGCCTGACTTCACTGATGGCCCTTTCTACTTTATTTCTACTTTGATTTCCTATAAACATTTCACCTACACCAAACAACTTGGTGCGGTCGAGAAGACTTGAACTTCCAAGGCTTTGTGAGCCACAGCGACCTCAACGCTGCGTGTCTACCAATTCCACCACGACCGCACTTTATTCTAGTTTCTATATAATTACTTTAAATTACTTAATCATTTTAGGATTTTTCATCTAAAGTGTCAATCTGATACTAGGATAATTTAGGAAATGCCTGTATAATTTAACTATGAATTTTATGGTTACAAACTTTAATCATTTAAGATAATCTTAATACTAATTCTTAATTTAGGTTTTTATACAAATGAAAGTAGCTAATATCTTCATTTTTTTAATTCTATCTCTTACAATTAGCTTTCACTCTAATCATGCACAAATATTGTACACATGGTCTCAAATCATTCCAGAAAATAAATTAAGCATACGTGCGATTATAGACAATAACATGTGTCCCATTGCTTACGTCGATAATAAGGAAGTAGAAATGCTAAGTCGCAGCTCAATTAACAATACCGAAACAGTTTGTGAACTGATAGTAGAAACAAATGCTCAAAACATTAGTATTGACAATATAAAAGTTCCCGTATTAGCGGAAAAGATCAGCAAAATTGCCTTCATTGGCGATACAGGATGTAGAATAAATATGTTATTTCAGCAAGAATGTAATTCTGTAGATAACTGGCCTCTGAAAAAAAATTTAGATTCAATCGCTTTTCATAAACCAGATTTAATTATCCATGTTGGTGATTATCATTATAGACAAACAAAATGTAGAAACACAAAAAAGTGCGGCGATATTTATGGATATAGCAAAGAAGCTTGGTACGCTGATTGGTTTGAGCCTGCAAAAGATATTTTAACACAATCTCCTTTTCTTTTTGTTCGTGGGAATCATGAGAGTTGTAATAGAGCTTATGAAGGATGGTTCAGATATTTAGATTCATACCCCTTTTTCCCTCAAAAATGTGAAGATCTTATTTCCAGTTGGTTCTTAGATACTGGGCCGATGAAGTTTTTTATCTTCGACTCTTCATCCGGTGAGGAAATTTTTACAACCCAAAGCACAGTTGATGCTTTTGAGAGACAATTTGATAAATTGATACAAGATAAGCCCACGTGGTTTTTGACTCATAAACCGCTTTGGAGATCTCCAAAAAAAGAATTTTTGACATTAAAAAGCCATGGTAATCTTACACAAATTGAAGCTTTTGGAGATAAATTTCCAAACAATGTTACTACCATAGTTTCTGGCCACATTCATATAGCCCAGATTTTATTAATGGATGATGTTCCAGATCAGATTATAGTTGGAAACGGCGGTGCATTATTACACGCTCAAGATCAAGAACCTGTTTATCAAAATGTAGAATTTAACTATCCAAATAGTAGAAATTACTTAGCACACGAAGTTAGAAACTTTTTCGGCTTTGGCTTTGCAATATTAAGTTTAGATGATCACAAATTTACTTTCTATAACCAAGATAATAAGGAAATGTATTCTGCAAACCTAACGAAAGACTTTAAACTCAAAACAAATTTAAATTAGGACTATTTGTTGTTATCGATTACTGACCTTACCGAAAAAAAGTAGAGAAGAAGTTTTTACCATGAGAATAAATTGTGCAGAGTTAATAGCAGGCCCTGTAAACAAAATGTTAGCAGGTCAAATTAATCAAGAGCAGGAAGTATAAAAATGGAAAAAAGCGGTAACTTAGCCTAATGACAATAAATATAGAGAAGTTACCGTTTTAAAGAGCACAAAAAGAATACACAGTAAAAGCGAGGAGAAGTTGAGAATATGTATGGAAGCAGTGTGGAGAAGTGGCTGCCAATGATCAAAAATTTACCGCAATTACAGATTATTTCACCAGCGGCAAAGTGATACCATGTTGATTCATATATTTTCCTTTCATATCATCATATGACTTCTCACACTCACTTTCGCCGCTTAAAAATACAAACTGGCATGCTCCTTCATTAGCGTAAATTTTTGCAGGAAGTGGAGTAGTGTTAGAGAATTCAAGTGTGACGTGACCTTCCCATCCAGGCTCTAAAGGTGTGACGTTTACTATAATACCACATCTTGCATAAGTTGATTTACCAACACAAATTACCAGTACATTCCTTGGTATACGAAAATATTCCACCGTGCTGGCAAGTACAAAACTATTTGGTGGGATTATACATACATCTGTTTCCTTATCTATGAAACTATTCTCAGAAAAATTCTTGGGGTCTACAATAGCTGAATTAACATTAGTAAAAATCTTAAACTTATTACTAACTCTTGCATCATAGCCATAAGATGATAATCCGAAAGATACAACACCCTTACTGCTTTTATGATTCACAAAAGGCTCTATCATTCTAGAGTTTTCAGCCTTTTCCCTTATCCATTTATCTGGCATAACTGCCATAATTGTCCTTTAAAGTTTTGTAATACTTATAATAATATGTAATAGAATTTAAATGTAAACCTGAATTAGCGTTACACTCTGGAATGGCAAAGTTTCCAGTATAAACTACCTATACAAAAATAAATTGGCAATATTTCAAGCCTGCCAAGCAGCATCAAAAACGATAGAAATAGCTTTACTCCACCACTAAAGGAGGAATAATTACCTGAAGGACCTATTAGGTTACTAAATCCTGGGCCAGAATTTGTAAGCATTGCAGAAACAGAGCTGATGCTAGTTATAAAGTCCGCATTGCTCAAGTAAGACATCATTATTGATGATATAGTGAACGTTAACATGTAAATCGCAAAAAACGTAAAGACGGATTGAACTTCATCATTTTCCAGTATTTTACCATTGAGTTTTACTCTATCGCTTTCACTTGGATTTAATAAAGAGCTAAAGTAATTCCTTATAGATTTTAGAAAAATGACTAAACGGAAGATTTTGATTCCACCACTAGCAGAACCACCACATCCACCAATAAAGGCTAAAAAGAAAGCTAAGACTGAAATAAAGCTCCAATTCAAGTAGTTGCACATTACATAGCCAGTTGATGTGATAAAGGAGGTAATGGTGAATGTGCTGTACCTAAATGATAAAAATACTCCTAAGTCAAAATTTTTATATAACCAAAAACAAGCAAGCAAAGATGAGATAACAACTATCTTAATAAAGTAAGAGACCTGTTCATCATAACAAACGTCTAATCGTCTTATAATTTTTAAATAGCTCATAAAAGGTAAAGAGCCTAAAATCATAAAGATAATTGTTATGACCTCCAATATAGGGTTATTGTAGTAGCCTATAGAATCGTTATAGTTAGCAAATCCACCAGTTGACACGGTAGACATCCCGTGACATATTGCGTCAAATAATGGCATGCCAGCTAGATAATATGAAAGTATGCATAATAAAATTAGGCCATAATATATTTCTGTAATATGTATCACTACGCTTCGCGTATGCGGTAGCCGTTTTTTAATAGCATCTGAGTATTCGGAATATAGCAAGTTATTTAAGCTCAAAACTTTAAATATGGGAAAAACTGCAATTCCTACTGTAATTACTCCAAAACCACCTATACCGTGCAGCATTGCTCTCCACAGTAGTATCCCCGGAGATTGTTGCTCGATGTAACTTAGAACAGTTGCTCCTGTGGTTGTAATCCCAGATACTGCTTCAAACAGTGCATCAATGTAGCTTAAACTATCAAGATAAAATGGAATAGCTGCAAATAGAGATAATGCAATCCAGGTACAACTGGTAATCGCAAAAATTGCCGGCATTCCATGTAACCTACTTAGTTTACCCAGTAGAATAAAAATCGCACTAAATATGCAGGTAACTATAAATCCAACCAGAAAATTTTTCCATTCGTAACCTAGATAATTATTAGTAATAGCAGGAATAAGCATTGCTACACCAAACAACAATAGAAAAATTCCCACAATAAACGCAATTGAACGTAAAACTTGCAGATTTTCCATAGATAGCAACGTGAAAGCTATATGTTATTAAAACTTCAACCGCTTTGCTAATTTTTTCTCTTGACTTGATTATAAATACGTATAATTATAGCGCTAAATTTGCCATAAGAGATAGAGGTAGGGTATGGTATTAGATTGTGGCCTTATTAAAACTCAAGAATCATTATATTTTGCAATTTTGAATAACAATCTTCAAGAGGTCCAGAATATATTCAATATTAATTCTTACAGTAATATACAAAAGGTTTTCAGAAGCCAATTCCCGAGTGGTCGTACAATCTTTGATGTTGCTAAATCCATAGGAAATGAAGAAATCATTCAGACACTTCAGCAGAAAGCTAATGAATACACTAATGCTTTATGGAATAAGCGTAAAGCAACTCAAAATTCATTACGTTTTGCAGTTGTGAATAGCAGTCTTCGAGAAGTCCTAAACATAATCAAAAAAATTAATTCTGAGGAGAATATAGATTATACACAAAAGGTTTTAAGGAGTAAGTTCGATGGTAATTATACTATCTTAGATTTTGCTATTTTAAAACAAGAAGGAGATATCATTAAGGCATTTTGGGATAAAGCTGATAAAAACACTCGTGTCTTCTTGAGTGATAGTGCAATCAAATCAGCTAATTATAGTTCAAATTTTGATGTTAAAAAATTTATTCCAGAAATTGAGAATTATAATAGAAAGTGCACTGAAAAAGCTACCAAACGAACTTATGAAGAATCTCATCAGAAAAATGATATTCGTGATAGAGCTATGCAAAAAGTGGAAAATTTAGGAAGAATAGGTACCCTTCATTGCAAATTATGTGAAGCAATAAATTCTTTGAAAATTGAAAAAGTTAAAGCAGTATTAGAAGATTGTGATACAAATCTAGAAATGATTTTAAATAGACCTATACATTCACCGAGCAAAACTACCCTTTTACTTTACCCTCTGTACGTTGGTCTTAAAAAACTACGTACCGGTGATGGTAAAAGATTGAAACAAGAAGATCTGAGCAATATAAAAGAAATTACTAAACTTCTTTGGGATAAAGCTTCTCCTGATATTTGCGATTTCTGGCTTAAATTCCATCAAGATCAACAAGAAGAAAGTACAAAAGACAAAAAAGCAACCTTTGAAGCTCATTTGAAAAACGCTTCTCCTGATATTCGTGACTCGTGGCTTAAAAATCAAAGAGCTCCTGAAAATCAAGATGCAGCTGTAATAAAACTTCTTAAAGGTGAGCAACAACGACATGCTAAGATAGGTAGTGAGAAGTGGCTTGAAGATTTCATTCAAGAAGTTAAAGATTACACAGAACAAAAAAGCATAGAAGAAAACCTTGAAATAGCTACAGAGAAACCTACAACAAAATCTGTTCTACAAGACGCACAACTTTCTCAAATAAATAGAACTTGTTGTATTTTGTAGTAAATAAGTTCTTAGGAAATCTAAGTATGATAACAATAAAAACAAGAAATTTAAACGTTCTATTTTTAACCTAGTATCCAGAATAAAAAAATATCAAAGTCATCATATTATATCACGAACCTTTTCCAAGACTTTTTTTATATTTTCGCTTGAAAGTGGAATTAAGCCAAGTCTAGATAAATATCCACCTTCAGTACTAATAGAGTCTACAACTTCTCTAATGAATTCCCTTAATCCATCAACAGTATCTAAGTGTTCTTTCTTTATATAAAGATATAAAGGCCTTGCTAACATA
The DNA here is from genome assembly GCF_947250645.1 of Wolbachia endosymbiont (group B) of Eucosma cana. Classification (NCBI taxonomy): domain Bacteria; kingdom Pseudomonadati; phylum Pseudomonadota; class Alphaproteobacteria; order Rickettsiales; family Anaplasmataceae; genus Wolbachia; species Wolbachia endosymbiont (group B) of Eucosma cana. Next base: position 575,263 of record NZ_OX366334.1, read on the forward strand.
TACTCCCCCGATGATATATTTTTATAAGTTGGCTCAATTCCTGCGATTGTGCTTCCTTGAATCTCATCTTGGTTTTTCGCTAAAAAGCTGAAGCTAAATATTCCTAAAGCATTTTTATTGCTCTTCAATTTTTGTATTATTATGTTTTCATTAATTCCAACTTCTATATACCTTCCATCATCTCTGATATTACTACATGCTTTCTTTCTTTTTTCTTGGTCTTGATAATTCTCTTTGAAAATCCTTGAGTTCATGCATGAATATTGATCAAGCATAATAAAATTAATCAAAGTTTCATGTGTACCTGTATTTTGATGTGGACCATAGATTTTAATTTCTGTTTTTGGTAGAGCTTGATTTACATCAGACCAAAATTTCTTGTTATTCTTTACTAATCTATCATTGTCTTCAGAATATGAAGATAAAGTTTCAAACAGGTCATTTTTTGTAAAATCAAATCTATGGCTTTGATTTGAATTTGCAATAACAATTCCATCATAGCCGATTATGATCTCTATTACTTCATTCACTTTATTTCTTTTGCATAATTCTCTCTCTACTTCCTTCATAGGGCGAGATGAAGTGGTGATATCTGGTGTGCCTTTCCCTATTCCTGAACAAAACATTTTGAACCCTGATCCACTTCCTATCGATTCTACAACTGGAGTTTTAAAGGGAAATATACGACTGAATTCCTCAGATACAAATGAGATAAAAGGAAAAACAGTTGAAGATCCAACAATTCTGATATATTTTCTGGCATCAGCATCTGAAAGTGGCACGAGTAATACAAATGCAAAAATAAGGAAAAAGCGTTTCAGCATCGTTTTTGTTCAAGAGTGTAAACTTAATTATCGTAATAAAAATCAAACTGAAAAGCTTTTTTTCTAGATTTTAGAAGGTATAACGATCAAATGTGTGCGTAATGATGAGATCTGAATCACAGCATTCATACAATTACACCTGTATCAAATACTCTTATGTTTTTCAATACTGAAAAATTCTTCCATATTAACTTAATGATGCAATATATCCTTTTCTTTAATAGATAAGTCATCATCGACTTTTTTTACATTATCATCAGTAATGTTTTGTATTTCCTTTTTGGCAACATGAAAATCATCTTCTGAGATTTCCTTATTTTTCTTCATTTCCTCTATTTCTTCCATAACATCTCTGCGTATATTTCTAATTGCAACTCGTGCATTTTCAGAAAATTGATGCAATAATTTCACTAATTTTTCACGAGTTTCTTGCGTTAAGTCTGGAAGAACTATACGTATAGTATTTCCTTCAACAACAGGATTTAAATTCAGGTTAGCATTGATTATCGCATTTTTTACTTCACCGATAACAGTAGCATCCCAAACTTTAACTGATAGAGTTTTGTTATCTATAGCTGAAACGCCTGCAACTTGGTTCAGTTTTTGATGTCCACCATAGATATTTACAACTATACCATCAAGTAATGATGAGTTAGCTCTACCAGTACGTACACCTTTCATATCATCATGAAAAGACTGAATAGTTTTTAGCATTCTTTCTTTTGTTTTAGCTTTTATTTCGTTTAACATAAATTACCTAATGTTTATAATCTGAGACTATAGTATAAGTACCTTGACCCTTAATAATATCGACCATTTTTTCTCTTTTTAAAGAAAAAACTATAATCGGGATAGAATTCTCACGAGCAAGTGAAATTGCTGATGCATCCATAACTTTTAAATCACGAGTTAGCAAATCTGTATAAGAAAGCCTATCATACATCACAGCATCCTCATTTTTTTTTGGATCAGCAGAATATACACCTCTTACTTGCGTACCTTTTAGAATAACATCACAATTCATTTCAACAGCACGTAGAGCTGCAGCTGTATCTGTGGTAAAAAATGGGTTACCTGTACCTGCTGCAAAAATGACAACTCTACCTTTTTCTAAATGATGAATAGCCTTCCTTCTTATATAAGGCTCACATATGGTAGTCATAGGTATAGCAGATAATACCCTAGAAACTATAGAGCTTTTTTCTAAAAAATTCTGCAAAATTAAAGCATTAATGACAGTGCCAAGCATTCCAATATAATCACTGCTTGCTCTTTCACAGCCACTTAAAGATGCTGATGCACCACGAAAAATATTCCCACCACCAACAACAATACAAACTTGAACTCCGAGATTACAAACTTCAACTATGTCTTTGGATAGTTTATCTATCACTTCCATATCATGGCCAAATAGCTTTGATCCCATCAAAGCCTCCCCAGAGATTTTGAATAACACTCTGGGGTATTTTACTTCTGAAGTTTTGTTACTTATTTGCATCATCCAAAGTAAGTAACTTATAATTAGCTAATTTAACAGCACTTGATTCTATAAAATCAGCAATCTTCATTTTATCATCTTTTATAAACTTCTGCTCTAGCAGAACAACTTCTTCATAGTATTTAGCCATTCGTCCATCTACTATTTTTTTCGCTACCTCTTCAGGTTTATTTAAGCTCTTTACTTGCTCCTCAATTATAGAACGCTCATTGTTTAATTTTTCTTGATCTAAATCATCTATAGATAAAGCTTCAGGTTTCATAGCAACTACATGCATAGCTATTTGCTTTCCAATCTCTTGTTTATCACCAGATGATTGCAATGCTACTAAAGCACCAATCTTACCTAAGCCATGCATATCACCATGTACATAGCCAGCAATAATCCCATCCTCAGTCTCTAGGTAGCAAAGATTGCTTAACTCTAACTTCTCACCAAGAACCGATGTACCACTCATAATAGCTTCCTGCACTGTACCAACATCTTCATATTTGGCATTTTTTAACTCATCAAGACTAGTACAACGTTCTTGACAAGCAATTGATGCTAAATTTGAAACTAATGCTATGAACTTCTCATTTCTAGCAACAAAATCAGTTTCACAATTAACTTTAACCAATACACCATAATTTTTAGCCAAGCACATAGCAATAAGCCCATCTGAAGCTACTCTATCAGACTTTTTGTCAGCTTTAGCAAATCCTATTGTACGTAACCTATCAACGGCTTTCTTAATATCACCATCACACTCTTCTAACGCTTTCTTACAATCGCTTAAGCCAAGCCCTGTTCTATCGCGTAATTCCCTTATACTACTTGAATCCATCTTCATTTACTTACTATTACCTCCCTTTCTGTTTCATCCTTCATACGCTTCTTTTTAGTTTGCACAATACCCCCTTCTTTTTCTTGAATAAGCTCATCATCCTTAACTCTAGACCTTGTCAAACTAGACTCTATTCCAGCTAATATAGAATCAGCAGCTAATTTACAGTAGAGCTCTATTGATTTTCTTGAATCATCATTTCCTGGTATAGGATAGGCAATATCATCTGGGTCAGAATTGGTATCAAGTACTCCAACTACAGGAATACCTAATTTTTTAGCCTCTTTAACCGCTATATGCTCTTTGTTAGTATCAATAATGAATAAAATATCAGGAACTGCTCCCATTTCTCTAATGCCACCCAATTCTTTATCAAGCTTTTTTCTTTTCTTTTCAATATTTCCTAATTCTTTTTTTGTTAAGATACTATCTTCATCATTTAATATTTTCTCATATTGTATCAAAGTTTTTATCGAAGAAGAAACAGTGTTCCAATTAGTAAGCATACCACCAAGCCATCGATCATTTACATAATATTGACCACAACGAACCGCTTCACTTGCAACAATATCTAAAGCTTGAAATTTCGTACCAACAAATAAAATGCGACCATCTTGAGATGCAACATCGTATAAAGCTTTCATCGCCGCCTCTAACAATGGTAATGTTTTTCGTAAGTCTATTATGTGTATACGATTCTGTTGATGTACACCATATATATATGGGGCCATTTTCGCATTCCAGCGACTAACTTTATGGCCAAAATGCACACCAGATTCAGCTAAATCACGTATAGTGACTTTAGGCAAATTTGTCATATTTACTCCTCCAAATAGTTTATCCTCCATGGCATAACCCTAACGGGACTACTTGCATAAGCCATGTGTGAAATTAAGTTATTTACATAGTAATAAAAAAGACAAAAAAGCGCAAACAAAAAATATTGACAAGTAGCAACACGTTGATTAGCTTTAAGATTGCAAACGTTAAAAAGCAATGGGGGGTGTAGCTCAGTTGGTTAGAGCGCATGCCTGTCACGCATGAGGTCGTGAGTTCAAGTCTCATCACTCCCGCCATTACAGCAGAAACACCTTAAAATTCCTTAAGTTTCTTATTAATTTGAATTAATTTCTTTCAGAGACTTGACATGATATTGTAATTGCTGCTTAATCTATTTAACTTTATCGTTAATAATTGGGATTAAATATGTTCATTTCTGAGGTTTTTGCGGCAGATGCGACTAACAATGTATCAGCATCTGTTGCTAGCTTTATTCCACTCATTTTAATATTTGTAGTATTTTATTTTCTCATTATTCGCCCCAATCACAAAAAACTAAAAGAACATAGAAGGATGATAGATCAAATAAAACGTGGTGATACGGTTATTACTTCTAGTGGAATAATAGGTGAAGTAAACAAAGTTGACGAAGTAAATGCACAACTAATACTAGAAATAGCACCAAAAATTGAAATAAAAATCCTAAAGTCTGCTATATCTGAAATCTTAAATAAAGAAATTCAAAAGCCAGTAGCTAAATCTATTGAAAAAAGCAAAGTTGAAAAGAATGGCAAGAAAAATAAACTAGAGGAAAGTAAAAAAGACAAAAATGCTTCATAATTTAAGAAGTGTGTGGAATATTAGGTATAGTAAGTAGCGGTGATTCAGTAATACCAACTTTACTAACCGCGTTGCAAAAATTGGAATACAGAGGTTATGACTCTTCAGGTATAGCAATTATAAATAATAGAGGTAAGATAGAAGTAAAAAAATCAGAAGGTAAAGTTGAAAGATTGTGTGAAGTTGTTCATGAGAGCAAGATATCTAGTAGCAAAGTTGGTATAGCACATACTCGTTGGGCTACACATGGAGCTCCAAATCTTAAAAATGCTCATCCCATTTATATAAATAATGTTGTTGTTGCTCATAATGGCATAATTGAAAATTACAATATATTAAAAAAGGATCTGGAGGAAAAGGGAGTATCTTTCCACACCGATACTGATACAGAAGTGATACCAAACATATTAACTTCATATCTTGATGAAGGGTTATCACCAGTTGATTCTATATTACAGTGTCTAAACAATTTACAAGGTTCACTTGCTTTGGCTTTATTATTTGCAGAATATCCAGATACTTTATTTGTTGCAAAAAGAAATTTGCCTTTAGCAATAGGATATAACTGTAATAAAGTGTTTGCTGCTTCTGATACTAATACTTTGAATTCATTTGTAGAAAAAATATTGCATTTAGAAGATAATGATATTGCAGTAATAAAATCTAACGAATTCAGTATATATAATAATGGTATACAAGTTAAACGCAGAACAGAAAATAGCAGTCCAAGAAATTTTCTAATTAGTAAAAATGGTTACCCTAGCTTTATGCTAAAAGAAATTTTTGAGCAACCGTATGCATTAAACAAAACAATAAATCAATTTTATAAACAATATAAAGAAATCAACAAAGAATTATTTTCTGAACTAGGTTACATTACTATAGTTGGATGCGGTTCATCCTATTTTGCTGGACTAATAGCAAAGTGTTGGCTGGAAAGTATTGCTCAAATTCGGGTATATCTAGAAATCTCGTCAGAATTTAGGTATAGCAGCGTCAAGCTCGAAGAAGGTAGTATTGGCTTATTCATTTCTCAATCTGGTGAAACTGCAGATACTATGGAAGCACTACGTTATGCGAGATTGCAGAAACAAATGATCATTAGCATAATTAATACATTTAATAGCAGCATAGAAAAAGCCTCAGATATTGTATTGCATACTCTTGCTGGACCTGAGATTGGTGTTGCTTCGACAAAAACCTTTTCTACGCAGCTTGCAATTTTAGCATGCTTTGCTGTAGAGCTTGGAAAAATAAAAGGTATACTGGGTAGAGAGAGGATAAAGGAACTAAGCGGTGCTATTAATTCCATTCCCGAACATGTAGAGCATGTTTTGAATGTGATGGAAATACAACATATATCAGGCAGTATATTAGAGCACAATAATATAATTATAATTGGGAGAGGAAGCTCATATGGAGTTGCAATGGAAGGTGCATTGAAGATAAAAGAGCTTTCATATATCAACACAATTGGTATTGCAGCGGGAGAAATGAAGCACGGTTCTATCGCTTTGATAGACTCTACTGTACTTGTTATCGCAATTATTCCTTACGATAATTTATTCTTTAAAACGCTATCCAATATACAAGAGATTATTGCAAGAAAAGGTAAAGTAATTGCCTTTAGTGATAAGCAAGGAGCACCGCTCTTAAAGGGAATTTGCATAGATGTGGTGCAACTTCCAGAAGTTGACAATTTTGTTTCTCCAATTATCTACAGTGTTGCTATGCAATTTCTTGCTTATTCTATTGCAGAAAAAAAAGGGTTAGATGTAGATTGCCCGAGAAATTTAGCTAAATCTGTCACAGTTGAGTAACTTATTTAAAGTGAGTTGCTAATTAACAGCTCTCATTGTCAGTTATAAATTACTGAATTTTACTAATAAATTCATTAGCCCTCTGCGAAAGAATATGTAACTAATGTAAGGATGAAAGAGGCTAAAATCCACGCCTCAAATTAACAAGATTTGCCATTATGGTTACCAGACACAACTTAACCTAGCAAGCAAGAATTAACTAACAGAAAAATTGAAAACTAATATCAGTCTCTTAATGTAATGCTACCAATATTTTTCTAAAAAGCAATATGTTTTCTATTCAGGAAAGTCTACATCGCCATAACAATATTTACTAGAATGAGGTCTTGTCTCACTGTAAAAACGCAACCAATGATCAACGTCTATCTGAAGATCTTCTAATAAATTGTAGATTGTTTTACAAAAAAAGAGGAGTAAATGAGAGTTCAGTAACTTGATTATAGAGTTGTACTGCCTTTCCATATTTGAAGCAAGTTGTTATTCTATCTCAAACCATAGCACAAAGTAAATATGTCAATTTACACTAAAATTTTCTGTTTATAAGTTATATTATGTAAAGATACTATTTGACCTTAAGCTTTAAAGATATTATGTAATAGCATTATTTAATATGCGAGGTTTATTATGGTTAAAGTAAGTGCTGGTGAAAACTCAAAAAAGCTTAAAGATGGTAAAAATCAGCCTATATCACCAAAAAAGTTCAAAAGTAGTCAGCCTATGTTACCAAAACGGAGTCAGAATTCTGGTGAAAAGCTATGGAGTGCATTTCACGCATTAATGAACGTAATATCGGAGCTAGAAAAAACAAAGGTTACAGTGGAACTAAAAAAAGACACTGAAATATCAGAAGAACAATTGAATAAAATAATAGCATTAAAAAATCAAGTAGAAGAAGAAACAGAGCAAATAATGATGCCATGTTTCAAGAAAATAATAGTAGAATTGAAAGGAACAAAAATAGAGAAATTGTCTACGGAGCTAAAAAAGCTGGCAGAAGTACAAGGTGAAAAAATACAAGAGTTATGTAAGAGACTAAAATCAGGTACTGGAACAGAAGAAGATCAAAACAAACTCAAGAGAGCAGTAAAAGGATTAGCAAAAGAGTGTTCCAAAGAGCTCACAAATTACGTATCTGATTCAAATTCGATAATGTTGTACACTGCTGTTATTGGTGTTGGTCTTGCTGTTGGACTGATAGCAAATACTATACTTCAGCACACAACTAGACTAAGTATGTTAGCAATAATTATCATAGCTACAGCATCTGCACTCGTAGCTGGTGGTGCTACACACACAACACTAAGACCTAATACTAAAATAGATGAATCAAAAGAAGTCCAAATAAAGAGTTCTCATCACTCACTTTCCTAATCACACTTTAATTCAAACTTTATCAGTTTTATTCAAGTTGCTTCTAAAAGGAGAATATCAATGGTGTTCTCTTTACTGATTTGGTTAAAATGCAGAAAACGCCTATGTCAAAATTTACACAGATGTTAAGTGCTGCCACTAATTCCCAGTTAGTACAATTTGTGTATCTTATTGACATATTTAATTTATTCTGTTACAATTTTTAGTAATTAGGTTGAGGTAAAACAATGAAGAGTTTTAAATGGCTACTTAATCAAGTCAGACTTTCATGGATTAGCTTAATATCAAAAGTAAAGAGATTTTTTCAAACTAACGATACACATCATCAAACAACTGCTAGCAATGGAAATGACCATACAAAAAAAATAAGTATAGAGAATAAAATAGAAACGAAAGGTAATGAGATTGATTTAGAGGATGAACAGGATGTGTTTGAGGATGCTCTAACAGGAGAAGAGCTAGATGAAGAAGAATTTTTTTATGCTGTTGAAAGTTTTAATGAACAGGAAGTTAATGCTAATAGAGAAAAAAAGGAATATGAAAAAAATAAGTACTATAGTCTACAAGATGGTCTACAAGAAAAAAATGAATTTGATCACACAACGCACACTCTTACACTTGCTTTTGAAATTGAAAAGCCATTTCCAGACTCTGACCTTAGTAAATTTAAATTGTGCGAGCTTAAGCAAAATGGTGGTAAATACACATTTACTCTAGAGGATGACCAGAAAAATCGTATAGAGCTACACTCTGAATACCTTAATATGTATTTTCCTAAGTATTTTGAGAAACACAGAAAAAAAGGAGCATACACTGAACTTTTTTCTCAAGAAGAAAATGGAATTAGCAATGATATTATCATCCCATTAGAAGTTCCAAAAGAGGTAGGGATACTTACTGAAAAATTCGGCCGGATGAACTTCATAAAAGCAAATATACAATCTCAAATATCAGATTTTCCGGGAGATATAAATCTAAAAGATTGTAAAGATCATGTAAACTTCTATCTTAATTCAAATAATACTATATCTCTTTTTCTAACGTCAGCACCGATAAAATTTGCAGCTAGATTATCAGGTACTCCAACAGAAACAAACTGGCCAATAAAGGATATTCTAGTCAGAGGTAGTTTTATTAATCAGCATATTGATAAGCAAACTAGAGTTGAAAAAGTGATTGAGCCTTATATTGATAAGCATTCTATAGTTGAAGAAGCTTTTGAAGTAGTTAACGTAGAATGTGCATCAGAGCTGAAGATTTCTCAACCTAGCATATAGCCTTATATTCTTTCATCAGCATGATATAATTTTGTGCAGATTGTGTAATATGTTTAATTTCCTCATCTGACATTTTTTTGAAGAATTGTGCTGGCCTGCCAGCCCATACTTCACCACTTTTTATCACTTTCCCATGCGTTACCAGTGAGCCAGCAGCTACCATAGCTTCAGACTCCACAATCGCATGATCCATTATAACAGAGCCCATACCAATAAATGCTTTATCATGTATCGTGCATGCATGTAACACACAAAAATGTCCAACCGTCACCATACTACCAATAATCGTATCACCGCCTGGATTTCTATCTACATGAATTACGGTGCCATCTTGAATATTCGTTTCATCACCTATTTTGATTGATCCAACATCTCCTCTGATCACACAATTAAACCAGATACTCGCATTCCTTCCTATTTCAACGTTACCTATGATACGCACACCATCTGCGATAAAAGAACTTTCATCCATTTTTGGTTCATAATCTTTGTATTTTAAAATGTGATAGCTCATAATTTAAATAAGGTTTAATACATACTTGGATTCCAGTAGTCAAGTTACTCGGGTAAAGATATTCTTGACTTATGATCCTTATGCTCCTAAAATCTTTATTTTTAGCTCTATTCATAATGTCAGTAACAGTACTTAGTGTACTTCAAATAATATTAGTTGTTGTATTGGTAATTTTAGTGCTCCTGCAGCCACCTGGAAGTAGTTCATTAAGTGGCTTTAGTAATTCACAACAGGGAATGAATTCAATAATTCCGGTAAAGTCTTCTGAAAATCCACTCAGTAGAATAACTTCTATAGTTGCTGGGCTGTTCATTATAAATACACTGTTACTATCAGGATTATGTTCAAAAGATGTACATAAAAAATCAATTGCAGAGAAAATTATATCAGAAAAGAAGCAAGAAGGCCAATCAACTTCTGTTCCATTTGAAAATTAATGAAAGAAACCAAGTTTATCTTTGTTACAGGTGGAGTTGTTTCATCACTTGGTAAGGGTTTAGTTGCTTCAAGTGTGGGAGCACTTCTTCAAGCTCATGGATTCAATGTTCGCATCAGAAAGCTTGACCCATATCTCAACATTGATCCTGGAACAATGAGCCCAGCTCAGCACGGGGAGGTATTTGTTACTGAGGATGGTGCTGAAACTGATTTAGACCTTGGACATTACGAGCGTTTTACTAAAATTAAAGCAACCAAGGACGACAATATAACAACTGGTAAAGTATATAATAAATTATTAAAGAAGGAAAGGTGTGGTGATTATCTAGGCAAAACTGTGCAAATCATTCCTCATGTGACAGATTTAATCAAATCTTTCATTTTTAATGGTACAGAAGATTTAGATTTTGTAATATGCGAAATAGGCGGAACCGTAGGTGATATTGAAAGCCAACCGTTTTTGGAAGCTATACGCCAAGTTAATTATAAACTAGGAAAGCAAAAAGTTATCCTTATTCACTTAACTTTAATACCATACCTCACTGCAGCACAAGAATTAAAGACAAAACCGACACAGCATTCAGTTCGAGAGTTAAACTCTGCGGGGTTACAACCAGATATTATATTATGTCGCAGTGAAAAAGAAATTTCCGATAATCAAAAAGAAAAGATAGCCAATCTTTGCAATGTTTCTTTATCTAACGTAATACCTGCTCCTGATGTAAACCATATATACGAGTTACCGTCCTTGTATAATCAATGTGGGCTCGGGACACAAATTTTGGATCACTTTCACTTAAGTAAGCCAAAACCAAGCTTACCTGAATGGGACCAAATAGTACACTCTATGAAACATCCAACACAAGAAGTTATCGTTTCCATAGTAGGAAAATATACTGAATTTCCTGACGCATATAAATCACTGATTGAAGCATTAAACCATGGTGCAATTAGTAATAAAGCTAGAGTGAAGATAAATTGGGTCAACTCAAGAGAAGAGAATGGAAAATCTATAGATGCAAAGTTTATCAGAGAAAAATTACAAAGCTCTAATTCAGTCCTTGTTCCAGGAGGATTTGGTGATAATGGAATAGAAGGTAAAATATTAGCAATAAACTATGCCCGTGTAAATAACATTCCTTTTTTAGGAATATGTCTTGGTATGCAGCTTGCAGTGATTGAATTTGCTCGTAACGTTATTAAGCTTGAAGATGTACACTCTGAAGAATTTTATACTTGCAAACACCCAATCATCAAGCTCGCTGATGGTAAGAACGTTGATCTTGGTGGAACCATGAGACTTGGAACATACAAGTGTAATATAAGTCCAAATTCAAAAATGGCAAATGTGTATAGTAGTGTCACTATTTCAGAAAGACACAGACACAGATATATAGTTAATTTAGATTATAAAAGTAACTTAGAAGAGAATGGAATGATATGCAGTGGTATATCAGAAGATAAAACATGCATAGAGACAGTGGAGCTAAAAAATCACTCATGGTTTATTGGTGTGCAATTTCATCCAGAATTTCAATCAAGACCATTTTCTCCTCATCCTCTCTTTACATCATTTATTAAGGCAGCTATTGACAACAGAGTTTCATAGAACTTAATAAATTTTCTAATAGAGAGGTAAAAAATGTTACTAAGAAACAGTAAAGATAGCATTACATATGGATCTGCGACCTTCGAGGAATTGAATAGGCATGTAGAACAAATAATATATAAATTAGAGGAGGATCAAATTATAGAGGATATAATGGAAGAAGTAATTGTAGCTATAAACGAACTGAAATCGGTAGAAGAAATAAAAAAATATTTAAAGCAAGAAATAGATAGCCTTGTAAAAAGGACAACAGTCCTTAGTGAATTCTATAACCTAGAAAAGCCAAGAAAAGAAAATTATATTTACCCAAGCACCTAATGTTTAAGTACCAATACATGGAACTTGCCATAGAGCAAGCAAAACTTGCTCAGAAAGATGGCGAAGTGCCAATAGGTGCTGTAATAGTTAATGGAAACAATATCATCTCCTCTGCACACAATATATCTAATGATCCAACTGCACATGCAGAAATGTTAACAATTAGACAAGCATTTTCAACTTCCACGCTTTATGAAGCTGAAATGTACGTAACGTTAGAGCCGTGCCCGATGTGCGCTCAAGCTATCTCTTTTGCAAAAATTAAACGTCTGTACTTCGGGGCTTACAATCCCAAAGGTGGAGGAGTTGAAAACGGCACTAGAATATTTCAATTCTGTAACCACATACCTGAAGTTTATGGTGGAATATTAGAAACAAAATGTTCTCTTTTATTAAAAGATTTCTTTGAGAAATTGAGAACTTAGTTTAAGATGTGTGAGATTGTTTCAATATTTTTTGAGTAAAATCTGTATTATAACTCTTTCGTATATTTGACCAATCTGCTCATGCAACGTACATAAGGGATGTTATTACGATAACTCCGTTGCAGAAAAGTTTACTCAAAAGGGAGCTTCTTATTGATACTTCTCAACGTTCTGTTCAGCAAACTAGAACTTCCATATTTGAATACGTAGAAATTAGATTTCTTGCACTACTGGAATTTAAAGAGTTTCAGCGCGTAACGCTGGAATCTAGATTTTCTTGCTAAATCCCAGACTGGCTGGTTATGCAAAAAATCTATTTTTTATCATAAATAACTTAAATATTATATTATAAACTCTGCTAAATTTATTCTCACAACAAAAACTTCTTCTCTACTTTTTTTTGAGTAAGGTCACCAACTCTATTTTTCTACAAAAGTGTTCTCTGAACTAAAAAATCCAGAGAACATTCTCTCTTATATCAACTCATTATCAATGGGAAAAGAACTAACCTCATTATCATAAGAGTAAGGAGTTGTTTATAATGCACCCATTTGTCTAGACCATTTTTTTCAAAGTGATCCGATTTTTAAAATGAATATGTTGATAAATACGTCGACACACATTTAAAGTATTTATCAATATATTCATTTACTGTTTATGATAATAAAGATCAGCAGGAACTTTATAATGTAGAGTCTGATGTCGCCTTCTATAGTTATACCAAGCAACAAAATCATTTATTATAAGATTTAAATCTCTGATACTATTTGGTCTATAATAATATATAGCTTCTTGCTTTAAAGTTCTCCATAAGCGCTCAACAAATATATTGTCGAAGCAACGTCCTTTATGGTCCATACTGATTTTAATATTAGCACGCTCTAATTCCATAATAAAGTTGTAGCTAGTAAACTGCACCCCCTGATCACTATTAAAAATCTCAGGTTTACCTTGTTTTAGAGCTTCTTTGAGAGTATAAAGGCAAAATCCAGCATCGAGATATGGTGATAATGAATGAGCAATAATATAGCGACTATACAAGTCCATTATTGCCACAAAATAGATAAACTTACCTTCTACCATAATATATGTTATATCAGTAGCCCATACCTGATTAACTCTACAAATAATCAAATCTTTGAGTAAATAAGGATATATTTTATGCTTTTTTTCTTTAATACTTGTATTACATCTTTTTCTACAATACAGCCCACTAATCTTCATTTTTTTCATAATTCTTAAGATTTTTTTGTGATTGACTACTACTCCACTCGCTATGATTTCAGCAGTAATTTTACGATATCCATAACGGCAATCAGAAGCCAAATATACTTCTTGAATCAAATTTGCTACTTCACTTTCGTTATTAATTATAGGCCTATAATATAGGCTAGATCTGCAAATCCCCAATAAATCAGCCTGTTTCCTAATTGACAGATCAGAATCTTTTTCTATAAACCTTACTCTATCTTTTTTGCTTATTTCAGTAATTTTTTTTTCAAATAGCTATTTTCCACTGTCAATTCTCCTATTACTTTATGTAAACTTTCTATTTCTTGCGCTAAGATTCTTTGTTTTCTCGCACTTTCACTTTCTTCAACAAATAGGTCTTTTAACCTTGCCAATACTCTATCACGCCAATCATATAGATTTGTTGATGGTATTTTATATTCACTACATATCTCAGCTGTGCTTTTTTGATTTTTTATTGCTTCCAAAGCTATCTTTGCTTTTAACTCTGGTTCATATTTTTTTGTTGCCATACTTTTACCCCTTTACCTTCCTACTCGGATCAACCATTTTTTTTTGGTCTAGTTTATGGGGTGCATTATAGTTCTTTGCACATTATCAAAGACAGCTTTTAATAGTACTTCCTTATCACTATCCCATGCAACTTTCTCCATAATTGCATTATAATCTTTACACTTTTGATCATTTCCACAGTCCCTGATTTTACCATTAAGCTTTAGATAAGGCTTTAATGAATTATATTGTACTTGAGTATTATTGCCCTCTTTATCTATCATTTGTCCTGAGGTATTAACAAGTATCAATGGTGCAACTTGTTTTGCTTTCACAATACTTGCTCCACTGGGGTCTTTGATGAGATCAGGACATGATTCTCTAGAAAAAAAATTCTTGTTTAATTCTTTATTAGCATAATCATTGCCAGATTGGCAGAAACTCTTAACCTTCTCGTCCTGACAAGCTAACTCTTGTGGACTATCAATACATTTAAGACATTTCGTATTACCAAAGTTGGCTGCTGAACTAATAGTATCAGTAAAGGCAAATTTAAAATTTACTGCACTATAAATACCCTCTGATCCCTTTTCTATATATGGCAAAATTTTAGAATTACTATACATCTCAGGATAGAGTTCTTTTAATAAATCAGATGTATTAAAACCTTGACAACCTATCTTATTATTCGATTTATACAAATGAGCATGAGGCCCACAAATTCCTGGCAGGCTAAGATCTGGTGTTATTTCTCGAGATGTAATTTCTCCACTTTCATTCCCTCCTTCATTGGTAATACCAATTCCCGTTACACGGGAAACAGATAGACAATAATGGAAGAAAAGCCATAATGAAATAAGTGAAATAGTTTAGGTATAAATGGCACTCAGATCAAAATTATTGGATGAAGAAGTAGTAAAATCAGCAAAAGAGATGCTGAAGAAAGTAAGGAATAATGCATATGTTTCAAAAAAACTAAACGCTGTAATTGCAGCAAAAAAGTACAGTATAACGTCTGTAGCAAAAATATATTGCATTTCAAGAAAGGCACTAACTTCGTGGATAAAACTCTTGAAATTTGGCAGAGAAGAAAAACTGTTTGCTCCTCGATCACGCCGAAGAAAAACTAAATTAAATCAGGCTCAACTACAGCAAATTGAAGCATGGATAGAAGAAAACCCTAATATTACCATTAAAGAAATGAGAATAAGAATACAGGAAAAGTTCGACTTAAATATTAGCAAATCTACAGTACACCGCCATATGCAAAAGATGAAATTTTCATATATTACACCAAGACCAGTACACAACGTACAAGATAAAAGTAAACAAGAGGAATTCAAAAAAAAATCTCAATGAAGTTATTGGAAAGTATCCTGAAAAAGAGCTATTTTTCTTTGATGAATCAAGGTTTGGCACACATTCGAAAGTTGGGCATGGATGGTTTAAAAAAGGTACTAGAACTCGGGTTAAAATAAAGTTAGGTAGGCATAATTTTTATCTCTACAGTGCAGTTAATCCTAAAAATGGAGAGAGTTTTAGCTTATTTGCACCAAATGTTAACACTGATTGCATGAATATATTTCTTGAGCAAATGTTGCAATATCTAGGGACAAGAGAAGCTGTTCTTGTTATGGACTGTGCTAGTTGGCATAAGTCAAAAAATTTAAAGGTACCTAAAAACATTGAGATTATATACCTACCTCCATATTCACCTGAACTTAATCCTGTTGAGAGGCTTTGGTTATATATAAAACAGAACATTTTGCGCAATAAAATATACAGTACTATTGCTTTGCTTGAGAGCACTTTATGCAAATTTCTTACCTCTCTTGCTACTTCTACAATTAAACAACTCTGCTCTGTTTCCTATTTGACTCCACAACAATGAGAATTGGTATAACATGTTTGCCTCTATCATTTTCATTCCCTCCTTCATTGGTAACATGTTTGCCTCTATCATTTTCATTCCCTACCTTAATACTAGGTTTATCTGTACCGATTCTTTTCTCATTTTTACATTCTTCAGCTGCTTTTTTATACCACTCAGTCTCTGCTTTTGCCATGTTAATTTTACACTTTAAAAGTTCTTCTTTTACTCCTTCAATCTTACTCTGCATCACTTCTTCTTTCTCCTGTTCAATTTTGTACCTCAAAACTTCCTCTTTTGCTGCCTCAGCTTCATTCTTAGTTTGTTCTACCTTCTCTCTTTCTTCTTGAACTTGTTTTTTTAATTTATCAACTTCTGCTTTTGCTTCACTCTCAGCTTCTTTTAACTTATCTTTAAATTCTGCCTCTACCTTCTCTCTTTCTTCTTGAACTTGTTTTTTTAATTTATCAACTTCTGCTTTTGCTTCATTCTCAGCTTCTTTTAACTTACCTTTAAATTCTGCCTCTACATTCTTTCTTTCTTCTTGAACTTGTTTTTTTAACTTATCAACTTCTTCTTCTAATTTTGTAATTTCTTTTTGTGATTCCACAGCATCCTCTTCTCCCGCAACCTGATCTCTTAGATTTTCGACTTGCTCACCCTCTTCACCATAAAAAAGTTTGTTGGCATATAAATTACTATTATTAACTTGATCGCTATAGATATTGTTTGACATTGTGACCTCCTATACAGTCAAAACTGGAATTAAATTAGAGTATAAAAGCTGAGAATTCAACATGGGTAAAAGAAACCACAGTTCAGGAAATCTCAGGTTAACTCAGAAATTATTATAAGCCAAAATGATTAAAAATTTTATAACTTATATTTTAGATCTAGCATGATAACCAACAATTATTCAATTTCCACCTTACTCACCAGCTTGACACAGTCCATCTTTATTCATTAGAGAGCCGTGATTCCTTCTCCAATGATTAATCACTTGTCAGTTTTGAGTGTAGTAGTTGATAGCCTGTACGTAAATACGTTGCTTTTGTTCTTTAGAAATTTTTAGTCTACTATCTTTATCCAGAAAAAAATTGTAAAATTTCTATAGTTATGGTATAATTGTAAATACCGCTTGCCAATAAGCTGAGTATAAAAATGCCGTTCGGACAAATCATTACATATAGTACAATATTACTTGCTGTAATTGCAGTATTTCTCTTTTTGAGAAAAATATACAAAAATCACATTAGAAAAATTATATTTCCTCTAAAAGTTCTCAAAGAAGAATGGGAAGAAAATAGAAGATTTAATGAATTATATCAAAAAAATAAGCAAAAAGAGTTGATGAAACAACAGGAAATGCTAAGCGAGAAGCAAAAAGATATTCAAGTTTACAAAGAAGATCTAGAAATAGTTGATATAACAAAGCCGCTAGGTAAATGGACAAAGATGGTTATGATGGGTAGTGGTTTAATGAAGCATTTTGCACAATTGATACACAGAGAAGGTGATAAAAAAGGATTTTGGGAGCTATTTATAAAAGCTCAGTCTTCAACTAAGGGTAAACATAAAGGAAAAGGCAGATGAAGTATCCGTTGTATAACCTGGTTTCTGGCATTAAACTTCTTAAGTGTTATAGCCAGTCAAGTATAAGGGTATCATCCCAATGCGTGACACTGGGATCCAGCTCTGCATGTAATCTAGTCAAAAATATTAATTTTAACATAAAGCAACTACTTTTATGCCAACCAGCTCAGCGTGCTTACTTAAAATTTCTGGATCCCAGATTCATGCGTCAATGTTAAACAAAATACCATAGAATTCAAGAAGACAATTCCTAGAGAATTACTAGACCCCAAAAAAAGGTAAGTCATGCTAATATTATTTGAAAAGGATAAGTTAAATTTTTTTAATCTATAAAATGGCAAAATATAATTGATTAAAGATAATGATTGAAAGGTTGGAAAAATAAATTAAAGAAAAGATTAATCGATATTATGCCGCATAAAGGTGAATTCATAAGCAATTCTTACGTTCTACTCTCCAGCGGCAGATTTACGAGTAACACGATGGCAAGGTATCAAGTAGGAAATTGGGTTGTTGGCAATTCCATTTGGTTTAACAACCATATGAGAATATTGGTATAGCCTGTTGTTGTATCTGTTGGAATGAAAACCAATACTTGACTAAAAAAGTTCTTAGAGCCTGTTCATAATCTTTTGAGAAGCAAAGCAGTAAAAGCAAGAACGACCATTTATAGGCTAGTATTGAGCTTTCGCTCGCAATTTTCCACAATCGTCTACACTTTTCCAGCCAAGCAAAAGAACGCTCTACAACCCACCTTTTTGGCAATACAACAAAGGTGTGTAATTCACTTCGTTTTATTACTTCAACAATTGCACCAATAGTCGTTTTTATTTGAGTTGCAAAATTTCCTCCTGTATAACCTGCATCAACTAGTATATTTTGAACTTCGGAAAGATTTTTCCTTGCTTTACAAATCATCTCTACAGCAGCATTACGATCTCCGATATTAGCTGTAGTAATATAAATTGCATGTGGTAAATCTTGCGTATCTACTGCAATATGACGCTTTATTCCTGAAATTTTCTTGCCAGCATCATAACCTTTTTCTTCAGCAATATCGGTATTTTTTACATTTTGGGCATCAATGATGCAGAAGCTTGTTTTGGTATTCTGATCACTGTTGGAACGAACCTCTCCAATTAATTTTTTTTAAGACAATTTCTAGAACACTTTTTCTATCTTCATTCGGTTTTTTACTCCATATCTTGAAGTAATCGTAACAATTGCGCCATTTTGGAAACTCTTTTGGCAGCATTCGCAACTGACAGCCACTTTTTAGCACATAAAGCACACCGCAAAATAACTCATATAAATCCAATTTTCTTGGCTTCGTCTTTTCTCGCACACTTTCTAAAATTGGTCTAATCTTTTCGAATTTTTTACAACTTATGTCGCTTGGATATGTATTCCTCATAGTTTACCTCATATCAGCTATACCTCATCTTACAATATTCAGAGATCACGTACAGGCTCTTAGAACATTAGCTGCTGAGGTTGCGAGAGTAGTAATTCAACCACTATGGATTAAAATCCAAAGATTGAGAGAGAGCATAGAATGCTAACTTTTGACTTGAAAGTCACCAAATTTATCTTCTTTTTTAGAGTGATTTTCAATATAATTTTTTATCATTTCGTCAGTTACATTTCCGCTAGTCCTGACAAAGTAGCCTACTGCCCACAACCCAGTATCTCTTTTTTAGCTCTGGAAAGTTTTGCTGGATTTTTCTGGAACTTTTTCCTTTTATTAACTGCACTAACTTACTAATACTTAAGTATGGGGGTACAGAAACGTATACATGTTGACGCAACTCTACCTCTGATAATTTCTACTTGATTATTTGTACATACTTCTTGTACAACTTCTTTAGCTTTCTGTCCAATATCTCCAACTAGTACTGGATATCGATATTTTGTTATCCACACTATGTGATATGTACATTCATATACAGAGTGACTGCTTTTTCTATAATATTCCACATTCTTTCAGACTTTTTACCTTAAAATTATATTCTTAAAAGGATGGACTTCAAGTCCAGGGTTTTTCTCCCAAATTTGGAACAATAAAAATACTTGGAATATGAAAAATGTTTCACCGGGAGAATTTATATCTGCGGAAATTGACGGATTTAGGCCAGAACTAGATGCTTATCTTGTGTGGCTAGTTGAATGGTTTCATGAGGTACACGCGGGTAAATCAGTATGGTCAACAGGCATAATGCCACATGTTATTGAGATAGGTGAAGTGCATGTTAGACCATAGTTTCGCGATTTCAGACCTAAATAGGAAGCTAGCAAACATTATTCATATAGGCTTAGTTAAAGAAATAGATTATGAAAAAGCAAAAGTAAGAGTTAAAATAGGAGAATTTTTAACAGGTTGGTTGCCATGGATAACAAGCAAAGCAGGAAAAGATAGAGATTGGTCTCCTCCAGATATTAATGAACAAGTTATGGTATTTTCTCCTCTTGGTGAACTATTATTAGGAGTAGTATTACCAGGAATATATCAGGAGAAGTACCCTGCACCAGAGAATAAAAAAGAAATAAATAGTGTAAAATTTCAAGATGGGACGAAGTTTACATATGATAAAGGGAAACATCATTTAGAGATTGAAGTAGTGGACAAAATAACACTTAAGGCTGGGGGATCAAGTATAGAAATGACAAAAGGTAGTATTAAATTAAAAGCAAGAAGAATAGACTTAAATTGATATATATGAGTAAAGCAGTTGTTTGCATAGGAGATCATTGTACAGGTATGCCGATTCATGTCTGTGTGAGCGGGAGTGAAGATGTATTTGTTAATGGTAGACCTGCTTGTCGTAAGGGTGACATCTTGACTATTGGGGAAACTATAATGCACCCCATAAACTAGACCAAAAAAAAATGGTTGATCCGAGTAGGAAGGTAAAGGGGTAAAAGTATGGCAACAAAAAAATATGAACCAGAGTTAAAAGCAAAGATAGCTTTGGAAGCAATAAAAAATCAAAAAAGCACAGCTGAGATATGTAGTGAATATAAAATACCATCAACAAATCTATATGATTGGCGTGATAGAGTATTGGCAAGGTTAAAAGACCTATTTGTTGAAGAAAGTGAAAGTGCGAGAAAACAAAGAATCTTAGCGCAAGAAATAGAAAGTTTACATAAAGTAATAGGAGAATTGACAGTGGAAAATAGCTATTTGAAAAAAAAATTACTGAAATAAGCAAAAAAGATAGAGTAAGGTTTATAGAAAAAGATTCTGATCTGTCAATTAGGAAACAGGCTGATTTATTGGGGATTTGCAGATCTAGCCTATATTATAGGCCTATAATTAATAACGAAAGTGAAGTAGCAAATTTGATTCAAGAAGTATATTTGGCTTCTGATTGCCGTTATGGATATCGTAAAATTACTGCTGAAATCATAGCGAGTGGAGTAGTAGTCAATCACAAAAAAATCTTAAGAATTATGAAAAAAATGAAGATTAGTGGGCTGTATTGTAGAAAAAGATGTAATACAAGTATTAAAGAAAAAAAGCATAAAATATATCCTTATTTACTCAAAGATTTGATTATTTGTAGAGTTAATCAGGTATGGGCTACTGATATAACATATATTATGGTAGAAGGTAAGTTTATCTATTTTGTGGCAATAATGGACTTGTATAGTCGCTATATTATTGCTCATTCATTATCACCATATCTCGATGCTGGATTTTGCCTTTATACTCTCAAAGAAGCTCTAAAACAAGGTAAACCTGAGATTTTTAATAGTGATCAGGGGGTGCAGTTTACTAGCTACAACTTTATTATGGAATTAGAGCGTGCTAATATTAAAATCAGTATGGACCATAAAGGACGTTGCTTCGACAATATATTTGTTGAGCGCTTATGGAGAACTTTAAAGCAAGAAGCTATATATTATTATAGACCAAATAGTATCAGAGATTTAAATCTTATAATAAATGATTTTGTTGCTTGGTATAACTATAGAAGGCGACATCAGACTCTACATTATAAAGTTCCTGCTGATCTTTATTATCATAAACAGTAAATGAATATATTGATAAATACTTTAAATGTGTGTCGACGTATTTATCAACATATTCATTTTAAAAATCGGATCACTTTGAAAAAAATGGTCTAGACAAATGGGTGCATTATATTCTGTTGTAAGAATGCAGCCAATCTAACTGAAGCTCCTCCAAAGTACTATAAATCTTTTTCCTGAAGATAATATTGTAACATTCATCTTGCATAGTTCTATGAAACCTTTCACATATACCATTAGTCTGTGGAGAATAAGCTTTGGTTCTAGAATGATCAATATTTTCTACTCCCAAATATAACTGGTACGCATGATTCCCTGGTTTGCCACAATACTCTGTACCCCTATCAGTTAAAATGCGTAGCAATGGAACTTTCTGTTCATCAAAAAATGGTATATTGAGAAGATCTGCAGCTGTGATAGCAGTTTTCTCCGTATAAAGCTTAGCGAAAGCCACTCTAGAGTAGGCGTCAATAAAAGTTTGTTGATACAATACCTTTGATATTGCCTACATAATAGGTATCTTGACTACCTAAGTATCCAGGGTGTTGTGTCTCAATTTCGCCATTGGCTTCTTTTTGTTCCTTAGTTTTTTCTAAAGCAGCAACTTGCTCCTCTGTTAAAATTATACCGTCTTGGACCACCTTTGCTTCCAGCGCCTTCAACCTCTTTTTAAAATTTTCGAGTTTGCCATATTGACCTTATCTTGTCCATATGCTGGAAACTCTACTAACTACTGCTTCTTCTGTATCCTTTGGTACTCTATTGGCAAGTAATGGTTTGCTTTTGTTTATCTCGTATAATGCTTTTTCCCCTCCTGTTTCATACAGCTCTTTGAAGCGGTAAAATGTATCCCTTCATTACTTTACACGCCTGTGATACATTTCCTAATTGCTTTGCAAGTTCTAGCAACCCCAACTTTGGTTTTAGTATTTTTTCTTGTGTTTTACTCATATCTGACACTCCTTTAAAATTTATTTATATTTTTATCTTACTTTGTTAATCTGTCAGATCAAGTCTAAACTATTACAATTAAATCTTCGCACATTAACCATAGAGTTATTATTTTACAATTATTTGTTGCTGCTGATCTTCTATTTTTACTTCCTCCATACTACATCTTGGGTTAAGAGATTGTGCGAGAGGTTGCTCTTGAAGTTGTCTTGCAAACTTTTCCTCCTGCCCTTGAAGCCACTTTGCATAGATAAGATCTTCTTGCTCTTGAACTTCTCGTGCAAACAAAGAATCTTTTTGTTCTTGTTCTTGAAATTTCATTGCTAGTGAATAATCTTCTCTTTCTTGAAGCTGCTGTGCGTAGATAAGATCTTCTTGCTCTTGAAGTTGCTTTGCAAACAGTTGTTCTTGCGTTTGTTTTGCTAATCTATTAAGCAGTGGTTCAAAATGGGCATGTCCACTATTTACTATATGTAAGACACTATTGTCATTATAATCTACCCTGTTATACTCACCTGCATTTTTTGATCCTAAACTATCTATTAATTGATGCAAGAACGGATCTTGTTGATTATCAGTAATAATCAATGGATTACTCTCTACAACATGCAACTTTACATAATACTTCCCACAAAGTATTCTACCTTCAATATCGGTACGCCCCCAAAATTCATTCTTTTCAATGCGATTGATATATTGGTCACACGTAATTCCACGATTTATGAACTCACCTTCAACCTCATCAAAATCATTGCCAATTTTACTTATAAACCACTCTGAAGGATTGTCTTGTGCAAATCTCTTACAGTCATTCCTTAACTGCTCTACAGTAACCTGTATTCCTGCTTGCTGTTCTAGACTCTGCCTGAAAGAATCGAAAAAAACAGCTTCCATTACTGATTGCCTGTCCTACATAAAAGTTGTCAAATTTGTTTAATTTTTGTTCTTTATCACTTTGTTTTTCTGCTTTTTCAGTAACTTCTTTCTCTAAATCAAAAATTTCATTCCAGTCATATCTACCTTCTAATCCTAGTCTTTTACTTTCCCTTTCTGCTGCGTTAGCTAAGTCTATTTTAGAAGTGCTTTGCTTTTTCCCTAATAATTCATATAAAGACTTGAAGAGTTGTATTAAAGCAGTTCTAAAATCAAAGTTTTTTTCCTTTTTAATTGTATTGACTTCGATGTCATGTAAATCTATTAGTAATTGTTAATTTAAGTTCATAATTTTACCCCTCTAGATATTAAATTATTGTACCAATAAAAGTATCAATAAATCATTAATTAAGCATAACCACACTCTTGTAATTTGTTCAGTATAAATTGAAAAATTTTTATAGAACGCCCCATGTAGAAATATATGGGGCCATGAAAATTTAATGTGCAAGTATTTGCTGTTGTTGATGAAATGCTTTCTTTACATGTGCTTCTTCCACACTGCACCTTCTTGATAAGACTGGCTCCTCAAGGCATTTTATACTTTGCTGTACATCATTAATGCACTGCCCTACAACATCACTAATTTTTCCATCAGCATTTTTTGCCAATAACTTATCAAACCTCTTCTCAACCTCTGCTCTCTCAGAGATATCCTTTGAAAGGTTACAATACTCCAAAATTTCATCTATCTGAAGTTCTCTTGCGAATAGAAAGTCTTCGTGCTCCTGCTGCTGTTTTATTAACTCTTGAGTTACAATTTTAGCTCTAGAGTAATGGTTTCCTTCAAGATATATTGTTTCTCGCTCTTTACTACCCCATAACTCGTCATTTATTTTATAACCATCACGACCCAAGAACTTATTCATTTCATCATCATTTATCATTTCAGGCTTTGGTTCAAACTTTTGTTGCTTCTCTCTACCGCTAACTTCACAATGGACATTAATTTCAATGTTAGCTAAAGAAGCTAATATACTAGCTTCTTCAATGAAAATAAAATAACTTTGACCTTTTATTGCTTCTAGATAGGCTTGGTAGAGTTCAGAGTTATTAAGGAATGAATGTGTAATAAATTCACTGTTATATTGGGCACCGTACTCATCTTTACCATGGCCATTAAGAGCCTCAGCATATTCTTTTAAATTAAGCATAGCTTGATTATGCGACACATTAAGTTTGCTAATAGCTTTACTTACTAACCTCTTCACATTATCTTCAGCATTTTCAATTTTCCTGTTTGTTTGCTCAACCAACTTCTCTATTTTATCAGACTTACCAGTTAGACCCCCTGGCTTGTTTAGAAACATATTAAAAACCTTTTCTAGCTGAGCTCTTAAAGGAGCTGGCATACTTACATCATCTAAAGATGTAAATTGACTTAAAAATTTGTGCCATTCCATTCTCATATCTTGTGCTCTTTCAGCTTTATATATACCAGAGCTGTTGTCACCAAACACTGCATGGAAAAAGCAATTGCCATCACCTGCAGTATTATACTTAACTACTTCTGAAGTCTTGAACTTTCTTGCACTAGCCTCAAAATAAGTTGTTAATTTCTGTTCCTCAGGTATAGTCATATCTTTACCTTAATTTAAGCTATTAAGTAACTAATTAAGTATAGCAGAAATTCTTGAACTATGCAATAATTATAATTTTGTATAGTGAATATGAGCTTTAATTGTGGCATAGTTGGACTGCCAAACATAGGAAAATCAACTTTATTTAATGCACTTACAGAGTCAAGTGCAGCCGAAGCTGCAAACTATCCTTTCTGTACAATCGAGCCAAATGTTGGCAAAGTGCCAATACGAGATCAGCGTTTGAAACAAATTGCCGCAATTGCCAGTTCAGAGAAGGTAATCTACAACCAATTAGAAATTGTAGATATTGCAGGCCTGGTTAAGGGTGCAAGCAAGGGTGAAGGACTAGGAAATAAATTTTTGAGTCATATCAGAGAAGTTGATGCCATTGTTCATCTGCTCAGATGCTTTACGGATGACGATATCAGTCACGTACACAGCACTGTAGATCCAATATCAGATGCTGAAGTAGTGGAAATGGAATTAATTCTAGCTGATATTGATAGCATAGAAAAAAGGCTTCCACAACTTGAAAAAAAAGCAAAGCAAGGTGATAAAGAGCTAAAGAGACAACTTGAATTAATGCAAGAGGTATTAGCTACTTTAAAACTTGGCAAGCCTGCAAGAAGTTTAGAGCATATTGATGAAGATGAAATGAAGTTGCTTCAATTGCTAACAACAAAGCCTGTTATGTACGTCTGCAATGTTGAGGATACAAATGTTATAACTGGTAATGAATTATCTAAAAAGGTAGAGAAAATGGCAGAGGAAAATAAAAGCAAATTTTATTGTATTTCAGCAAAACTCGAAGCAGATATTGCAAATCTTGATAGCGAAGAAGAAAAACAGAGTTTTTTATCAGAATTTGGCTTGCAAGAATCAGGACTTGATGGAGTAGCACGTATTATGTATGAAGTGCTAAGTATGATAACTTTTTTTACTGTAGGGCCAAAAGAAGCACGGGCATGGCCAATAAAGATAGGATCAACAGCTGACAAAGCAGCAGGTGTAATTCACACTGATTTTGAGAAAGGCTTTATAAAAGCAGAAACTATAAGCTTTGCAGATTATGTAAAATATAGAAGCGAATCAGCATGTAAAGATGCAGGCAAAATTCGCTTCGAAGGCAGAGACTATATAGTGCAAGATGGTGATATAATGCACTTTAGGTTTAATGTGTAGTATACATCTAACTACCAAAAAACCAGGGAATACGGCCTCTGTTTATTATATCTTTCTCTTCGCTGACCTCATCTAGTTCCACATCATGGAGAATGGAGCTAGGTGTTGTAACAACTTCTTTTTTCTGTGGTTGTACATTCTTCTTCTCCTCACATAGTACGTGCTCCAGATCTCTTTCTAAAAATTCGTACAAAGCTTCACCTTCTATAAGCATATCCTTATTTTGCTTAGCTAATTTCAAAATTTCGTCTAGCTCAACATCTTCATCATTAATAGTTGCCTTCTCAATCTCAAATTCACCAGAATTTACATTTAAACTAATAAAGCAGTTAACAGAATTACCTTTCTCATCTTCTGCACTCCACCTAACTTTGATGTTGCATATTGCATTTTCTTCAAAACAGTAATTTCTTTGTTGCTTATCATTCTTTTCAATCGTTACAATTAGTTTACCATCGCTGTATATTTTTGCTCTTTTTACCTCATTTTTATTTCTTTTCATCCTTTCAATTTTGTCAGTGAAAAGATGGCTTGTTTCTAAACTCTTTTCAGGTTTAATAATATTTACACTAAGATTATCATAATGATTAACTTCTGCATTTTCGCCTGGCCAATAACGTCCATCAAAAAAGCCTACTAGACCATCTTCTTTTAGAAATTCTTTTGCATCATTCATCCCTTCTTCAATTCGAATAAGATATCTACCTAACCTATTTTCAAAATTCTTTTTCTGATCTTCATTAGTAAACTTCTTATCTAATATATTCATTATTTCTTCTTGCTGACTCAATATCGCATAGTTAAAAAGAAAAATATCCCTTTTTCTTCGATAATAATTTGCTATTTTATCAAATGGATCTGCCGGCCGGCCGCTATTATAATTTACATAATCATTAGGGTCTTCACATTTATTATCCTTAAAATCGAATCTCAAATTTTTAAAATCTGATAATACTTCTTCTACCTTACCTTTAAGAAACTGAAGTGTACTTTGGAGCTTTTCTCCATAACTCATTCCATCTTTAATCCTAGAATAAATATACTCACCCAATCTTTTTCTAAACTCTTCTTGTCCTTTGAGATCAGGAAGCTTATTATCTAATATATTGATTATCTCCTTTTGCTTGCTTAACACTACATAGTCAAAAAGGCCTCTCTCTTTTTTATACTTCTCTGCTATTTTGTTAAAACACTTACTATCATTATAATCCAATTTTTCGAAGTCTTGGAGCACGTTTTTTACATCATCCTCACTAAAGAAGATTTATTTGAGGAGACGCGTCAGCTCTACTTTGATCATCAAATTGAGGATTTTTTTTAGTAGATTGGACTAATAAACTTTCTGTGCTGTTAGAGAAAGAATTATTATTTTTTTCAGGCGGTGAGTTTTTCTCCTCACTACTGAAAATATTAAAAATGCGACCAATCATTTCACACCTCTTATACGGAAATAAGCTTAATTATAACTTAATGCCAAATGTTGTAAAGCTAAAATTAATATGTAAATTCATTTTTTAAGACAATTATAAGTATCTTCCTTCTATAAAAATTTTATAATCAGCATATGACAAATGTTTAAGATATTGATTTTGTTTGTATTTTTATTACTTTACCAGGCAATATTATTAATGAATGAGTCAGACAAATATCTTGGTCAAACTTTACTCCATCCACAAACTCTCCATTTGTTACTCCAGTTGCAATGAACACTGATTCACTTCTTGCCATGTCTTTCACGGTGTAGATTTTTTCTGGGTCAGTGATATTCAAATTTTTTGCTCTTTCTTTTAATTGATCCATGTCAAATATTAATCTTCCTTCTATCTGCCCACCGATTGAGCTTAGCGCTGCTGCTGCAAGCACTCCTTCTGGAGCTCCACCTGTGCCGATATACATATCGTGATTGCCATTTATTAGCGAAACTATGGCTGCAACATCACCATCATCTATTAATTTCACTTTTGCTCCTAGCTTCCTAATTTTTGCTATTAATTCATCATGTCTTTCACGTTTAAGTACAGTTACTATAAGATCACTTGCTTTACATCCTTTTGCCTTGGCTAAATTGTCCAGATTCTTCTCAATCCTATTTTTTAGTGAGACTACACCCTCTGGGAGATTTTTTCCCACTGCTATCTTTTCCATATAAACATCAGGTGCATGTAAAAAATTACCTTTTTTTGTTGCAGCAAGAACAGACATTGCCCCTTGTTTATAGTGAGCGCAAATTGTAGTGCCCTCAAGTGGATCAACAGCGATGTCAATGTCAGGGCCACTTCCTGTGCCAACTTTTTCTCCGATATATAGCATCGGTGCTTCGTCCCTCTCCCCTTCCCCAATCACAATTGTACCATTTATTT
The DNA here is from genome assembly GCF_947250645.1 of Wolbachia endosymbiont (group B) of Eucosma cana. Lineage (NCBI taxonomy): Bacteria > Pseudomonadati > Pseudomonadota > Alphaproteobacteria > Rickettsiales > Anaplasmataceae > Wolbachia > Wolbachia endosymbiont (group B) of Eucosma cana. The sequence goes on from NZ_OX366334.1 coordinate 604,053, forward strand.
CCATTGAGTTTAGCACCGTACGCATTGCATCAACTGCAACCTGATCGGCCTTTTTTTCATCACCAAGGCCTGCCAATTTATATGCAGCAAGTGCTGCAGCTTCGGTTACTTTCACTAACTTATAAGCTAAATCTTCCATCATTTACTCGAGAATCATAAATCAATATATATCATGCCATTTGAGACTGCAAGATTACTTGACTAATTTTGATGGAATTGATATAATAAAACATCGTAATAGTAGGTTTAATTATGCTGTACAGTAAGGAGGACATCAGAGAGTTATGTCTAGATGCAGATAGCTTTTTAATTAATGATAATAGGTACAACAATAAAATCACCCTTGAAAGCTTGCAAAATAGGTTAAGAAGAAAGGCTAAATTTAAAGACATTGATTTGCAAAGTAAATGCGAAGGGAACAATTCATTAGGAGATTTACTTTTAAAACTTGCATATGAAAATGACTACCTACGTGTTAGGGAATTTTTCCTTAAAAATGGATTCAAGCTTCCTGAGCAAGAACAAGTAACTGCTGATGAAAACAAGGAAAAGGAAGAGCAAAATACACCTAATGTAGAAGAAGATAGAGCAGAACTTAGCAACAAAAATGAAGATGATCAATTTTCTATGTCATACAATAAGATAAGGAAAATTGTAACTAATAATTCTAATATAACTGCTGAGGAGTTTAGTAATGAGCTTAAAAAAGAGAAAATAGATATAAAAATAACAAACCAAGATGGTTGGACCTTGCTTTATTATGCTGTCCGTTCAGAAGGACCTTATATTACCGAAGATCGTAGTATATTTTTAAAGACTGTTGAGTTACTCACAAATTTAAATATCGGAATCGATTTTAAAGATACTGCTTCCAAAACTGTGTTGGGTACAGCTGCAATAAATAAACAAGCTGATGTTATAAAGATACTCTTGGATAGTGGTAAATTTAATGAAGAAGAAAAATTTAACGCTCTGCGTCTTGCTATTATCCAAGGTAATGTTCAAGAAGTTGAAGCATTTTTAAGTTATGTAAATGATAAAAGCAGACAAGCAGCTTTAGAGTTGGCTATAAATAATACACAAGAAGAAATTACTAAGGTGCTTTTAAACTTTATTACACCAGAAACACCTAATGTAAAAGAAAATAGAGCAAAACCTTGCAGCAGTAATGGAAACGTTGGTAATAGATCTGTAGCAACAGCGCCTCCAGTTAGTACTAATGGTAATAATAACAAAAATGAAGCACCTGTATCAACAAGGACTGGCCCAACTGTCACACCAAATAATGATAAGAAAGCTAACGGCTTTGTAGAGGCTCAATTTTCTCCACCACATGAAAAAGAAACTAAATACAAAAAAAGTAAGGAGAGTTTTTACACCTCATTAAGGAGTGATGTTGTTGGAGTTGTTATTGCAGGATTGTTTGTTGCTGCTGCTGTGACGGTTCCATCTTTAGCTGGTGCATTAGTTTGCAGTGTCCTAGCTATTTTAGTTGTAATGGCAACTGGATTACATGTAAAAAATTTTACACTTCCAAGTTACAGCGAAATGAGAGAAAATAAGGTTGAACCTGTAAATTCAAGTTTGAGAAACCATGCAATCTAGCTCCTAGAATCACTTTTCAAACCAATTATAATTTCTTGATTGTTAAACCACTTTATCAAAATTAAGTGGGACTAGTGCGATTCGAACGCACGGCCTTCGGATTAGGAATCCAACGCTCTATCCTACTGAGCTATAGTCCCATGTCTTCTGCTATTTATGCAAAATTATAGCAAAAAGTCTCGCATTTTTCTAGGCACCCTGTACAATTAATTCACAATAATAAAAAATATTTCTGTATTTCTTGAATGTAATACTGTTATATTTAATAATACGATTCCAATTGAAAGATTAATGCTAGTTAACAATATTAATTACTTTTATAGTAATCAAGATGGCTTTGCTTTAAGCAACATCAACATTCAAGTGAAGAAAGGAAGTGTTGCCTGTTTACTAGGTCATTCTGGCTGTGGCAAGTCAACAATTCTAAAATTAATCGCAGGAATAGAAAATCCAAAATCTGGAACCATTGTTATAAATGATAAATTAGTTGCAAGTAACAAAGTGTCAATTGCTATAGAGCGTAGAAATATCGGATTGATTTTTCAGCATTCTGCATTATTTCCTCATAAAACAGTAATAGAAAATATAACTTTTGCTATTTGCAGTACTTCTAAGAAAGAAAAATACCTTACTGCATTGGAAATCTTAAAGCTATTTAATATAGAAAAATATGAAAACATGTACCCTCATGCTTTATCAGGAGGACAGCAACAATTAGTTGCAATAGCAAGAGTAATGGCGCAAAATCCTGATGTTGTTTTGCTCGATGAACCATTTTCTAATTTAGATATACTGCTCAAATATCGAATAAGGCACCATATATTGTCACTTTTTAGAAGCAAAAATATTCCTGTACTCATGGTAACTCATGACCCGCAAGAAGCGTTGAAAGTTGCAGATTTTATTTACGTGATGAAAAATGGTAAAATTATTCAATCAGGAGTTCCTAGCTACATATACCACAGACCTAAAGATGATACGTTAGCAAAATTTTTTAGTGAGCTTCCTTTTACTCTACAGCTAAACTAAACTTAATGTTAGGATAAAACTATTATAAGATAATTAAAAACTCTTGATTTATAATTCAATAAAAGTGATATAATTTATGTATCACTTGGCTTCAGTCAAGTTTTAATACCTAAAAGTTAATATTTTCAACGGAGGTACAAATGAGTTTAGGTCCATGGCAGCTGTTTCTAGTCTTAATAATAATCTTAGTTCTGTTTGGTGCAGGTAGGTTACCACAAGTTATGGGTGATTTAGGCAAAGGCATTAAAAACCTTAAACAAGAACTTAAGGATTCAGAGAAACTGTCATCTAATGAACCAGATCGTTAGCTTCCTTATGTTTCGTGACACGCACTTTAGTGCGTGTCATTTGTTTAAACAAGGCTAAAGAATTGAAGAGGTATGATTGAAGTACAGTAATAATTATGTTAGTTAGAAGTTATATTGTTATTAAAGGGTATCTGTGGAAAAAAGTGTGAAATTGACTGAAGATAAAAAATTGGCCTCTGATATTCTAAAAGAGGTTGCAGATACCAATAACAACGATAGTGATAAAGTAACATTGTTCGACATCAAAACAGCTTTACATGAGCGCGGTTTTGGTATTTTAATAATCATCTTCTCTTTACCGCTATCAGTACCTATACCTGTTCCACCTGGCTATACAACCATTCTTTCTATACCTTTAATCTTATTTTCACTGCAGCTTCTATTTGGGTTTGATTCTCCTTGGATGCCTAATTGGCTAGAAAGGAAATCTTTTCAACGGTCAACACTAGCTCTCGTGGTAGAGAAAACTTCACCTACATTAAAAAAAATAGAAAAGTTCATGAAACCAAGAATGTCTTTCATTTTTCGTGGTCCTGGTGAAAAGATTCTAGCTTTTATGATGTTGCTTTGTGCAATAATAATAGCTCTTCCATTACCTTTTACTCACTTCCTTCCTGCAATTGGTATAACTCTTATTTCACTCGGCATTATGGGTAAAGATGGATTTTTATCTACGTTAGGAGTGTTAGTTTCATTCTGTGCGTTATTGGTTACCCTTATTGTAATAGTTAAAGGACCAAAACTTATAGCCGGAATACTTTCTCTTCTTAAAAGCTTTACAAAACTTTAATAAAAGAATGAAGTACAGCATGAAATGAATAATCGATATTGAAATATAGCAATAACTATGTTAGTTAGAAGTTATATTGTTATTAAAGGGTATCTGTGGAAAAAAGTGTGAAATTGACTGAAGATAAAAAATTGGCCTCTGATATTCTAAAAGAGGTTGCAGATACTAATAATAACGATAATGATAAAGTAACATTATTTGATATTAAAACAGCTTTACATGAGCGTGGTTTTGGTATTTTAATAATCATCTTCTCTTTACCGCTATCAGTACCTATACCTGTTCCACCTGGCTATACAACCATTCTTTCTATACCTTTAATCTTATTTTCACTGCAGCTTCTATTTGGGTTTGATTCTCCTTGGATGCCTAATTGGCTAGAAAGGAAATCTTTTCAACGGTCAACACTAGCTCTCGTGGTAGAGAAAACTTCACCTACATTAAAAAAAATAGAAAAGTTCATGAAACCAAGAATGTCTTTCATTTTTCGTGGTCCTGGTGAAAATATTTTAGCATTTATAATGCTGCTTTGTGCATTATCGATAGCAATCCCACTTCCTTTAACTAACTTCATTCCTGCAATTGGTACAACTCTCATTTCACTGGGTATCATGAGCAAAGATGGATTTCTCTCTATAATCGGAGTATTAGTATCATTGTGTGGGTTATTACTTACTCTTGTCGTAATAGTTAAAGGACCACAGCTTATATTTGGAGCATTTTCTTTTCTAAAAAGCTTTGTATATGGTTAAGCTTTACAACACTTTAACAAAAAAAAAAGAGCCCTTTACACCGATCGATAAAGATCATATAAAAATGTACGTCTGCGGACCAACAGTATATGATACTGCACATATAGGAAATGCACGTTCTGTTGTTGTTTATGATGTATTATTTCGACTGCTGAAATTTTGTTATGGCAAAGTTACTTATGTGCGTAATATAACCGACATCGATGACAAGATAATCAATGCAGCAAATAAGAAAAGTAGTAATATAGAAAGTATCAGCGCATATTATACCAAAGCTTTTCATGAAGATATGAGAAGCATAAATTGCGTAGAACCAACACATGAACCAAAAGCAACAGAAAATATAGACCAAATTATTGAGTTAATTGAATCTTTGCTGCATTCTGGTCATGCTTATGAATCAAATAAACATGTATATTTTAGTGTAGAATCTTACCCTGAGTACGGTGTTTTATCAGGGAAAAAAATTGATGAGTTGGATCATGGTAATAGAGTTGAAGTGGGTGAAAATAAAAAACACCCAGGAGACTTCGTACTTTGGAAACCTGCAAACGAAACTGACTATAAACTTTCAAGTCACTGGAATAGTCCATGGGGAGAGGGAAGACCAGGGTGGCATATAGAATGTTCAGCAATGTCATATGCTTACCTTGGCAAAGATTTTGATATTCACGGTGGCGGTATAGACTTGCAATTTCCTCATCATGAGAATGAAATTGCACAGAGTAAATCTGCATTTGCTGGGTCAAAGTTTGCAAAATATTGGGTACACAACGGTTTTCTTACGGTAAATGAAGAGAAAATGAGCAAATCCTTATTTAATATAGTCAAAGTAAGGGATTTGTTAGATAGTGGAATAAAGGGTGAAGTAATACGTTATGCGCTGCTTAAAACTCACTACAGAAAACCACTTGATTGGACAGAAAATGTTATCTCTGAGTCGCAAGAAACTTTAAACAAGTTTTATCGGTTATTACGTAGTACATGTATTGAGGAAAGTGATGCAGAAGTCTCTAAAGATTTTATAGAGGCTTTGAAAAACGATTTAAACATTCCTGAAGCTGTAGCCATATTGCATGAAATGGCTACAGAAATCAATAAGACAATTAATGAATATGAGAAGCTCAAATTAACTAAGAACTTTGTTAAAAGCGCAAGGTTCATTGGTCTTCTTGAGTCAAGTTATCAAGAGTGGTTTGCAAGTGATGTAAGTCATCAAGAAATAGAAAGGTTGATAGACTTAAGAAAAGTAGCAAAACAAAATAAAGATTATGATACTGCGGACAAAATAAGAGAGCAATTGAAACAAATGGGGGTTACAATTTCTGACAACGAAGATGGTACAATAACTTGGTATGGAAAATTATCTCCTATTGTTTATAGATAGCCTAGTATCATCACTTATCTTACCCATACATCAAGGTTTTGTACTTTACACTATGTTATGCTTTAGGTCACATTACAATCCACTACTTATATTACTTTTTGGAGTATCGGGATCCAGTCTTGGTGGAATAGCTAACTGGTATTTAGGTAGAATAACAATTTTTATCAGAAGATCACATCACAAATTAGAGAATGAAGACAAAACACCAAAAATTGTAAGGCACCTACTGATTTGTGCAGTTGCATTGCTTTCGTGGGTACCAGCACTTGGAAGTGTGACTCAGATTTTATCCGGTTACTTCAAGTTAAACCTTTATATTCTTGTTCCCTTAATTATTTTATCTAACTTCCTCTGTTTGTTGTATCTAACGTTTACCATCTAACTAAACATCAATAAATAACTTTTCTTCTGGTCATATTGAGCTAAATTTCTTCTTCAAACTACCTTTTAAAACGTTTTTATTAGTTTTTGTCATAATACGATCAAATACTCCTAATAACCTCTTAAATAAGCTTGGAGTGAGAGAAGAGATAGGATTAACAGATACGTTATTGTTTTTATCATCACCATTTGCTTTGTAGTCTATTGAAATAATCCCCCTACTCTTCCCACCAGTCAGAAGTTTTCCGATTATAGGGATTTTCAACAAAGATTTGTTAATTGAGTATGCCGGTATTACTTGTCCTTCAACCTGGAACTTATAATCCTTAGTATTGAGCGTACCACTAGTACTAATGCCCAGTTCCGCTCCTTCAAGCCAAGATTCTTCAATTTCAACAGTGCCATCTTTATATGAAAAAGGTACATTAAACTTATAAAAATGCACACCTTCGTTCTTTATAGCATTTACAATGCCAGGAAGTGAGGACATTGATAATAAAGTAGTAAGTAATGGAGCATCTTTGATATAGAAATTGCTGATAGATAACATACCATAATGTCCTCCATTTTCTCTCTTAGAAGATAGATAAAGAGAGAATTTGCCGTTTTTAACTGATTTACTAATCCCTAAAGAACGCAAAAGCATACCTGAATTATCCGCGTATATTTCAAGCCCTATTTCACTGTATTCTGCTAATATACTACTATTATCCTCTGAAAACTTTCCTGTAAATTGACTTCCACTGCAATCACCTTTAGTGCAAGTTACGTTCAGCTTGGCATCTTCTATGGTAATGCCTTCTTTCATAATTATATTGTCAACATTCATAGTAACTTCTATTTTGTTACTTAATCGATTACTATCTTTGCCAAGTAAACCTAACACATCACTTAAGTTGATTTTCTCACCGTGAATAGTTATGGCATCTTTCTCCTTACCTGATTCAATTTCTATACTAAAATTATTATCAGGTAATTTAAAATTGCTAGAATTTAAATATAGATTTCCATTTTCTACTCTTCCGCTAAATTTTATGTCTAGATCACTTCCTACAACGTCTAGTTTATCTATTAGTAACTTACCTGCTCCTTTTAGCCTTGTAGAAAATAAAACTTCATTGTGATCTTCAAAATGATTTTTCCATCCTAAGTAGCTTGAACGCAACTCAAGCTCTGATAAATCTATATTACCATTAACATATCCAGTCTTATCTTGATTTATCGCTGATTCTATATTTGCATTGATATAACCATCACCGAAATTAAGTATTTGAGCAGGTAAATCTCCAGTCAAACTCCAGGCAAAATTTTCATTTTTATTGCTACTTTTGAGGTCAAATAGCAGCTGTGTATTATTTACCATACCACTGCCATTTAAATCAATAAAATCTCTGCCGAAATCAAGCTTAATATCATACTTACCAAGACTTTCATTATATACGACCAAATTATCAATTTCAGAATAGAAATTTGCTGAGAAGTCCACTTTTTTACTATCACCATTTAGATTAAAAATACGAAAATTGAATATAGAATTTGCTATTCCACCTACTTTATCTCTTTCAAATTTTACCACATCATCCAGCTTAAATTTTATAGGCTCATATAACCCATAAGCATCACTTACAGCCTGACCATTAATGGTAAGAACAGAATCTTCTTTATTGAGAGAGTTCATTTCAATATGACCACTATTGATAGTAAAATTCTGAAACTTAGCTCTATTTACAATAATTTTGAGATTGTTATCCTTGAGAGTTAACTCACCGTTCAAGTTCTCTACTCGTTCAAAATCCTCATCAAATTGAACGCTGCCATTTTCTATATCAGCAACAATTACAATACCTGACAGATCATCATTTATTAAACTATCGATTTTACCGTTAAAACTTATAATTGTATTTATAATATTCCCATCAATATTATTACAATACCACTTTCTAAATTCATTGTTCACTAGACCATCTGGTACATAAGTACATAAATCTTTTGCAACAAGTTTACTAATATTAACTCTAAGCAAAGCATGATTTGTGCCAAAGTTCATTTTGCCAATCAAAGAAAGGTAAGTATCATTTAACTTAAAATGAAAGTTTTTTACGCTAATGATTTCATCACTATATGTCAAATTTACATTTACATTAGTCAAGGCTAAGTTTTTACCTGAGTGACTCTCTGTATTTAACACGTATATGTTTCCATCCATAACTTCATCCTTTCCATTAATTCTCATTGAGAAGTTCCCTTTGAACCCTATTTCTTTGTCCAAATTGTAACTTTTAACTAGTGTGGAAAACTCGTTAAATAGCCCCAACTTTAGGTTATAAAATGTTCCATACAAATTTAACAAATTATTGCGATTTTTTATCATAATAGATAAATCATCTAGAATCCCCTTTTTATCTTTTGTATGAACACGAATATCCAAAACATTAAAATTTTCCTCCTTTCCTACATATACTTTATCAATGAAGAATTCACCTTCCGTGCTTTTATTGACAGCAATGTTAGTAATTTCAATCCTTGAGTCTGCATTTAAGTAGAAAAAAATTTTTCTTATTGTCTTCAGCAGATTTTTTGTACTACTCATCTTATCTGTCATTACAGATGTTGTTATTCCTCTGGTCTCTTCCTTCTTGATATATATGTGTACATTACCAGCTAAAACCTGAGAGAACTTTTTGGAACTTAACTTAAAGTGTACGAAAAGCTCAGGAACTTCTATGGTAAAGTCAGGATTTGTTATTTTTAAATCTGTAATGACTAGCTTGCCATCTTTCTGCCAAATAACCGAGGTACTCTCCATGCTGACATCCGAATTGGTAAATATCTTTAATATTTTTTTCTTTATATAAAAATTAATATAACTAATATTGATTTCTAAAGGACCTTCCCCTTTAAAAGGGATAAAGAAGCAGAATATAAATAATAAAATTATAGAAAATGATAGAGCTATTTTTTTAAGCATCGATTATTGCTTTTCTTGCTAAGCTGTCGGCTTCTTCATTGTATTTATCACCATTATGCGCTTTCACCCACTTCCAGTTAATCTCATGTTGCAAAGCAACATCGTCTAATTCTTTCCATAATTCTATATTTTTTACTGACTTCTTATTACTTGTCTTCCAGCCGTTCATTTTCCACTTATTTATCCATTCTGTTATACCGTATTTAATATAGAGGCTATCCGTATACAAACTGATATTACAAGGAAATTTTAATACCTTCAGTCCATTGATCACTGCTGTTAACTCCATTCTATTATTTGTAGTATTTTCTTCTCTACCACAGATGTTCTTTCTATGATTTTGAAATAATATGATTGCTGCCCACCCTCCTGTCCCTGGGTTACCAGAGCATGCTCCATCTGTGTATATTGTCACTTCCTTTTTCTTCATCTTTAACTGTAGTGAATTAATAAAGTATATCGTTGCTTCTATAAAATCACAATTTTTATAGATATAGAGGCAATTTAAGCCGCACCTTTAAATTTTATTATGGAAACAAAAAAAAGTGCTACAACGAGCATTATTAGAAGAGAAAGTAAAAGATAGTTTTTGTGTTCTTTCATGGTTAAAACAAATCAATAGAGCAGTAAATAACGCTGGCAAACAGAGAAAATAGATAAGAAATCGAATAAGAAAACATTTTTTTCTGCGAGCTATGACTCTTAAGCCTTATAACGGATGCAGCAAACCAAATAAAAACATACCCTTCAATCATTGCCATACTGAGGTAAAATAGAGCCTTTTTCAAAAATAGTGCTGGAAGTAAGCTAGTTAATACGAGTAACACGCTATAGATTAATATATATTTCCTCGTTTTTTCTGGACCATAAACGATATTGAACATTGGAATCGATGCTTTTGTATAATCTTCAGATCTATTTAAGGATAGAGCCCAAAAATGTGGTGGAGTCCACATAAAAATTATTAAAAATAGAATACAACTTTCCCAGCTTACAGAGTCAGTTACAACCGCCCAGCCAATCATTGGAGGAAAAGCACCTGCTGCACCACCAATAACAATATTCTGCGGAGTACGCCTTTTGAGCCAAATTGTATACACAAAAACATAAAATAATATGCTAATTGCAAGCAAAGCAGCAGAAACATAGTTCACTGCTATTGCCATGATAAATACTGACAATATTCCAAGAGTTATGCCAAATTCAAGCGCGCTTTCTGCAGAAACTCTACCTGAAGGTATAGGGCGGTTTTTTGTTCTCTCCATAAGCAAGTCTATATCTCTGTCATACCACATATTTATTGCACCTGCAGATCCTGAACCAAGAGCAATGCACATAAGAGATATTAGTGCAAGGAAAGGATGAATGCTACCTGGTGCAGCAAGCATTCCAGCAATTGCAGTAAACACTACAAGGTACATTATCCTTGGCTTCAGCAAATGCCAAAAATCCAGTATTGTTGATTCAACATTTAGCAAAACACTTGTGTACATTCTATTTTATCACTGGTGGTTTTTCAAAAGTATGAAAAGGCGGTGGTGAAGATACCGTCCATTCTAAAGTGTCACCTTCCCAAGGATTATCTCCAGTTTTTTTGCCCCACTTAAAGAGATGTATAACTATAAATACAAAAAACATAACTGAAAGAAAGGACATATATGAGCCAATTGAGGATATATAATTCCAAGGGATAAACGCGTCGGGATAATCAGGTATACGCCTTGGCATACCTGCTAATCCCAGGAAATGCTGGGGTAAGAAAGTGACATTGGTGCTAATAAAAGTGAGCCAAAAGTGTATCTTTCCTAAACACTCGTTATATTGCTTACCTGACATTTTGCCTATCCAATAATAAAAACCGGCGAAAGCTCCAAATAATGCAGCAAGCGACATGACATAGTGAAAGTGAGCAACGACATAATAGGTATCGTGCAAAAGCTTATCTATTCCACCGTGAGAAAGAATTATTCCGGTTATACCACCTCCAACAAACATGAAAATAAAACCTAATGCAAACAGCATTGGTGTCTTCAATTCAATCGCTCCACCCCACATAGTTGCAATCCAACTAAAGACTTTTACACCAGTTATAACACCAATGAAAATTGTGCTAGTGCTAAAAAATATAGCAGCATCCTCGCTAAGCCCAACAGTAAACATATGGTGAGCCCAAACCATGAAGCCAAACGTTGCTATTCCTATCATGGCATAAACCATTCCCATATAACCAAATACTGGCCTATGAGAAAAAGTTGACACAATCTGACTGATGATACCAAATGCAGGAAAAATAATTATGTAAACTTCTGGATGACCAAAAAACCAAAACAGATGTTGAAATAACACAGGATCACCACCACCAGCAGGATCAAAAAAGGAGGTACCTATATTACGATCAGTGAGCAGCATAGTTATAGCACCAGCAAGTACCGGTAAGGCAACAATTAACATAAATGACGTGAGTAAAATAGACCAAACAAATAGTGGTATCTTAGTTAGTGACATACCTTTTGCACGCATATTGAATATGGTAACTATAAAGTTGATCGCCCCAACAATTGATGACATACCAGCAATATGAAGTGCAAGTATAGCAAGATCAACTCCTGCACTTGGGTGGGACATAATTTGCGACAAAGGTGGGTATAAAGTCCATCCTGTTCCAGGACCTTCGCCAGCAAATACCGAGAGGATAAGCAAAATAAAAGATGAAACTAACAACCAAAAACTTAAATTATTCATACGAGGAAATGCCATATCTGGTGCACCAATCATGAGAGGTACGAACCAATTACCAAATCCTCCCATTAAGGCTGGCATTATCATAAAAAACACCATTATTACCGCATGCCCTGTAATCATTACGTTATATAGCTGGTAATTATTGTTAAGTATATTAATGTGCATTAGCTGAGTACGAATAATTACCGATAATAATCCACCAATAATTCCAGCTAATATGGAAAAAATAATGTATAGTGTCCCTATATCTTTGTGATTAGTAGAAAACAGCCAACGTCTTATACCTTTTGGTACATCACTCATATCTATACTCCAAACTTAACTTACTAATTTTTTATCTTCAATCCACTTATTAAAATCTTCTTTACTCACTGCTTCAACAACAATTGGCATAAATCCATGACCTTGACCACATAGTTCATAACATTGCCCATAATAAATACCGGGCTTTGTAACGTTAAACCATGCTTCATTCAGCCTACCTGGTATTGCATCAATTTTTATACCAAAAGCCGGTATTCCCCAGCTATGTATTACATCTCCTGCTGTCACTTGTAAACGAATATTAGTATTGATAGGTAAAATAACGTTATTATCAACAGAGAATAGTTTTAAATCTCTTTCGGTAAAGTCTTCTTTTCCTTTTATATAGCTGTCAAATGAAATACCTTGATATTCTGGGTACTGGTAACTCCAATACCATTGATGACCAATAACTTTTAGTGTTATGTCAGCTTTTGGCACTTTCTCCTGTAGTTTAATTAATTCAGCATTTTTAAAAGCCAATACCCCAACAATAATCGTTGGTATAACAAACCAGATAATTTCTACAAAGATATTATGAGTTATTTTACTGACATTTTTCACTTTGCCCTTACGAAAGCGAAATACTATATAAGCAAGCAGGGCCCATACAAAAAGCATAATTGCAATCATTACACTCATCACAAACGAATGTAACTTAACTACAGCCTCCATCATCTCAGTTGCAGGCGCAGGAAATCCAAATTGCCAAGAAGTAGGAGCAGAAGCAATTGATATGTTTGAGTAAAACATTATCAATAATGCAAATAACTTCACCATATTTTTTGCTGTAAAACTAACTGTATAATAATATATATACACTTACTATGCAAACAGAGATTATAGAATGTACACAAGTGTTTTGCTAAATATTGAATCAAAAGTAAATGATGATTAATGTTTTTTTAGCATTTAATAAATATACTAATACGATACTAACTTGAGGAAAAAGCATTTACATGAATCTATTTTAAGTTAAAATATTATAATATTTTAAGTTAAGTATTTACTTTAAGGAAGTTCTATAATAAGTTTAATAGTGTCTGTTATTGCTAATAACCCTCTAGCCTCACACCTAAAAGCAGTAACAGACACTATTAAACTTTAGGTAAGTTTGCCTATTTATAATTCATTAAGGTAAAAATCTTACTAATTCCTTTAATTCTATTATACAGCTGAGTTTACTAATTAACCTTTAATGTTTACGTTAGCATTTGCATCTTAAATCAAAGATTTACATATTATAGAAAATAATTATAAAATAATACACTACTTGTGTGTAAATTTTTTTGCATATCAAACTCTGTAAACAAATTTTTTAGAAAAGCAAAATAAATTATCTCTCTATGAAAGATCTATCGAATGTTGCAATTATAGGTGTAAACAAGAACGATAAAAGAGTGCGGGATTGAGTAACTATATATACTTCTGCTGGCATACCAGGATATAGGTATACGTTTTTAAATTGAGCAAGTTCTGATTTTGGTATCACCACTCGCACTGAATAATAACGCCCCATCCTTGGATCATCAAGAGCATCAGGGGAAATATGGTTTACTATACCGTTAATTAAACTTAAGCGACGTGCACTATAAGCGCTCAGCCTTACTTTAACTTTTAGCCCTTCTAGTCCGTCGATAGAGACTATATTGCTATCTTTCTTTTTTGCTGACAGTATCTCTTCTATGTTTCTGGTTAGAACTTTAGCATCTATTATTAGATCATCATCTGATGGTACTATACTCATGATTGGAACTCCAGATTGTATAACACCACCTTCAGTGTGGTATCTTATATCTGTAACTATACCATCTTGAGGTGATTTAATTATTGTACGTGCTAACGAATCTTCAGCAACCATCAGCCTCTCTTTTAAGTCTGCAATAGATGTATTAACTTCCTTAAGCTCAGCATTTGCTCTTTCTTGAGCATCATTCTTCACATTTATAATCTCTAACTCATTTTCTCCAATCTTTTGCTGTACTTGAGATATTGCAGAACGGTAATGTCCAACTCTACCCTCAATTTCAGCAAACTGTTTTTCTAAAGCTAAAATGTGTGGTTTGCTTATATGGCCACTATCAAGTAATTGTCTTTTTGTTTCTAACTCCTCAGTTATCAAGTCATATTGCTTATGGGCTGCATTTAGTTGAAAATTTAGCCCTGCTAATTCATCATTTAACTGCTTTATACGTTGTTGCAGTATGTCAGTTTTTCCTAATATACTCTTTCTCTGAGAGTTGAACAACTTTACCTGATTCTTTATCGCTTTATTTACAAGTTCATCGTTAGATAATCTTTTAACCTCATCAGAAAATTCTAGCGTATCTAAGTCTCCCCTAATTGCAATAAGTCTTGCTTCAGTTGCCAAAAATGATAAGAGTTTTTCTTTAATTATACTCAAATTTGCCTTTTCGTTAACATCACTTAATAAAACTAAAGGCTCATCTTTTTTAACTGTTTGACCTTCTTTTACTAAAATTTTGCTTATTATTCCCCCACCCAAGTGTTGAACTATTTTTCTATTTGAAGAGACAATAACTTCTCCACTTGCATGCACTGCTCCATCAATTGGAGCTATAGCCGACCAAATACCACCTATTCCAAAAAAGATGAATATTACCACTAAACCAAAAAATAGTGGTCCCCATGTGACTTTTAGGACTTCATTTATGTTATTACTCTCACGTTTAAAAATAAAATTTATCATCGCATCAATCCATGCGAACGTCTTATCCAAAAATTGATATTTCTTCTTTCTATTTCCTGCCCCTTGCATATCTATATCATCGCCACCAATCAGGCCTGTCAAAGAAAGTCCAGCACTAAGTTTTTTTAACTTACTCATTATAATGCTACTTTGAATTCTTGTTAATCAGAATAACACACAAAAACAAAGAATCTATAACTTAAGCATTTTACTTAGACTGTGAGACACTAGAATAAACTATTTAGTAACAATTCTTATACTCCATTCAATGGTTCAGCATTAGGCTAGAAAATCAAAACGGTTTTACAACAACCATGATAACTATAATTATTATTAACACTGTTACTGCTTCGTTTAAAACACGAAAATAAACGTGAGTTTTCTTATTCAAGCCCACTGCAAAATTTTTTCTATGTTTTGCAAGTAGGCCATGAATAGCAAACATTAAGAATAATGCTAGCGCTTTTACATGAAACCACCCTTCGCGGTATGCTTCCCTAATAATCATTAGCATAATTCCAAAACTAAGCGAGAAAAGCATTGCAGGGTTTATGATATATCTAAGGAGTCTCTTCTCCATTATTTGAAGTAAGCTGTCATTTTCTGACCCTGGTTTTACAGATGCATGGTAAACATAAAGCCTTGGCAAATAGAGCATACCTGCCACCCACATAATTACAGAGATAACGTGAAAAGCTTCAAGCCAGTGATAGTAGTCCATATAGATAGTGTTACAAAATGTTAAAGATTTCTGGTATGATCTCAGTTTAATAAAAGAAAGTCAATATGAAAGCAGGAAATTTCACTAAAGAGCAAGTGATTGGGTTCTACAGAAAAATGCTTCTAATACGCAGATTTGAGGAAAAAGCAGGACAATTATACGGAATGGGATTAATAGGCGGATTCTGTCACTTATCAATAGGGCAAGAAGCAGTTGCAGTTGGGACTCAAGCTGCATCAAAACCTGGTGATGCTTTTATCACAAGCTATAGAGACCATGGCTTAATGCTCTCATGTGATTCTGATCCAAATGTTGTAATGGCAGAACTCACGGGCAAAGAAACAGGATGTTCAAAAGGCAAAGGTGGCTCCATGCACATATTTGATGTTGAAAAAAATTTCTTTGGTGGACATGGAATAGTAGGTGCACAAGTCCCAATTGGTACAGGAATAGCATTTGCTAATAAATACAAGAAAAAAGATAACGTTGTATTCACATATTTTGGTGACGGTGCTGCAAATCAAGGACAAGTATATGAATCATTTAATATGGCAGCTTTATGGAAATTACCTGTGGTTTACATCATAGAAAATAACGAATACGCAATGGGAACTTCTGTGCAAAGATCAACTTTAGTAACTGAACTATATAAAAGAGGAGAGAGTTTTGGTATTCCTGGAAAACAAGTTGATGGAATGGATTTTTTCTCTGTCTATGAGATAACAAGTGAAATAGCTGAGCACGTACGTGGGGGAAAAGGACCTCTCTTGCTTGAAATGAAGACATATAGATATCGTGGCCATTCGATGTCAGATCCTGCTACTTATCGCTCAAAAGAAGAAGTTGAAGATATGAAGCAAAATCATGATCCTATAAGCACCTTAAAGCAGTATATAACAGACAATAAAATCGCTTCTGATGAAGAATGCAAAGCTATTGATAAGGAAATACGAGATTTAGTAAAAAAGTCAGAAGATTTTGCTAAAAATAGTAAAGAGCCAGGCATTGATGAACTATATACTGATGTTTATAAATTTGTTAGCTAATCAGTTGCCATCAAAATTATGTTTTGGCCTACTATAGATATTTTTTGGCAGCACTTAACTTTATTATATAACAGCCTAGTCAATAGAAACTGTAGTAACTCTTATATTATTGATATACACCGCTCTTGGATCATAGGTTAAATGAGTTTTATTTGACTTTTTGTGCTAGTTTGCAGAATATAAAGTTATTAATTGAATAAAATACATGACAAAAGAAAACTGGGAGACAGTAATTGGACTTGAGGTACACGCTCAGGTTTCTTCTAAGACAAAGCTATTTTCTAGTTCACTAACGGAATTTGGCACTGAGCACAATACTCAAGTTTCTCTAGTTGATGCAGCAATGCCAGGTACATTGCCAATATTAAATTATAGCTGCATAGAGCAAGCAATATGCACCGGACTTGCAATTTCTGCAGAAATTAATAAATGCTCTTACTTTGACCGGAAAAATTATTTTTATCCCGATTTACCACAAGGTTATCAAATAACCCAGTTCTTTGAGCCAATAGTTAAAAATGGCAAAGTTTTTATCAATAATAATGAAAAAGAAATAAGAATCGCAAGAATTCACTTAGAGCAAGATGCAGGAAAGAGTATTCATGAAGAAAGCAAAACTTACATAGATTTAAATCGTGCAGGTGTTGCTTTAATGGAAATTGTTTCAGAGCCAGATCTTCGTTCATCTGCAGAAGCTGCAGAATTCATGAAAAAGTTGAGGCAGATTTTGCGTTACATCGGTTCATGTGATGGTGATATGGAAAAGGGGTCACTTCGCTGTGATGCAAATGTTTCTGTTCGCCCAAAGGGCAGTAGCACATTTGGCACTCGTTGTGAAATAAAAAACTTAAATTCAATACGTTATATTGTACAAGCTATAGATTATGAAGCACAAAGGCAGATCAAAATTTTGGAAAGCGGAGGAGAAATAAGTCAAGATACCTTATTGTTTGATGTCACTTTAGGAAAAACAAAAGTGATGAGAAGCAAAGAAGATTCAAGTGACTATAGATATTTCCCTGAACCTGATTTACTACCTGTTGAAATAAGCCAAGACAAAATTGATTCTATTAAATCATCTTTACCCGAGTTGCCAGATCAAAAAAAACTTCGATACATAGAGGAATTAGGTATAAATGAATACGATGCAGACGTTATCACTTCTGATAAAGAAATTGCTGATTATTTTGAAAAATTAGCAAAAAAGCATGATTCAAAGATTGCAGTTACCTGGTTAACCGTCGAGCTTTTCGGTCGTTTAAATAAAACAAATATTGATATTGTTAGCTCTCCAATTAAAGCAGATGCTTTATCCGAACTCCTCGACTTTATCGTCGATGGAACGATCTCTGCTAAACTTGGTAAACAAGTTTTTGATATTATGTTTGAAACTGGAAAGCCTGCATCCCTTATTATAGAAGAGCAGGATCTCAAGCAAATAACTGACACATGTCAAATCTCAGAGGTAATAGATACAATCATCAATAACAACCAAGATAAAGTTCAAGAATATAAGGGTGGTAAAACAAGATTGTATGGATTCTTTGTTGGTGAAGTTATGAAATCTACCAAAGGAAAAGCTAGCCCTGATGTCGTAAACTTGATTTTGAGTGAAAAATTAAAATTGAGTGCCTAGGTGTACGATCCCAGATCTTTTGCTATTTGCTTGACTTGTTTCTTTACATAGCTTCTAATTTAAATTCTGCTGTCTATTCTATTCACAACCTTTTGCAAAACGCTTTGCTTTCTCTCTGCTGGTCACTATTGCTTATATAAAGCAAGTATAGTACTGAATGATGTTGCAAGCACTCAGTTCGGCAATATTATCGATTTAAGACGAAGTTAAGATTTTGATTTTTTATTCAAACTCTTCTGAAAGTTTTTATACATATTGAAGACATCTTGATAATTTAGGTGAGTGTAAACTTGAGTAGTTTCAAGGCTTGAATGGCCAAGCAGCTGTTGTATTGATCTTATATCAATATCTTCCTGAAGCAAATGAGTAGCAAAACTATGGCGAAATGCATGTGGAGATAAAATTTCTGGTAAGTTTAAAAATCTTCTTATTTTTTGCAAACGATTAGCAACATAAGTTCTTCCCAATTTTTTTCCTCTTACCCCCACAAAAAGATGTCCCGCTTCGTCAAAGTGGGGACAAGCTTTTATATATTTTTGTATACACTTTTTTACTACTGGAAGAATAAATACCTGCCTTTGTTTATCTCCCTTACCTGTTACTATTAAACTTTCATTGCTAATATCACTAACCTTAAGATTCAATGCTTCAGTGATTCTTAAACCCGTACCATATAGCAGAACGACAATTGCAATTTCTCTTTTTACCACCCAAGGCTCGCCTAGATCAGGCAATTTCATTTCTTTCAATAGAGTTTCTATGTTAGATATTGAAAGTGCTTTAGGTAGAGTTCTTCTCTGAATTGGCCTTGATAAAGAAAATACCGCTTCATTATTTATTTCATAATTGTTTTTTATATATTTGAAAAAATTTCTGATTACTGATAATGCGCGAGTGTTAGATCTCGCATTTACACCTCTTGTATAACGAGAGGTAAACCAACTTCTCAGTTCAGGTATGCTTAATTTTTCTAAAGAGCCAACATTTACTTCTTCACCAATGTGAGTATTTAGGAAACTTATAAGATCTTTGAGGTCCCTCATGTATGACTCCAAAGTGTTTGGTGAGTAAGACCTGTTGTACTTTAGCCAATCATACCATTTTTCAATGATTGAACCGAGGTCCACAGTTACTTTTTAAAGAAAGCATCGATGCACGCATCCCTAAAGGCTTCATTTATATCAGGATGAGAGTGACAAATTCTGTATATATCCTCTGCTGCTGCACCATATGCCATTGCAACCGCTGCTTCATTGATTAGCGTATCAGCGTATGCTCCTATGATATGTACACCGAGTATTGTATCTGCTTTGCTACAAGTCAGAACTTTCACGAATCCCTCAGCATCGTCAGTGACTTTTGCTCTACCGTTTGCAGCAAATTGACATTTACCAACTTTATACTTTCGACCAGCACTTTTTAGTTCTTCTTCAGTTTTACCGATTGAAGAAACTGCAGGGTGGGTGTAAATGACTGACGGTATGATTTCATAATCAACGTGAGGCAATTGCCTTGCTAGTATCTCTGCAACTGCCACCCCTTCTTCCTCAGCTTTGTGAGCAAGCATTGCTCCACCAATCACATCACCAATAGCAAATATTCCTTTCACATTAGTTTCATATCTGTTGTTAACTTGAACGAAACCACGATTATCTTTTTCCATTTTTTCATCAATACCAAGACCATCAGTACATGGTTTGCGTCCTGCTGCCACCAATACCTTATCCGCCTCTATAGTGTTTATTTGATTATCTTTTACAGAGCAAACTTTCACACTCAAAGAGTTACTACTTTGTTTTATCTCTTCAACTTTGGTGCTGAGTAAAAATTTTATTCCCTGCTTTTGTAGACTAGAAAGTAAAGACTTACTTAGTTCGCTATCCATTGCTGCAGCGATTCTATCAAAAAACTCTACTACAGTAACTTCAGAGCCTAGCCTATTCCACACAGAAGACATTTCAAGTCCTATTGCCCCAGCTCCAATTACAACAAGTTTTTTTGGTACTTCAGTTAAAGACAATGCACCAGTTGATGAAATGATATTTTTCTCATCAATATCAATTCCTGGTAGAGAACTAACATCAGAACCAGTTGCAATTACTATATTTTTTGCCTTCAGTACCTTACCTTCAACTGAAACTTCAAGGTTGTCTTGATCAAAAGAAGTAATTTTTCCAAGTCCATTGATCTTAGTAATTTTGTAAAGGTTAAACAGATATTCTATGCCTTTTCCAAGTTCTTGAACTCTAGCGTCTTTATAGCCTAGCATTTCTTTCAAATCGAGACTTACATCCTTAACTTTTATGCCAAGTTTTGATAGATTATTTTTCGCGCTAGCATACTGATAAGAGGAATGGAGTAATGCTTTTGATGGTATACACCCAACTCGCAAACACGTGCCACCAAAAATGCTATTTTTGTCTATACAAGCAACTTTGAGTCCAAGTTTTGCAGCAGCAATAGCGCATTTGTAACCACCTGGACCACCACCTATAATAATCAAATCATAATCAGTCATAAAAAACAAACCTATTTTCTAAAGAATAAACACCATTTCCTTCAGTCGTTATATACATCTTACCATGGGTAAATACTGGAGCATGAAACACATTACCAGGTATTTTAATTACCCTTCCTGTACTTTCAGATCCAGGAAAAACAAATATTGAACCTTTATTACTTGTTACCCAAAGCGTATGGGCATACATAATTGGAACAAACAATTGCACATTCTCTATAAAATCAGATGTCCAAACTGTTTTTCCACTTTGTATGTCGATGCCAATTACCTTATTATCTTTAGTCACCATGAAAATTCTTCCGCCTTCTTTTTGTTTCTCTGCAGGAATAAGAGGGCTATAATATGACTCAATGTTTGATATACTTTTTACTTGTAGTGGCCTTGACCATAAAATATTTCCTGAGTTTACGTCAATGCTATAAATATAAGAGTTGCTCGTAGCTATTAAGATATTATCGTGTACTCTAGGCGTAGTAGTTACATCTGTAAGCTGTGTATCTAAAAGATTTGTAGCTAATTTTTGGCTCCATAGTTTTTTACCTTCTTCATTAAAAGCTATTAACTCACCATTTGAAAATGGTGCCATTATTTTATCATTAGAGACTGCTGGTGAGATGGAATATAAACCTCGAACCTCATTTATACCATTTTGATAAGCCCAAATGGGGCTGCCATCTTTTATATCAAATACATGTAGATAGTTATCAATAGTCAATACTACCAACTTATTGTTTATTACTATTGCTTTCCCTCTTGCCGGAGCTCTTAATTCTTTTTCCCATTGAATCTCCCCTGTTTTCGCATCTATTGTGTGTAGAATGTTATCCACTACAAAGAAAACATTTTCTTTGTAGCTCGATAAACTCATATTACCAATTTTTTTCCTACTTGAGAGGTATAATTTCCAATTTATAACTCTTGGGTTATCGATATCAAAGGAATATAAGGTACCGTGCTTGTCTGGTAAAATAACGCTATTTTCTGCAAGTATTGGAGCTACATATCCTTGAGATAATTTTTTATCTACTAAACTTATTCGTTCGCTTGCCATTGTATAGTTACTATACAATAACATTATCATGACAATTATTATTTTCATTATTTAGTGAAAACAAGATTCATTAATATACATACTAGAAACGTAAATCACAACGAAAATGTTCTTAATTGTGGATCAAAAGCATTAACGTAATGTCATGCCATTATGTAAAGATTCTCTTACTGTAATAATTTTTATCAAGTATTGATTAAAACACATTTCGATAGCTCAGACTAACGCTGTCAGTAATATTACCATAATATGAAATGGAAATGTACGCAGCATTTTCACGATGAAAGATATTGTTGTAATGTCATTCATTTAAACTATGCATATCAATTTGAAAAATGTACATTGTCTTATGCTATAGTACCTAAAAATAAATGCTCAACATACAAAATAACGCTTCACTTTGCAGGCAATGGATATTCTTGGCAGTACTTGCTCTTGCTTGTTCTGGACTGCTGTCAATAATTGTTATTTTTCTACGATTGCCTTTTATTTCTTCTCTCATTCCTTCTGCACAATATATCTTTGATAATGCACTGGTGATACACGTAAATTTGTCAATTTTGGTATGGATGTGCTCTATAATATCTCTGCTCTTCATCATAAACTTAAAAAACACCAATCATTGGTTTAACTTCTCATGGATTCTCTCAATCCTTTCCATGCTGCTAATGTTTATATCTGCATTTGTTCCAAATACTGAAGTTATCAAAAGTAACTATATACCTGTATTACAAAACAAATTATTTTTACTTGGACTCAGTCTTTTCATTACCAGCATATTGATAAATACAGCTCTAGCCTACATATCAAATAAACAAGACTCATATCTTTCAATCGGACAAATTGGCCTGGTCATTATACTTGTGTCATCATTTCTTTGTGTTGTTTTAGCACATAAAAATATGCCTCCAGGTCTATATCACTCAGACAAGAATTTATTTTATGAATATCTCTTTTGGGGAGGCGGACATTTACTGCAGTTTGCCTTTGCTCAAGCAATGTTTTTAGTTTATTTGATCATACTGAATGCTCGCTATATTAGTCTAAATAAAATTACCATTTTACCACTATTTATAAACACAGTTTTGACCGTAGGTGCGCCGTTTATATACTTTATTTATTCGGCGGATAGTGCTGAATTGATACAGTTTTTTACCTGGCATATGAGAATTGCTGGAGCAGTTCTGCCGTGCTTTTTAACAATATTAGTGTATTGCAACATAAAAACTCTACTCAATGATAAGGGCAATTATCTTCTCCACTCGTTTGTATTGTTCATTTATGGAGGTGTGCTTGGAGTGCTAACTATTGAAGGAAATGTCACTATCCCTGCGCATTATCACGGTTCTGTGGTTGGTATTACTATAGCTTTTATGAATTTTGTCTACTGGCTGTTACCAAAATTGGGCTGTAAAGAAATAAAAAGCTCCATAGTAAGATTACAGATTTACGCTTACAGTTTGGGACATTTTCTCCATATTACTGGCCTTGTTTGGCTTGGTGGATATGGTGCCTTAAGAAAAGTTGCAGATCTGCCAAGTATTTCATCAATGTTAGCACGCACGTGCTTCATTATAGGTGGTGCTATATCAGTTATTGGTGGAATGTTGTTTGTAATAATTGTGCTTTCACATTTGTTAAAAGGCAAAGCGCGTACCAACTAACCCACAGAAACAAAACTAAAAATTTTAGTGTGAAATTACTATATTTACTTTGTACTATGGCTCAAACAACCTGCTTCAAATTTGGAAAGGCAGTGAAATGAAAAAAACTATATCAAGCTACACTGAATTCTTACTTGCTACTCCTTGTGGTTCTTGTGTTCCATTTACTTGAGAGCTAGGTTGCATTATTAAACCACCAGCTAAGAATGCAGATACTGTTGCTATAACAACGATCAACCACATGTCCAATTTAGTTGTATGTTCAAGTGTAATATACACTACTAACCCAACAGCAAGACCAGTACTAGCAGTAGCGATGTATGTTGCTTTTTCTTTTAGTTGTTTATTTGCTTCATTTTTGACTTCTAATATTTTCTTTTCTTGCTGTGAATGCTGGATTTGAGTATTTAGTTTATTTTTTTCAGCTTTTAATTCTATATTTTCGTTCTGAGCTGTCTTCCTTGCATATTCTAAGGATCTATTTAACCGTTTAGCTCTATCCTTTTTAGTTTGTAAGTCTTTATTTTCCGCCTCTAGCTGCTCAAGTTTATTTATTTTTTGTTTCATTTCACTTTTCATTTCATTTTTTAATTCATTTCTTATTTTATCTTTCAATGTAGCTATTGCATCTTCTGAGCTTTTTTTAACTTCTAGTTCCAACACGTCCTCAAGCAATTCTGCTAGTTTTATTTTTTCGTTGGAGGGCAGATAGTATGGATCATATAGAGCATTAACAAGATCTTGTAAATCAGAAAATTTAAAATCAGGCATAATAAACCTCAATACTAAAAATTTATCGTGTAATACATAAAAAACTAAAATCAAGAAATTTTGTATTATAAACTAAAATGTCAGACATTAAAATTGCTGTATTTGCTCAATTGTGCTAATTTAAAGCTTAAAACTGAAAAATATTTATGTTGGAAGAAAAATACAGCTTTAGAGAAGTTGAAAACAAATACAATGTATTATGGGAAGGAAGTAAAGTTTATAAATGGAGTAGTGAAAAGGGTAACACTTTCACTATAGATACGCCCCCACCAACGATATCAGGAAAGTTGCATATTGGCCATATATTCAGCTATTGCCACACAGACTTTATTGCAAGGTTTCAGCGTATGCTGGGAAAAGATGTATTTTATCCAATTGGGTTTGATGATAATGGCCTTCCGACTGAAAGGCTAGTTGAGCAAACCTATAAAACCCGTGCAAAAGAAGTTGGCAGAGAAAAATTTATAGAGATGTGCCATGAGGTTATTGAAAAATCAAAGCAAGAATTCAAGGAATTGTTTAAATCAGTTGGCATTAGCTATGACTGGGATTTGGAATACCACACGATCAGCAAGGAAGCTGTGGCACTTTCTCAAATGTCATTCATTGATCTATATAATAAAGAGTATGCATACAGAAAAATGCAACCTATTTTTTGGGACCCAGTTGATAAAACCGCAATTGCGCAAGCGGAAATAGAGGATAAAGTCTTTGAGTCATTTTTGAACAAGATAGTTTTTTCCACTGAAGAAAATGAGCAGATTAAGATTGCAACTACACGGCCTGAGTTGATCCCAGCATGTGTTGCAGTTTTTTGTCATCCAGAAGATGCACGATATGCCCATCTGATTGGAAAAATAGCCGTAGTGCCAATTACAGAGGCAAAAGTTCCAATAATAGCTGATGATAAGGTCAAAATAGATAAAGGCACTG
This sequence comes from Wolbachia endosymbiont (group B) of Eucosma cana, assembly GCF_947250645.1. Taxonomy (NCBI): domain Bacteria; kingdom Pseudomonadati; phylum Pseudomonadota; class Alphaproteobacteria; order Rickettsiales; family Anaplasmataceae; genus Wolbachia; species Wolbachia endosymbiont (group B) of Eucosma cana. The sequence goes on from NZ_OX366334.1 coordinate 629,371, forward strand.
GGCTTGTTATGTGCTGTACATTCGGTGATGAGCTCGACATATATTGGCAGCAAAAGCATGGTCTGCCGATGAAAATTATTATCGATCAGGATGGTAGGATAAGTCTAGATTCAGTGTATGGTAATAATAGATCCCAGTGTCAAGGCACTGGGATGACAAAGGGGAGTGACATTCCAGTGCTTGACACTGGAATCCAGCCATTAGAGGAGACACACGCCCCAGCGCGTGACGCTGGAATCTACGATGAAATAAATGGCCTAAAGGTTAAAGAAGCAAGAAAGAGAATTATTGAAATCCTAACTGAAAAGGGCCTTTTGATAGAAAGTACTAACATTTCTCATTCCGTAAAGTGTGCAGAAAGATCTGGTGCATCACTTGAAATATTACCAACTTATCAATGGTTTATCAAGACTTTAGAGCAAAAAGCTCAAGTGTTAGATAAAGTAAAAAAGTGTAGTTGGCATCCAAAGTCTATGCGTAAACGCATGGAGGTATGGATAGAAGGGCTAAATTGGGATTGGTGCATTTCAAGACAGCGTTATTTTGGTGTGCCATTTCCGGTGTGGTATTCAAAACGTAAAGGGGAAGAGGGTAAAATCATTCTAGCTGAAATAAAGGATTTACCTGTAGATCCACTCAAAGATTTGCCGAAAGGGTATAGTAAGGAAGAGGTTAACCCAGACCAAGATGTAATGGATACGTGGGCCACAAGTGCGATCACTCCTCAACTAAGTGCACTGGCAGTAAACAGTGAGCTCGGTTTACCAAGCCATCGGTATGATAAGATATTTCCTGCAGATCTGCGCAGCCAAAGCCATGAGATAATAAGAACTTGGGCTTTTTATACGATTTTGAAGGCACATTATCATGCAGATTCACTGCCGTGGAAAAATATCATGATTAGTGGTTGGTGTTTGGCTGATGATAAAAAAAAGATGAGTAAATCAAAAGGTAATATCATCACTCCTCATGTAATGCTTGAAACCTATGGAGCTGACGTAGTACGCTATTGGGCAGCAAACTCAAGACTTGGAGTTGACACAGTCTACTCTGAAAATATCTTCAAAATTGGCAAACGACTTGTTACGAAACTTTGGAATGCTAGCAAATTTGTTTCCATGTTTATGGAAAAACATCAAGCATTGAGCATAAATTCCATCAGTGAGACGATGGATAAGTGGATATTGTCCAAATTATATAAAGTGATAGAAAAAACGACGAACAACCTATTACAGTTTGAATACTGCGAAGCTTTGAGCGCAATAGAAGAATTTTTTTGGAAAGATTTTTGTGATAATTACTTAGAGTTAGTTAAAAAACGTGCATATGGAGATGCATTGGACAACGAGGCAAACATGAGTGCAAAACAGAGTTTGGCATATGTACTCAATATTATTTTGAGGTTATTTGCACCATTTTTGCCATACATTACAGAGGAAATATATCATCAGTTGTATAGTTATAACTCCGTTCACAATAAAAGTAATTGGCCTAACAAGGAAGAACTTATCTATGATAAGTATTCTGAGGAAATGGGAGATAATTTCGTGCAGATATTAAACCTTGTGAGAAAAATAAAAGCAGATAATAACGTATCAGTTAAGCATCTTATACAAAAGTTGATGATAAAAGCGAGTGTAAAAGAGGATGAGTTAAATTATTCTGCTCAGCATGATTTGCAGTCAGTTTGCAATGCTGAAGTGATAGAATGGGTTGAGAGTACAGAAGCAGAGCTTATAACTGAGAATGGAAAATTTACTGTAAGTTTATTGATTGATGTAACTTAGCATTCGTATTACTATACTAATTATTTAGTTGTGAGGTAATAATGTTTGGCAATTCATATGATAATAAAATTGAAGAACAAAAAGATGATTATCATGACTTCATTCAAAGGTTTTTGTTTTTGCTCGGTAAGATAAAAGAAAAGAATAAATCAATTCACACTGCTGTAGCTAGTTTTCACATATTATCTTTTTTAATAAAATACAATGCCAATTTTAATGAAGATGAAGTGTATAAAGCCGTTATCCAAGATTTCAATAATGTAAAGGAGGCGAGACTAGAGCTTCAAGATAAGGCTAAAAAGTATTGAATGGGTATATTGAAAGTGGTGTTGAAACAGTGTCAATATATGGTAGTTGTGCAGAAGTTAAATTGGGAGCTAATAAAAACAAATTCAAAGTCAGTGAGTTTTTGAATAGTAATTTCTGTCAAGATAATGGAATTTCAGGATTTTCAACTCTGCATAGCAATGGAAAAAATGGAATGCACGGTTTTGTTTCTGAAGAAGGAATAAGGCACTATGTTGTAACTGATGGTGCATACGAAATGACTCTGAATTGGTGTGATGAGGACGGAAAAAAGTGCACTATTATAATTAATATTGATGCTAATGGTATAGAACTTATCGAGCGTAATCGTGTTACTGATGATCAATTGAAAGCAAATAAAGATGTAAAAATAGGTAACTTATTCTTGTATCAAATAAAATTTAGAAATAAGGAGAAAGGCAATCATAAATCATCTGAGATTGTGATAGAAAATAGTAATAGAAATATTAACATTCAAACAACTCAAGAAATTGAGCTTGGCAGCAAAGAAGCTCAAATAGGCAGTACTAAAATGCAAGACAAAATTGCACAAGTTGTAGATGACAGCTTAAAAGAAAGAATTAATAAATTGGAAAAAGAAAATACAAGATTAACTGGAAATAATCAAACTATATTAGAACAATTACAGCAAAAAATGAGAGAGGTAGAGGAATTAAATGGAAAGGTAAGGGAAAAAGATGAAGTTTTGGCTGAAGTAACACAAAAACTCAAGCAGCTAAGTGATTCGGTAGAGAGTGAATTTGAAAAGAGAAGAGTAGAGAAGGAAGAGTTAGAATCGAAGTTAAGGAAAGCACAAAGAGAGATACAAAAGTTAAGTAAAGAAAAAGCTGAATTAGTGCAAGAAAAGCAACGCTTGGAAGAATATGCTAAAGTTCTAGTTGTCAAAATAGAAAAACTAACTGATCAAAGAAAGCGATCATATCTTAAACTGGATGAATTAGTGAATAAAAATAGAAGGTTAGAACAAGAATTGAATGATACTAAAAAAGAATTAGATGATAAATATAATCAAATCCAGAGATTAGAAAGTCAATCACATGAATTAGAATCTAAAAAAGTAACAGAATTGATGACATGTTTAGAAAAGAAAGAGAAAAAAATAGCAGAGTTAGAAGCGCAGTTGCAAAAAGAAAGTTCTGAAACTTATGATTTAATACTTAAATCGTCGGATTTAGAAAAAGAAAAAAGACGATTACAAGAAAAGTTAGATGAAAAAACTCAAGAAGTGATGAAACTAACTGTAGATTTAGAAGAACTAAGTAATCAATTGGAAGAGAAAGAAGCTGGGTATCTCAATAGGATCAAAGAATTAGAAAGAAATCTTGATCAAGGAAGAAAAGAATTTGAAAAATTGCGAAGTGATCTAGAAGAAGATCAAAATTGTTCTGAAGAGTACGAAAAGTTACTATCTGAGAAAATTACTATGAAAAGGGGAATTTCACGTTTAGATGATCAATCTTCATTATCTCATCAAAATTATGTCAGCTTTGTAAAGGATTGTACGGGTTTGATAACAGAGATGGTAAGTTTGTTTCAAGAGAGTATAGGAGAAAAAGACAATGTGACTATGCCAAGGAGTACTATGCTAGAAATTTGCGAAAGATTTGATGAATTGATTAAGCATTGTGTAGAAAGTGATCAAGAAATACAAAAGATGCTTGAAGAAGTATTTGAACAAATTAATGATAGCCCTGCTCCTTCAGATATAAGTAATGGAGATTTATCAGCACTACCAAATAAAGAGCTGGATGAAGCTTCATATTCAGAAGATTTTGGATATTCTAGTAGATGTTCTACTCCCGTCTGATGCCACCTTGTATTTTGAGTTTAGTTAGCATATCAACTAAAGTTTATCACTGGTACAATTGTAATAAGTGTTCTCCTCTACAGGTAAGATAATTTTAATCAATATATACAAGACTGCTGAAGTTTTGTATATGGGTGATGAGCAATTTACTTAATAAATATAATACATTTTATTTTATAGCTAGTTCTCTTGCTACTCTTACATTACTTACATCTTTAGCGCTTATTAATGCACCTAGTTCTTTAATTCTCGCTTTAGTTGTATTATCTGCTTTGGCTCTTATGATTTTGTATAAAATAATTATTGACACTAGTAAAGTGGAGAAGAAATTTGCTCACAAAGAGCTTGAGTTGACTCAAGAAAAGCACAATTTATACGAGGAAGGAAGAAAATTTGGTCAAAAAATAGAAGCTGAGAGGAAATCTTTTCTTAAAGAAAAAAAATTTTTGGAGGAGAAATTATACCAATTCCCGTTACACGGGAAACAGATAGACAATAATGGAAGAAAAGCCATAATGAAATAAGTGAAATAGTTTAGGTATAAATGGCACTCAGATCAAAATTATTGGATGAAGAAGTAGTAAAATCAGCAAAAGAGATGCTGAAGAAAGTAAGGAATAATGCATATGTTTCAAAAAAACTAAACGCTGTAATTGCAGCAAAAAAGTACAGTATAACGTCTGTAGCAAAAATATATTGCATTTCAAGAAAGGCACTAACTTCGTGGATAAAACTCTTGAAATTTGGCAGAGAAGAAAAACTGTTTGCTCCTCGATCACGCCGAAGAAAAACTAAATTAAATCAGGCTCAACTACAGCAAATTGAAGCATGGATAGAAGAAAACCCTAATATTACCATTAAAGAAATGAGAATAAGAATACAGGAAAAGTTCGACTTAAATATTAGCAAATCTACAGTACACCGCCATATGCAAAAGATGAAATTTTCATATATTACACCAAGACCAGTACACAACGTACAAGATAAAAGTAAACAAGAGGAATTCAAAAAAAAATCTCAATGAAGTTATTGGAAAGTATCCTGAAAAAGAGCTATTTTTCTTTGATGAATCAAGGTTTGGCACACATTCGAAAGTTGGGCATGGATGGTTTAAAAAAGGTACTAGAACTCGGGTTAAAATAAAGTTAGGTAGGCATAATTTTTATCTCTACAGTGCAGTTAATCCTAAAAATGGAGAGAGTTTTAGCTTATTTGCACCAAATGTTAACACTGATTGCATGAATATATTTCTTGAGCAAATGTTGCAATATCTAGGGACAAGAGAAGCTGTTCTTGTTATGGACTGTGCTAGTTGGCATAAGTCAAAAAATTTAAAGGTACCTAAAAACATTGAGATTATATACCTACCTCCATATTCACCTGAACTTAATCCTGTTGAGAGGCTTTGGTTATATATAAAACAGAACATTTTGCGCAATAAAATATACAGTACTATTGCTTTGCTTGAGAGCACTTTATGCAAATTTCTTACCTCTCTTGCTACTTCTACAATTAAACAACTCTGCTCTGTTTCCTATTTGACTCCACAACAATGAGAATTGGTATAACTACTGCTTCTTCTGTATCCTTTGGTACTCTATTGGCAAGTAATGGTTTGCTTTTGTTTATCTCGTATAATGCTTTTTCCCCTCCTGCTTCATACAGCTCTTTGAAGCGGTAAAATGTATCCCTTCATTACTTTACACACCTGTGATACATTTCCTAATTGCTTTGCAAGTTCTAGCAACCCCAACTTTGGTTTTAGTATTTTTTCTTGTGTTTTACTCATATCTGACACTCCTTTAAAATTTATTTATATTTTTATCTTACTTTGTTATCCTGTCAGATTAAGTCTAAACTATTACAGATAAGTATGTGTGTGCACCCACGTACACTGAAGAAGATACACTACATTTTTTGATGAATTTGATTGTTTAATAAAAAAAAAGTCTGCAGACTAAAGATAGATTTTGAGCTCTTAAAATATCTCTAATTGTAATTATAATGAGGTTGGAAATATGCGGAAGTAATTTTTATACGTTAGCTACAGTTAAAACATAATTGACTTTGCCTAGTTAATATTTCAAATTATAAAAAAGGCAAATAATTCTATGATATTGCAGGGCAAAAAAGGGTTAATAACCGGAATAATAAATAAGAGGTCAATAGCATATGGTATAGCAAAGACCCTCTCAGAACATGGAGCTGAGCTTGCAATCACTTATCAAAATGAAACAATAAAAGAAAAATTATTACCAATAGCAAATGAATTAAATGTGGAGTTAACATTACACTGTGATGTTTCAAATGAGGAAACCATAGATAATGCTTTTGAGGAAATAAAGAAAGAATGGAATACTCTTGACTTTTTGGTACATGCAATAGCATTCTCCGATAAAAATGAGCTAAATGGTAAATATGTCAATACTTCACTAAACAACTTTATTAATGCAATGCATATATCGTGCTATTCTTTTACTGCTTTAGCGCAAAGAGCGGAAAAAATGATGTTAAATGGCGGTAGTTTACTTACTTTATCTTACTATGGTGCTGAAAAAGTTATGCCAAATTATAATGTGATGGGTTTATGTAAAGCAGCACTTGAAGCAAGTGTAAAATATATAGCATGTGATCTCGGACCACAGAACGTCAGAGTAAATGCAATTTCTGCTGGTCCAATCAGAACTTTGGCATCTTCTGGAATAAGTGACTTTCACTCCATATCGGAATGGAATAGAAGTAATTCTCCACTTAGACGCAATGTTACAATAGAAGATGTTGGCAAGGCAGCACTATACTTATTAAGCGACCTGAGTAGTGGTACAACTGGAGAAATTTTACATGTTGATTCAGGGTATAATGTTGTGGGAATGAAGATAGTAGACTAATACAGTACTGCAGATGCATGTGAAGCCTGTGTTTTTTTGTTATCCGAGTAATTGACATTGGAGTCCAGTGTCAGCTACTCGAATGACAACATTTTTGTAATAGTTTAGACTTGATCTGACAGGCATGAATTAACTGACAGAAGAATCGACGAAGTCAAAACCGATATCAGAATCTATTTTAATGTTATCAATATTTTTTTGGTAAGCAATATGCATACTATCAAAAAAGGTCTGCATAGCAGTACTTACCGGAATGAGGTCTAGTTCTGTTGTAAGAATGCAGCCAATCTAACTGAAGCTCCTCCAAAGTACTATAAATCTTTTTCCTGAAGATAATATTGTAACATTCATCTTGCATAGTTCTATGAAACCTTTCACATATACCATTAGTCTGTGGAGAATAAGCTTTGGTTCTAGAATGATCAATATTTTCTACTCCCAAATATAACTGGTACGCATGATTCCCTGGTTTGCCACAATACTCTGTACCCCTATCAGTTAAAATGCGTAGCAATGGAACTTTCTGTTCATCAAAAAATGGTATATTGAGAAGATCTGCAGCTGTGATAGCAGTTTTCTCCGTATAAAGCTTAGCGAAAGCCACTCTAGAGTAGGTGTCAATAAAAGTTTGTTGATACAATACCTTTGATATTGCCTACATAATAGGTATCTTGACTACCTAAGTATCTTAAATGTGTGTCGACGTATTTATCAACATATTCATTTTAAAAATCGGATCACTTTGAAAAAAATGGTCTAGACAAATGGGTGCATTATATGGATGCTGATATTTCCGGATGTTTTGATAACATCGATCATAACGCACTGTTAGAAAAACTCAATACCACACCAACTCTAAAGAGAATTATAAAAGGATGGTTGAAAGCAGGCATTATCGAAGATAGAAAGTTTAGTCCCACCAAACGTGGCACAATTCAAGGTGGAATAATTTCTCCATTACTTGCATGTGTAGCACTATATGGACTAGAACAGAATATCAAAGAAGAGCTTAAGGAAGAACTTTTCCAATATGCGAAAAAGAAATATGGTAGGGCGTCTCGCAAGCAGGCGCAAAATTCAGTTAGTGTAATTACGTACGCCGATGATTTTGTGGTTTTACACGAGAGCGAGGAACTTGTGATGAAGGCAAAGGTTCTAATTGAAAAATGGCTAAAACCCGTTGGATTAGAATTAAAGTCATCAAAGACAAGAATTGTACATACACTGAAATCCCTAAATGGGGAAAAGCCAGGATTTGATTTTCTTGGATTTTCAATAAGGCATTATCAAACACGTCAAAATAAGAGAGGTTACAAGTAAACCAAGTCGTAAATCTATAAGTCAACACTTGTTATCTATTAAACATAAGCTTAAAGAGTTGCAAGCAGCACCACAAGAAGCTGTAATAAAAGAGCTTAATCCAATAATTAGGGGTTGGAGCCAATATTATACCTCTGTAGTCTCAAGCAAGGTCTTTAACTTATTAAGGTTGTAATAGTTTAGACTTGATCTGACAGATTAACAAAGTAAGATAAAAATATAAATAAATTTTAAAGGAGTGTCAGATATGAGTAAAACACAAGAAAAAATACTAAAACCAAAGTTGGGGTTGCTAGAACTTGCAAAGCAATTAGGAAATGTATCACAGGCGTGTAGAGTAATGAAGGGATACATTTTACCGCTTCAAAGAGCTGTATGAAACAGGAGGGGAAAAAGCATTATACGAGATAAACAAAAGCAAACCATTACTTGCCAATAGAGTACCAAAGGATACAGAAGAAGCAGTAGTTAGTAGAGTTTCCAGCATATGGACAAGAAAGAGCAGCTAATGAATTAAAGAAAAAAGGAATTCTAATATCTGCTAGCGGCATAAGGTCAATATGGCAAACTCGAAAATTTTAAAAAGAGATTGAAAGCCCTGGAAGCAAAGGTGGTCCAAGACGGTATAATTTTAACTATAATGCACCCATTTGTCTAGACCATTTTTTTCAAAGTGATCCGATTTTTAAAATGAATATGTTGATAAATACGTCGACACACATTTAAAGTATTTATCAATATATTCATTTACTGTTTATGATAATAAAGATCAGCAGGAACTTTATAATGTAGAGTCTGATGTCGCCTTCTATAGTTATACCAAGCAACAAAATCATTTATTATAAGATTTAAATCTCTGATACTATTTGGTCTATAATAATATATAGCTTCTTGCTTTAAAGTTCTCCATAAGCGCTCAACAAATATATTGTCGAAGCAACGTCCTTTATGGTCCATACTGATTTTAATATTAGCACGCTCTAATTCCATAATAAAGTTGTAGCTAGTAAACTGCACCCCCTGATCACTATTAAAAATCTCAGGTTTACCTTGTTTTAGAGCTTCTTTGAGAGTATAAAGGCAAAATCCAGCATCGAGATATGGTGATAATGAATGAGCAATAATATAGCGACTATACAAGTCCATTATTGCCACAAAATAGATAAACTTACCTTCTACCATAATATATGTTATATCAGTAGCCCATACCTGATTAACTCTACAAATAATCAAATCTTTGAGTAAATAAGGATATATTTTATGCTTTTTTTCTTTAATACTTGTATTACATCTTTTTCTACAATACAGCCCACTAATCTTCATTTTTTTCATAATTCTTAAGATTTTTTTGTGATTGACTACTACTCCACTCGCTATGATTTCAGCAGTAATTTTACGATATCCATAACGGCAATCAGAAGCCAAATATACTTCTTGAATCAAATTTGCTACTTCACTTTCGTTATTAATTATAGGCCTATAATATAGGCTAGATCTGCAAATCCCCAATAAATCAGCCTGTTTCCTAATTGACAGATCAGAATCTTTTTCTATAAACCTTACTCTATCTTTTTTGCTTATTTCAGTAATTTTTTTTTCAAATAGCTATTTTCCACTGTCAATTCTCTTATTACTTTATGTAAACTTTCTATTTCTTGCGCTAAGATTCTTTGTTTTCTCGCACTTTCACTTTCTTCAACAAATAGGTCTTTTAACCTTGCCAATACTCTATCACGCCAATCATATAGATTTGTTGATGGTATTTTATATTCACTACATATCTCAGCTGTGCTTTTTTGATTTTTTATTGCTTCCAAAGCTATCTTTGCTTTTAACTCTGGTTCATATTTTTTTGTTGCCATACTTTTACCCCTTTACCTTCCTACTCGGATCAACCATTTTTTTTTGGTCTAGTTTATGGGGTGCATTATAAATGAATAGTCTTGCAATAGCAATTCAAAAACAAAGAGTAAAAAGTGATGTTCAAGATGAACAGCTAGATTCCTTAGACGGACAATATGATTCTTTTTTTTCTCTTGAAGAAGAACAATGTAAAGCGGTCAAGAAAGAGCAAGAGAACTGCACACGAAAGCCAGACGCAGCATTATTAATACTCTCGAATATACCATTAAGTAAATTTTCACCACTAGAAAGCCCTATTAATAATTTATCGAGCAATAGTGCTAATGTACCTGATGATGAAGATTGGGAAACACAGCCACATTCTATACCTTACATTTACCTTGGAGAGAAAATGAAGGATAGGCATAATCATAATTGCTCAGCTTCTTCTCCAACAAAAATGAATAATGTGGAGCTAGCAAGTAGTGATATGCAAGAACCATTTACTGTTTCTGTTAAGGACTGCCGAAAGAAATTTGAATAATAAGAAAATGTCAAGAAAAGCACCATACACTTTCCTTCCTTTTTAAAATAAGTTTACCCAAAGGTCTGATTGTACTAAGATTGCTTAGTACAATCAGATTTATGAAATGCGTTTATCTCAATATTACCTGCCAACTTTAAAAGAAACCCCTGCTGGTGCTGAAATTATTTCTCATCAATATTTATTACGTGCAGGCTTAATCAAGCAGACAGCATCTGGAATTTATTCTTGGCTGCCGCTTGGCCTTTTGGTACTTAAAAATATTGAAAATATTATCAGAGATGAAATTGGTGCAATTGAAGTGTTGATGCCTTGTGTGCAGCCAGCAAGTCTTTGGCGAGAGTCAGGACGTTACGATGATTACGGCAAAGAAATGCTACGTATTAAAGATAGGCATGAAAGCGATATGCTTTTTGGTCCAACACATGAGGAGGTGGTAACTGATTTGATTAGAAATACGGTAAAAAGTTACAAAGATTTACCACTTTGTTTATATCAAATTCAGTGGAAGTTTCGTGACGAAGTAAGACCTCGTTATGGCGTTATGAGAGGCAGGGAATTTCTGATGAAGGATGCATACAGTTTTGATGTAGATTACGAAGGTGCACTGAATTCATATAATTTGATGTATAAAACTTACATAAAAATCTTCAAACGAATGGGGCTTACTCCAATTGGAGTGAGGGCAGATACAGGACCAATTGGAGGAAATTTAAGTCATGAATTTCATATATTGGCAAACACCGGTGAGAGCACTCTATATTATGACAATAAACTTTTTGAATTACTAGAAAGCGAAGATATTGAAAGCCTGAAGAGCATATATGCAGTTGCAGACGATATGCATGATCCTAAAATTTGTCCTATACCGCAAGAACAGTTAAATGTTAGTAAAGGTATTGAAATAGGGCATATTTTTTATTTTGGCGACAAATATTCAAAGCCTATGAAGGCAAGTGTTACTTCTCAAGATGGAAAAAATGTTAACATGCATATGGGTTCGTATGGTATTGGAGTTTCAAGGCTTGTTGGCGCAATAATAGAAGCTTTCCATGATGATAAAGGAATTATCTGGCCAGAGGCAGTAGCTCCTTTTAAAGTTGGTTTGATCAATTTACAAACAAAAGTAACGGAGGCTGCAGATAAAATATACAAAGCTTTGAAAAGCGATAAAGTGCTTTATGATGATACGGACGAAAGTGTAGGAGTGAAATTTGCCAGAATGGATCTGATAGGCTTGCCGTGGCAAATAATTATTGGAAAGAAAGCAGTAACTTCAAATATAGTTGAAGTAAAAAATAGGGCAACTGGAGAGGTAGAGGAAATACAAGTTGAAGAAGCAATAAATCGTTTTAGCGCAAAATGATATACGGTATTGGCACTGACATAGTATATATACCCAGAATATTGAGAATATCACAAAAATACGGGGAAAAATTTCTCAATAAAGTCTATACTAAGAAGGAGATAGAGATAAGCAAAAAATATAATAGACAAGAAGTAAGAGCAAAATATTTTGCTAAACGCTTTGCTGCAAAGGAAGCTTTTGTTAAAGCGCTAGGCACTGGATTCAGCCAAGGAATTATAATGAAAGATATAGAAATATACAGTAATATTAGGGGAAAACCACATCTTGCTATCACAAAGGATTTCATCTCGAAAGACTACAAGATACACCTTTCTCTAAGTGATGATCAAGATTATGCTACTGCGTTTGTTGTAATTTGCGTTGAGTAGATATTGTTTAGTACATACGATTTCAAAAATTTTTTTGAAATTATACTTTGACCTACACAGATCGACCTTTCTGTGAATCCTGGTTTCTGCTTTCTTCAACTTGTTTTGCAAAAGACGTCTCTTGTGTATTCATATGTTGAAGTGGTTTAGCAATTTCGCGCACAACAGCAGCAACTGCAGTTAAAAACGCCTTGAACAATCCACCTAAAACTCCACCAACTGCTTCTCTACCGTACATACGAGCTTGCTTTTCATTGTCATCAGCAGTTTCCCCTGCCCTCCTTCGTGGATCCATTCTATGAGCAATAACTGAAAACAACACCCCCCTAATTGAAGACTTCACTCGTGCTTTTGCCTTCTGAACATCCCCATCACTTGCTACTTCATGTTTTTCCCTACTATTCATTAGCTCCTTTTGTTGTTGAAAACTTAAGATCTCTTCCATCAGTTGTTTCTTTCTCTTTTCCAGAACTCTTTTCTTGGACTCTGATTTATCGCGAGTGTGTTTTGTGGTTTCAAGTTCTACATCAATATCCTCAGATGCTGCTTGGCTATATAAGGTTTCTATGAGCCTATCTATACTTCGCTTTACTTGCATAGTCCTTTCGTAACTATCTAAATTATCAACTCCTTCATCAATTTGACTTAAAATATCCTCGAAAGGTTTTAAATACTCTTTAAATTGCTCTTCGAGCTGATTTTCATTCTTCAAATTCCTTTCTCTTCTGTCATCGCTATTCTCTTCAACATTATCATCACCTTCTTCGAAAAGATCCTCATCGTTCATAATTTTTTTTAATTTATTCCCACTTATTATTATTGTATATGAAAAAATTAAATTAACACTAATGAAAAGTATAATGCACCCCATAAACTAGACCAAAAAAAAATGGTTGATCCGAGTAGGAAGGTAAAGGGGTAAAAGTATGGCAACAAAAAAATATGAACCAGAGTTAAAAGCAAAGATAGCTTTGGAAGCAATAAAAAATCAAAAAAGCACAGCTGAGATATGTAGTGAATATAAAATACCATCAACAAATCTATATGATTGGCGTGATAGAGTATTGGCAAGGTTAAAAGACCTATTTGTTGAAGAAAGTGAAAGTGCGAGAAAACAAAGAATCTTAGCGCAAGAAATAGAAAGTTTACATAAAGTAATAGGAGAATTGACAGTGGAAAATAGCTATTTGAAAAAAAAATTACTGAAATAAGCAAAAAAGATAGAGTAAGGTTTATAGAAAAAGATTCTGATCTGTCAATTAGGAAACAGGCTGATTTATTGGGGATTTGCAGATCTAGCCTATATTATAGGCCTATAATTAATAACGAAAGTGAAGTAGCAAATTTGATTCAAGAAGTATATTTGGCTTCTGATTGCCGTTATGGATATCGTAAAATTACTGCTGAAATCATAGCGAGTGGAGTAGTAGTCAATCACAAAAAAATCTTAAGAATTATGAAAAAAATGAAGATTAGTGGGCTGTATTGTAGAAAAAGATGTAATACAAGTATTAAAGAAAAAAAGCATAAAATATATCCTTATTTACTCAAAGATTTGATTATTTGTAGAGTTAATCAGGTATGGGCTACTGATATAACATATATTATGGTAGAAGGTAAGTTTATCTATTTTGTGGCAATAATGGACTTGTATAGTCGCTATATTATTGCTCATTCATTATCACCATATCTCGATGCTGGATTTTGCCTTTATACTCTCAAAGAAGCTCTAAAACAAGGTAAACCTGAGATTTTTAATAGTGATCAGGGGGTGCAGTTTACTAGCTACAACTTTATTATGGAATTAGAGCGTGCTAATATTAAAATCAGTATGGACCATAAAGGACGTTGCTTCGACAATATATTTGTTGAGCGCTTATGGAGAACTTTAAAGCAAGAAGCTATATATTATTATAGACCAAATAGTATCAGAGATTTAAATCTTATAATAAATGATTTTGTTGCTTGGTATAACTATAGAAGGCGACATCAGACTCTACATTATAAAGTTCCTGCTGATCTTTATTATCATAAACAGTAAATGAATATATTGATAAATACTTTAAATGTGTGTCGACGTATTTATCAACATATTCATTTTAAAAATCGGATCACTTTGAAAAAAATGGTCTAGACAAATGGGTGCATTATACTTTACTATTATGACAATGAGGATAATTTTGTTTCCGTTGATAATTATCCTATATAAGGTTGAATGTTATCTAGTCTTTTCTGCACTAGACGCAGCTTAATCGTATCTGAACAGATACATAATCTATATAAAGAGGACATAGGTACCATCTGTCCTTTTAAGGCATTTATGTCAATGATATGCGTAATCCATGATTTTAAACATGATGATCCTCCTAAGTAATACAAAAAAACTCAGAAAAATGTATATAGCTATGATAGAAGTTATCTATACATAAGTACAATATACTTTAACTAGAGGTTATAAATTAATGAAGTTGAAAAGTCTGCAGACGAAGATAGATTTCGAGCTCTAGAATATCTTCACTATCAAAATAACAAAGCTGTCAAAATTTGTCAAGTAATTTTTATCGCAACTGTACAAACATTTCACAGGACAAATTTAAAATGCTGTAAAATGGTGTCTGTTCAGACGCATGTGAAACCAGTGCTTCTTTTCATCCCACTTCCATGCGGCTAAACCTTTTTCATAATCTCCTATCTATCATTTCTTAAACCACTCCCCTGAACGGATACAATTAAATACATTTTTAACATTTTTATAGAAAACTATTAGTATAGATTTGTATGCTGCCCTCATGGCTATTTTAAAATGTTTAATACTCCTTTTCATTATTTCTTGTACACATCTACCTAACAAGCAACATTCTGTTAATATAGACAATTATAAGCACGATTATTCGTTGCAACAATATAATACTCCTTTGAAGAATAACGAACCAGCAATACCAGAAATGATACCTTTACCGGTAGAGTTTCCCGATCTTACAACCAGTAATCAGTTTCTTTCGATTAATGTTGATGAAAAAGTGCCAGTAAAGGATTTACTGATTGAGATAGGAAAACTTTCTGACGTTAACTTAGACATAGATCCCCAGATATCAGGTAATATTATTTTAAAGCTAAAGGATAAGAATATAAATGAAGTAATTCAGAGTATAGCCAACAGCGCCAAATTGCGTTACTCAATGAATAATGGTGTAATTAGAATTGAACAGGATTTGCCATACGCACAAAATTATTACGTAGACTTCATCAATATTCAACACTCTGCTCAAAGCAATTTTGTCGTTAGTGGCAATGTTACAAGCAGCGATGCTGACAGGAATGTTAGAAAGTCTCAATATAGCAGTGACTTATGGAGTTCATTAGAAAAAGGCTTAAATGCAATAATGGATGTTAATGGAGTGGATGATGGTGAATTTCTTTCATCCAACAGAGAAGCTGGTGTCATTATTCTGAATGCCAGGAAGGATATTCATAAAGCTGTTGAAGAATATATTAATAAAGTTAAGAGACTGGCGTCTTCTCAAGTAATGATAGAGGCCAAAATAGTTGAAGTTGTATTAGACGATAAATACCTTTCTGGTATCAACTTAAATGATTTGCATAATGAAACAAAATCTATAACAAATCAAGATAGTTCCATTACTAGCCTGGTAATGAACTCTGATTTAGAAAATTTAGTAAAAACTTTAGACAAGTTTGGCACTTCAACCGTAATTTCAAGCCCTAGAGTACATGCTATAAATAATCAGCAAGCAATGATTTCATTTACTAAAAACCATATCTATTTTACTTCCGATATACAGAAAGATACCGGAAACTCCAATCATGCCTTAATTACCAAGATGAATAGCACTCCAATAGGTGTGGTGTTAATAATCCACCCAAGCATTAACATTGATACTAACGAAATATTTATGGATATACACCCAACCTTATCAAGAATTAACAATTACACTAAAGACCCAAATATAGAATATGTCGCACAACAGAATAAAATGAAATTAAATAGTGACATTCCAATTATTGAAACCAGAGAAATGCACTCTACGTTAAAAATTAAGAGCGGCGAAGTTATGGTAATTGGTGGGCTTATAGAGCATAGAAAAGATAACCAAAACTTATTGCATCAAAAGTCAAAAAAACTGGCTAAGACAGTAGAAACCGTCATCTTCCTGAAAGCAACAATCGTACCAACACTTGGTTTATTAGATATAAAAGATAGGAATTTATATATATATTAAACGTATCCGTTCAGGCAATGGTATCAACTTAAGGAAAGATGTTGGGGTTGCTATTATGATAAGAAGAGAGTATCAGAATGATAATTAAGACAGCTTAATCATAAATCTGTTGCGGTAAATTTAAGTTACTTTAGTCATATATTAAAGTTTTTAAACAGGTCTTAGTTTACTTACTTTATTGTTTTCTTTATTATCAAATATTGCTTTAAATAATATGGAGGAGCACATTGTCAGCAATTGCCGTTATTGATTTTGGTTCACAGTTTACACAGCTTATTGCAAGACAAATCAGGGAAATGGGCGTTTACTGTGAAATATTTCCAAGCAATATCGATTTCGAAACAGTATCAAAATTCAATGGATTTATTTTTTCTGGAGGACCGCAATCTGTAAATGACAATTGCTCTGAAGTAAGTGAAGTAGCACATAAAATTATAAAACTTAACGAAACAATAAACACTCCTATACTTGGAATATGTTATGGACAGCAACTCATTTGTCATTATTTCGGGGCAAAGGTAAGAAAAGAATTCAATCAGGAATTTGGCAAAACTAAAATCAAGATACTAAAAGAATCCCCAATTATAAAGGATACTTGGGACGTTAATTCCGAAGTCGATGTGCTAATGAACCATGCAGACAGTGTCGAAACTATACCGCAAGGATTTACTGCTATTGCCTCAGGTATAATAAATCAAACAATCGCAATAATTGCCAACGAACAGCGGAAGATTTACTGTACTCAGTTCCATCCTGAAGTTAAGCCTACGACAAATGGTAGTAAACTTCTCTCTAATTTCTTAGATATTGCAAATTGTGAGAGAGATTGGACAATGAAGTCATTCATTGAAAAACAGAAGGAAAAAATTCAAAACTTAGTAGGGGAGAAAAAAGTAATTGCTGCAGTAAGTGGGGGGGTTGATTCAAGTGTTGCAGCAGTTCTTACACACAAAGCTATAGGAAAACAATTAAACTGTATTTTTATCGATACTGGGTTATTGCGTAAGAGCCAGACCACTGCTATGTTAAAAGAAATTCCAATAAATTACGTTGATAAATCAAACTTGTTTTTAAGTAGGTTAAAGGGAATAACTGATCCGGAAGAAAAGCGAAAAATTATCGGCAATACTTTTATCGAAGTATTTGAAGAAGAGGCAAAAAAAATAGGTGATGTGGATTTTTTAATGCAAGGCACCATTTACTCTGATGTAGTTGAATCAGGTCACGCTTCAGGAAACACTAGTACAATTAAATCTCATCACAATGTTGGTGGGTTGCCAGAAAAAATGAATCTGAAACTAGTAGAACCTTTACGCTATCTCTTTAAAGATGAAGTAAGGCTGCTTGGCAAAGAAATTGGGCTTTCAGATGAGATAATATTTCAACATCCATTTCCTGGACCTGGACTTGCAGTGAGGATCATAGGTGAGGTTGATGAAGAAAAGGTACGAATATTGCAAGAAGTAGATGAAATATATATCAACACAATGAAAAATTATGATCTGTATGATAAAATATGGCAGGCTTTTGCTGTACTGTTACCAGTAAAAACTGTGGGAGTTATGGGAGATAATCGTACATACGGATATGTTTGCGCTTTAAGGGCTGTGACTTCATCTGATGGCATGACAGCTGATGCATTTCCATTTGAAAATAAAGATCAACATTCGTTAGTATTTTGGAGGTTTTTGCAAGACGTCAGTAGTATAATTGTTAACAAAGTTTCCGGAGTAAATCGAGTTGTGTATGATTTAACTTCCAAACCACCAGCAACTATTGAGTGGGAGTAGCAGTAATTTCATTCCAGTTTCAGCTACTCGAATCACAGCAAAGAGGCTGCTTGCATAACTCAAATTTTAAGGAAAACTATTTAATGTCATTCCAGCGCGTGACGCTGGAATCCAGAAAAAAAGAACCTGTGTCAGCTACTCGGATGACATCGAAATGTTCGTACAGATATTCGTCACACACCGGAATAAAAATTAGACTTTTGCTTTGTAGAAAATAATTTCAAGGCCGCATTGTCTTTATTTTGCTTATAGCTTCCACAAGCAATGCAAACATGAATGAAGAATACAAACATGCTTTTGGTAGCTCTATGTGAAGTCCTTCAAGTATTAAATATATACCGATGAGTAAAATAAATAGAATGGCAATTACTTTTAAGCTTGGGCTGGATTTTATTAACTGAGCGGTATAACTTGATGAAAATAGCATTGCTAATATGGAAAATGTAAATGCTATAGCAATGATTATCATATTATGAGTTAATGCTATAGCAGTTAATATTGAATCAACAGAAAAAACTAAATCTATTAATATAATTTGTAGCACAACTAAAAAAAATTGTGATTTAACGTTTGCCTTTGTTTTGTTCTCCTTATGTACAAAAATTTCGCTCCATAACTCCATAGAACTTTTAACAATAAGGAATAACCCTCCTGCAATCATAAGCAAATCTTTTACTGAAATATCTAGTGATACAGAGTGAAATATAGGCTTTTCCATTGATAATATATGTGATATAAAAAATAGTATTACAAAACGCATCAATAGCGCCAAGCCAAAACCTATCAGGCGGGCTCTTTCTCTCAGCAGATTTGGCACCTTATCTATTGCTAGAGAAATAAAGATTAAATTGTCTATACCAAGTATAGTTTCAAGTAGCGTAAGTATCAATAAAGTCCAAGCATCAGCTAGCATTTTCATTCCAAAGTCAGATTTTGTACTTTACAATAGATGTGTAAAAATTAAGTAACTTCGACTAGGTAATTAAAAAATCAGCCTTACCCGGAAAAGAAAGAGGCAAAAGGGCATTTTTATAATAAAAGTACTTTTGTAAGAGAAATAATGAAATTAAAAATCTAACTCTCTTTACGAAAATTTTAATAGATTGCAAAATAGTTGTGCCATGAAAATATATGCCTTCTTTGTAGACTAAGATTTTTCTTTAAATTAAGATAGATACACGATAAAAGGAACATATGATAAAAGAATCATTAGCAAAAACTGATATAGTAAAAGTTGAAGATAAGAAAGCAACAAAGGGCTTTTTTAAAATATTAGGTGAAGTAGCAGATGCTGTAAGGTCATGGGTTGGCAATATTGGCCCTGATTTAAGTAGTAGTCGCGATGTCGATAGTTTAGTCTTGAAGATGAACGAATGCTTAAACCCAAAGGGGGGTGAAGTCTCAGCACGTAAGAACACCGTATCTCTTGGTAATTTGTACTTGAGTTTATCAGAGGCAGGTCAAATAAAATTTTTACAAACCCTGGCAGAAAAGTTCAATCCGGATAAAACGAAAATAGATGAAGAAATAAAAGTATATAAGAAAAATCAAGATTCTGAGTCGAGCTATAAGTTTGAACAAGACTTAATAAAAGTCCTTGAATCACCACGCTCTAAAATATTGAAGCAGTTTATCTCCTTACCGGAGGGCCTTAAGTTTATTGTTGATATGCGTTCTGATGTACTCAAGCTGAAGAATCAATATAAAAGTCTAAGTCCACTAGAAAACGAATTAAAAAGTATACTTTGTACTTTGGTTGATGTTGATCTACTTGATCTTCATCAAATCACCTGGGATTCACCTGCATCATTGTTGGAAAAACTTATAAAATACGAAGCTGTACATAAAATTTCCTCTTGGGGTGACTTAAAAAACAGACTAGATTCTGATCATCTCTGTTTTGCTTTCTTTCATTACAAAATACCAAATGAACCTTTAATTTTTGTAGAGGTTGCACTGATGAATGAGATTGCAGATAGTATTCAACACGTTTTGGACGAGTCAGTTCCTTCAAGTGACCCAAGCAGTGCAAGTACTGCTATATTCTATTCAATATCAAACACTCAAACTGGTTTATCTGGAATTAGCCTCGGTAACTTTTTAATAAAGAGAGTCGTAGAAAAACTATCGCAAGAATTTAAAAGCGTAAAAGTGTATGCAACTCTTTCTCCAGTTCCTGGATTTACAAAATGGCTAAAAAATCAAGACGTAGCTTTATTAGGTAAGCTTAATATAAAACAATCAGGTATAGAAATTTTAGAAAGCATAAAAACTAACATTGAATGCGAAAAACAGTCCCTACTGAAACTTTGTGCACATTATTTGCTAAAGGTTAAAAGCAGTGGTGGGGGTGCTTATGATCCAGTAGCACACTTTCATTTAAGCAATGGTGCATCAATCAAACAAATCAACTGGATGGCTGATACTTCTGAAAAAGGCATTAGTCAGTCAGCCGGAATAATGGTGAATTATCTGTACGAGCTGCCTAAAATAGATAACAATCATGAGAATTATATGATTAATAAAGTGATTTCTCATTCAAAAAAAGTGTCAGCTATGTTAAAGGAATAATAGGAAGTGCGCAAGCATATAGAAAGTGCTAACATTCCCTAATGTTTATGTATATAATATTGAATAGTTTTATGAGGTAAAATGTATGAATAGTGATGAATTAGAAGAATTAAAGAAACTAAAACAAAAGATACAAGATGCAGTAGCACATAAAAAATTGTATGGTGTATTATTTGCAGATTCTAAAGAGATAGAGTTATTCAATAATTGTATTAGCAGTATTAAAAGTAATGGAATAGGCGAAGAGGAATCAAATGAATTGATAACCATTTATAAAGGACTTAATTCAATATTTGATAACATTAGTTCTGACTGGGGTGGCAATAAGGGTAGCCTAAATGCTCAAAAAATTATTGTACATTATCAAAACTTAGAGTCTATCTTAAAGATAGTAAACATAATTAAAGAATTGAAGACAAGATTGGGCCAAGCATTCGTGATCTTCGACTTTGATGAATCCGGGTTAATCCAGGATATCGAATCACTCCAAAAAAAAATGAAAGAAGTGCTAGAAAACATGCAACAACAAGAACAAAGTGCAGCAAGGAAAAAAGAGTTAGAAGAGAAAGCTAAAGCAGAGTTTAGCAAGTATATAGAAAACGGCACTATTGATGCGATGTCAATCAAAAGGGATAGTAATTCAGATCTTCTTTATACAATAATTAAGCTAAAAGAAGACAATAAAAGCACAGATATTAAAGTAAGAGAATTTTTAAATAGTGATTTTTGTAAAGAAAACAATATTGCCGGTTTTCTTCTTTCAAGTGGAGATCAAAAAGAATTTATCAGTGGTAAAATACATGAGGGGATTAGATATTATCATATAGGTACCACAGTTCAATATGGAATAAAGTTTAACTGGTATGTAGACGGAAAGGAATGTAGCATTACATTAGGTGCTAACAGTGATGATAGTATTAGAATAATAAGTGATAGACCAACTGATGCGGATTTAGAAAAAAATAAAGATGTAAAGATTAAAGTTGGTGATGCTTACCTAAGCCTTGCTGATGCAGTAAAAACGTGTAGACAGCAAGAAGATCCAAGTAGCACAGTGAAGCAAGCATCAGCTAATGAGCATTGCCGTCCATTGGCAAGGACAGCTTAATGTTTTTAGCAAAGAGAGATATAAGTAATTGCTCTTGTAATACTTAAAATGTAAAATAGATCTACTTAAATAAGTAGATCTATGAACAATATAAGAAATTTTGCAATAATAGCACATATAGATCATGGGAAGTCAACTCTTGCTGATCGTTTGATAGAAGAATGTAACGGTCTTGAGACAAGGGAAATGACCAATCAGGTACTTGACTCAATGGATATAGAGCGTGAACGTGGAATTACAATCAAAGCACAAACGGTAAAACTCAATTACACTGCAAATAATGGTAATAAATATTGCCTCAACCTCATGGACACACCAGGTCATGTTGACTTTTCATATGAAGTCAGCCGAAGCTTAGCCGCATGTGAAGGCTCACTTTTGGTAGTAGATAGCAGCCAAGGAGTTGAAGCTCAGACTCTGGCAAATGTCTACAAGGCAATTGACAATAATCATGAGATAATAGTTGTGCTTAATAAAGTCGATCTTCCTGCTGCAGATCCAGAAAGGATAAAGCTTCAGATTGAAGAGGTAATCGGAATTGATGCAACTGAGTCAATTTTGATATCGGCAAAAACTGGTCTTGGGATAAAGGATGTACTTGAAGCTATAGTGACAAAACTTCCCGCTCCTCAAGGTGATACAAATGCTCCACTGCAAGCAATTTTAGTTGATAGTTGGTATGATCCTTACCTAGGAGTAGTAATTTTAGTGCGAGTTAAAAATGGAGTACTAAAAAAAGGCATGAGAATCGTTATGATGTCTAATAATGCTACATATCAGGTCGATAATATCGGTATTTTCACTCCTAAAAAAGTTATGACTGGTGAACTTTCAGCAGGTGAAGTTGGTTTTATAACTGCTTCAATGAAAGAAGTAGCAGACTGCAAAGTAGGAGACACTATTACTGAAGAGAAAAGGCCGTGCAGCAAGGCATTACCTGGCTTTAAAGAAGTACATCCTGTAGTATTTTGCAGTATTTTTCCCAATAACACAGATGATTTTAAATATTTAAGGGAAGCACTAGAAAAATTACATTTAAATGATGCTAGTTTTACATTTGATGCTGAAACGTCAAATGCGCTAGGTTATGGATTTCGTTGCGGTTTCTTAGGAATGCTACATCTTGAAGTCATTCAAGAAAGACTCGAAAGAGAATTTGATTTAGATCTAACAGCAACTGCACCGAGTGTTATATATAAAGTTGCAACACAAAATGGTAAAGTTTTAAATATCCATAACCCAAGCGATATGCCAGACCCTACAAAAATTGAAATAGTGGAAGAACCATGGATCACTGCAACTATAATGGTACCTGATCAATATTTAGGAGAGATTCTATCTCTGTGTGAAGAGAGGAGAGGAGAACAGCAGGATTTATCTTATGTTGGTAATACGACAACAGCACTACTGAAGTATAAATTACCGCTGTCTGAGGTTGTTTTTGATTTTTACGATAGACTAAAATCAATTTCCAAGGGATATGCAAGTTTAGATTGGGAAATATCCAATTATCAGGAAAGTCAGATAGATAAATTAAGTTTTTTAGTTAATGGAGAACCTGTGGATGCGTTAGCCTGCATTGTTCATAAAAGCAGGGCAGAAAAAAGAGGCCGTGAAATATGTGCACGTTTGAAAGACTTGATACCACGCCAGCAATATAAAATCGCGATTCAAGCGGCAGTAGGCGGAAAAATTATTGCTAGAGAAACGATTAACCCGTATAGAAAAGATGTAACAGCCAAGCTCTATGGTGGAGACGTCACACGAAGGATGAAGCTGCTTGAAAAGCAGAAGAAAGGTAAGAAAAGATTGCATTCTGTGGGAAACATAAACATCCCACAAAATGCTTTTATTGAGGCTTTGAAAATAAATGATTAATGTATGTCCAAAAACATAATTTTCAAGAATTAAGTAATATTTTGCTCAATAAGTTCACTGATATTGATATGGATAAATTTGCAATAGCTATTGGGAATGTTCAAAAAAGTGAGTCAAACCTACATTTTTTTATATTAATTTATTACTTTTTTTTGGTTTGACTCACTTTTTTGAACATTCCACCCTAAGCCCTCTTGAGCTTGAGAATTTTTTCTATATATAGGCTGAGCATGAATGACATCTGATCATCAATTATGCAAATCTGGATCTTGTTGTTCATACTTAAGTCATTTTGCCAAAATTCCCTTTTTGCATCACCTTTTAAACCTCTTGTGTATACTTCTGTAATTGTGGTAAATTTTTGATCATTGGCAGCCACTTCTCCACACTGCTTCCATACATATTCTCAACTTCTCCTCGCTTTTACTATAATGCACCCATTTGTCTAGACCATTTTTTTCAAAGTGATCCGATTTTTAAAATGAATATGTTGATAAATACGTCGACACACATTTAAAGTATTTATCAATATATTCATTTACTGTTTATGATAATAAAGATCAGCAGGAACTTTATAATGTAGAGTCTGATGTCGCCTTCTATAGTTATACCAAGCAACAAAATCATTTATTATAAGATTTAAATCTCTGATACTATTTGGTCTATAATAATATATAGCTTCTTGCTTTAAAGTTCTCCATAAGCGCTCAACAAATATATTGTCGAAGCAACGTCCTTTATGGTCCATACTGATTTTAATATTAGCACGCTCTAATTCCATAATAAAGTTGTAGCTAGTAAACTGCACCCCCTGATCACTATTAAAAATCTCAGGTTTACCTTGTTTTAGAGCTTCTTTGAGAGTATAAAGGCAAAATCCAGCATCGAGATATGGTGATAATGAATGAGCAATAATATAGCGACTATACAAGTCCATTATTGCCACAAAATAGATAAACTTACCTTCTACCATAATATATGTTATATCAGTAGCCCATACCTGATTAACTCTACAAATAATCAAATCTTTGAGTAAATAAGGATATATTTTATGCTTTTTTTCTTTAATACTTGTATTACATCTTTTTCTACAATACAGCCCACTAATCTTCATTTTTTTCATAATTCTTAAGATTTTTTTGTGATTGACTACTACTCCACTCGCTATGATTTCAGCAGTAATTTTACGATATCCATAACGGCAATCAGAAGCCAAATATACTTCTTGAATCAAATTTGCTACTTCACTTTCGTTATTAATTATAGGCCTATAATATAGGCTAGATCTGCAAATCCCCAATAAATCAGCCTGTTTCCTAATTGACAGATCAGAATCTTTTTCTATAAACCTTACTCTATCTTTTTTGCTTATTTCAGTAATTTTTTTTTCAAATAGCTATTTTCCACTGTCAATTCTCCTATTACTTTATGTAAACTTTCTATTTCTTGCGCTAAGATTCTTTGTTTTCTCGCACTTTCACTTTCTTCAACAAATAGGTCTTTTAACCTTGCCAATACTCTATCACGCCAATCATATAGATTTGTTGATGGTATTTTATATTCACTACATATCTCAGCTGTGCTTTTTTGATTTTTTATTGCTTCCAAAGCTATCTTTGCTTTTAACTCTGGTTCATATTTTTTTGTTGCCATACTTTTACCCCTTTACCTTCCTACTCGGATCAACCATTTTTTTTTGGTCTAGTTTATGGGGTGCATTATAGTGAGTAATTATAAAACAGTACTACAAATTGCTTCTGAAAATTGTAACTTAGAGGTTGTAAAATTTTTGGTAGAAAATCTATTAGATGTTAATGTGCAGGTTCCTAAATTAACAGCATTACATTATGCTTCAGAGGCAGGTTGTTTAGAAGTCGTGAAGTTTCTAGTACAAAAAGGAGCTGATGTAAGTGCTTCTGACGGATACGAGCGATGGACACCGCTGCATTATGCTGCAGATCAAGGACGTTTGGAAATTGTTAAATTTTTATTAGACAAAGGAGCAGATCCTAGTGCTGTAGCTAAAGATGGAAGAACACCTAGAAGCATGGCTGTAATATCAGAAGAACGTAATAAAGATAAAAACAAGCAATACAGAGAAGTAATAAAACTACTTTCCAATGCAGAAGGCTCGCTAAAAAATAGCAAATAAGATCAAAGATATATTGGAGTCATAAGGATCTGCAGAAGAGCAATACGAATTCAAATAGTGACTACCACAGCAAAATATAGAAACTGAACATATTTCTTCTTTTATCAGTAATTTGCAATTATTTTATAACCAGTAAAAAATATGCTAAAAAAAATCCCAATTACAGTAATTATTACCATATTAATACAAACAGTAGCATTTATATGGTGGTTATCCAAGCTAGACTCAAGGGTACAATTTCACGATAAACTTATTGAATATGGTTTAATGGAAAAAGTGTTAGTACTTGAGGAAAGGGTAAAAAATCTTTCTGAGGAATTGGATGAGTTTAAATTACACGTTCTAAGCGGAAAAATTAAATCTTAATACCTTTACCCAAATTCACAATGATTAAATATATTTTATCCGTTGATGGAGGTGGCATTAGAGGCATCATACCAGCCATTATTCTAGCAGAAATAGAGCAAAGGACAAGAAAACCGATAGCTGAAATCTTTGATCTTATGGCAGGGACCTCAACCGGTGGAATTGTTGTAGCTGGATTATGTAAAAAAGATAAACCTCAATATTCTGCTAATGATTTAGTCGAGTTCTATCGGGAATATGGACCATATATTTTCAAGTCTTCATTTTTTAGGCGATCAATATTATCTTGGTTTAACTGTGCACAATACCCATATAAAAATATTGAATTTGTATTGGACAAATATTTTGGTGATGATACTCTACAAAACACTTTAAATAATGTACTGCTTACCAGTTACGACATTCAGAATAATTGCCCATTTTTCTTCAAAAGCTGGAAAGAAGGTAATATTAAGCTGAAAGATGCACTCAGAGCTGCAACGGCTGCACCTACTTACTTTGCACCTAAATATTTAAAAGTCAACCAAAAGGAAATGGTATTAGTGGATGGAGGGGTGTTTGCCAATAATCCAGCGGCTTGTGCATATGCAAGTGGTAAGAGATTATTTCCAAATGATGATATTCTACTGTTATCGGTAGGTACTGGCAGAACAGATAGAAGCATAGCCAATTCAAAGAGATTGGGAAAAATAGGCTGGATAAAGCCACTACTACATGTGATGTTTGCCTCAAGTTTAGATGCAGTAAATTACCAACTTGATCAAGTTATAGCTGATAAATATATACGCGTACAATCGCAACTAAAAATAGCATCACCTGACATGGATAATATTACATCAAAAAATATCAAATCTCTTCAGCAAGAGGCAAATGCAATGATAGAGGACAATCAGAAAGTGATAGAAAAATTCTGTATAGAAATATTAAATATATAACTATCTTTACTTACATCTTAATATATTGTTTAACACAATTCAATTTTCACACTCATCAGCAGTTAGGCCACTTGCTCGCAAAATAATATCAATAGCAACACCTTCCTTAACTAGATCTTTTGCAATTTTGATTTTCTCTGCTTTTTTAACCTTTTCTTTACCAGTTTGCATTCCTTCAGATAAAGATCTAGCTACCGTATCCAGTAATTCTTGATCCTCAATTTTTTCGCATTTACCTACAAATCTCAAAACTGGCTCATTTTCATGTTCTGTTAGTCCAAGAGCTTTAATGTTAACTGATAATGTCTTTGCTATCTTATATAATATTTCAATTGGAATGTCTGTATATCCTCGTTCATAGTCATGTATTTCTTTAGGTGTTGAACCGATTTTATTTGCCAAGTCCTCCTGAGTGTATTCCCGTATTAATCTCTCCTCTTTTATCCTTTTCCCTACTTTGTAGAGTATAGAATCAGTACAAATTTCTTTCTCTATATCATCATATTCATAAGTAGATAAGCGAGTCACTTGGGAAATAATATCAACTGAAACTCCTTCTTGCACTAGATTCTTTGCTACTTCTATTTTCGCTTCTTCTTGATTAATTTTTTCGCTAATATGAACAAACCTGACTAATGAAGGTACTATTTTGCCTAACTTTTGATTCTCGTATATTTTTGTTAGATAGAGTATTTCCTCATCTTCATCTTTATATTCTCTTAGTACTGTTGGTCCTGGAAGTAGATCTATAACATTAACTGACAATGCTCCTGCTATTATATACGATTCTTTGATTGTAATAGCCTTGCACCCTAGTTCAAAGTTATGTATTTCCTTATGTGTTAAACCAATTTTGCTTGCTAATTTTGCCTGAGTATACCCTTGTACTATCCTACAACCTTCTATTTTTTTCCCCAGCTCGTAGCTTGCTGAGCCAATATGCTCTGAATTATCATAGATAAATCCTCTAAAAGCTGTTTTTCCTACAGAAGCAAACATATATTCTATCACAAAAAAATCCACTATTGGCTAAGTTTTTATGAAATCACAAAAATTTCTCAATCATATAATTTGATAAGCCTGTCGTTTGCAAGATAATATCAACAGAAATTCCTTCTTTCACTAAATTCCTTGCAACTTCAATCTTCTTTTCCTCTCTGACCTTTTCTCTACAAACATGTATACCTTTAAATAAAGACTTGATTAGCATATCGCGTAATTCTCGACTCTCAATCTTTTTGTATTCTTCTATCAAGTTTGATAGCTTTTCTTCCGCTTCACTATCCTCATCTGATTCGGGAAGTAGATCTATGATACTGATTGATTATTATTAAGACTCTTGTCCGTAAAGCACCTTCATTTGCTCCTTTCATGAAAGTGATATTTCCTTCAAATCAGCTAGTTTTAGATGCTGAGGTTGTGTGCCGTTTAAGATGGCTTCCTTAATTTGGGTATCAAATAATTTAAACGTAAGACCCATTGTAAAAGATAAGATTTAATTTGAAAGAAAAATTGATGTGGTTAAAACTTGACCTTGCACAGTATAGGAATATTTTTTATAAAAAGAACAATATCTATTTGAAATGTAAAATTATCATAAATTTTTCTTTTTATTCTTAAATGAATTACTATTAATCCAGTAAACTATATTATTAATATCTCAAGAAAATCAGCCATTTTCAGGCTCAAAACCAAGGTCGGTGAGAAGAGTTTGTTTTGGGATCTTATGGTCTACCAATCGATACATACGAACTTTTTAATATGGTAATTTTATTGTACGCTAAAACTAGCCACATTAGCCCATTTCATCCATATCTACATACGAACTAATTTGCTCAAGCTTATAGAAATAATTTAAATCTTCTATTTTTATAACCTTATTTTTACGCGGCTTGTTCTCACAAATATACGACCTTTTTTGCAATCTTAGGAAGAGTCAATAATTCAATTCCTTATAACACTAGCTAGCATGGTATCTTCACTAAAATATTTTTTTAAAAAGTTAGTTGACTTATAAATAATTCTCTACTAATACTGGCATGTGTTTGTTTATTCTGCTGAAGTGGCTCCGCAGGTTACTGTATAAGCTTCAGCAGTTTTTGCACTCCTTTAAAGCATCATATTCCTATATATTAAATATCGCTAGTGCTTCTCAAATTTGTTGATCTATAGTAAAACTGGCTAAAACTTGGAGTCATAAACAACTCTTAACTTCTATATACTCCATTATTACTCACCATAAAAACTTAACAAAAGCTTAACGATATGAGTAGTAAAAAGATTATGGTTATTGACTTAATGTTACATATCGCATACAATATATCATATATCTTAGCTTAAGGGGCAAGTATGGGTAAGTCTACTGGGATAGTAAAATCTATCATCAATCTATCAAAACCAGAACCATCTGATTTTGAATATGAATCCATTATAGAACATTTATCATCTAAAGAGCATTTATTAAATGAACTGATGAATGATATGTGGTACTCAGGAGATTTACCATCAGTTAGAAACTATAATGAACCATCATCTTTGATAGATAGCAAACTTGGATTAAGTGAACAGATTTGTGTTTGGTTTGCTCTAGATCATGATCTTACACCAAGTCAAAAAAATTTAAACAAAAAGTTACTTAGTGCTCTAAAATGTTTAGCTTCTAACTGTGGTTCATTTGATAATACTGAGCCCCTTGAAGAATTCTTACATGATAATAAAAACAATAAAGATTTAAAAGTAATTCTTAACCTCAGAAGAGGAGAATCTCAATCAACAGTATTGCATGCAATTGCAGGAGCAAAGATTGGTGGATTTCGTCGCACAGGAAATCAGGCTATAGATTTACTCTTAGAAGCAGGCGCAGATCCTAACATACAAGATAATAAAGGAAAAACACCACTATACCTTGCTGCTGCCACAGGTCATTACGATAATGCAAACTCTCTTCTCTTGAAAGGAGCTAACCCTAATATAACAAGTAGAAAGGGCAAAACTCCACAACAAATAGCAACTAATAAACTCTGCTATAATATAGAAGAATTATTTTTAACTGATAAACAGAAAAAGTTGAATAAGGAATTGTATGACTTACTTGTGTGTGATTCAGACTGCACTAAAAATTTAAAGGAGTTTTTAAGTAAGCATAAAAGAGACTTAGACCTAAAAGTAGTGCTAAATATTCGGCAAGGAATGGGTGAATCAAAAGTGTTTTCGTATGTTGATCGTTTTGCTTGGGATAATGAAGATCTTGCTCAAGAGTTAAGAAAAATATTTCTAAAAGCAGGAGCATTAGATTATCGTATAAATATCAATTATTCTCACCAAAAGAAACGACAGGTCAGTAAATTACTCGTTAATTTAACCTCAAATCAAAAGGAAAAGTTAAATGAGTTTTCTGATAAGGTGTTTCATGCTCAAAATATGGCTGAACTTGAAAAGATTGTAAACGATGCTATAAAGTCTGGTGTACGATTAAACTATTCTCTTTCGCAAGATTTCTTTTCAGGTAATGAGTACACTTTTACCGATTATGTGATGAAAAAAATCAGTGAATTAGAAAAAAATCCTAAAGTTGCTAGTAATATAATATGTCAATTAGTATCAAAAGGGGCAGTGTTTGGTAATACAGTTGATGCTAACACACTGACATCAGAATTTAAAGAGCATAAAACTAACCTAAAAAAAGCTTATAGAGATTATATTAGCAATTCTCATAAGTTTATTGAAATCGCAAAAAGTGCAACCAATAGCGAGCTAAAAGATGCAAGAGTAGACAACTCCGTTTTTTACTTAGAATATTCTAAAGATAGTAAAATAGACATTATAAAGATAACAGATGGGGCAAGGGATTTAGGTCTAACAGATGGAGATGTAAAGTGTGGAAGAAATATAGTAAAGATCGGTAATAGTGAAGTAGAAATTAAAATTGAAGATGGCATAAGGAATTACACAGATCTTACAGAAGGCAGCGATGTAATATTAACTTTCTATACTAGTTTGGGAAATGTAGACGTTAGGCTGTATCCTGACATACAGAATAAAAGCAAAATTATAGTAGAAGTGAGTAATAGAGAAGAAATATTAGAAAAATTCAAAGGTCGCGAAGAAGAGTTAGGTAATGATTGCGAGCTTGGTAACTACTGGGTCTACGATGCTATTGAACAGGGATATTTTGAAAGATCTGGTGGATTAATGCGTCCTGAAGTTATAAGTGAATCCAATAAGCAGAAGGGTTCATGGGTAGAACGTATAGATAAGGATTCAAGAAGAGGTCCTGATTTTCGGGATAGGTAGATCATAAAAGTTGAAGATTATTATTTAAATATAAACTACTATAATTTACACATTAAGGAGTTGTAGGGGATGTTCAAAAAAGTGTGTCAAACCGAATTTTTAATTCAACTCAATCTTTAACCTACTAGGGAAAAAAATATCGAGTTGAGATATAGATAATGCCCAATCATGTACAGGCATCGTCCATTTCTCCTCCACCTTTCTTATAGCACAATATACCAGCTTGTACAAGGCATTTATGCTGCTGAATGCGCCTTTGGTCTTGGTAAATTTCCTAATTTGCCTGTGTAGCCCCTCGATGGGATTAGTGGTATAAATTAGCCTTCTAACAGGACCTGAATACTTGAAGTAACCAGATAAACTTTCCCAATTGTTCTGCCAAGATTTCACAACTAATGGATACTTTTCGCCCCATTTTTCCTCCAGCTCAAGCAAATAATTTTCTGCAATTTCTTTACTTGTAGCGCGGTATATTTTTTTCAAATCATTCATGAAAACTTTTACATCTTTGCTTGATACGTATTTCAGAGAGTTCCGTATTTGATGCACTACACATAGCTGTACTTCCACATTAGGAAATACGCTATTTATAGCTGCAGGAAAGCTTTTTAGGCCATCGACACAAGCTATCAAAATGTCTTCTATTCCTCTCTCTTTCAAGTCATTTAATACGCCTAACCAGAAGCTAGCTCCCTCGCTTTCTGCTAAGTAAAAACCCAGTACTTCTTTTCTGCCATTTTGGTCTATTCCTAATATGTTATACATGCACTTACTTACACAGCGACCGTCTTCTTTTACCTTAAAAAACATCCCATCCATAAATACTATTGGATACACTGATTGCAGTGGACGGCTACGCCATTCATTGATTATAGGTAGTAATTTATCTGTAATTCCAGATATCTCTGCTGCAGATATTTTATGGTCATAAATTTCTTCCACATATGATGCTATATCTCTGTATCCCACACCACTTGCAAACATGTTCAAGACCTTTGTTTCAAGTTCTGTTGTTTGCCTTTTTTTCACTATCTGTGGTTCAAAACTTCCCTCTCTGTCTCTTGGTGTCAATAGTTCAAATGAACCTGCACTTGTTTTCAAAGTTTTTCCATTCCTTCCGTTTCTACGATTGTTTTCTTCGCTTTCAGTAGATAAATGATGTTCTATTTCACCCTCCAAGCTTGCTTCAAGTAGCCTTTTTACAAATGGCGTTAATGCACCATCTTTTCCCATTAATGGTCTACTTTCTCGTATAGATGACAAGATATTTGTTTCTAATTCTTTATAATCTACCAAACCAGTAGTTCTATCTGCTATTCTTTGACTCATGTCAAACCTCCATTTTTATCTCAATTATATTTTACTTCTCGGTTTGACACACTTTTTTGAACATCCCCGTCCGGAGCAATAATCATGCTCATGGTTAAAAAAGTATGCTCTATAAGCTCAAATGAGAAGAAATTACCTAATTTAAAAGTTTTACTTGATGACTTTTCGTATATAGGATTTCCTTCACTATAAAAACATGGTTCTATTTTAGCAGAAAAGGGTTGTTATGTGAGTTTGACTCTTGCTCAATAGTTTGCTCTGGTTTCATATGTAAATTGAAAATTTTTACTATTTATATTAATATACTCATATGATTTAATGTCAGTTTTTGTAACACTGGTTTACGTCAAGACTATTTTTAACCTCTTCAACCTCTGCGGGTGCATTAGAAGTCCTTCATATTTTGCAATAGTGGTTTCCTTATAAATCCTTGAGTTTTTTTGCAACAGCTTTTCCTATTCTTTTTGATGTTTTCATCTCCTCTTGTTAAACAATGCAATCAAGACCATAAAACTTCTCTAATTGCTCACTCCATAGCATTGGTATTTCCCTCAAGTCAGATAGCTTCAAACCTCTTGGCTGCCTCCCCTTTACTATATCTTCTTTAATCTTCGGAGCTAAATAATTCAACCTTAAAATTTGCTGTATACGTCTTGTACCTATACTAATTTTGGCACTCAGCTCTTTCACACTTCTATATTTTCCTTCTTCTAATTGCCGTTTCCAGGAATGGGCTCTCACCACTGCTTTCAGTAATGCATTGTTTGTTTTTCCTTCTGGCTCTACTACTGTGCATTTGTTTCCTTTCTTTTTTAACCACATTGGTATAAATTCCACCTTATCCTCTAAACACACTTCTATTTCATCTTCTTTTACCATTACTCCTTTTATTAACTTTTTCACTACTTCTTTCTGTCTTCCAAAACTTAAATTTTTCCACTCTTCCGCTTTTTCTCCCCATTTTTCATATAGCTGCTCTGTTTTTCCCATTACTTCTTTTTCTATTTCTCCTGCTACTACTGTTCGATTTACTGATTCACAATTCTTCCCCCTTAAGTGATTATTACATATGTAGTATCGATACCTTTTATTCTCTTTTTTTGAGTACGTTAGCGTCATATTTACATCACAGCTTTTGCACTTAATTATTCCCCTAATACCAATTCCCGTTACACGGGAAACAGATAGACAATAATGGAAGAAAAGCCATAATGAAATAAGTGAAATAGTTTAGGTATAAATGGCACTCAGATCAAAATTATTGGATGAAGAAGTAGTAAAATCAGCAAAAGAGATGCTGAAGAAAGTAAGGAATAATGCATATGTTTCAAAAAAACTAAACGCTGTAATTGCAGCAAAAAAGTACAGTATAACGTCTGTAGCAAAAATATATTGCATTTCAAGAAAGGCACTAACTTCGTGGATAAAACTCTTGAAATTTGGCAGAGAAGAAAAACTGTTTGCTCCTCGATCACGCCGAAGAAAAACTAAATTAAATCAGGCTCAACTACAGCAAATTGAAGCATGGATAGAAGAAAACCCTAATATTACCATTAAAGAAATGAGAATAAGAATACAGGAAAAGTTCGACTTAAATATTAGCAAATCTACAGTACACCGCCATATGCAAAAGATGAAATTTTCATATATTACACCAAGACCAGTACACAACGTACAAGATAAAAGTAAACAAGAGGAATTCAAAAAAAAATCTCAATGAAGTTATTGGAAAGTATCCTGAAAAAGAGCTATTTTTCTTTGATGAATCAAGGTTTGGCACACATTCGAAAGTTGGGCATGGATGGTTTAAAAAAGGTACTAGAACTCGGGTTAAAATAAAGTTAGGTAGGCATAATTTTTATCTCTACAGTGCAGTTAATCCTAAAAATGGAGAGAGTTTTAGCTTATTTGCACCAAATGTTAACACTGATTGCATGAATATATTTCTTGAGCAAATGTTGCAATATCTAGGGACAAGAGAAGCTGTTCTTGTTATGGACTGTGCTAGTTGGCATAAGTCAAAAAATTTAAAGGTACCTAAAAACATTGAGATTATATACCTACCTCCATATTCACCTGAACTTAATCCTGTTGAGAGGCTTTGGTTATATATAAAACAGAACATTTTGCGCAATAAAATATACAGTACTATTGCTTTGCTTGAGAGCACTTTATGCAAATTTCTTACCTCTCTTGCTACTTCTACAATTAAACAACTCTGCTCTGTTTCCTATTTGACTCCACAACAATGAGAATTGGTATAATTTAGTTAATTCACTTCAATCTATTTGAACATTATATATTAAATACACAAGCACAAGAATTTCATTCAGTAATTTAGATATATTAAATATATAATTATTTTTTATTGATATTTTAATGTATTATTTATGAGTAAGTAAACTACTGAAATCTTTAATCCAGGTTAAGTTTTGAAAGCATGATTTTCAAGCTCCT
Organism: Wolbachia endosymbiont (group B) of Eucosma cana; assembly: GCF_947250645.1. Lineage (NCBI taxonomy): Bacteria > Pseudomonadati > Pseudomonadota > Alphaproteobacteria > Rickettsiales > Anaplasmataceae > Wolbachia > Wolbachia endosymbiont (group B) of Eucosma cana. Next base: position 664,743 of record NZ_OX366334.1, read on the forward strand.
CGATAGAAATGTCCAGCATAAGTAGATTATTTGCAACCTTTATCTATATTAAGTATATAACTACTTTTACTTGTATCTTAATATATTATTTAACACAATTCAATTTTCACACTCATCAGCAGTTAGGCCACTTGCTCGCACAATAATATCACTAGCAACACCTGCCTTTGCTAGATCTTTCGCAATCTTGATTTTCTCTGCTTTTTTAACTTTTTCCTTGCCACTTTTCATATCTTCAGATAGAGATTTGACTAATGATTCTTGTTCTCCGTACTCATCCATTAAACTCAATAGCTTTTTGCTTTCTCTTGTTTTAGGTAGCAGAACTTTAATATTCACTGATAATCCTTCTGCTATTTGATATAATTTATCAAATGATATGGCAGTGTATCCTTTTTCATACTCGTGTATTTCTTTGAGTGTTAAACCAACTTTATCCGCCAAATCTTTTTGAGTATACCTTCTTATCAATCTCCATTCTCTTATTCTTTGCCCTACTCTGTAATATATAGAATCAGTGCAGATTTCTCTCTCTGTATTATCATACTCGTAAATAGATAAGCCGGTTGCTTGGGAAATTATGTCAACTGAAACCCCTTCTTTCACTAGATTTTTTGCTATTTCCAACCTTGCCTCTTCTTGATTGATTTTTTCGCTGATATGAACAAACCTGATTAATGAAGGTACTATTTTACCTAATTTTCGATTCTCGTATATTTTTGTTAGATAGAGTATTTCTTCGTCTTCATCTTCATACTCTCTTACTGTTATTGGTTTAGGTAATAGATCTACAACATTAACTGACAGTACTCTTGCTATTAAATATAGTACTTCAATTGGAATAGAACTATACCCATTTTCATAGCTGTTCACTTCTTGGCATGTTAAACCTATTTGACCTGCTAATCCTATTTGAGTATGACCTCGCATTAACCTACAATCTTCTATTTTTTGCCCTATTCCATAGCTAACATTGCTTGCAGAAACAAACACATATACCTCCATTTAAGAAAAAAACTCTATGACTATAATTTTTCCACTAGCTACTCATCTAAAACTAGATCAACAGGTAAACCTACCGCTTGCAAAATAATATCAATAGAAATTCCCCCTTTTACTAAATTCTTTGCAACTTTGATCCTTTCTGCCTCTCTCACTTTCTCCTCACAAATCCGTATCCCCTCAAACAAAGATTTTATTAATGCATTACGTAGTTCTTGGCTTTCAATTTCTTTGTATTCTTTAATCAAATCCTGTAGCTCATTTTCCACTTTACTACCTTCATCTTCTTCTATTAATAGATCTGTAATATTAATCGATAACGCTTCTGCCATTTCATATAATTTATCAAGTGGAACAGCAGTCCTTCCTTGTTCATAGTTGCTTACTTCGTCACGTGTTGTACTCATTTTCTCCGCTAAATCCTTTTGAGTATATTCTCTCACTAATCTCCATTCCTTTATCTTTTTGCCTATTTGGTAGTATATAGAACCAACTTTTTCTTCAACACATTCATCAGCAGACAGACCAATTGTTTTTGCAACAATATCAACAGAAACTCCTGCTTTAACCAAACCTTTTGCAATCTTTATTTTCTCTGCTTTTTTACTACTTTTTTCACTAATTTGGACAAAATTGGTTAGTAAACAAAACATCTTACGTAACTCCTGATCATTAATCTTTTTATATTCTCTTACTAGATTTAATATTTCTTCTCCCTCATCTTCAAGACAGCTTTTTGATACAGGAATAAGATCCGTAATACTGATTGATAGTGCCTCAGCTATAGCATATAACCTTTCAATTGAAATTCTACGATTCCCTTTCTCATATTGCAATATCACCCAGTATTTTACACCAATTTTCTCAGCTAAATCTTTCTGAGTATACCCCCTCTCTAACCTCCAACTTTTCACTTTTTCCCCTACTTCACAGTCTAGACTTTTTTCCACGAAAACAACCATGCGTATAATATTTTCTACTATAGCTCAGATATAACGGTAGAAAAAACCTCTGGAACCTTAAAGTTTGCTGTAGACGCATTAAAGTTCCCTAAAGGTTTCTTTACTACCTCCACATACCCTATTTACCCATGAAGACAATACTTCATCATTGCTAATCTCTTTTATAGCATACTTTTCATTCCATATGCCACATCTAGTGAAATTACCTCTTTCTACCACTTCCTTAAGCTTCACTCCCCCAAAGAGGCAATTTTTTCCAATTTCTTCGCCTCTTTTTTGTAACTCAGCCCACATTTCCTTGTTTTCTACTCTGACTTGTACTTGATCATATTTTTTTACATCGTGGTACAATATAACATTTAGCTTACCAATGCTCGTAGGAAACTCTAACATGACAGAGCTGCCATTTGACATATCGGTATAGTTTCTTACACCTCCTTTCTCACTTTTAACCTCAACTGCATCATTACCAATTTTTAAAATATTACTTCCTAACTCTCTCAGTATTTTGGCAACCTCTACTTTACTGTCCTCAGAAAATTCTATATATAATGTTGCATTGTCTATCTCGATATCTATTAATTCTCCTTCTTGCACAGCACTTTCGCTAGCCTTCTCTAGTTCTTCTAGCTGCCTATCTATCTGTGGCTGAACTTCTGGTTGTAGCTCATTATAGATTTCACCTATCAGTTTATTCTGTAGTAGAGTATCATGAAACTCTGCACCGCTTAACATTAATTTACGTATTACCTTTTTACGATCAACCTTATCAAATTTATGAAAATGTGTACCTAATACTACATACTCTGCGAAACTCCATTCCCCATCATTACATGCATTTAGCCTTGCTCCAGCAGCTAGTGCTTCGTCTACAACCTTGTGCAGTTCATTTGGACTTTTTGCTCTTACCACAGCACTTTTAAACCAGCTCAATTTTTCGCTTTCGCTTATACTTGGCTTTATTTTTTGCAAGGCAGAGGTAAATGGATTTTTATCTTCTTGATCACTTATAGGTTTTGTGCCATATATGTAATCAAGTCCCTTTCCGTAGTTGATTTGAACGTCTCTATTAGGGAAGGGCACTTCTCCAGGTTTTTTAGCCTTATTAATTTTGCTTACAAAAGTGGACTGCTCTTTAGCACGACCAATTCCTATAATAGCATTCAACATCTCACCTTTTGATAATTTATCAAGATCAATGTTTAATTCGTAATACCAATTCTCATTGTTGTGGAGTCAAATAGGAAACAGAGCAGAGTTGTTTAATTGTAGAAGTAGCAAGAGAGGTAAGAAATTTGCATAAAGTGCTCTCAAGCAAAGCAATAGTACTGTATATTTTATTGCGCAAAATGTTCTGTTTTATATATAACCAAAGCCTCTCAACAGGATTAAGTTCAGGTGAATATGGAGGTAGGTATATAATCTCAATGTTTTTAGGTACCTTTAAATTTTTTGACTTATGCCAACTAGCACAGTCCATAACAAGAACAGCTTCTCTTGTCCCTAGATATTGCAACATTTGCTCAAGAAATATATTCATGCAATCAGTGTTAACATTTGGTGCAAATAAGCTAAAACTCTCTCCATTTTTAGGATTAACTGCACTGTAGAGATAAAAATTATGCCTACCTAACTTTATTTTAACCCGAGTTCTAGTACCTTTTTTAAACCATCCATGCCCAACTTTCGAATGTGTGCCAAACCTTGATTCATCAAAGAAAAATAGCTCTTTTTCAGGATACTTTCCAATAACTTCATTGAGATTTTTTTTTGAATTCCTCTTGTTTACTTTTATCTTGTACGTTGTGTACTGGTCTTGGTGTAATATATGAAAATTTCATCTTTTGCATATGGCGGTGTACTGTAGATTTGCTAATATTTAAGTCGAACTTTTCCTGTATTCTTATTCTCATTTCTTTAATGGTAATATTAGGGTTTTCTTCTATCCATGCTTCAATTTGCTGTAGTTGAGCCTGATTTAATTTAGTTTTTCTTCGGCGTGATCGAGGAGCAAACAGTTTTTCTTCTCTGCCAAATTTCAAGAGTTTTATCCACGAAGTTAGTGCCTTTCTTGAAATGCAATATATTTTTGCTACAGACGTTATACTGTACTTTTTTGCTGCAATTACAGCGTTTAGTTTTTTTGAAACATATGCATTATTCCTTACTTTCTTCAGCATCTCTTTTGCTGATTTTACTACTTCTTCATCCAATAATTTTGATCTGAGTGCCATTTATACCTAAACTATTTCACTTATTTCATTATGGCTTTTCTTCCATTATTGTCTATCTGTTTCCCGTGTAACGGGAATTGGTATAAGTACCTCCCTTTTTATCATTAAAAGGTACAATTATCTTATTACCCATATTAGCCTCCGCTATTAAATATACTTTTTAAGTGTATAGTTGTTATACACTCTACTACTCATTATAAATTATAGTGAGTAGATTTGCAAATACTTTCTACTATAACAATCCGTTTTCTCGAAAGCTGAAATAGCCTCCACTTGTGATGATAATATGGTCAAACAATTTTACGCTTACAGTACTACATGCTGCTGCTAAGCTCTTCGTTACTTCTTGATCTTCTTCTGATGGTTCTAAGCGTCCCCCAGGATGGTTGTGTGACATTATTACTAATGTTGCATTCTTTATTAATGCTTTTCTTATAATTTCCTTTATGTACACTGGTGCTTTTTCCATTTCACCAATATAGGATTCTTCTCCGATTAGTTGGCGCCTTTTATTCAAGTACAGTATTTTTACACATTCCCTCTCTGCATGACCTATACTTACGTTCAAGTATTCTACTAGCCCTTGTAAGTCCATGATTGGTTCTCCCTTGAGCTTTTCTCTCAGTACCCTTTCTAGTGTTTCCTTAACGCACATAATCATTGCTACTGCAGAATCAGTTACTCCTTCTATGACTTTCAGGTCATCCATTTCTCGACCTAAAATCCTTCCTACTCCTGCATAAGTATTCACCAGATTTTTAGCAATTTCTTGAGCTTGTGGCCTTTCATGTACTGCACTTAAAAATGTTTCCATTATTTCACGATCAAGTAGTGCTTTGCCTTTGCTTTCTAATATTCTGAATTCGATTTCTTCTTTACTTTTATTCATATAATTTACCCTTCACTAACAACAAACTTTTTTTAGATATTTACTGCTGTTTTTTATCAGCATTGGCATAAAGCCATAGCTTTCGAGTGAAGTCAAATCAATTTCTCAATCTTTTTTACTTATTTTTTCATGAATAGGTGAAGATATTAATATATGGTGATTTTTTTATTTTAAACTTGTTGAATTTCGTCTAAAGAGATGCCTACCGCTTGCAAAATAATATCAATAGAAATTCCTCCTTTTACTAAATCCTTTGCAACTTTGATTCTTTCCGCTTTCCTCACTTTTTCTTCACAAATCCGTATGCCTTCAAACAAAGATTTTATTAGTGCATTACGTAGTTCTTGGCTCTCAATTTCTTTGTATTCTTTAATCAAATCAGGTAGCTCATTTTCCACTCTACTACCTTCATCTTCCTCTATTAGTAGATCTGTAATACTAATCGATAATGTTTCTGCTATTGCATATAATTTTTCCAGTGGAATGGCCACACGTCCTTGCTCATAGTTGCTTATTTCATCACGTGTTGTAACCATTTTCTCAGCCAAATCCTTTTGAGTATACTCTCTCACTAGTCTCCATTCTTTTATCTTCTTTCCTATTTGGCAGTAAATAGAACCTCCTTTTTCTTCAACACATTCATCAGCAGAGAGACCAATTGTTTTTGCAACAATATCAACAGAAACTCCTGCTTTAACCAGACCTTTTGCAATTTTTATTCTCTCCGTTTTTTTACTATTTTTCTCACTAACTTGAACAAATTTGGTTAGTAAACAAAACATTCTACGTAACTCCTGACCGTTAATCTTTTTATATTCTCTTACTAGATTTAGTTCTTCGTTTTTAAGGCAAATTTTTTCATTTGATACAGGAATAAGATCTATGATGCCAACCGATAACACTTCTGCTATAGCATACAATTTCTCAATCGAAATTTTACGTGTTCCTTTTTCATATTGTAGTACTATTTGATACGTTACGCCAATTTTTCCCGCTAAATCTTTTTGAGTATAACCTCGCTTTAACCTCCAGCTCCTTACTTTTTGTGCTATCTGATACTTTATCAAGGTATTTGCCATAAATATTATACAGGTTAATACTACCAAATAAAGATATACAAAAACTTCTACGTTTCAATTTTAGTTGAATATTTCTTCACAATTGTGTATAATTATTAATGCTTTTTAGGTTAATTTATCATGGCTTTTTCTAAATTTCTCGATCCAAAAAATGATGTTGCGTTTCGTCGTATCTTTGGTACAGAAAAGAATAAAGATATCCTCATTCACTTTCTAAATGATATTTTGAGCTTTACTGGCAAAAATGCAATACAGGATATAGAGTTTTTAAGTACTATTCAAGATCCTGATATTGCATCTAAAAAGCAAAGTATTGTTGATGTGCTATGTAGAGATTCAACAGGAGTGCAATGGATAATTGAGATGCAGGTCGCTAAAACCAAAGGCTTTGAGAAACGAGCTCAGTACTATGCCGCTAAAGCCTATTCAAGACAAGCTAACAAGGGCGATCAATACCATGACCTTAAGGAAATTATCTTTATTGCTATAGCAGATTGTATACTATTTCCGGATAAGTCTGAGTATAAATCAAAACACACCATTCGGGATGAAGATACTAATGAACATGATCTAAAAGATTTTTACTTTGTATTTATTGAACTGCCTAAATTTTCCAAAACTAAAGAAGATCAGCTTTCAAATATAGTTGAGAAGTGGGTGTATTTTTTTAAGTACGCTGATGAAACAAGTGAAGAAGAATTGGAAAGGATAACAGGAAGTGACGTAATAATCAAAAAAGCGTATGAAGAGCTAAACAGGTTTAACTGGTCAGAAAAAGAGTTTATAGCTTATGAACAGGAGACTAAGCGTATTCGTGATGAACAGGCTGTCCTTGCTCAAAAACTCGATGATGCTAAACATGAAGGAATCCAAATCGGCCATCAAAAAGGTAAAATTGAAGGTAAAATTGAAGTTGCAAAAAACTTACTGAAAGCTAGCGTATCTGTTAACTTAATAGCTGAGTCTACCGGCCTTTCGATAGATGAAATTGAACAACTCAAGAAAAAAGCCTAAGTATAATGCACCCCATAAACTAGACCAAAAAAAAATGGTTGATCCGAGTAGGAAGGTAAAGGGGTAAAAGTATGGCAACAAAAAAATATGAACCAGAGTTAAAAGCAAAGATAGCTTTGGAAGCAATAAAAAATCAAAAAAGCACAGCTGAGATATGTAGTGAATATAAAATACCATCAACAAATCTATATGATTGGCGTGATAGAGTATTGGCAAGGTTAAAAGACCTATTTGTTGAAGAAAGTGAAAGTGCGAGAAAACAAAGAATCTTAGCGCAAGAAATAGAAAGTTTACATAAAGTAATAGGAGAATTGACAGTGGAAAATAGCTATTTGAAAAAAAAATTACTGAAATAAGCAAAAAAGATAGAGTAAGGTTTATAGAAAAAGATTCTGATCTGTCAATTAGGAAACAGGCTGATTTATTGGGGATTTGCAGATCTAGCCTATATTATAGGCCTATAATTAATAACGAAAGTGAAGTAGCAAATTTGATTCAAGAAGTATATTTGGCTTCTGATTGCCGTTATGGATATCGTAAAATTACTGCTGAAATCATAGCGAGTGGAGTAGTAGTCAATCACAAAAAAATCTTAAGAATTATGAAAAAAATGAAGATTAGTGGGCTGTATTGTAGAAAAAGATGTAATACAAGTATTAAAGAAAAAAAGCATAAAATATATCCTTATTTACTCAAAGATTTGATTATTTGTAGAGTTAATCAGGTATGGGCTACTGATATAACATATATTATGGTAGAAGGTAAGTTTATCTATTTTGTGGCAATAATGGACTTGTATAGTCGCTATATTATTGCTCATTCATTATCACCATATCTCGATGCTGGATTTTGCCTTTATACTCTCAAAGAAGCTCTAAAACAAGGTAAACCTGAGATTTTTAATAGTGATCAGGGGGTGCAGTTTACTAGCTACAACTTTATTATGGAATTAGAGCGTGCTAATATTAAAATCAGTATGGACCATAAAGGACGTTGCTTCGACAATATATTTGTTGAGCGCTTATGGAGAACTTTAAAGCAAGAAGCTATATATTATTATAGACCAAATAGTATCAGAGATTTAAATCTTATAATAAATGATTTTGTTGCTTGGTATAACTATAGAAGGCGACATCAGACTCTACATTATAAAGTTCCTGCTGATCTTTATTATCATAAACAGTAAATGAATATATTGATAAATACTTTAAATGTGTGTCGACGTATTTATCAACATATTCATTTTAAAAATCGGATCACTTTGAAAAAAATGGTCTAGACAAATGGGTGCATTATAAGATCTTGGACAAAGGAAATGATAAGTTAGGTTTAGAAGAACAGCAAGTGAGCTTAGAGCCTCAAAGTTATTTGAATAACACTTTTATTCAGGGCCATTTGACTCGGGATAAGGTTAAATCAATTTCTTAATCTCATCTACCGAAAGGCCACTGGTTTCAGAGATGACATCAATAGAGACACCGGCCTTGAGTGAGTTTTTGGCTACTTCAATTTTACCTTTTTCATGGCCGATTTGGATGCCTTCATGAAGTTTTTCTTCAAGACTAGATAAATAATCATCGGTACGTTTCTTAGCTTGATCATAAGCAAGGCGTTCTTCTTTACTCCAATTATATTGGTTCAGCTCATCATAAGCCCTGCCAATAATTAAATCACTTCCTATTATTTTTTTTAGATCCTCTTCACTTGTTTCACCGGCGTGTTTAAAAAAATAACACCATTTCTCTACTATATTTTCTAATTGATCTTCTCTTTTTTTAAATTTAGGTAACTCTATAAAAGTAAAACTAAAGTCTTTGAGATCATGTTCAAAAGTTATCTTATCAAAAGTAACATGATCAGACTTATAAGCTAGCTTATTAGGAAATAAGATAAAGTCGGCAATGGCAATAAAGATAACCCCTTTAAGATCATGATACTGATCACCTACATCAGCTTGACTTGAATAGGCCTTGGCGGCATAGTATTGGGCACGTTTTTCAAAGCCAGTAGTTTTAGCAACTTGCATCTCGATTATAGTTTTGACCCCTGTAGAATCAACACAGAGAACATCAACAATACTTTGCTTTTGAGAGAAATGACAGGGTCTTGAATGGGACTGAGAAAGGAGACATCTTTAATCTTATTGTCATCAGTAAGACCTAGTATATCGTTAAGAAAGTGAATAAGAATATCTTTATTTTTTTCGGTACCAAAGATACGGCGAAAAGCTATATCATTGCGAGCATCAAGGAACTTGGAAAGAGCCATGAGAAAGTTAAGATAAAAAGCATTAATTATTATACACAATTCTGAAGAAATATTCAACGTTTTTATGTGTAGGTCTATTAAAGTTAGCTAAATTTACAAAATTGGAAAAAAATAACTTTATAGATGATCCTAGAATACTACTGCGCACCTTAGATGTCCTTTTGTAGATCTTTTTATTAATTCTTCTATAAGGTACACTAAAAGACCAACAAATGGATTCATGATTTAGTCAGCCTCCAAAGATACCTATTTAAAGTGTGAACTTCTTAGCTTGTCATAGCATAGGCATTTAATATACTAGTTCTCAACAAAGGTAACATATGCTAGCAAAATTTCTATCTAAAACTTTTAAAATGGCAGGTTATGAAAAAGAATGACCGTTAGCTATACTAATTCTTTAGATCACGAAGTGAGAAAGAAGGCAAGAAGTTTTAGGTTATCAAAGGGATATACTCAAAAAGATTTAGCGAAGAAAATCAGTGTAACGTATCAGGTAATACTACAAGTGGATAGGTGCTATCGCTTTAGCGCTTGCTGGCTTTTTTATGGTTAAGTATTCTATTGAAATAGGGCTACTTGGGCCAAATGTACGTATTATTCTAGGTCTGATATTTGGCATTAGTTTACTTTATGCTGCAAATTGGGTGCATACTAGGCCTAAGTTTGCTAACGGTATGCGAATTGTGCAGGCACTATCTGGTGCAGGTATTGCTGATTTATACATTTGCATCTTTGCAGCTCCTGCCTTTACTAGATCTTTTATTATTTCAACTCCTGCTCCTCCTATCTTGCATGCAGATTGCAGTGGCGTACATCCAGTAACATATTGAGTGGCATTTACTTCTGCTCCTTCCCTTAGTAGCACTTTTACATTTTCTAAACTTTTTGCGAATACTGCACAGTGTAGTGGTGTATAACCATTTTTATCTCTTGCATTAACCTCTGCCCCTTTTTTTATTAATAACCTCACTGTTTTGTAATCAGAGATTTCTACTGCTTGATGTAATATCGTCTCTCCTTCTTCATTTTTTTTGTTAATATTTTTAAATCCGTTACTTGATACTTCTTTAAAAAACTTACTCTTGCTAAAACTCATTTCATACCTCACAAACCTAGCGCCAGACAAATTTCTTATATTTACCTGCTGCTATTCAAGTCATGTCTTTTTTAGCATGAGAAAGCAAGTCCTTTTCTTTTTATTTCATACATTTTAACCTATTATCAATATAATACATGATGATCTAAATATAAGTACTTAACTTATTAGAGATATTATTTGACTATCTTTCCAACTTCTGTGCAAATGTCGATGTTCGTGCCATTTCAGTACTCCTGGATAAAACACTAAAATGTGATTTTCTAATTCGTGTATTGAGTCTTTCTGCTCTAAATCATTTTTATAGTAAATGTTGTGTTCTGCTAAAACATATTTTGTGATCTTTTGATCAGTATAATTTTCTACTTTGTAATCATGGGTAACGCTAAACCTTTCTAAAATTGGTTTGTGTTTTAAATTCCAACGTTGCCCTGAAAGCTTATCGTTTTCCAATAGAAATTTATTTCCTCTTTCCTCTATACTACTAACTGAAAAGCACGAATTTATTTCTCCTAATCTTCAACTATTGTAAGTTAAAAATATGATATAAAGAAGATAAGAGGGAAGATAGTCCTATCTTTATAAGAAAATAGGGCTATCACGGGCGTGTGCGACTGACCAACTATTGGTATTATAACCGTTCGGATCAAGGTACACTAGCCCATCTCTCGATATGTTTGAATAGTTGTGTGGGACATAAATATGCACCCGTTTACAATCTTAAATCAATTAAAACTATCGAAGTTATTATGATTACGTCTTATCAAAATTTTATTGGCATTGACATCGGAAAATTTAAAAATGTTGTTGCAGTTCACAAACAGAAAAGCGCTGTCGAATTTGACAATGATACTTCTGATTGGCAACAAATGTTTCAAAAATTTTCAGATACAAATGCAATTGCCTACTTGATGCCTTGCCATCGTGTAATCTGCCGTTGGGGAGTAGAACGCAAAAATTGCTTATGAAGCGCTACCTTATAAGGCATAATATCGATTAATCTTTTCTTTAATTTATTTTTCCAACCTTTCAATCATTATCTTTAATCAATTATATTTTTCCATTTTATAGATTAAAAAATTTAGCTTATCCTTTTCAAATAACATTAACATGACTTACCTTTTTTTGGGTCTAGGAACTTTCTGGAAATTGTCTTCTTGAATTCTATAGTACTTTGTTTAACATTGGCGCATGATTCTGGAATCCAGTTTTTATTACACTGCCATTTGATGTACTCATTTGCAATTAAATTGTCTGGATCCAAGTAGTCAAGCACTGGGATGACAGAAGGTATATAAATATCCATTAGTAATAAATACATGACAAGCACTAAGGTCCAAAGCAACATAGACCCTTCTTTATTTCCCCAAACTCCACAAATCTTATAGATCAAAGGTTTTGTTGTGTGTGAGTGGTAATATACGTTTTCGAGTGAGAAATCATTTGTAATGTGGCAGTAGATCAAAATAGCCATCGATGTTGATACACAAAAAAATATGACAGAGGAGACGAATCGGTAAAAACTAAGCGGTAGAAACAAATACGTTAAAGATAACAAACAGGCTATGAGTAGCGATATATTCCCAAATTCAGGCATAAGATTCATATAATGATATTACTAATAATAAATTGGGAGTTAAAGTTTTAATATAGGAACAAAGCTAATCTTCAATTATATTAATAGTAAGTAAAAATTAAGTATTAAGCTTTTATACTTTATATTATATAACATTAATATTGTGAGGTAATATTATGGGCACAACTAAGATTAGTGAATTTCTATTCAATATAAAAGGTAAAGTGGCAAAACAACATGCTGAACCAATAATTGAAAAAAATCTCTATACTATTTTAGGATTCAAAGATGTAGAAGATTTCGAACATAAGACAAGTAAGTCCGTTAACAAAAAAATTTGGCAGCTATTTATTGATTGCTTTACAAAGGAAATAGATTATGTAGCAACTAAGCAAGTTGTAAAAAACGTTGTTTGTAATATTGCCAAAAGTGCCCAAGGGAATGCTTTTACTGAAGCTGAAAGCTTAATCTTAAACGAAAAACAAGATAATAAAAAGAGAGAAAGAGCGATTAAAAAAGCTACTAGTATTTTAAAAAAAATCAATCCAGAAAAAGCCTTCAATGAACTTTCAGTAATAAAAAAACAAGCCGAAGATTTTTTACAAACCGATTTTTATAAGGCGCAGAGCAAACCACTGCCAGGATTTGCTACATCTGGTGCGCAGCTTTTTGCGGAAACTTTGAAATATATAGAAACACTAGAAAAATTATCAGAAGTTAAAAAGGAAGATTTAACTAAGAGTTTCCTATTAAATTATATTAGTTCACTGAACAAAAAGTATCCTAAATCACAAGGTAAAAGGGAAGATGCTATACGAATACTATCAAGCGATGAGTTGAAGAATTTTTATGATAAAGGTGTAAAAGAAGGAATATTACAACCGCTGGCATCCTATAAAGAATGCAGAAATCTGTATGATAAAATGAGCCAAACAAAGAATGAATGTATAATCAAAAAAGAAGAGCAGGAGAAAGCAAGTAAGTCAATAACCAGTATAATTAGTGACATAAAAAAATGTAGAGAAGCAGTCCTTAGTTGCAAAAATTTTCAGAGCTCCTACATAAAGGAAAAAGCAGAACACCCATTTAGAGGCACCTCATGTCAAAAAATGATTGATATATATCAAGAGAGAATTGTTGGATATCAGGAAAAAATTTGTCAAAACCTAAACCAAATAAGCGCAATATTAAAAGATACGCCGCAAGATGTGGAAGAATTCGAAGAAATAATCAATTGCGCACATGAAGCAGAGCAGTATGATAAAATTTTTGATTCGGCTTTAATTTGTTTACCGAACATACAGAATAAGCTAGATATTCAACCAGAAAATCCCCTAACAGAACTCAGAGCTTCACAAATTAACTTTGAAATTGAGCTAACTAGGCTCTGTGAACAAAATATTAGAGTAAGCATGTGAGTGCTTCAACAAAATTCAAAAAACCAACAAAGACCTCATAAGTCTTATCAAAACAGGAGATTTCTAATAGTGGCAAATACCATGTATTTCTTTCAATTTGCCACTACCTAAATCACACATTGTCTTCCAGAAGGAAAATTTTTGTTCCACTGGCAACCACCTCATGTATAGCTTTACTTCCATAATAAGAAAAATGGCAAAAGTAATTTTAGATCTACTCTAATAAAAGCCTATTTTCCTTGAAACTAAAATAGCTACTAAACGTGATAATAATATGATCTATTAATTCTATTCCTATGCTTTTGCAAGCTTCTGCAAGCTGTCTGGTGAGAAACATATCGCTACTTGAAGGTTGTATATCTCCACTTGGGTGATTGTGGGATATTACAATCGATGTTGAGCCAATCAAAAGAGCGCGTCTTATGATCTCTCTAACGTAAATAGGAGTTTGATCTACTGTACCAAAGTTCTGCAGATCTTCCGCTATTAGACGATATCTTTTATTCATATAGATAACGCGAAAATTTTCTTTATTAAGGCTTCCTATACTTGCTTTTAAATAATCAAGCAATTTTTTCCAATTATTGATTATAGGTAAGTCCTTTATTTCTTCTCGTGCAGAACGAACAAAAGCCTGTTTCACACAAAAGATAGCAGATATGGCTGCATTATTAACTCCTTCAATATTTTGCAGTGCTTCTAAATCGGCATTAAAAACTTTATTTAAACTGCCCAAATTTTCTATCAAACTCTTTGCTACTGGCTTTACATCGATTCTACTATATGCTGAATATAAAATGTGTTCTAAAATCTCATAATCAAGCAATGATTGTCCGTTATCTAAAATAATTCTCTCTCTTAGGCGCTTTCTATGACCTTTTTTGTAATCTTTCATTATTCATGAATTGCTTATCTCTTATAATAAGAAATTGAATTTTTAAGTAAAATATTTAATAAAACACATGAAGCATAATTGTAAATTTTTGAAGACAGCAAATGGTGTCATGAAAGTAGCTGACACTGTCCTCCATCCAAGAGGGTGTCATTCCAGTGCTTGACACTGGAATCTAGCCTTTCTGAAATCTCACCGAAAATGTTGCAACCACTTTCTATGCTAGTTTGCTTGCTCATAAGCTAAACTTTCCTGGATTCCAGTGTCAAGCACTGGAATGACACCTCAAATATTAATAAATTTACCAAGCGAAAAAAAAGGCAAAAAAATCCCCGTGTAACGAGTTTTGACCCTATAATAATGTAAATTGGCGCTGTAATAATGTGCTAACGCTTAAAATAAGCGCGTTTTGGCTGAATGTAGAAAAAATAAAAAAGACATGCAGCCGCTATAATTTTTATGTAATTTGCCAATAAATATCTGAGTTTTTTACTGAATTTTTGTTGTTGAACCCGCGCGGATCGAAAACAAGGATAAATACTCTTATTGTCATAATAAGGGGGCTGGCGCAGTTTGTCAAGGAAGTTTTATGCAAGAGATCTATTGAAATGCTCGTGCAAAATCATACTATTAATTTAGCACATTATAAATTTAAAATTATAAATATGTTAAGCAAATTAGTAACTTTGCTATTAATTTTTATACTCCCTTTTAATTCGTACTCATATCAGTTTAGAACTAAAGCAAAGCAAGCAGTTGTTTTAGATTTAGCTTCAGACTCTTTCATTTTTGACCATAATTCCAGTGAAAAAATGGCCCCATCTTCAATGAGCAAGTTAATGACTTTATATGTGGCCTTCGATTATCTAAAAGCTGGAATAATAAAAATGGAAGATAAATTTCGAGTAAGTAGAAAAGCATGGGAAAGGAAAGGCTCTTCTATGTTTTTGAAAGAAGGTCAATTTGTTACTGTAAAAGAACTGCTTGAAGGAATTACAATTGCCTCAGGTAATGATGCATGCATAGTGCTAGCCGAGGGTATCGCAGGATCAGAAGAGAATTTTGTTGCTGAAATGAATGAAGTTGCACAAGATTTGAATCTTAATGATAGTCATTTTGTTAACTCAAGTGGATGGCCAGATGAAAACCATTTTATGAGCGCAAAAGACTTGGTAACACTGGCAAAAAGAATTTTCACCGATTTTCCTGAATACTATGATCTATTCTCTGAACAATATTTGACATATAACGATATTGTACAAAAAAATAAAAATCTTTTACTTTTCCATGATATTGGAGTTGATGGTCTAAAGACAGGTCATACGAGTGCTGGTGGTTATGGAATTATAGTATCTGCAAAACGGAACGATAGGAGAATTTTTGCTGTTGTGAATGGTTTGGACACCGAGAAAGAGCGAATAGAGGAAGCAAAAAGACTAATACAATATTCCTTAAATCATTTTAATACCAAGAAAATATTTGCTAAGGATAGCGTAGTTGAAGAAATAAATATTGTTTATGGAAAAGATAAAAAAGTGCCCGTTACAGTTGCAAACGATGTTACCATAACTTATAACCGCAGATTACATGATAAAATTAAAGTGCGTATTGAGTATAAAGATATGGTACCCGCACCAATTAAAAAAGGTCAAGAAGTGGGCAAAATTTTTGTAGAAATACCTGGTACTGAGCAAAAAACTATACCTGTTTATGCAGCAAATGATGTGCAGGAATTGAGCTATATAAAAAAAATTTTTAGAAAGTTGTTTTAATCAGCAAATGTAAGTTAAGGAGACCTGAAATACTAATCTACTTTCAACCTCTCAGCATGTAAACTGCGTGGTAAAGATTCCAACTCTTTTGCAGCAGTGAGTTCTTTATTTTTTGCATGTATACCAAGCTTATTGAATTCTCGGGCAGCAGGAAACACTCTTACCTCAAGCGAACCAGCAGTTTTATTGTAATGATCAACAGCACTTTTTAAGCTTCTGCGTAAATTATCAAAATTTTCGCCCATTGTGCAGATTCGCTCATATAAAATATGGCCTAGTTCACTTATTTTCTTTGCATTTTCAGCTATCATCTCTTGCTTCCATCCATAGGCTACTGCCCTAAGTAGCGCAATTAAAGTGATTGGTGTTGCAATAATTACTTTTTTTTCTATTCCAATTTCTATCAAAGCTGGTTCACATTCTAGTGCTGCGCTGAAAACCCCTTCTCCTGTTAAAAAAAGCACCACAAACTCTGGCGTATTTTCAAATTGGTTCCAATATTCCTTTCTGCCTAGATCATTTATATGTTTTTTTATTGCCAGAGAATGATTCTTCAATTTTTCCTTTTGTATCTGTAAATCATTTTGCGACATAGCATCCATGTAAGAATCAAGTGGTACTTTAGCATCTATTATTATTTGCTTTCCTGATGGCATTTTTACTATTAAATCAGGACGCAACAAATTGTCCTCGTTTTTATCAATCACTGAGGCTTGAGTAAAAAAATCGCAATATTCAATCATTCCCGCCATCTCTATCACTCTTTTGAGCTGCATTTCACCCCACTTACCTCTAATGTGAGGTTTCCTCAAGGCGTTAGCAAGGCTAGAAGTTTGGTTCATTAATGCTCCAATTTGCTCCCTTAAACCTTCGTAGGCCCCTACCCTCTCTTTCTCTAGCTCACGTATTTCACTGTCGAATTTTTCTAATTTTTCTTTTATTGGAGTGATAACTTCGTTGATCGTTGCTTGCCTTTTTTTGAAGTCACTTTCTGTTTCTTTTAGCTTATTATCGATCACTTCTTTTGCTAAGTTCAGAAAATTATTATTGTTTACCTGAAGAGCATCAAGAGAAAGTGCTTTAAAAGTGTTCGTAAGCCTCTCCTCTGCTTTTGTTAGTAATTCTATTTCCTTTTTCTTTTCTTCACGCTCTTTCTGAAGAATTACTTGAAGTTCTGCGTTCCTCACTTTCAAATCAACTATTTCCTTATTTTTATCTACTAAAGCCTGTTTTGCCTCTTGAAGTTCATGTTCTACTTTAAGTAAATTCTTCTCAAGATTCTCACTAAATTTTCTGTTCTTTCTTACAACAATATAGAGAAATAGTAGTAAAAAAAGGAAATTCAATACAAAAGCTATAGAATTGAAAAGCATCAGAACACAGAAAAAACCGCACTCACAATACTATCTAATTTTTTTATATATAAAAAAGAAAAAAAGAGCACCTGAAGAGATGCGCTTACTGAAGAGCTTGGTTTGCTAATTAATAACCGTTTTCTCCTACACTTGGATTAGTAACAGAATGTCTTTTTATTGAAAATCTTATGTAATAGTTATTTTTATAATATCAAATATATTAACAACTCAATTTTACTCTCATTACTACAATACTTACATACCAGTTACTTCACTAAAAACTTAGCTTCAATCCGGCCAAAAGCACATACCCGTAGTTGTTATCTTTTACTACAGGTTCCTGAGTACTAAATTTTACAATATCGAAGTAGTATGAAGTGCCAAGAGCTAATGGATATTCAAGACTGAAAGCCTGTGATGTGAATTCGTTTGTACCTTTACCTGCAATATACCTAACACTATTAAAATATGTTAAGCTCACTTTACGAGAATCAGAATGATAAGCAACACCTGCATTTACATAATGCATATTATTTGTTTCAGGACTACGCTTCTCACCAGATTTACCGCCATTACCGTACGAAAAAATGCAATCAAGTTCAAAAAGTTTTAGCTTCAATCCAAAATTCCAGTGTAGTAATTGATTACGGCATTCATAATTTTGAGAAGTACCATCCGAGCAGTCAGTTAAATTTTCCCTTGCAAACTCACCAGCCAAGGCAGTAGTAAAACTTATATCATCTGATAGGCCATTTTCATACGAAAGACCAGCGGCTATTAGATTGTTATATTGTAAATTATTTTTACCTGGAACATAACTAAATCCAAGTTGAAAGTTATAGATTTTAGGAGAGATATAGTTTAACGTTGGTTGTTTTAACTTTAGTTCTAGTCTATTATAGTCGCTATAAATATTAGGCTTGACCCAAAATACCTTACCCTTATCATACCCAGAACCATCATCTTTTTTTTTATTACCGCGCAAATTTGCATAATCTGTCCAATGACCATTTATTCCTCCAGCAGCTGTGTAAATTTTTGAAGTGTTAATTAACATACTCTGACTAACTAAACTTCCTTTACCATATTCAACTGATCCAAACTCCTGGTTCTTTATGATAAAATAGCACTTCTCCATTTCTAATTTTTCTATGTCTAATGCTTTTAGGTTTGCAATAGCAGAAACTCCTGCCTTAACATTAAACCCCATTTGCGTATTGGGATAAACTTGCTGCAAATAAAGAAAGCGCAGGTCTGAATAACTTGAGGTCTTGTCTTTTGTAGAGCTAAAAGAATCTCTGTTGAAAGCGTAGCCAAATCTTAAATCTATTTTTCCATCTAGTTCTGCATAAAACATCTCCTTATCCAGAATTACCCTAGCATTGACACTCCCTACCACGAATAATAATGAAAATAGTTTGATCAGTAACCTCATAGTTAAGCTTAAATTTTTAATATAAGCTTAATAGAAATAAAAAACAATTCTTATATTGTGTAGAACTTATACCAATTCTCATTGTTGTGGAGTCAAATAGGAAACAGAGCAGAGTTGTTTAATTGTAGAAGTAGCAAGAGAGGTAAGAAATTTGCATAAAGTGCTCTCAAGCAAAGCAATAGTACTGTATATTTTATTGCGCAAAATGTTCTGTTTTATATATAACCAAAGCCTCTCAACAGGATTAAGTTCAGGTGAATATGGAGGTAGGTATATAATCTCAATGTTTTTAGGTACCTTTAAATTTTTTGACTTATGCCAACTAGCACAGTCCATAACAAGAACAGCTTCTCTTGTCCCTAGATATTGCAACATTTGCTCAAGAAATATATTCATGCAATCAGTGTTAACATTTGGTGCAAATAAGCTAAAACTCTCTCCATTTTTAGGATTAACTGCACTGTAGAGATAAAAATTATGCCTACCTAACTTTATTTTAACCCGAGTTCTAGTACCTTTTTTAAACCATCCATGCCCAACTTTCGAATGTGTGCCAAACCTTGATTCATCAAAGAAAAATAGCTCTTTTTCAGGATACTTTCCAATAACTTCATTGAGATTTTTTTTTGAATTCCTCTTGTTTACTTTTATCTTGTACGTTGTGTACTGGTCTTGGTGTAATATATGAAAATTTCATCTTTTGCATATGGCGGTGTACTGTAGATTTGCTAATATTTAAGTCGAACTTTTCCTGTATTCTTATTCTCATTTCTTTAATGGTAATATTAGGGTTTTCTTCTATCCATGCTTCAATTTGCTGTAGTTGAGCCTGATTTAATTTAGTTTTTCTTCGGCGTGATCGAGAAGCAAACAGTTTTTCTTCTCTGCCAAATTTCAAGAGTTTTATCCACGAAGTTAGTGCCTTTCTTGAAATGCAATATATTTTTGCTACAGACGTTATACTGTACTTTTTTGCTGCAATTACAGCGTTTAGTTTTTTTGAAACATATGCATTATTCCTTACTTTCTTCAGCATCTCTTTTGCTGATTTTACTACTTCTTCATCCAATAATTTTGATCTGAGTGCCATTTATACCTAAACTATTTCACTTATTTCATTATGGCTTTTCTTCCATTATTGTCTATCTGTTTCCCGTGTAACGGGAATTGGTATTAGCAAAGATAAAAGCTTCAAAGCGAAAGAATTAGGTACTGCCTCTCTTGGTAGAATTAAGGTGAAATCTTCCAATACTTGGCAAACTAATTTTATTTAAGAATCTTTAAACCCTTTTGTACCAAATTTTAATGAAGCAAAAAATTCTTCTAATTCTTCAAAAGGACAACTATTTTTCTCTAATTTTACTTTTATAATATTGCTTAACATTGTAACTCCACTAACCGTTTTATACATGTAGCTTAACACTATTTTAATAATTTATTAAGAAAGTTTAATTATTAATTATAATATTTAATAAAATAAATAGACTCTTTTACATTTCATCTGCAAGAATCTTTTCCTTAGTTTGTAAATAAAGATTTTCTGAATCTAATTGCCGCAGGTTACGTTTAGTAATATAATCTCATATTAAATAAAACTTTACCTAAGTTTATGCCAGACTCTACGTTAGTTTTAACAACTATTCTTATATTCTTCATCTTTACGTTGTCACTTTTTTTTATAAAAAGGATATTTGGATCAACGAACAAGAAGATAATAAAATCCTTCAGAAAAATTGCTCAGCAGATTAATGCGCTAGAGCAAGAAATGCAGAGCTTATCTGATGAGGATCTTGCTAGTAAAACTGCGGAATTAAAACAAGAACTGAAAAATGGAAAAACACTAAATGACCTTCTCGTACCTGCATTTGCGGTTGTACGAGAAGCATCACGGAGATTCCTTAACATGAGGCATTTCGACGTTCAGCTAATTGGTGGCATGGTTCTCCATAATGGCATGATATCAGAAATGAAAACAGGAGAAGGAAAGACACTCGTCGCAACTTTAGCTGCGTATCTAAATTCTTTAGAAGGAAAAGGTGTGCACGTCGTAACTGTTAACGACTATCTTGCAAAACGAGATACAGAGTGGATGAGTAAATTATATAATTCTCTTGGAGTTTCTGTTGCATTTATTACAAATAATTTGACAGACGACGAGAGAAAAAAGGCTTATAGCGCAGATATCGTATACTCAACAAATAATGAACTTGCCTTTGATTATCTACGAGATAATATGAAATTTTCTCAAGAAGATATGGTTCAGAGAGGCTTCAATTACGCGATAGTAGACGAAGTAGACTCTATACTGATTGATGAAGCGCGTACTCCGCTCATTATTTCTGGCCCACTTGAGGAAAATAATCAGATATATAAGCATATCAATAAAATAGTAATCAAATTAGTTGATTCTGACTATGAAGTCGATGAAAAGAGTAGAGCAGTGTTCCTCACTGAAAATGGCATTTCACGAGTGGAGGAATTACTAAAATCGTATAACCTCATTCCTGGAAATTCCTCGCTCTATGATACTAGCAATATTATACTGACTCATTATATAGATCAAGCACTTCGTGCACATAAGCTGTTTACTGCTGATAAAGATTATATAGTGAAAAACGGTAAGGTGGTAATTATTGATGAGTTTACTGGGCGCATGATGGAAGGTAGGAGATATTCTGATGGTCTTCACCAGGCACTGGAGGCAAAGGAGAATCTTGAAATTCAGTATGAAAGTCAAACTTTAGCATCAGTCACATTTCAGAACTACTTTCGTATGTACAACAAACTTTCTGGTATGACAGGAACAGCAGCAACAGAGGCAGAAGAATTTCGTGATATATATAGATTAAATGTAGTAAAAATTCCAACTAATGTGCCTGTTAAAAGAATAGATGTTGATGATGAAATTTATGGCACAGAAAAAGAAAAATTTAGTGCTGTATTGAAGTTTATAGAGGAATGCCACAAACGCCTACAACCAGTCCTTGTTGGTACGGTAAGTATTGAAAACTCTGAAAAACTTTCTGCGCTTTTGCAAAGCTATTCTCTTAAGCATTCAGTATTGAATGCTCGCTATCATGAACAAGAGGCATACATAATAGCTCAAGCTGGGGTGCCAGGAAGCATTACTATAGCAACAAACATGGCAGGACGTGGAACTGATATTCAGCTTGGTGGAAATGTTGAAATGATTGCAAAAATAGAGCTCAAGAAAATAAAAAATGCTGATGAAAGAGAAAAAAAATATCAAGAAATAGTCGAAAGAGTAAAAAAAGATAAGGAAATTGCTATAAAAGCTGGTGGCTTATGTGTTATCGGAACCGAAAGGCATGAAAGCAGGAGAATAGATGATCAACTACGTGGCCGTTCTGGTCGTCAGGGTGACCCTGGGCTTTCTAAGTTCTTTTTATCACTTGAGGATGATTTAATGAGGATATTTGGCTCTGATAGAATGAGGAATTTTTTACAAAGAGTGGGACTAAAGAACAATGAGGCTATTCATCATCCATGGATTAATAAAGCACTTGAGAAAGCACAGAAAAAAGTTGAAGCTAGAAATTATGATGTGCGGAAGTCTTTGCTGAAGTTTGATGATGTAATCAACAATCAACGTAAGGTTATTTTTAAGCAGAGAAATCATATTTTAAACAATGAAGTCAATGATTTAGTTGAAGTATATAGCGAAGTAAATGAGAGTGTAATAGAAGGTATAGTACGAAGTGATTACTACGAAGATTACGTTGAAGATATTGCAAAAGAATTCTACACAAGGTACGGGGTAACGCTTAATAAGGAAGCCCTAGCAGAGTTTTTGAATAAACAAGAAGCCTTGAATTATGTAAATGGTAAGATACAAGAATTTTTTACTGAAAAAGAAAAATATTTCAATAGTCAACAAACTACAGATTTGTGGAATACGATAGTGAAACAAGTTATGATCATGACACTTGATCATTTATGGAGGGAACACCTCTCGGTTTTGGAAAGCCTAAGACAAAGCATAAATTTGCGTGCCATGGGGCAAAAAGACCCATTAAATGAATTTAAACGCGAAGCTTTCTTAATGTTTGAGTCGATGCTTGAAAAATGGAAAGAGCTAACCATTTATCGCCTAGCGCACTTTAAGTTGGTAAATAACCAAGAGATAAGCAACAGATTATACCCTACTAAAAAAGATAATTTTACCAAAGTTTCAAGAAATGACAAGTGCCCTTGTCATTCCGGGCATAAATACAAACACTGCCATGGTGCTCCTAATGTACAGAATTAGTTGTTACAAGCATGCTATAGCTGCTAATATCAATATCATCTAACTCATTACTTAATGAGTACTTTGATACTCTATATGCAGCCTCATAGTAAATTCCACAGAGCCTAGTGCTATTAACAAACATGCATTGTTTATTTGGTTTTCCTCCTCTTACCTTTTTCTTGGCCTCTTCCTCTATTAAAATTTCTATTATTTTTCCAATGTTTTTCTTTTTACTCCTCTTAGTCTTCGAAGCTTCTCTTCATCAAGTTTACTTACCTGCTCAAAATTTATACCTTCCCTAATATTGCTTCTACTACTTGTTTCTTAAGTTATCCAAGAAGTCTAATGGCAAGAAAAGAAGCACTGACCACTTTTGCTTAAGATGCCCTTGAACAGATATTATTACTAAAAATTAAACATCAAACCAACTTCAATATTATGAGTGGATATATCATCTGCAATAGGTATTGGGATACTAAAGTAACGATAGCCGAAAAAGGTTTTAACTTCTGGAATTATTAAATAATTAACACCAAGCTTTATTTGATAAGCAAACCAAGGAACATTCAGTGGCATTGAATTTTCTGGTGATCCATTAATCTTTTTTAATCTAAAAACTGTTGGCCCTATACCAAGACCAATATAAGGAGCAAATTGTGTATCTCGAATACTGGAGTTATAATAGAAGTTTAATAAAAATGCAAACACGCTTGCTGATTTATCAAATAACGGAGGAGAGTTACTATCTTCAATATTGGCTGTAGAATACATAGCTTCAAAATCAACTCGGCCATTTTCCCCAGCATAGTAACCTAAAGATACGCTCCTAAGCCACTGGAAATCAATTTTGCCGTTAAATTTCTCTATACTCTTAATTTCATTTACTAATCCAGTTTTGACAAGCCTTAACATCTGAATTTCTAGCCAAGAAAGATCAGAATCATCTGTATTGATTAAACGAATAAACCTTTCTCCTATTGCCTTTATACCCTTTACAAATGTGTCTGAGTTATCATGGTATATCTTACCACCGTTAGCACTAACATAAAAATCAAGTTTTTTTGATTTTTCCTTTGTAGGTTCAGTTTGATCTGCAATACTTGGCCACATATTTTTCTGATCAGCTGCTTGGAAAATAGAAGGTGAATTACTTTCAAGTTCTTGATATTTTATTGGTATTTCTTTTTCAGCAACCTCTTCAGAACGTATTACACTTTCATTATTGTCTGTTTCTAATTTTAAGGATTGTACTTGCTCAATGTGTGTATTGTTACTGATATAAGTAATAAAAAAATAGATACACGGAATGAAGATGAAAAATAAAGCAATAGATATTCTAATTATCATAAATGAATTATCACTTATAGTATAACTACTATATCATATATTCCTTTAATGTACAAAAATTAAGAAATAATATTTCCAATTAAACAATTATTTTCCACTCCTTTAACATGAGCTTTCACAATACTTTTAGCTTGAACTCTTGATGTAAGTTTTATTAATGCAAAATTTTCTGTTCTACCAATATTATTCTGCTCAACCAAAACGCTTTGCTCAGTGCCGAGCAAAGATTGATAAAAACTGCTCATCATTTCTTTATTTATTTCTCTTAGATGCTTTACTCGTTCTTTACGCACATTCTCTGGTATTTGTGGCATCCGTGCAGCAGGTGTGTTCTTCCGCTCTGAATATGGAAAAGCATGTAGGTAAACTATATTTGTTTTTTTCAGTAAATCAACTGTATCCTGAAACATTTCGTCAGTTTCTGTTGGAAATCCAGCAATAATATCAGCACCAAATGCTATATTAGGTCTTAAACTCTTCATTCTATGATAAAATTCTATCACTTGTTCTCTATTGTGACGACGTTTCATTCTCTTTAGTATTAAATTATTACCAGACTGTAGACTCAAGTGTAAGTGAGGCATAAGTCTTGACTCATTAGCTATTAAATCCATTAGTTCATCATCAACTTCAGCAACATCAATAGAGGAAAGTCTTAGCCTCTTTAACTGTGGTATATCCTTTAAAACTCTTCTAATCATTGAACCAAGTGATTGCTTACCAAACAAATCTGTACCAAAATCAGTAATATCAACACCTGTAAACACCACTTCCTGATACCCATTTTCTATAAAAATCTTAATTTGCTCTATAATATTGTTTACTGGCACAGATCGATTATTCCCTCTTGCCTCAGTAATTGAGCAAAATGTGCAGCTATGATTACAACCATTTTGAATTTCAATAAATGCCCTTGATTTATCTTCAAATCCATTAATGAGAATAGGTTCTACTTGGTTATCACTGACTAAGATTTCATCATTATTTAGTAGATAATTTTCAGCTCTTAGCTTGTCTTGATTACCTAGCACTTTACTTACACCAGGAATATCACTATATGATTTAGGATCTAATTGAACGGCACAGCCAACTACGATAATTTCTTTACTTGGGTCGTTTTTATAGATCTTACGTATTTTTTGCTTCACTTGGCGTTCTGCTTCGTTTGTCACTGCACAGCTATGCACTACAACAACATTTTCTCTCTTTGCTTTTTTTAATGCTTCTTTGATTAACTCACTCTCGTAGAAATTTAGACGACAACCAAATGTTATTACTTCATTCATGCTTTTGCTTTAATAGATCTAAATTATATCAAATATCCAAGCAAAATGACTATTTTTTTGGTAGATATTATAATTTAAACATAACCTCTAGAGTTGAAAATCACAGGAAGAATTTGTAGATATACAGTAAGATCATTTAACATTTTGGTATTAGATTTCTTGCATAACTGGAATTCAAAGAGTTCCAGCTCGTGACGCTGGAATCAAGATTTTCTTATTGGATACCAAGCTGGCTGGTTATGCAAGAAATCTAT
The DNA here is from genome assembly GCF_947250645.1 of Wolbachia endosymbiont (group B) of Eucosma cana. Classification (NCBI taxonomy): domain Bacteria; kingdom Pseudomonadati; phylum Pseudomonadota; class Alphaproteobacteria; order Rickettsiales; family Anaplasmataceae; genus Wolbachia; species Wolbachia endosymbiont (group B) of Eucosma cana. The sequence continues at coordinate 690,874 of NZ_OX366334.1, forward strand.
TATATTCCATAAAAAAAGCTTAATGCCAATGATGTTAACCTCAAGCGAATATAAACCAAAAAACATTTTGCTAAACCTTGAAGCTCTACCATGCAAATTCATCTATATCATTTGGTACATAAGTGTCAGAATAAGCTTCATCCAAACTTTCTGCTTTCCATGGAAGCCATGAAGAAGGTTTTATCTTCTCTAAAACTTTACCTGGTATTGATGTTATCTCTTGCTTCACGTCTTCTTTTAATTTTTCTATTTGTAACCGAGCAAAATCTTCCACGCGAACCATGAGTTTATCTGTTAGCTCTTTTATCATGTCTTGATTTTGTTCTGCAACTTTCTTTGTAATAGGTACGACAATTTTACTTATAATCTCCGTTCCTAATGGAACAACGATTTGCTTTGCAACCTGATCACTAACAGGTTTAATAAGGTAATCTGCTATACTCTTTGCTGTATCTCCAGTCAGATTTGTTATTTTTTTTAAACTATCACCAATAATACCATAGTTTTTTTGGTACATCATATCTTCATCAGCAACTTCATATCTTCCTAAATCATCATACATTCCCATTTGTTGGTGAGACAATCCATTTGCATCAGATACATATCCGTATTTATTAAGTGAATTGGAATTAGACCGCATAACATTCTCCTAATTATTTATATATTCCTATTTCAGTATGAAACAACTAACAAAACATTAACTTTGAAGAACTCTTCTCAATTAATACATCAATAAAGGTAAGACCATATAATTTTCTCCTTTCTTGATACTATTCTCCTCCGAACTTAGTTCACACAGTTATTCAGACACTTCTGAATTTACCACCCCCAATTCCACTGCTTTTTTATATTTTGACTAGGTCTTCTCCTACAATTAGATAATCAGTACTCTTATCTGAAATGTACCATATAACTACACCAAGCTACAAATATGACACAAGAGTTTAGATTATTTTAGTTATTCTCTTGTATAAGATACTCTTTATATCAAAAAGAGGACCATATGAGTGAAGCAACTTTTTCTGAAAAAAATCAGCTTTCTAGAGAAGACATAGCAGAGTTAACAGAACTTATGTGTCTTGAACGAAGTGAAGTAAGTGAAAGTGGAACAGGGCTATCAGAACTTATAGCTGAACAGGAGCAAATACTTGAGGATTTAGGAATAGAATCAAAAGAGCTTTTATGTTCTCAGCATACAGGAATGTATGAGAACCTTAGTCAGCCCTATTCTACGGATCTCGAGGTTTTATAGCAGATATATAGATTATCATTATTATTGATACCTACTCAAGAGTTGCTATGGCAAACAGAGAAAACTGCAATTACTGCCGCTAATCTTTTTAATATATCTTTCTTTGATGGTGCTATTATCGCGCATTTTGACTGATATGGGCTATGATAAACCAGAAAATCACAGCTATATTTAGGAATTGAGACAAGGCCTCATTTAGGTAAATATTGCTATGCAGACTTTTCTTGATAGCAAGCATATTGCTTTTTAGAAAAATATTAGTAGCATCAAACATAGAGATTGATATTAGTTTTTCTGTCAGATTAAGTTGCGTCTAGTACAACTGACTATGCAAATAAGCTAACAGAACTTGAGATATTTTAATTGTTAGTTTTAGGGTGTATTTTCGTGTTCATTGCTATGAATGGGCAGAGCTACCTCTTCGAGGTAGCTCATCGGATCACCTAAATCATGCTCTATTTCTACTTCAAACTTGAACCCTAACTTCTCGCAGAATTTATAGAAATATTCTTTAATAATATCAAATAAACTTATGCCATCAGTTTTATAATCTCTCAATTTTCGAGGTACAGTAAGTGACAATTTGCCATCTTTATATATCACATCATCTTTCCCATCTTGAGATTCAAGTGCGAATTCTAGTGAGCTATAATGCACCCCATAAACTAGACCAAAAAAAAATGGTTGATCCGAGTAGGAAGGTAAAGGGGTAAAAGTATGGCAACAAAAAAATATGAACCAGAGTTAAAAGCAAAGATAGCTTTGGAAGCAATAAAAAATCAAAAAAGCACAGCTGAGATATGTAGTGAATATAAAATACCATCAACAAATCTATATGATTGGCGTGATAGAGTATTGGCAAGGTTAAAAGACCTATTTGTTGAAGAAAGTGAAAGTGCGAGAAAACAAAGAATCTTAGCGCAAGAAATAGAAAGTTTACATAAAGTAATAAGAGAATTGACAGTGGAAAATAGCTATTTGAAAAAAAAATTACTGAAATAAGCAAAAAAGATAGAGTAAGGTTTATAGAAAAAGATTCTGATCTGTCAATTAGGAAACAGGCTGATTTATTGGGGATTTGCAGATCTAGCCTATATTATAGGCCTATAATTAATAACGAAAGTGAAGTAGCAAATTTGATTCAAGAAGTATATTTGGCTTCTGATTGCCGTTATGGATATCGTAAAATTACTGCTGAAATCATAGCGAGTGGAGTAGTAGTCAATCACAAAAAAATCTTAAGAATTATGAAAAAAATGAAGATTAGTGGGCTGTATTGTAGAAAAAGATGTAATACAAGTATTAAAGAAAAAAAGCATAAAATATATCCTTATTTACTCAAAGATTTGATTATTTGTAGAGTTAATCAGGTATGGGCTACTGATATAACATATATTATGGTAGAAGGTAAGTTTATCTATTTTGTGGCAATAATGGACTTGTATAGTCGCTATATTATTGCTCATTCATTATCACCATATCTCGATGCTGGATTTTGCCTTTATACTCTCAAAGAAGCTCTAAAACAAGGTAAACCTGAGATTTTTAATAGTGATCAGGGGGTGCAGTTTACTAGCTACAACTTTATTATGGAATTAGAGCGTGCTAATATTAAAATCAGTATGGACCATAAAGGACGTTACTTCGACAATATATTTGTTGAGCGCTTATGGAGAACTTTAAAGCAAGAAGCTATATATTATTATAGACCAAATAGTATCAGAGATTTAAATCTTATAATAAATGATTTTGTTGCTTGGTATAACTATAGAAGGCGACATCAGACTCTACATTATAAAGTTCCTGCTGATCTTTATTATCATAAACAGTAAATGAATATATTGATAAATACTTTAAATGTGTGTCGACGTATTTATCAACATATTCATTTTAAAAATCGGATCACTTTGAAAAAAATGGTCTAGACAAATGGGTGCATTATAAGGTATCCCTTGATTTTTATAATACCTATCCCAAACTTCATCAAAATTGTATTGCTTAGCTCCGTCTATCAATGCACCAATTAAACTTTGGTCTAGATTTTTGCTGTTAATAACAAATCTCATTCTTCGAAAATCTTCATACATCTGCTCACCAGTGTTTGCTGACTCATTGGTTTTATCAGCCCTTAACCTGCTAAAATCAAACTTTTCCGCTTGAGCCTTTAGCGTAACTACTGGATTTCCCTTTTTTTCCTGTATAGAGTTGTTCATTGTTAATACTTTGATATGAATTGCTGATAGTATAATAATACATAAAAATAGTTAATATGTCAATAATATACTTAACATAGACAGTCATAATAGGGTGACAGGATTTTAGTAAGGCTCTATTATGAATAAACGGTTTTACACAGTATGAATGTTGATGAGCAGTCAAGTGTGCTGACTTTTCTAAATAGTAAAATTGAGAATATACTAAAGTTTCATTCCGCAATATTGCCTAAACTTTGCGGTGGAGACAGAGTAATGGACTTGCTGTTTTATAGGCCGCTCAGTTATGTGGATAGAAGTAAATCACTACCTGATGCTCAAGTGGGAGAATTTACAACTTTTGTGGCAAAAGTGTATGAGCACCAGCGCCCCACTGTTAGAGGTAGGCCATATAAAATAATCGTTGAAAGTGAAAGTCAGTATTTATTTATAGTTTTTTTTAATTACTCAGTTAAATATTTGTATAAATTATTTCCAGTTGGAACAGATATAGTAATCAGTGGTAAACTTGAAAAGTTTGCCGAACATTGGCAAATTACTCACCCAGATTACATGTTGTCTGATATCAATCAATTTAAAGAAATAGCCTGCATAGAGCCAATTTACCAATTATGTCGCGGTATTACTAACAAGAGCATTAGAAACATAATAAGTTCTAATCTAAAAGATTTGCCTGATTTGCCAGAGTGGATAGATGAAACATTAATCAAGCAAAAGAAATGGCTGAATTGGAAAGAAAGCATCATAAGATTGCACAGACCGAGCTCACTCGCAGAAGCAGAAGTTTGCAGAGAAAGACTTGCTTATGATGAGCTATTTGCGTACCAGTTGGCACTAAAGCTTGCAAGGGAAAATCATGTAAAAAAAGAGGGAAAAGAATTTATAATATTGAGTAAATACAAAGAGCAGGTCTTAAATGAATTACCGTTCCAATTAACAAATGATCAAATTCGAGCGATAGATGAAATCTCAGAAAGACAAAAATCCAGATACCGCATGGTAAGTCTGCTGCAAGGTGACGTTGGGAGTGGCAAAACTGTAGTTGCACTCTTTGCGATGCTGAATGTGGTAGAAAATAACATGCAAGCAGCTCTAATGGCACCAACTACTATCTTGGCTGAGCAACATTATAATTGGATCGAAGAAGCTCTATCTTGTACTGATATAAAAGTTGCTTTGCTTACCGGTAAAACTGCGCGCAAGGAAAGAAAGATTATTATGAACGAACTTGCAAGTGGTATTTTAAATATAGTAATTGGTACTCATGCATTATTTCAAGCCAACGTTACATTTAAAAATTTAGGACTCGCAGTCATAGACGAACAACAGCGATTTGGAGTGATACAGAGGAATCGGTTGGTAGGAAAAGGAGAAAATACCGATATACTTTTTGTTACTGCAACTCCCATTCCAAGAACCTTGCAGCAAGCTATGTATGGTGATGTTGAATGTTCTATTTTAAGGGAAAAACCAAAATCTAGATTGCCAATAAAAACCGTTATTATGAACGTTAAAAAAGTATCAGATATTATTCAAAAACTGAAAGATGCTATAAATAGAGGCGAAAAAGCATATTGGATTTGTCCATATATAGAAGAAAATGAAGAACTCAATGTTGCCGCAGCAGAAATACGCTTTCAGGAGTTACAAAAGACATTTTTTGATAGAGTTGGAATAATACACGGAAAACTAACTCAAGATCAGAAAGATCAAGTCATGTTTTCCTTCAAGAGAAATGAATTTTCTCTGCTTGTTGCAACCACTGTGATAGAAGTTGGCATAGATGTACCAGATGCAACTATTATGATTATAGAGAATGCAGAACAGTTTGGGTTATCGCAATTACATCAGTTGAGAGGTAGAGTAGGACGAGGAAATAAACCGTCTTTTTGTGTACTGTTATATGACAATCTCAGTAAAAGTTCGTATTCAAAGTTAAAGATTATGTGTGAGTCACAAGATGGATTTTATATTGCTGAAAAGGATATGATGCTGAGGGGTAGCGGAGATATTCTAGGCACAAAACAATCAGGGTGCATGGAGTTTAAATTTGCTGATTTATATGAGGACAGAGAATTGCTCAACCTTGCATATAATAGTGCAAAAGGTACAATAGCTAATTTTGAATTACTGCTTGATATATTTGAATATAGAAGTAGACTACATTTTTCAAAATTTCAGTAATCTTCTAAGCCATAACCTTCATGAGTAGAAATTCCTTGACAGACGGGAGTATTTAATAAACCATACGCGTCAAGTCAAGGAAAAATAAGAGTGAAGAAGAAATTTTTACCATAAGAATAAATTATGCAGAGTTAATAGCAGGCTCTGTAAACAAAATGTTAGCAGGTCAAATTAATCAAGGGCAGGAAGTATAAAAATGGAAAAAAAGCGGTAACTTAGCCTAATGACAATAAATATATACACAGCTTTACTCTTTGTATAACAACATGTAACGACAACACATATAACTGTTATCATCAGCCATAGAAAATTTATCTTAATGTTCTTACTTATTTTGTTCATGTCTAACATTTTTTTAGAATTAAATAACCATTTGCTTAAGTTTCACTTAAACAGCTTTGCTCACTGTTGCTTCTACTATAGTTTGATATCCTCTGTTATTCAGAATATGTTCTGCCTTGCTAATTACCCATTCACCTTCAATTTCCTGACAAAATCCTGAAAGGCTGATCTTAGCTTCTGCAAATAATTCTGGATTACCAGGAACAGTTACATTTAAATTTGATGTACTACGTTTTAGTTGTTTTAACTTAGCTGCTGCTGCACTAATTGCTGATTCTGCGGTAGAGTAAAGCGTTTGCAGGGTATAACTTGGACCCTCATTTCCCACTTTCTCTTCTATAGTTTCTCCCTTTTCATAACTGTGCCATTTTGCAATAAAAGATCTATATTTGTTACGCACATTAAAATTTACCTCCCAATTTATAATATCTTTAGGTGTAAGTACTGTTGTACCTAACATCTTTCCAGTCGCTGATCTTGCTTCTCCCTTCGGAATAAAAATTATATATCCTCCTGCTGGTTTTACTAGTGCATCATATTTTTTGCCTAATCCTTCCAAAAAACTCATGTCGCTTTCATCTGCTTGAATGGTATGTGGTATAAATATATTTTCAAATCTTTCAGCGACTTTACCTTCATACCCATGTTCTTGTGCTATTTCTTTAATCAAATCTCCCAAGGTAATGTCTTTCCATTCCTTTGATTTTCTTTCCTTTAATGATCCTCTTAAACTTGCAGCGTCACATTTTATTCTTAAAGTTTGTGGTGGACTTTGTATTGTAATTTGATTTGCCTTATATACCCCCATAGGTAATAAACCTGTTTCTTTATATCCTAGAAAAACCTGTAAATTACCCTTAAGTTCTAAAGCGCTAGAGCTATAATTAATGCATATCTCAGCTTCGTCACTTGTAGTACCGGATCCATCAGTTACACGTAGTGATATTAAACTCTTTTTTAAAACCTCTGTTACTGGGTTATTTTTTGCTACTATATCAAAATCTGGTGTCATTCATCTAAAATATTTATAACAGATTCTTTCAATATTCTCTGAATTTTAGGAAGCTTAATTTTTAATCCAGCGGGCAAAAAACTTCCATGTTCTACAAGTCCTGGATTTTTAAGCAATACTTCCTCCACTGCTCCACTACTGTATCCATAATGTTTCCAGCAAATGTAATCCAACATTTCGTTTTCTTTCGTGTAATAATAAATCACTTACTGTAACTTTTTAACTTCAAAATAAACTCAACTTTTCTCGGTTTTCCATCAGGAAAAAATAATATCTGTTTTTCTTCTACATTAATAATGACAAAATTCCCAAGTATATTTCCTGAATTATCAACTAGAACGTGTGGTTCTTGAGTGTTACGTATATTTTTTAGCTGTTCTAAGCCATTACTCTGATAATGTGGATAAATCACTCCTGTCAGATCAATACATTCAATTCCTGAGCCAATGTTTTGTAGCGACGTTTTTTCAATACATTCAATTGTATACCACCTTTTTTCTTTACTGTATCTTAGGCTTATTGGTTCAAGCTTACATTTTCCAAGCAACATCAATGTAACTCTTCAACTATATCAAAAAGTGCCCCACGTGCTTGTTCTCTAAATCGTTCTATTACTGCATCAGCAACGCTGCGGACATCTTCAGACTTAATGTTGATATTAAACGTTTGATAGAATGCTTGGTTATATACTTTAGATTCCCTATTTTCATATCTACTTTTCTTGAATGCTTTCTCAATTTCTTCTTGTTCCATAGCTCTTTTTTCTTCTATAACACCTTTAACTTTAAAACTCTCAAAATTGCCTTTACTATTTTCTGAAAATTGTTTAATAGCACTATTACTTGTCAATGGGTTTCCGTTACTGAAAATGCTATTTTTAGAAAGCCTATTAACAACATTTCCATTATTTTCAAATTTTCTAATCGGGCTATTCTCAGCAAATATGCTACTAACTGTATTTCTCATCCATGAAAAAGCTTTTCCTATAGGTTCAATGAGTGATTTCCAAAAGCTAGAGAAAAAGTCTTTCACTTTTTGCCAGTTAGTGAGAACATAAGCTGCACCAGAAACAAGACTCGCTATTAAAAGTCCAATTGGGTTAGTCATTACAGCTAGTGTTATTGCTCTTAGCCCTGTTATTACTGCAGGAAAAACTATACTTGATAAAGATGAAAATGTTGTCAGTATTGTTGCTTTAAGACCAAAAATTGTACTTCCTAATAAAGTAATTCCATAGCCTAATCCCACTACTAAGACTTTCAAACTTATCAAAGCTGCTAAAGTACTCATGATTGCCGTAGTTAAAGTTGGATATTTTTCTGCAAAAGAAGCTATACGCTCTGTTATTGCTTTCAAACTTCCAGCTACATAATTTAAAGTAGGCAACATTACTGACCCTAGATTCATGCCAGCTTCAAATACTGCATTTTTAAGTAATTGTAATTTATTAGCTGTAGTATTTGCCCGATTGTTAAATTCGTCCTGCATTGAAGCGTTATATTTTTCTTTATCAGCTAAATGTTCAATAGCTTTCTTGTAAATGTCTAAGCTTCCTACTAAAAGAGCAATGTCATCTTGAAACCCAGAGCCAAACAAATTCATAAGAATACCAGCACGCTCTTGATCGTCTATTCTTTTTAAAGTTTCAAGGAATTGCAATATTGCCTCTTGAGGATTTTTTTTAATAGTTTGTTCGAGCTCTTCTATACTTGTTCCCATCTCATCTAATGCATCGTGAAATTCAGGACTTTGCTCTCTTGCGGTCTGTAGTTTACTAAGAAAGTTATTTATAGCAGTTGCTGCTTTTTCAGGTTGTTTACCTAAACTTATGAATGCACTTGCTAAGCTACTTGCTTGATCAATTTCTAAACCAAACTGTTTAGCATTACCACCAATTCTATTCAGTGTAAGAACCATTTCCTTTGCTTTGGCAGCAGTATTATCTGAAAGATGGTTTATTATGTTACCTACATTTTCCATACCATCAACTTTAATTCCATAGACATTGGATATTTTTGCAATAGCATTACCAGCTTCTTCTGCCGACATATCAAACGCTGTGGTCATTTTGGCAACTACTGTTGTAAACTTCATAAGATCATTTTTGTCAATACCAAGTTGACCACCGCTTGCAGCTATTTGTGCTAATTCTGCAGCTGACAAAGGTATTTCACGAGATAACTTTTTGAGCTCTTGAGCAAATTTACTAGCTTCATTTTTTTTACTATCAAACCTTACTACTTTCTTTACATCAGCCATGGCCGATTCAAAATCAATAGCAACTTTAATTGGCGCTGCAAGCGAAAGACCTAGTCCAATAGTCTCTATAATTTGTGACTTAAAATGTGCTTTGCTTGCTAAAAAACTTTGGTGACTACGTATTGCAGATCCAAGCTTACCATACTTGCCTTTCAGCGCTTCAATGGACGAGCCAAGTTTATATTGGTCGCTTACTAATGACTTAATATTTCTTCCACTTTTTCTTACTTCTTCATTAAATGAATGCAAAGCATCTCTCTTTTTCAAATATGCTTCTTTTGCTTTTATTGCGGAGGTTTTGGCCTTGTCAAATTCTGCTTTTAAAGTTTTGCTTGGTTTCTCTATTGCTTTCATTTGTTTAGCTAAAGATTTTACTTGATCTTCAAAGCCCTTCCACGACCCCCTGCTAGTCAAAACATCACTACCCAACTGCTTAAATTTTGATACTGATTTTAAAGATGAATCAAGCTTTCTTATATTCTCACCAAGACGAGTAAGTTGACTGCTACTTCCTTTTATTACAGTATTAAAACTGCCATCTAAGACTGCTCCGATTTTTATAGATAACGTTGACATTTAGACCTCTTTGCTGTTTCTTCCCATAAGATAAATTCGTTAAATTCCATATCAAGAATGTGCTCAACTCCACCACCTATGATAGAGCTAAGCACGAGTACTTCTAATCTCAAGTTTTTTGGATAATTGGTGAAAAAAAATCCTTTAATACCTCTTGAATTTTCACATAATCAGCAATATCTAACTCTTCAATTGCTTCTTTTGCAACTGATGTCAGGTTGGCAGTCAAAGTCACTTCCTTATTTAGGTCACTACCATTAATGCGTTCTATTGCCAAATAGTCTCTAACTTTTGGACGTCTAATGGTAAGTTCTGAAACAGAAATTCCATCAACTGTTATTGGGTTATTAAGTGTTATAGCTTGCATGTTCCTCCTTAAAAAGTTAATTAAATAAAAGTCTATATCGGCTTTTACATAACTAATTTTTTTTACTATAGTTTTTGTGTTTGATTAACGATCCTTCATACTAAATTTCTCAATATAAAGATGATAGTAGGGTTTATTTTTCCTCAACTTGAATTAATTCTTGAACTTTATCGACAGAAAGACCTGTACACTTGACAATAGTGCTAATATCAACATTATTAGTCAACATCGCTTTTGCAACTTCAATCTTTCCTTCAATCTTTCCTTCAATCTTTCCTTCAATCTTTCCTTCAATCTTTCCTTCAATCTTTCCTTCAATCTTTCCTTCAATCTTTCCTTCTTTTTTGGCATCATCAAGTTTTTGAGCAAGGACAGCCTGTTCATCACGAATACGCTTGGTCTCCTGTTCATATGCTATAAACTCTTTTTCTGACCAGTTAAACCTGTTTAGCTCTTCGTACGCTTTTTTGATTATTACGTCACTTCCTGTTATTCTTTCCAATTCTTCTTCACTTGTTTCATCAGCGTACTTAAAAAAATACACCCACTTCTCAACTATATTTGAAAGCTGATCTTCTTTAGTTTTGGAAAATTTAGGCAGTTCAATAAATACAAAGTAAAAATCTTTTAGATCATGTTCATTAGTATCTTCATCCCGAATGGTGTGTTTTGATTTATACTCAGACTTATCCGGAAATAGTATACAGTCTGCTATAGCAATAAAGATAATTTCCTTAAGGTCATGGTATTGATCACCTTTATCTGCTTGTCTTGAATAGGCTTTAGCAGCGTAATATTGGGCACGTTTTTCAAAGCCTTTGGTTTTAGCAACCTGCATCTCAATTATCCATTGTACTCCTGTTGAATCTTTACATAGCACATCAACAATACTTTGCTTTTTAGCGGCAATTTCGGGATCTTGAATAGTACTTAAAAACTCTATATCCTGTATTGCATTTTTGCCAGTAAAGCTCAAAATATCATTGAGGAAGTGAATGAGGATGTCTTTATTCTTTTCTGTACCAAAGATACGGCGAAATGCTATATCATTTTTAGGGTCGAGAAATTTAGATAAAGCCATAGCACAAATGCTTAAAAAACATTAATAATTATACAGTATTATCAGTAATTTTTCAATAAAAAAGTGGTTATATGAAAAGGCATCCATCTATTCCATTAAATCCCTAAAATCGTTTGCAGCAAGGCCATTTGATCAACACCGTTAATCTTACGGATCATGTTCTCAGCATCGATTTCTATTAATTCATTACTACCGATAGTAAGTTTATAGTAATGAGCAGCTACAGTACACTTCAGCGTTGCTTTTTCAGCAGGTTTCCAGCTACCAAAATCAAATTCTCTGAATATGCCCCTAAGGTTGATTATTACTCCTTCAATATCGTTACTACCACTCCCTTGCATTCCACCTCTGAGTGTCAAAGCTACTGAATTTCCATTTATCAACCCAAATAGCCGAAAGAGTTCTGTATCGTATTCAGAAAAAGTGAAATCTGCTTCAAGCTTTTCCATGCCCATATCAATATTTACTGGAATATCCATACCACCAGCTCTATATTCTTCAGTTTTTATGGTAAGCTTTGGCAGCGTAATTTCATCTATTTTTCCTGCATAACCCCGACCATCTACGAACACATTAAAATTCTTTAAAATCTTTGGTAGCATCTTTCTTCCTTTTTTCCCTTAATAAAATTTACGATATTTCACTATTCACCAGCCGTGAACGAAAAGTAATCTGTTCTGCTGGATATGGTGGTGTAAACTCAAAATCAAAGTATACTTTTCCACTTGCAATATTTGCTGGTGTGTTTAATTCTGAAGTTGCATAACATTTTCCACTGATAATCGCTCCTTGCGCTTTTAAATTGGCCAAATAAGAATTCACCCCCTCAATCACATCATCTATGTAAGTTTTGGTGATATTTCGATCAACTGCCCAGAGATGAGCTCGCAGCAGACTATCGTTAATTAAATCTGCAGTTCTTCTCACTGATAGAAAAGCCCATTTCGAATCGTTTGAACATGTTCTATTTCCCCAAAGCCTATAGCCATTTTGATGAATTATCGTTGTTACTTCATTTTCATTCAAGTGGTTTGCTCTACAATTTGTATTACCGAGCGTAAAATCAATAGGCCTGCTTGTTCCAACAATACCATTTATCTCTTTATTTGAAGGTGAGTGCCAAAATCCTTGTTCGCTATCTACTTTTGCTATTAAACCAGCTACAAATGGGCTTGCTGGCAAGATTTCTTCTTCAATAAGTACCTTCACCCATGGATCAACTACGTAAACTCTTGAGCTGCCTACACTTTTTCTCCATTTTATTGCTTCTTCATCATTAGTATTTGGTCCATCTGCTACTATTATGCTTCTCAGCTTTTCTGCTATAGGAATTAATGCTGCAACCACTGGATTTTTGCCATCTTCTGGTAGTTGGTGAGTAAATTGAGGTGCAATTAATATTCTTGGAGCAACATGAACTATGCTTTCACTACTGAGGAATGCCTCTATCCCTTGATACTCTCCAGTCTCTTTATCAACACCGCCAATTATATTTTTCAGCGTCTCTTCTTCTTTTAATTTTGGATTGATGTTTTCACTCTCTTCAACTCTAATTACTATAACTGTTGCACCAATTTGGGTAAATACTCCAGTTATTGCTGAAAAAAGAGTTCCCTTTTTGCCAAGTTTTGCCGCT